>JAJRRL010000035.1 GCA_024279495.1 Gammaproteobacteria bacterium | reverse complement strand
ACGGCTTGACTACGCTGTGGTCTCTCAAGTGACTCAACGCCACGTAAAGATTTTCTATGTTCGCTTACGCTCGATAGAAAATCCGTGGCTATCGCGGACTATTCGCCTGCGCCTTCGGCTCTCCATGGCTCACAGCGGAGGTTAGGGCTATTTTAGAATCAAATCTTTAAAGATCGCTAGTTGTTACTTCGTAACAACGGATCAAGCCTGGGTCCCACCCGCCTTCGCTGGGTGCAGGCTCTACGTCATTGCATTGCCTTTGGATGACAAAAGGTGGGAGTAGCAACTTCTGCGTAAGGCTTACATAAAATAGCGTCGCTCGAATCGCTCCGCGATACCGGGCGACACAAGCCCGCCGGAGTGCTCGCACTTGATGCGAGCGATCGGAAGCGCAGGCTCAACAAAGACAGCGGAAAAATGGCTAATTTAGATTTCGCTGTGATAAGTGCTAGTTGGGAGATTTTTGAGAATTGTGACGCAATGTACATACGGTACATGAGGAGCAACTCGCAAAAAATCGCTCAAATAGCGCCAGCACAGTAGAAATATAAACAGGCATAAAAAAAGAGACCCCTAAGGGTCTCTCTTCTAGATTCCGTAAACGGAAGATCTTACATCGCGAAAGTGTAACCTACTTTCAACTTCAGAGCATGTATGCCTGGGAGGACATGTGAACCTGCTCTTGTTCCAGGTAGGATTGGACTTGCATGTACTTTAGCCCATGTATCGCCACCAGGTACGTATGTGTATTCAACACCTACTGTCCAAGTTTGATTCACGTTATAGTCTAAACCTGCACCAAACATTGGGTTCCAATAGTTATTGTCTTTCTTATAGTGTGTACCCGCATCGTTCAAGTCCACTTCATTGTGTGTGTAAGCAGCACCCAATTTAGCGAAAGCAGATACGCAATCCATCACAGGAACAGAAGCTTTAAGAGCAGCATCCATCATCCACGTTTTTACTGTAACAATATCGCCACTTGCAAGAGCTGATCCACCGGTAAAGATAGCTGCACCAGAGGCAGTTACTTTAGCGTTTTGAAGCCAGTCATAACCCACTTCAACAGACCATGTTTTGTTGAATTGGTAACCCAAGTTGCCACCTACAGTGAAACCACTTTGACCGTTGTCATAAGTAGCAAGTGTAGTGCCATCTTGTGATAAAGATGAATTGTCTTTGATGTCACGCAAGAAAGCACCTGCAGTTACATCAACATAAACACCTGAGTTACTAGCTACAGGAGCTGCATAAGAACCTCCGGCGAAAGAAACACCTGCAGTAAGAACTGCAACGCTTGCCGCGGTCATCAAAACTATTTTCTTTACTGACATAAGTTTTCCCCTCTTTGAATCAGTTGAAAATCTTTTAATAAGTGAGGAGTATTACGAATAACATTCCCTGTTACTTAAAGACGGTGAGAAACGAATCCAAAATGGGTGTTTCTCTCCCTTTCACAGCTGATGGTAGACAAACTAAAAACGTTTAGCAAACCAATTTGTTCAAATAAAGTGACAATGGGTGATCTCTTACATGGTGCCCGGGGAAACTCTCACCTGGAGCCCCGTTTTCAGAAAAAATATGACCTTAAAGCATATGCTTAGCGAGGTCTGTTTTATTCCTACACAGCGTTTTTAAAGCCTTTAAGCACTCTTTTATATAGGTAGGCACAAATGTCTGCCTTAACACTTAAGCTGACAGGTAGGCCAAGCTGCCATTGGTCCAAGCCGATAGCAAAGCCTGCTGGTTCGGCGTTAAAGGAAGAGATAGGCTCGCCAAAAGCTCTTGCGCCAAGGGAATTAAGCCTTGGTCTGCCACCAAATCCAGCAGACGGAACTCCCAGTGACCAGCTTGATCTGTTCCCATCATCTCTCCAGGGCCCCGTTGTGCTAAATCTGCCTCAGCCACTGCAAATCCGTCTATACAACGACGCATCACATCCAACCTGTAACGAGCTTCTTGCGACAATGGCGCTTGATAAAGCAACACGCAATAACTCTGCTTTGAACCTCGACCGACTCGCCCTCGCAACTGATGCAGCTGCGCCAAACCAAAGCGCTCAGCATGATCAATCACCATCACACTAGCGTTAGGCACATCCACACCCACCTCTATTACTGTTGTTGCCACCAGAACCTGACATTTCCCAGACACAAAATCAGCCATCACGGCTATTTTCTCTTCGGTAGGCAACTGACCATGCAAAACAGAAACAGCGAGCTTCGGCCAGCTCTCTTGCAAATGCACTGCTGTGACTTCAGCTGCTTGCACCTGAAGTTTATCTGACTCTCGCACCAAGGGGCACACCCAATAGACCTGAGCACCTTCATCGCACAAAGCAGCCACCCTCTCCATGGCCTTTTCTCGCTGAGACAATGAACACACCGAGGTTTGCACCGGTTGTCGACCCGGCGGCAGCTCATCGATCACCGAATGGCTGCAATGCGCATAAGCAATCATGGCCAAAGAACGAGGAATAGGCGTTGCCGTCATCACCAGCTGATGTGGTGTGATTGAATCGCCCTTTTCTTGCAAGCGCAAACGCTGAGCCACTCCGAAACGATGCTGTTCATCGCAAATCACCAAACCCAAACGACCAAAAGAGACGCTATCTTGAAATAAAGCATGTGTACCAACCACGCAAACGGGCGTATCGGAATTTATCTCTTCAAGCACCGCTCGCCTTTGTGCGGCTTTTTGGGAACCAACTAAGGTAAGCACTTTAATGCCGAGGTCTAACAACCAAGGCGTGATGGTTGCCACATGCTGCCTCACCAACAACTCTGTTGGAGCCATAAAAGCAACCTGATAGCCATTTGCCAATGCCTGCACAGCAGACAAAACCGCTACCAGAGTTTTACCTGAACCCACATCTCCTTGAACCAAACGCATCATCGGAGTTGTGCTTTCACAATCAACACGGATTTCGTCACATACCCGCTTTTGTGCTTGAGTCATGGTAAAAGGCAGCGTTGCAAGTAAACGCTCTTGCCACTGCTCTGCCACACTGCCCTTAGCACAAGAAAGTGAAACAGAACCCAAAACTTGCTTTTTCTCACGCTGCATCATGCCCCATTGCGTGGCAATCAACTCTTCCAATGCCAAACGTTGTTGCAACGAATGTGCTCGCTCTTGTAACAATTCAGAATCCACACTCAAAGGCGGCTTATGAATAAATAACAAAGCATCGCGCACGCTCGCCAAATCATGTTTTTTGCGCAAGACCTCAGGCAATACATTCACGCACTCATCTGGAAGCGTTTGAAACAAAGCTAGAGCCTGTGGAATAAGTTGATGAAACATTTTTTGTTGTAAACCCGCTGTGGTCGAATAAACCGGCGTGTAATACCCTGAACCATCTTGCGCAACTGGTTCATCCTCATCGGCACAATGATATTCTGGATGAATCAAACATAAACCCCTAGGGTGATGCCGCCTCACTTGACCGTAACACATTAACTCTGTTCCAGGCTCTGAAAATAATGCTTTTTGAGAAGCGTTAAAATGGAAGAAACGTAACACCATGGTTCCGGTGGGATCTTTAACCTCACAAATCAATTGGCGGCGTTTTCCAAAAGCAATACGTGCACTAACCGTGGTGACTCGCACCGTTGCCAAACTGTCTGGCTTACATTTTGAAATGGGTTCGTGTGTGTGTCTATCTTGATAATCACGCGGTAAGTGAAACAATAAATCAAACACCGTGTTAATGTGAATCTTTGACAAGCGCTCTGCTGTTTTGGGGCCAACCCCTCGCAGCTGATCAACACCATACTGGCCCAACATAGATGCTCCTTTAAGGACGCGTAATTTTTATAACCGAGCGTGAATGACGCAGCTGTCTGAAAACCTCAGCCAAATGAGCCCGACTAGATACCAGTAGTTCAATCGCAACAACGTTTTGTGCATCTCCGCGATCCAATACGTTGATGTCTTCAATGTTTGAGTTTGACTCAAACACACTAGCCGTCACTTCCGCTAATACACCACGCTCATTGACCACAGTTAAATGTAAAACAGTTAGGAACTCCTCTTCTTCATTTTGCTCCCATCTCAGAGGCACCATACGCTCTGGATGACGCCGCATACGCTGTAAGCGAGAACAGGATTCTCTATGTACTTTCACACCATGCCCCATACGAACAATACCCATAAGAGGGTCACCTGGGATCGGGTGACAACACGAAGATAGTTCTATCATCATGCCTTCAGTACCTTGAATAGTTAGCGGTAACACTTCTTCTGTTTGCGTAGCATCCTGCTGAACCTGATCCGATAAGACTTTTACGATTTGTTGAGATACAACAGCAGCTACTCGATTACCCAAACCAATTTCTTCAAACAGTTGGTCGACTGACTCCATTTTCAAAGTCACTAAAACGGTTTCAATTTTATCGTTAGGTAATTTTTTCAAAGACACACCCACAGCAGCTAAAGCACGCTTCAAGAGCTGCTTTCCTAAGGTGATAGAATCGTTTTGTTTACGTGTTTTGAGGTAATAACGAATAGCACTTCGCGCCTTGCCCGTTATAACAAAATCCAACCATGCAGGGCTGGGCCTTGTGCTAGGTGATGTGATTACCTGAACCGTTTGCCCATTGCGCAAAGGTGTGGAAAGTGATGATACTTGTCTATCGATTCGAGCTGACAAGCAGTGATTACCAATGTCGGTATGAACACTGTAAGCCAAATCAACTGCTGTAGCTCCTGCCGGTAACGACACAATATCTCCGCGCGGTGTAAATACATAGACTTCGTCAGGGAACAAATCTATTTTCACGCTATCCATGAACTCTAGCGAATTACCCGCATTGTTTTGCATCACCAACAAGTTTTCAACCCATTCTTTAGCATGTTGTTGTGATGAAGAAAATTTATCTTCAGAACCTTTTTTATAAAGCCAATGCGCAGCAATACCTTGAGTCGCCACACGATCCATCTCGGTTGTTCGTATCTGAACCTCAATCGGCAACCCGTAAGGACCAAACAAAGTGGTGTGCAAGGACTGATAGCCATTCGCTTTAGGAATAGCAATGTAATCTTTAAATCGTTCGGGGACAGGTTTAAACAAGCGATGTACCAAACCAAGCACGCGATAACACGTATCAGGGTCATCCACAATCAAACGAAAGGCGTACACATCCATGATCTCATTGAAGGTCAAACCCTTTTTATACATTTTCCGATAAATGCTATAGAGATGTTTCTCACGCCCGACAATAGAACATGTTGGAAAAGAACCGCTCTCCAAACCATCACGAAATGTTCGCTCAATAAGGTTTAGAATTTTTTTACGATTACCTCTGGCTTTCTTCACCGCTTCTTTTAAGACACGGTAACGCATGGGATAAAGGTCGGCAAAACTGAGTTCCTCTAATTCCACAGACAACTCACGCATGCCCAAGCGCTTAGCAATAGGCCCATAAATTTCTAAGGTTTCTCGTGCAATGCGCCGCTTTTTTTGAGCATGAAGAGAACCTAGAGTACGCATGTTGTGGAGACGATCCGCAAGCTTAACGAGCATCACTCGAATATCTTGCGACATGGCCAAAACCATTTTCCTGAAATTTTCTGCTTGAGCTTCAACACGAGAGACAAAGGATATTTTTTCTAATTTGCTTACACCATCAACAATGTTGGCAACCGTCTCCCCAAAGCGCTCTTCGATGTCCTTTTTCTCAATGTAAGTATCTTCGATAGTATCATGAAGCAAAGCAGCGATGATGGTTTGATGATCCAGCTTAAGCTCTGCAATCACACAGGCCACATCAACAGGGTGAGTAATGTATGCCTCACCTGTGCGCCTTTTTTGACCACGATGACCTTCTAAGGCAACAAGATAAGCTTGCCGAATCAGCTCAATCCGATCGGCATCTAGATAATCACATTTTCGTCTTAATCGCTTAAATAAACGCCCCATGCGCGCTCCTCTGTGTTTATTACTTATAGGATAACACTAAGCGCCTACAAATATTACAAGGAGTTACGATTATTAGCATTCACATTCGACTACTCGGAGTCTTGCTTGTCAGACTCATCCGCTTCTTGCTCAGAGCTTTCATCTGAAGCACTGGTTTTGTTCGTATCAGCTGATAGCGAATCAATGGCTTCAGTAGCAAGCTTTAAGTGCTCAGAGAAAGAGAGCTCAGCCACTGCTTCTGATGGAAGCTCAACAGGAATGATGTTCTCATCAGGCATCAAGCTCATAGCATCTGCAATTGCATCGCCTCGTTTGATGGCCATAAAACGCTCAGCTAAGCGGTCTTCTTCTTCGCGAGCCACTGTTTCTACTGTGTTTTGATCCACATCATAGCCTTGAGCTATTTCTCGAAGAGCTATTACGGTTGGCTTGTCGTTATTGGGATCAACCATTGGTTCATCTTGGCCTGATTCCAAGCGATGAGCTCGGCCAGCAGCAGATAATACTAAATAAAAACGATCTTTGCAGTGTTCTAAGCAGTCTTCAACGGTTACTCGGGCCATGGTTGCACCTCGGTTAATTTAGCGACAAGCGCAGTATTCTAATCGATTTTTAACAATCCCGCTAGTAGTTTAGCATTTTTTTTCTCTGCTCGTGGCCTGCGGAGGCGTTCTGAGGTCACAATCGCTCTTAACTCATTCAAAGCGCTCTGGAAATCGGCGTTGACCACCATGTAGTCAAAATGAACATAACGAGAGATATCTGCTTCTGCTGAAGCCAGACGATCCTGAATAACCTGTTCTGTATCCTGTTGGCGCGTGCCTAAGCGGTCGGCCAGAGCTTGAATGGACGGTGGCAGAATAAAGACAGTGATGCCGGAAGGGACTAATTCTTGAATCGATACAGCACCTTGCCAGTCAATCTCAAGCACCACATCTTGACCGTGAGCCAATTGATCTTCCACCCATTTTTTACTGGTACCATAATGATTACCGTAAACCAAGGCATGCTCAAGAAAGTCATTGTCCGACGCCATTGCTTCGAATTCAGGTGTATCTATAAAGTGGTAGGCAATGCCTTCTATTTCCGCAGGTCGCCTAGGTCGGGTGGTATGTGATATGGAGGCCGTTAAGTCGTTTATTTGCTCAACCAAGGCTTTCACAAGGCTGGTTTTACCTGCGCCTGATGGCGCTGTGATGACAAATAAGTTTCCCGTATGACTCACGCTGCTACCTCTTCCAAAAAACAATCTACATTTTTGGCCAATCTTAAACAAAAAATCTCTTCAAAATACTCATGTACTTTCGCGTACACTCCGTTTTTTTATCGATTTTTAGTCTAAGCTTGTCGCAAAACTGGAAATTTGACTAACCCAAAATGTCGTGCGAAAGCCTGCTCCAGGCTCACTTTGAGCGAAATCATAGCATTGATCTAAGGCTGACGCTAGCTGGTCTTGGTATCAGCGCTTCCCCTCTGTGTTGCCTGCACCGCCGAAAGCCAGTGTCACCCCCAGGAGCAAAGTGCCCCCACACCTGTCACCCCAAGAGCAAAGCGCCCCCACCCCTGTCACCCCAAGAGCAAAGCGCCCCCACACCTGTCACCCCCAGAGCAAAGTGCCCCCACACCTGTCACCCCAAGAGCAAAGTGCCCCCACACCTGTCACCCCAAGGAACGCAGTGACGTCGGGGGCCTAGCTTCGATCCAGTTTATGCGAAGCATGAACCAAGGATCTATATAAATTTTAATTTCTAAAAGTAACCTACAGAATTCAGCTCACAGCAAAGTTAGGGCTGAATTATAAAGATTTCTGGTTGCAGCAAAGCTGAAACGAAATCGAAAAATAGGTCCCCGACGTCACGAAAGTTCCTGGGGATGACAGCGTTTTTCAACGGTGCAGGCAAGCGAAAGCTCCGCTTTCAATCTGAATAGTCACCTATAAAAAATGACCCCCCCTAACTGAAGCGAAAAGTACGATTTCTTGCTCTTTCAAGGAAAGCCGAGCAACGAAGCGGAATGTACATAAAGTACCTGAGCATCGGAAGCACAGGCTTAACAAAGAAAGAGTGAGAAAGCGGATTTTCAGTCTGAATAGTCAATGACTACAGGGGCGTGATCTGAGAATCGTTGCTCCTTATATATATAAGCAGACTCCACTCGATCAGCCAGATCCGGCGTAATCACCTGATAATCAAGCCGCCAGCCCACGTTATTATCCCAAGCTCGCCCTCGATTAGACCACCAAGAGTATTGATGCTCACCAGGCTCAATCAAACGAAAGGCATCTCGCCAACCCAGCTTTTCAAACACGTCGTCTAGCCACGCTCGCTCATGTGGCAAGCAACCCGAGTTTTTTTGATTTGATTTGAAATTCTTGATATCAATTTCTTTGTGAACGATATTCCAATCACCACAAATAATAAACGGCTTTCCACTGTTTCTATAGTCTGCCAAAAGAGAATAAAACCGCTCCAAGAAATCCTCTTTCAGTGCTTGGCGCTCTTCTTTACTACTACCTGACGGTAAATAAATAGAAGCGACCTCAAAATCACCGTAGTCGCATTGTATATACCGACCTTCTGTATCTGCGCAGGGCCAACCCAAACCGCGAGTTACTTTAAGAGGTTTTTGCTTACTATAAATAGCAACGCCGCTGTAACCTGGTTTTTCAGCATCATGAAAAAACACATGATAGCCTTCCGGATGATACAGCTCATCTTCTAACTGATGCGTTTGCGCCTTGGTTTCTTGCAAGCACACAATGTCGGGATCCACTTTTTTCATCCAATCAAAAAAACCCTTTCTACCAGCTGCTCGAATACCATTAGCATTCAAAGTGATAACACGCATCTATAGCCTCCCTCTTTGCAGATTGAATAGGCACTATTTCAGGAAAGCAAGACAAACGCAAGCCACTCAAATGGTCGGTGAGCGTGACATAGGCCTCAAAAAGAAGCTATAGTGTGTGTTTTCCTTTTGAGGGATATCATGAAACGACAAAACACGTCTATCTTACTGTGTGTTCTTGCTCTTACTCCAATGGCAATTGCCATGCCTTTTGCCATGGACATGTATATCTCCACCTTGCCTCACATCATGCGTGACTTTCACGTCTCTGATCTCGCCATGCAGCTAACGCTAAATTTATTCATGATATTCGCTGGCTTATCGTTATTTTTTACCGGCCCCTTGTCCGATCAAATCGGCCGACGTCGAAGCACGACCCTCTGCGTTATTTTATTTGCCTTAGGTTGTTTGCTCGCTGCTTTTGCTAACTCCTTTGCCTGGCTTCTGGCTGGCCGATTCGTTCAAGCCTTTGGGTCTTGTGGCTTGATGGTGATTTGTTTGAGCATCGCGCGTGATCTTTACGATGGTACAAAGCTCGCCAAATCCTATAGCATCATCAACGGTATCATTGCTTTCTCACCGCTACTAGCACCTTACATTGGCAGCCACATCGATATTGCTTTCGGCTGGCATGCTGTCTTCTTAGGCTTGCTTTTAATTTGCTTACTAACAGTTGTCTGTTACTACCCTTTTATTCCAGAAACATGCCCACCTGAAAAACGCCGCCCTATTCCAAAAGCCTTACTATCAACCTACATCGGGCTTTTTCGAAACCCTACGTTTTCCATTTACACTTTATTTTCAGGCGCTGGTATTTCTTTTCTCTTTTTGTTTTGCGCTCTATCGCCTGGCATTTTACTTCAAAAACTACACTTGCCAGAAGCTGATTATGGCTTTTACTTTGCTGTCTCAGGGCTCTCTATTTTTGCTGGAAGCTTAGTGACTGCCAACATCGTTGAACGTCTAGGCATTTATCGCATGGCCATCGCAGGTTTAACCACCGCGTTATTGGGCGGGCTTATCATGCTGACTTGGTATTTGATTACAGGCATCACCGTTTTCGGTTTTGTTGCACCCATGCTCGTCATTGGTTTAGGTGGCACGATAATGATAGGCTCCTGCTCTGCTGGCGCTGTTCATGCTTACGGCGATCAAGCAGGCACAGCCAACGCAGGTAGCAGTGCTTTTCGATTACTGTTCTGCGGCCTGATTGGTCTCGCTATCTCTCATTTTTCTCACACACCGCTGCCTTTAATCATCGACAGCTTAGTGTTAACCATTCTAGGGCTAATCATGTTTAGACACTTTAAGAAGCACTTGGTGATTGAGTACTAGCTGCGTCTTTACTTTTTGCTGCACCTTCACGTTGAAAAATCTTTTCAAAGGAAGCGGACAGATGATCACCATGATTCGAAAGCACTATCCGTGGCTTCGCTTTCTCTGCCAAAGTCTTCATAAAAAGCCTTACTAAAGCATCCGAACTCTCTGGAAAATATTTGAAAGAGTCAACATCACCTACAGACGGATGGCGTGTTTTAATCACACCTTCAGCAGAAATAGATTCTGTCGATGTGTGCTTACCTTCTAGATCAAAATATAGATGTGTACAAGAGCCATCTAACCCAACCGTTGTCTGGCAACTTGATCCATTGTCATACCGCCTCGTAGTGACATTACCTTTTGTCTTTGTACTTACAACTTTAGTCATTGTATATCCCCTTTTTTTTATTAGTCACGCTTATTACGCAAAAAAGCATATCATTTTCTTTTATTCTTTGCAAAAGAACCTGCTCAATTATAAAACAAAATCCGAGGGCTAATAGTCTTTAGATACTTTAAGAAGCACCTGCTGATTGAGTACTAGGTACGTCTTTACTTTTTGCTGCGCCTTCACGTTGGAAAACGTTTTTAAAGGCAGCGGACAGATGGTCACCATGATTCGAAAGCGCTATCGCTGACTTCACCCTTTTATTTACCAATTCCCGTATAAGAAGCGCTGTCACCGGGTTCAACTTTACCGTTTCCAAAACCGGCATAAGATGCCTTGAAGCATCCGAAGTCACAACTCTTATAAGGTGAGACTTAGGCCAAGCCGCAACGTCCGACCTATCTGCAGACGCATAACGCGTTTGAGCCGCCACACCTCCAGCAGAAACAGATTCCGTCGCCAGATAATGGCCTTCTGGGTTAAAATATCGATGTACACGAGAGTCACCTGACCCAGCAGTTGTCTCGCAACTTGATCCATTGTCATACCGCCTCGTAGTGACATTACCTTTTGTCTTTGTACTTACAACTTTAGTCATTGTATATCCCCTTGTTTTTACTCAGTTATGACTTTGCATGAAAAAACAGTATATCGTTTTCCTCTGCTTTCTTCAATATACTCTGGTTAATTAAGGAACAAAAGCCGACGGACTCTCTGAACCCTTCTCTTCTGGAGATGCATCGACGCTTGAAGAATTCTCAGGCATTCTCTCAACTCTCATCGCTCTCAAAAAGCTAAGACGAGGAGGGCGAATCTCGACTAAGCTATTAGGTAAATATGAGGACCTCCGCACTCGATGCCCTCTCATGCCCATAAAAAGGCGGCCGTAATGACTTGTCACTCTACCATCAGGCCACGCAATATTCATCGATTGTTGCCTACCATCAGCATCGGTATACCGATGAACAACAGACCCATTGGCTTGCTCAATTCTTTTACTCACAGAACCATTGGCATACGTAGTCGTTGTTACATTTCCCTGTGTTGTTTCACTCACAGCCTTAGGCGATGCATGAGGCATACATACCCCCTTATTTTTTTACTTGGTTTCTTACTCACTAAAACGGCAAATCCAATGTTGAATCCACCGACAGCAGGCATTGCTTAAACATTTGCTGAATACGTAGCAAAGCGTCTTCGTTATCGGCTTCAAAACGAAGCGTTAACACAGCTTGTGTATTAGAACATCGCACCAAACCCCAGCCGTCGTCAAATTCAACTCGCAAGCCATCTACCGTGATACGACGCACTTCTTTTTCAAAAGGATCGCTGGCTAAAATCGCTTCCATTAAACGCTCTTTATCGGACTCTGCCACTTTGCACATTCGTTCTGGCGTACTCACACTCATCGGCAAATCGTTAAAGCAGCATTCTTGCAAAGTATGATCACCCTCTGCTAACAAAGCTAAAGCACGCGCCCCCACATACACTCCGTCATCAAAACCATACCAATCATCTTTAAAAAACAAATGACCACTAAACTCTCCTGAGAAAGGTGCTTTGAGTTCAATTGCTCTTGCTTTGATAAGCGAGTGGCCTGTTCGCCACACTTCTGGTTTGCCGCCAGCTTCTCTGATCACATCGCCCAAATGACGAGAGCATTTCACATCGTAGACAATATGAGAACCTGGATACTCTTTTAAAATGGCTCGAGAAAACCACATCATGAGTCGATCAGGCCAAACAATTTTACCTGTGTTTGTAATCACACCCACACGGTCACCATCACCATCAAACGCTAAGCCGCAATCTGCATTTTCACGTAAAACAGCTTCTTGTAAATCGCGGCAATTTTCTGGAATCAGTGGGTCAGGGTGATGATTGGGAAAGTTGCCATCAATCTCACAGTAAAGAGACACCACCTCACAGCCTAAAGCCTTAAAGACTCGTGGCGCAATCTCACTTGAAGCACCATTACCCGCATCCAAAACCACCTTTAGGGGTCTTTTTAATTGAATGCGCTGCGTAACCGCTTCTTGGTAAGCATCTAGCACACAGGTTTCTTGATAGCCTCCGTCATTCGATAGCTTCCAGTTACGAGCTTGAATACGCTGATATAAAGCCTTCACTGAATCGCCGAATAAGGTGTCACCAGCAACGATCATTTTAAACCCATTGTGATGCTTG
The DNA here is from genome assembly GCA_024279495.1 of Gammaproteobacteria bacterium. Taxonomy (GTDB): domain Bacteria; phylum Pseudomonadota; class Gammaproteobacteria; order JAJRRL01; family JAJRRL01; genus JAJRRL01. Next base: position 16,335 of record JAJRRL010000035.1, on the reverse strand, counting down.
GGATTATGACTGGCTGTTACCATGCAGGCAGAGTTAATACCTAAGTGATGCGTTGCAAAATAAGCAACTGGACTGGGGACCACACCAATAAATGTCACCTCACAACCTGTTGCACGAAGACCGGCAATCACCGCAGGAGATAAGCTTGGGCTGCTTAAACGACCATCACGGCCAACCACCACTTGCGTTTCTCCAGCTTCCCGAATACTGGCACCCAAAGCCAAACCAATGGCGTAGGCAACATCAGCCGTAATGCCATCCTCTGCTACCGGGCCTCTTATATCGTAGGCTCTAAAAACAGTCTCGGGAACCTGGCTTGGCACCTGCCAAATCACTTTATTGCTTTCCTGAACTACCAAAACCACCTTCTCCTCTTTCTGTAGGTGTCATCTCATCAACAATCTCAAACGTTATCTGTTTTACCGGAACCACCACCAACTGAGCAATACGCTCACCTGGCTGGATGGTATAGGGCTCATTACCACGATGCCAGCAAGAGACTTTAAGAGGACCCTGATAGTCAGAATCGATAAGACCCACTAAATTTCCCATCACAATACCGTGCTTATGCCCCAAACCAGATCGCGGCAAGATCATAGCGGCCAAATTAGAATCAGCCAAATGCATGGCCATACCTGTGTCTATTAAATGTGCATCACCAGGTTGCAGAGTCAGCGGCTCATCTAGGCAGGCACGCAAATCTAAACCCGCGGAACCTGGCGTTGCATAGCTAGGCAAGGGAAACTCTTTACCCAAACGCTTATCCAAAAGCTGAAGCTTAACCGAGACAGCTGTGTAATTAGTTGATACTATAGAAGATTCAAACACCTCGCTCATAGCGCAGCCTCCTTTTATGGCTTAAACTTGCGTGACAGAGTAACGGATTTTTGACAAGCGAACCAGCATAAGCCCTAACAAGGCTTAGGATCATAAAAATCACTTGCACCTAGGGCGTGAATCTGATATAAATTCAGCCTCATCGCCGTCGTTGATTAACGTTAAAGAGGAACCCAGCATGGCAAATATGTGCGAAGTCACAAGCAAAAAAACTATGGCAGGGAACAACGTATCTCACTCCATCCGACGAACTAAACGTCGGTTCCATCCAAACCTACATAAGCGTCGCTTTTGGGTACCTAGCCTTCAACGCTACGTCAGCCTAACTGTATCGTCCAAGGGTATTCGGATCATCGATAAGAAAGGTATTGAAGCAGTCTTGGCTGAAATCAAGCAACGCAAACGAGAGGATTAATACATCATGGCAAGTAAAAATAAAGACTTAGTCGTCAAAATGGAATCCACTGCCGTGCATGAGTCTGGCCCTAAAAAAGGTCAACGCACTGGTTACTACGTTACGACCAAGCGAAATGCTAAAAACCGTCAAATGAACGGTCACGGCAAATTAGAACTCATGAAGTATGACCCTCGAGTTCGAAAAAGAGTTCTGTTTGTTGAGAATAAAAAACTCAAATAAACACACCCCAGCTAAAAAAAGGCCTCTTAAGAGGCCTTTTTTGTATCTAGCGTCAGTCTAATCCGAGCCTTCTTATTCGAAAGCGCTTAGAATCACCCCCCTCGCTATTCCCGCTATTCTCCTTACTGGCAGCAGCAAGTAAGGGTGACTTTGCTCGCCAAGAAGAGCCCATAACTGCGCTGGGAGAGCGCAAGACGTTAGCAGAAGCAGATGAAGAAGCAGATGAAGAAGCAGATACAGCCAAAACCCTATTAGAAAACAACCCAAACAAAGACCCACGCCTTACAACGACAGAGCGCTCTTCGTCTGAATCTGAGCCAAACATACCGTCTGAACTAGACGCACTAGAAGTACGTCTCTTTCGAGTAGAGTTAAGCTCTTCATATAAATCTTTATACGCCTGAAAGCAAGGTGGGATCACCACACGATCTGTTACTTTAAGTGGTCTAAAGTTATCTGGAAAATCAAGTAAGGCTTGAATCAAGGCTTGATCGACTGAAGGTACAGCGACTCTGTTTTTATTATCCTCACCCTTTTTAAAGCTACACACTTTTGCTTGCATCAAAGCAGAGGTATCTCCACCATTCTGGCAAGACCATGCCTTAAAAAAACGGCTCAGGTAAATACTGGTTTCAGCTTCGTCTTCTGTTGTGACATCAGAGGGCCTGTAGTGACCAGAATCCAAGCTAATCTGAAGAATACGATTCGATGACGAATCATAGGATACTGTGCCAGCAGACTGAACCTCTCTCAGTTCCTGAGATATGCGCTTTTTACCTGAAAAATGCTTATCAGATGAAAAAACAGCACAATCTGCCTCTTGGTCACCCTCTTCACCATCTATGATCAAACCAGAATGAGGTGCATTTGTACCATCGTTCAGGCCAAAGCGAAGCACTACTCCACCCCTTTTACCACGTCTTTTTCCAAAAGCAATCCACCGCAACTCAAATACTCCTTGATTCGAGTCATGTCTATTTTCGACAAACCACTTGTGTACTACCGGCCCAGACAGGCAGCCAAGCAAAACGCGTTCGGAAGTCCGCCACTGAGTCCCCGCGCCAATGTACGGTGGAGCAAACTTAAGGCCTCGATTAATATTTATTTTTTCTTGTGACTCTTTCGCTATAAGCGGCAAAGAATGTGCTGCCTGTGCTTTTCGTTTCATGCTTACCCCCAAAGAGTGGGACCCTAAGAGCCCCGCTTGTCTGGGTGTCATTGTGCCGCAGTTTGAGCGGCAAAACAAGTTCTGAGGCGATATAAAAACTTTCTTTAAAACATAATGTTAAAGTTCTTTCTGCTGTCTAACTGACCTTTAAAATGCCGTCATCCCAAAATTGAAATCAAGCTCTTCTGAAGAGTCTAGACTCTCGATACGCCTACTCTCGGCAGCTGCTTTCTCCTGCATATAGCCTTGGGCCATAACAGGCCGACATAGCTTGGAAAGCACAGGTTTCGCTAGCTTAAAGCTTGGATCTTGCCTCTTTATCAAAGAATTCACATGCCCACCAAGCTTTAACACAGCTGGTTCCAGCATGTCAGCATTGCCATGTAAATGATGCCATGCTTTCACAAAACGACCTAAGGATCGCTGAAGATCAGCTTGTGTAGTATTAGCATCAACATAACAGTGAGCGTCGAAATCGAGACCTTTTACAGAGGTAATACACCCTTCCTTTCCATCCCAAAGTACAGACAAGTTACCTGCTGCTTGAACATGAGAAAGCTGCTGAGCTAAACAGCTAGTCTGTAAACGAATATCCGAACTAGCTTTAATCGTAAGTTCATCACCTGGCATACTATATTCAGAATGATCCAGCAAGCCCGGACCAGACAAGCCAACCCGAAGAATATTTTTTTCAATAACCCAACGCAAAGCAACGTCGTACTGGTTATTATCTTTCTCAAAAATATCAGCATCCCACAACCCAAGAAAAGGAGTTATAAGTTCTCCAAGGGGAACAGACTCAAGCAATGGACCCACAACAAAAGAGCCTATGGAACTCTCTCCTTGAAACGTAGAGAAAGGTCTCTTTGATAAAAAATCCGTACTGTTATATTTTAATCTCAAATTATTTGGCCGAACTGGATGAAAAACAGACCTTATCCGCTGACCTTTATTCGTAGCAGCTGCTGGATTTGTAGGCATTGATCTCTTTCTTGTTGGCATGCTCTTCCCCTCGTACTTCACCTTCCCTAGCTTTAATTAAGTTCTCTTTGAGGCGTATTCTAAGTGTCTGGGAGGGGAAGTTAAGACTTTTTGGGTCTTTTTTTGACCACATTAGGCGAAATCAAAAGCTTAGCTTATTTTACCTGTTCTTTAAGCTCTTTTTATTGCTCAAGCAGAGAGCTCTTCGGCAACAACAGCCATAAAGCGATCTAACATGCCCTCTACCACCTGTTTACATGAACCTGCCTCACCATGGTGGCGATTCGCCACAATCGCACTCACAGAGCAAGCACGATGCCCCAACTGATGCGCCAGGCCATAGATCACAGCGGTTTCCATTTCTAAATTAGCAATACGTAATTGCTGATGTGAAAATTCTTGGGCATGATCCAGCATATCTGGGTAACGAATAGGAAGCCTTAAGGCTCGCGCTTGAGGCGCATAAAAACCATTGCAAGTAAACGTGATTCCACCGTCTCCCAACTGAGAAAAGGCTTTGAACCACTCTGGATCAGCATCGGCAAGATACAAACCGCCCATCATGCTTAAATGCGAAAAGTGCTCACCCAAAGCTTTCTCTAAATCACTTAAATGCTCTTTGGTATCTTCTGCATAAAAATGCATGAGGCCATCTACGCTAAAAGCACTATGAGACACAATAGCAGAACCAATTTCTATATCAGGATGCAAAGCGCCAGCCGTTCCAAAGCGCAACAAATTGAGCGATTTCGTCTGCTCGAGTGGCAGCCCTGTTGCGTGATCAAGATTAACAAGAGCATCTAACTCATTAATCACAATATCCACACCGCCTGCACCTATACCTGTCGATAACACGGTTAAACGTTTACCTGCGTATTCACCCGTGATAGTCGTGAATTCTCGATTTTCTTGCGTTAGATCAATACGATCAAACCGTTCTGCCACTAAATGACTTCGCTTTGGATCACCGACTAAAATAACGGTGTCTGCTATGTCTTCAGGGTGCAAAGCCAAATGATAAATACCACCCGCATCAGCGCGCATTAAAACAGATTGGTTTGTCATAAAAATTCCTTATTTTATATTGGTGTTTGACTCAGGATCGCTTTCTTTTTGCAAACGCTCATATTTTGTCAATAACTCTTTTTTCGTTTCCTCAAATGCAATGGGAATGCAATCGACAGGACACACTTCTCGACATTGAGGTTCATTAAAATGACCGACGCATTCCGTACAACGGTTTGGATCAATCTCATAAATTTCATCGCCTTGATAAATCGCTTCGTTTGGACATTCCGGCTCGCACACATCACAGTTGATGCATTCTTCTGTGATTTTTAAAGCCATGTTATCTCACCAACCAATCCGCAATGGGTGATGGGACAAAACCACCAACATCGCCACCCAAAGCAATAATCTCTCTAACAAACTGACTGGCCAACATAGCATGAGACGAAGACGCAGGAAGCCAAACCGTTTCGATGCTTGGCTCAAGAGTGCTATTAATACCTGCTTGCTGCCACTCTCCTGAAAAATCACTTCCGTTTCGAAGGCCACGAACAATCACTGACAAATCTCTTTTTTTCATCCAGTGCACCAAAAGACCATCGATTGTCTCTACAGAAACACTCGGAAGATCTTGAAAAACCTCTTGGGCTAACTCAACACGTTTATTTAAAGGAATAAGAGGAGACTTTCTCGACTCTGATCCTGCTACTCCTACAATCACAGAACCAAAGACTGCTTGAGCTCGCCTAACAACATCGACATGACCAAACGTGAGGGGATCAAACGTACCGGGAAAAACAACTGGATTACTCACACACTACCTCTTCTTCTAACACATCAACCCCTTGAGGATCGCATAGCGATGCCAAAAGAGCAATACTACGCCCATCAGGCAAACACCAGTCGTTCGCAATCTCTCTTAACGGATACAAAACAAAAGCTCGCTCTTCTAAACATGCATGAGGAATGGTTAAGGTTAGTTCTTGTACGCAGTCATCACCAAACAATAAAATATCACAATCAATCACCCTTGGCCCGAAACGAACAGCTGAAACTGATCGGCCCATCGCTTGCTCTAATGCCTTTAAAATATCAAACAATTCTCTAGCTGACAGACGTGTTTGAATAGTCATTGCCGCATTAATGAAAACGGGTTGATCCTGAATCGGCCCAACCGGCTCTGTGACATACAATCGCGATGCTTCTAACTGTGTGATGCCATCGTGATTCGCGATACGCTGCATCGCCTCTAAGACTTGTTTCTTTGGGTCTCCTAAATTAGCCCCCAAACCAATAGCTGCGTTAATCATCGCTATTGTCTTGCTGATCTGATTTTTGGTGCAGTGGCCGGCGCTTTCTTGCGGATCCTCCCCTCAAGCGTCCTCTGCTTTCTTGAACACGACGAGGACGTTTATGATTTTCCCTCGATGGTAAAGCATTCAGACGTTGCCGCCAGGTATCGGCTAACTCAGCACCTTCACTCCAACCCGCTCGAACACGCAACTCTAGAAGATCAACAGCCGCACGACAATAACGATGCTCTAATAATCGATCTATTCGACTAGGGCGCTGCCTTTCAAGGTGATATTGCAAAGACCACACAGCCTTCATCATCACTTGATGCCGCTTCGGAACAGCAAGCTGTTGAGTGGCTGACTCTAGGGCTGTTTTAAAACTCGTTGCCAAAGCACGTGACACACGGGCGCCTTTTTTCAACTCCGCCTTTATATGCTCTTGCACAATCGGCCAATACAACACACAAAACAAATACCCTGGGCTCAAGGATTTTCCAGATTGAAAGCGAGCATCTGTTTCTTCCATCGAACATTGAATAAGCTTCCGGTAAGGTGACGGTGACGCGTGAACCAAGGCATATATATTTGGAAACAAGTGCTCACAATACCCTGTTTTTAAAAGCCATTCATACGATGAAATAGCATGCCCTGTAAAAAAGAACTTACCCACTTCATCAAACAAACGAGCAGGAGCCACATGCTGCAACAAACCAGGCAACTCAAGCAAAGCCTGATATGTTTTTTTCTCTACTTTAAAGTTGAGTTTTGCAGCCATACGAATCGCTCGCAGCAAGCGAACTGGATCTTCATGAAAACGCTGCGATGCATCACCTATCATCCGAACCAAACGCAGCTTCATGTCTCTCACACCACCAGTGAAATCGACAATAGACTTGTCGGCATGACAATAAAACAAAGCATTGATCGTGAAATCTCGTCGCCAAGCATCTTCTTCTATTGTGCCATAGGTGTTGTCGTCAACCACCATTGGCATTTCATCTGAGTTGTCATCGTTAGCCACATGCACAACGGATTGCGAATTTGCCCGAAAGGTAGAGACCTCAATAATATCGCCTCGTCCGTAGACATGCACCAAACGAAAACGCCGCCCGATAATTCGACTTTGACGAAACGTACGTCGCACTTGCTCCGGTGTGGCATCAGTCACCACATCAAAATCTTTTGGCTTTAAAGAAACCATCACATCCCGAACACTACCTCCAACCAAGTAAGCAGCATACCCAGCATCAACCAAGCGCTCCATGACCATTTTGGCTTGTGGGCTCATTTTATCGGATGTGAGCGAATGCTTGCCAGATGGCAAGGTACGTAACTCAGGCTCATGAGAACGAAATTTAGTAAAAGCGTTGTGACACGCACGAATCAATGACACATAACCCTCCCGGTTAAATAATGACCTAAACAGGCTTGTAAGCCTGTTTGCATAATGAGATGAAGTGCCTGATAATAAGTCCCTCGCATTATTCATGCAAGCTCCCTTCGTCTAGCGGTCCAGGACGCTGCCCTCTCACGGCGGAAACAGGGGTTCGAGTCCCCTAGGGAGTACCAAGATTACCGATCTTTCTACTATGTCGGCGCTATTCAGTCAATTCCCTGCGTGTTGCTGCTCATGCGGAGCAAATTTACTTGCGAACGTCCTCGCGAAGGCGAAGATCCACTCAAAAGCGTACATTGTGCTGCAATACTCGACCTTGCTAAAAGGCTCCTGATCCATCAAAATGCTCACGACTTTAATCACTCGGAGAACTTTGTCATGTCTACTATCGTTTCCCCTAAAGTTCGTGGCTTTATTTGTACAACAGCACATCCAACAGGCTGTAAGCAACATATCATCAATCAAATTAATTATGTAAAAGCTAAAGAAAAACAAACAGATGGCCCCAAAAGGGTCCTAGTAATTGGTGCATCCACAGGCTTTGGCTTAGCAAGCCGAATCAGTGCAGCCTTCGGTTCTGATGCGGCAACCATTGGTGTTAGTTTCGAGCGCCCAGCTACTGGAAAACGCACTGCTTCTGCTGGCTGGTACAACACAGTCGCTTTTGAAAACGCTGCTGCTGAAGCAGGACTTTATGCTAAAAGCATCAATGGCGATGGTTTTTCTAACGACATCAAACAACAGACTATCGAGCTGATTCAAAAAGATTGGGGTGGTGAGGTAGACTTAGTCATCTATAGTATCGCCGCACCAAGACGCACCGACCCTGAAACAGGTACTACTTACCAATCCACACTCAAACCCATAGGCGATGTGTACACAAACAAAAGTGTAGACGTTATGGCACGCAAGGTAACGGAAGTCTCCATTGATCCAGCTAATGAAGACGACATTGAAAACACTATTCGCGTCATGGGTGGCGATGACTGGCAACGCTGGATAAATGCTTTACTCGAAGCAAACTGCTTAGCAAATGCTGTAAAAACAGTTGCTTATACTTACATTGGCCCTGCAATCACTCATCGCATTTATCGTGAAGGTACTATCGGACGAGCTAAAGCACACCTAGAGGCAACAGCAAAGGAACTTAGCAACACGCTATCTTCTGTTAATGGTGAAGCATTAATTTCTGTCAACAAAGCCTTAGTGACCCAAGCGAGTGCCGCCATTCCAGTAGTCCCTCTCTATATTTCTATTCTATTCAAAAAAATGAAAGAGAAAGGTTCGCATGAAGATTGTATTGAACAAATGCAACGCTTACTTTGCGAACGACTCTATTCAAAAGAAGGTCGAGATAATGAAGGCCGAATTCGAATGGACGATTGGGAAATGGAAAAAGACATCCAAGACGCTGTGTCAGCTGTTTGGGACAATGTCTCTACCGACAACCTTGGCTCAGAAACGGACATCGATAGCTATATGCATTGCTTCTATCGCCTATTTGGCTTTGGCTTAGACGGTGTGGATTACGATGCACCTGTAGAGATTGATGTAGCTATTCCTTCGATTAAAAAATAGTTTAGCGCTGACTTCTCCTCTTGACACCTCTAAAGACAGTGCATCAAGATAGATCATGAAGGCCTTGATACTTTTATAGCTTTAAGCCATTAAGGGTAGCCTCTCATTGATCCTAGGAGACTAACCATGCCTCAAAAACATGCTGACCAGCACACTAGATCTACCCCATCCAGAGACTCCATCCCTCCTCAATCCAACAGAGAATTCTCCACCACAACCGAAAGGGATTCTCAGCTCACCCTCCTAGAAAGAACCCTAACGGATCTAAATAGGCAATGGGAAAAACTTGAGTTCTTACATTCGAGCCTCGAATCTGCTGTTGATGTAACCAAGCAAGCAATTATTGAGCCCGGACACCTGATTAAAATGGGTAACACAAAAGGCGTTAATGCAAAACGAGCCTTTAAAGATATCGGAGACTTTATAGGCACTTCACTTTTCCATGATGTGTTTGGCAATTCCGTTAACAAACGACCAGTTAGAAAAATGTTAACTTTCCTGAAAAAGTACTTACCGACCGCCTGCGAACGCCTTGGTAACGCACTAACTGCTGCAAGTTGGGTAACAACCGCATCTGAATCTTACAGCTCCGGAATGACAAACCTGAGAAGAACATTTAATTCAGAAGAAGACACATGGAAACGTCTCAAATCTATTGTTTCTGAAGGTCTGTGGCGAACCGCTGAAGTTGGCACAAAAATCAGCCTAGCAGCAGTCCTTGGAGATCTTGTTTTGCAGGGGATTATGGTTGAATTTGGACTCGCAACATGTGTTATCTCCGTCCCTCTTTATTTGTTGGTTACCCAAGGGGTAGGCTACGCAATAGATGAAGATTTCAAATCCATTGAAGGTTTTCTTAGAAAAAAGAGAGCCCCTAATAATAGCGAGCAAATCCTAAGGATATCCATCGATCAAGTAACGCAATTACGTAAAAAACACGCTCAAGGAAACTTCTCTCGTGATGACCACAAACTACTACAAACCTATGAGGCGCTAGGGCGACAAGCCGCTGAGTCATTGGGTAAAATGCCAGAAGAACTGAAGCAATCAGTCATCTTTATGCCTCCTCAAATACCTCTGGTACTAACGGATGAAGGGCAAAAGAGATACACCCAAGCTGAAGCCCGGGGAAAAGAAGACTTAAAAAAACCGGGCCGCCCTCAAAAACCTAAGCCAGTTAAAAAACAGGCGGATAAAGCAACATTCAATGAAAGCCAAAAAGAACTAATCCTCCCCACCCCAGCATACGATTTCAATCAGATTGACATCAGTGATCCCAGGGAACGGTTTGCCCACCTCCGAACTCTCCCTAAAGGTCAGCTAAGTGGGGACTTTCAAATCATGGAGTTACCAAGCGGCAAGCGAGCTTGGAACGGAAAAATTAATTTAGATTGGCAACATGACGGCTCCAATAAAAAATCGGCGATAACAATCGGCGCAGGCGATGATACAAAAACAAGAACGGGGCAGATAGCCTACTCCCAAGAGGCTAAAACTTCTTCAGGAAGCGACATAAAGTGGGGGCTATCTGTCGGTGGTGGGTCGCTTCTTGGGGTTAGTTTGAGCGCCTCCTTTGAAATGCCTGCTATTGCCACTAGTTTTCTTTATGCGGCAATCCCTGTTGGATTAGCTGCTTTTGGTGGAGTCTTTGCATTTGTCATTGGAAAGAGTTTATATACAGCACTCAAAGATAAGACGCATTTACATTTTTTTCCGGAAAACAAGACATTAAAGAAAACCGCAAAAAGCCTTCGCCACCACACCAACTACTTTATCAAACACAGCAATAAACCAAAAAATAACACAAAGCGAAAGCGAGACCACAATATTGCCCTCCAATCTGCTCGCAAACTCTATGAATCAACTAATAACACAAATGAGAAAAATTTATTTGAAGCCATTTACCACTGCCTGATGACAGAAAACACAGAAGCACTAAAAGCATCAAAAAAAAATGACCTTGGCGCATTCTCAGAATTGGTGCAGGAATCATACAGAGAAAGGTCTTCCAAGTTAGATGGGTCTCTAAAAGGAACTGATGCTAATGCTATCGAAAGAGAAATCCTTGAAACGAAAAAGTTATTTTTAAGCAAAGATACTCAAGATGATTTAAATATGAAACTAGATGCCGTTAGAAACTCAGCCTACTGGATAGGAGAGGAAGAAAAACACCTATCGAAAGGAGGAACCAAGAGCGCAAAAAAATGCTTTCAAAATTCATTAAACAAAATAAATAACTATGCGAGCAATGAAGAAAAAAAGAGTTTCTATGTAGAGGCCTACTTAAGAGGAAAGGATGAGAAGATCACAGAAAATCAGCTTGATTATTATGCTTCACGAAACCCAGAACTTTTGAACCAAGCCAATATGGCATTTCCTGAAGAGACTAGCTTCTTCTCTGGCCTAATTGGAGAATGCTTATCCGCAAACAACACAACCATGCTTCAAAAAGCCTGCGACCGCCAACTCTCTTTTTATAGTGAAACAGGAGTCAACGCTGATCACGCAGAAACCCTAGCCGAACTATTATACAATACACAGACCCAAAAAGTATTTAAATCTGAAGGAACATATCAATCACTCTGTGACAAAATATCAAAACTATCGGGTTTAGCAGAAGTTGATATCACACCCTCATCTCCAAACAAACAAGAACCCGGCAAACATGAATCAAGATCTGTTGCAGTTCAGTCACTAGCAGCTCGACAATGGCTCTCAGGAGAAATGGAAAAACCTCAAGAAACACGCCAAGAGGATTCCATCAACGAAAAAATAGAAATAATGCAAGCTGACTTTCCTGAAATGCAGGAATATTGCCTAGAGGAGTACTCTAAGCATTATGACGCCCTATCTAACAAAGAATATTCCAAAGGCGAAACGCTATGTTCTAAATCTGACTTCTTAAAACTAAATCGCACTGGAGCTATAGCGATGCACCGCCAAGCTTTGAGAAAAAATCCTGACAACGTTGCCGCTGCTATTGCCTTAGCAAAAGAATACCAAGGAATGGAAGATTTTCATGCAGCAGATCAAGTATTAGAATCGACAGCAAAGAATTGCACAAACCAGATAAAGCACCACGCCATCAAAAAGCAGAGAGACCTCAACAAAAAACAGAATCATGACTGTTGGGATGATAATATTTCCCTCGCAGGACTCACCGTACAAAGTATCATCCCCATGTGTTTTAACTCCTTCAGTGATATAGGACGCTGGCGACAACAAGCGGCATCATTTTTTGGAAAATTTGGAGAGCTCATTGCTAAGATGGTCGGCAATATAAAATTTGATGAGTCTATTTTCAACGGATCTCTTGTTGCACCTATCATTCAGTTGTGCCTTCAAGGTGGCCACTTATTTATTGACGTTGTCCATTGGGGCGAGCGCGGCACTTTAGAAAACGATGCACGACATAAGGCATGGAGGGAGCTTGAAGAACCTACCTCCCGCGTGATACGTGTGACTCTACATGCTTGCGCTGTAGGTAAATACGCCGGCCTTAGTAAAGAAGCCATTCTCGGGGGGGAATCCATTAAGGCGATCAAAAAAACTTGGGGGACCGGAAAAAGTGTTGCTGGAATTGCTCAAGGCGGCCTGATTGTTGCTTCAATTGTTGGGGATATCGTGCAATATTGGTATTTTGATGATTGGCGAGAAAAAGGGGTCTCCCCTGAAACACCTAAATGGATCATGGCTGAGATGAGCGTAAATGCGGCCAGCAATGGAAGCATGCTCTACCTCATTGGGACAAAAGCGATGGCGAGTACAAAAGTAGCCTCTTTTATACCCGAACCAACAGTGGCGGTTATTACAACCGGCATTGCTACTGCCCTTGTCGCAGCCTTAATTATATATGATAATAAATGGCATGCTGGCCGAATCAATAACGCCTATGTTGAACTTAAAAAAGAAAAGCCTGACTTTGCATCTTGCCATAAAAAAGCTGATGAAATATTAGAAGCTTGGCCAAAAGATAAAGCAGGGCTTCTGCTCAAAGCAAAAATCCATCTCCGATATGGCGAAGAACATAAAACAATTGAAATATGTAATGCACAAACAGATGAAGACTTCATTAAAACAAAAAAAAGCGCGCTCAAACAAATTGATCTTAAAAAAGCTTACGCTTCATACGAAAAAAATGACACGGAGCATCTAGATGCTTTATGCAAAAAGCATAAAGGTTGCTATGAATTTGATAACTTCCATACATTCCAGGAAGTTGATGCTTTCTTGTCTTTGGGGAAGTTTGATGAAGCAGAGAAAGTCCTTCAATCTTCCAAACTAAAAAAAGAAGAAAAAAGTCAACAACTTACTAAGGTACACCTCAAGCATGGCTACAAAGAAATAAAAGAAGGAAACCCTGCATCTGCAAGAAAGTTCTTCTCCCAAGCAAAAGAACTCTCTCCCAAAGCCTCTTTAGTAGACTTCGCCCTGATCACATCTGATATTCAAACTAATAATTTCACACAAGCACAGTCTCAACTGAATGAAATTGATAATAATAATCTAGCAAAAGAAGACTCAAATGCAGTTAAATTCTTACGATACACCCTGCATTACGCTAAGGGTAAAAAGCTGCATGCCGAAAACCCCAATGCGCTCTCCGAATCCATTGCCGAATACCAAAAAGCAGACGAGACGGACCCAAGTCGACTTGATGCTGCAAAAAAATTATTATCACTCTTTATATCCACAGGAAAAAAAGATGCCGCCCGACAGTTGCTCAATAAAAAATCAGAAGAAGCCCAAGGAGACTTAACAAAATGGTTTGTCTACGAAACCATGGACTCGCTTTCGCCTGATGAAAAGTCAGATAGCAGACAAATCGCAATAAAACACTTATCTGATCTCCTTGAGATAGCCCCTACTCACTCACTCACACGAATTGCATTAAGCAATATTTTTCTCCTTAATAATAACCTCGAAAAAGCTGAAGAGGTCATTGCCCCTCTCAATACAGATAAAGCAAAAAAACTTCGATCATCCATATGGAAAAGAGCTGGCTTTATCACATTAACTTCAGAGGAAGCAAATTTCGATAAAGCAAAAGAGCTATTTGAGAAAGCCCTGGAAATAGACCCTAAAGACCCTGAAGCAATAGCTGGCGCATCTTGGTCATTGCTAAGAATTGGAAAAGTCGCCGAAGCTGAAGAAAAAGCAAAATCATCATCTGGAGATATCATTAATCGCGTCTTAGCAGACATCGAGTATCATTATGCAAAAAATGAAGATGAAAACCGATGTTGGAATAAGCAAGATGCTCTTTCCCATTGCGACAAGTCACTCAAACTAAACCCTCATCAAACACAAAGTAGCTTACTGAAAGCTCAGATTGAATCATCCATGGGTGAGTATGATCAAGCAAGAAAGACGCTTGAACAGGCTTTAGAAAAGCACAAGGAAACTATAGCTGAAAGTGGTGAAACAAACTCCATCGATGATCAGCCTACCAAGACACTCAAAAAATACATTCAAGCAACTTGGGATCAATCAGTCATTAGTTGTGAAGAGCTATCTTCTAGCCTTATATCAATATTGCAGAATCGTCTACAATCAAATAAGCTCACGTCATCCCGGTTAGGCATTGAACCTAAGCAGCTCAATCAAATAGCTCTCCACTGCCTTACCTTTGTCCATCCCATTAACTCCCTATACTGGCTCTCAAAGCTTGCAGACAGAAAAGATACTAATTGGCTCAGATCTCTCACAAAAACCGATAAACAAATTATGTTGGGAGGAAGTTTTTCTATCATCTCTCTGCTTGCACGTTGTTTTAACCACCCCATATTATTCACGTTAACTTCATGGGCTAATCTTGCCTATTCGTATTACCCTACACTCAAAACAGGGGCACGCCTACTCTTAAGAAGAGTGCCACTAAAGAGCAATGAGGGTGGAGGGTTCGCGCTTCAAATAGCCCCCATACTCACCAATCTCTCAGTTGAATTTGCGCTTGAACAAGATAATCTGCCTGGCTCACAGCTTGGCGTTGTACTTCTCACCACTTGTAACGACCTTCTCAACAACCTTGGACCTTTAATCTTGGCTTGCAAATACCTTCCTATGGCCATGAGAAAAATACACACTCGATTTATCCCTAAAAAATACAGTAACGTAACAAGCTTCGCTTTTTCCTGTATCAGCCTAGGCGCCCTAGGTTTTTCACTTGTCCATTACTTTAATCAACGTAACGTCGAAAACTTAATCCGCAACGCTAAAAATCTACTAAAAAAGAAAAAATTTAAAAAAGTCATTGAGAGATGCCTAGCTGTGTTAGATGTTGACTCATCTAACACAGTGGCGAACTATTATCTATCCATTGCTCACTTATCCCAAGGGAATCTCGCAGAATCCAAAAAAGCAGCAAGCCTAGGCAATAGTAAAAATTTCAAGCGGATCCTTCTTATTGTTGAGCAAAGAGAAGCATTACAAGGCGATGCTATTAATGATAAGTTGATGGAGAGCAGTCTAGATTGGATCAAAGAAAATCCTGACATAAATGTCTTAGGTGGTCTCGTTAATATAGCCAATAAAATGTTTCGCTACCAAAAAAGCTTACGTGCTATTTCGCTGTTCCAAAAAACACACCCTCAAGAAGTAAAATCCTTGGGGAATACTTTAGATGAGATGTGGGTAGGCGTTCAAAGACTTGCTAAAGCAACCTTTAAAGAGCAAAGCCGATGGCTATCAAAAATAGCAACAGCTATATCATCAGGCTTGCTTTTACAAGGGGGGTTTACAAAAGAAGATGCCGACAGCATACTTAAAAACCTAAGGCCAATGAACTCTACACTTTCCAATATTTTTGACAAGACCCAATGTGCTAAACTCAAAAAACCTCATGACTATATTGAAGCAGCAGTTATGGATTGGAAGAAAAGAGAAGAGCCTCGACTAAGCACGCACTCATACATTAACAATCGGCATAAGCAATCATCATCCCTAGCTAGAAAACAGTTAACTCCCGACTAGCAGATATGCTCTTTCCCAAACACCCCTCGAGCGTTTTTCTCTGCTCTCTGATCAGCGAAAAAAGCATCTACAATTATTTCGCGGAGAAACGACGAATGCAACGAGTGGCGGCCGATCAATAGTTTTCTTTTAGAGTTCACGGCTGAAAGAATATCTTAACTTGATGCCTCAGGAACGCAGTGACGTCGGGGGCCTAGCTTCGATCCAGTTCGTGCGAAGCACGGACCAAGGATCTTTATACATTTTAATTTTTCAAAATAGCCTGCAGAACTAAACTCACGAATTATCCCTCTCTGCTGTCACCCTCAGAAACAACGTAACTCCATCGCTGTGAGCCATGGAGAGCCGAAGGCGCAGGCGAATAGTCCGCGATAGCCACGGATTTTCTATCGAGCGTAAGCGAACATAGAAAATCTTTACGTGGCGTTGAGTCACTTGAGAGACCACAGCGTAGTCAAGCCGT
>JAJRRL010000034.1 GCA_024279495.1 Gammaproteobacteria bacterium | reverse complement strand
AGAGACCACAGCGTAGTCAAGCCGTTAGGTTGCGTAGCGTGGGTGACGAGGACGAGTCGCGGCACAGATAACGATCGCCTTCGCGAGTCGATTTGCGCTAGGATGGCGTTAATCTATCTCGAGCGGTGCGATACACTTGATCTCTTGTTTTGTTATACTGGTTTAAATGTGTACCATAAATAAGAGATAGGCTATGTCAAAACATGTAAATGATTCTGAAATGAATGGGTTAGAAGACAATATAACAGCTGCAATGTCTTCAATTGCGGGTGATGAGCAACATATTCCCGTTAGTGTTGAAGAAGGGATGGATTTTCGCAGCTTCTGGCGCGCTATTGAAACTCAGGCCGTGTTTTGGACGATGCATAAATCAGCAGATGAGAGCAAAAGCGTACCAGTGGTTTGCACATCGGGTTCTTCTGACACGGCGACAGTATGGGCTATGTTTTTAATGCAGCGTTATGGCTTAACGGCTTCTGATGCTGTTAAACGCCTCACAGGTGAGACTGATCTTGAAATAAGCGCACCTTTTCGGGCAGGTTTGAATGATTACGAGCAGCATTTGCGTCACTTCGTCTCCACATTGCCAGCTGCTATTGCTTTAGATAAGGCTTTGCTTAAAGAGGCTGGTCAGGTTAGAAGGAAAAAGAGAGAGATCCCTCACTTAGAGATAAGCTTGGCTAGAAAGCAGCTCCTACTAGAGAGAGTCAAAGCACCTGAAGATGAGCAAGCAGAGAGAACGCCTAAATCAGAGAAAGCAAGAGAAGCTGAATTTCCACGCAAACCGTGGTTAACTCATGCTGAGCTCGTAGCGTTAAAAGAACAGCAAGAAAAAGGTGTGCCTGGGCAGTCGTATAGTGTTGTTCATCGTGAGATGACAGCTGAAGAGTTAGACGCTATGCCAGAAGATGAAAAGGCGACCTATTCTGAGGTATATAATTATGCGTCTTCTGTGAGGATTATAAGAAAGGAAAAGGATGCGAAAGGTTTACTGCCAGGCAATGTAATTCTTGATTCTCTTACTCATATGCTATCAAAAGTTGGGAAAGAAGAGCTCTATTTAGGCAGAATGGGTGCGATGTATCATTACTATTTCCCCGGGGCTCCAGCATTTGGAGAGTTTTCTGAGAAACCTAATAGTCATTACGACGCTATTTTCGATTTTGCGAAGGGTCATATTCTTCCCACTAATCAGGCTAGTAATCACTATCGATTTGAGTTGGGGGACGGTGATTTTAAGGCTCTTTTAGGAGCCCTTAATGAGCAGCAGGTGTTCGAACGTATTGATGCATTATTAGATGCTAAAAAACGAGTGCTAATTAACTGCCATGTTGGGCAATCCAGAAGTGTTACCTTAACGGCTATGATTTTAATGCGTCGAGGTGGTTACCGAGCTATAGAAGCGTTTAAATTAATTCAACGTGATCGTACAGAAGCAGGTCCTAAAGTGGCTAACCTCATTGGATTGTTGGCTTATGAAAAACAGCTTGAAGAAGAAGGAAGGGTTCTCAAGGCGTATGATTCAGAATTAACAAAAGCCTTTGAAGATGATTTTGAAGCTAGAGCGCTCAATTTTAACAATTGGAATTATAAGGAAAGCGATGGTGAATATCTTCTGTCCTCATCGCTAGATACCATAGGTGGTCGTGAAGCAACTGCTGATTTTATTGGGTTTATGCAGTGCAAGGGTATAGAGTTTAAGTGTGATGCTCTCCCTGGTGATCAGGCAAATATCATCTTAGACGAAGTTAATTTCAAGAAGTTAAAACACCTCATTCCTGCGGTATTGCTGCTTGGGCCTGCTGTGAGTCTTTATGCATATCCAAAAGAAGGGGAAGAGCTAACAAAAGAGTTAACAGCGGAAGAAGAGAGTGCTTTAAAACTCTCTAAAGGAAGTTTCTTCGTAGCTTTCAAAAAGTTGAAGAAACATTTCGAGCCGTATGCTGATAAATTCAGGAAGCTGCAAGGGATTATTGCTAACGACATCATTGACAAGATGGTGCCGTGTGAAGCTAGTGACGCGAAGCCTCGCCATCACGCAGCTCTTAACCGATCTAGGCGTCGAATGTTGCAGTTAGTAGTTGTGGTTCAAAGCGAGTTAAAGGAACGTGAACAGCTCGTAGATCAAGCGCTAGTTGAGGTTGACAAAATCCTAGAGAAAACGAAATCGCTGGGAGTGCCAGAGGGGCAAAGTGAAGCAGCTAAAGGTGATGATGTTCAAGCTCAAGTTCAAACATCAGAAGCCGGCCTTGTTAGTGAAGGCGGTTCACAGCCTGATGGGGGCGGTGCAGAGAAAGTAGAATCGACGATTACTCTCTTGGTAGTCGCCTCTAGGATGTCTCCATTTCCTATGCAGAAGAGCTGTACTTTTCAAGCTCAGGATATTTCTAGTTATCAGAATTTTGTTGAGGCATTGACAAAGAAAATGCTTGAAGGAAATCAAGAGTTATCTCCTCACTATGAAGCGATTTCTAAAACTTTCAGGATTCTGTTTTCAGGAAAGCTAGATTCGACAAATTATTCAGTAGAGAGAATGAGAGAGATTGCAGGGGGTGACGTCACTTTCGTGTGTCAGAGTGATGGAGATAAATATCAAATTGCGCTTCAAAACATTAGAGCTGAAGCTGCTGCAGAACCAGAACTAGAAACTGAGCTAGGGGGCGGTGAAGTTCCTGCAAAACCAGAGGCTGATCCAAAAGTTACTACAAACAATGTAGGTGGAGATCAGCCTACTCAAACAGGTGTTGCTTCAAAAGTGCGAGCAGGTGAAGCTGAGAAGAAAATAGCAAAAGAAGCGTTAGCGAAAGTTAATGAAGCAAACCATTCATGCAGGGTGCTTGGTTAACAACAGGTTTGGGTCTTGGTGGTTTAGGGGTATCAGCTGCGGCGATGACTTTCCTAACGCCAACACTCTTACAGCTTTTAGCTCAGCCAGCTCTAACGCAAGGTCTGTTATCTCAAGTAGGCGCTATAAGTGGCGCAGGCGGAACTGCCTTGGTGGTTGTAGCCGCTGTGGTAGCTGTGCTTAGTATTGCAGCGATAGCCATGGGTTCTGTGGGTATTCACAAAGGGCGTCATGCAGCTAAGCGCAATGTCTTTGGTGGGCCGGTTCTTCCTAAGCAGACAGATGCGAGCGATCTTTCGGCAAAAAAGCAGTAAAAAAAAGGTTTCTAATCGGCAGGGGTGCACTTGCCTTTAAATTAAACCCAGCATCGTTTGGCTCATGAATTATCTCCCTCCGTTGTCTGCACCGTTGAAAAACGGTGTCATACCGGCGAAAGCGGCCTTGTTGCATAAATAGATCTGGACTTAATGTCACTCCTCTCTCTGTCACCCCCAGGAACTTTCGTGACGTCGGGGGCCTAGCTTCGATCCAGTTCGTGCGAAGCATGAACTAAGGATCTGTAAATTTTTTCAAACTTATCTGCAGAGTTGTACTCACGGTAAGCTTGGGTCCCCTACGTCATTTTATTTCTGGGGATGACAAGTGGTTAGGGCTATTTATTTTAGGGCTGAATTTTGAAAGATCCTAGTTGTTACATTGTAACAACGGATCAAGCCTGGGTCCCCGATGGCACTTCGTTTCTCGGGGATGACAACAGTGGGGATAACTCTCATAAAAAATAAGCGCGCTAAAATACTGCACTCATTTTTCACTCGCGTTAACTTTGTTTCTCGGGGATGATAGGAGGGCTTTTTTCGGTTTGTGGTTTTGTAAGAAAACAACATTTGCAGTCAGAGCGTTTCATGCGTAAACCAAAGCCTGTAGCCAGTCCTGCAACAGCAATGAGTAAGATAGGTAACAAAACACCGAATAAAATAGCAGGATTAGTAGTGAGCATTTGATTTAGCAAAGAACCACCTGCGCTGACCATTAATAAGCTCATACTGATAGCAGTTGCAGTGACTCCAGCAGTAAAGATGCCGCCTATCACCCAGCTGGCGATTTCACCGTTTCGTAGGTGATTGATGGGTTCTTGTGGGGTTTCTGCGGCTGGGTTTCCTGCAGTTGTATTTTCTATGGCTGGGTTTTCTGTAATTGGGCTTCCTGAGCTTGCGTTTCCTGCAGTTGCATTTCCTATGGCTGGGTTTTCTGCAGTTGGTTTAAGTATTTTTTTAGAAGGCCTCTTCTTGAGCTCGATAATGTTAATAAGGCGAGTAGGAGTATTGAACCCTTCATATAGGTTGGGGTTTGCTCGTTCTCTTTTAATGTAGTCACGATCACGCTTTCTTAAACGCTTATCGAGCAAGATGTCATTAGGTTTATGCTCGTTAAAAAAATCACACGGAGAATGTTTGGGAGGGCTTACTATTTTTAAATCAGCCAAGCGGTAAATGAGGCGTATGATATGAGTGTTGACCGGAGAATCGTACGATATAGACCAGAAGCTTTTTATTTTTGCTTCATGTTGAAATCCGATGAGGCAATCGAGCCTGATAGCTTTAATGGTAGCCATGTATTCATAGGCTTTTGTTATCGTTTTTCGAGCGTCCGTATACGTTTTCTTGAATTCAGCTGGGCAGTCTTCGATTGTGAGATCTGGATTAGTTGTCAGAAGTGTGTGTATTTGGAAGAGGGCATTTCTTAAAGGGGTCGCTTTTTCTTCTAGCTTACCTGCGGTCTGCTCGTAAGGGTCGCCTTTAAAATTATTTCGAGGAGGATAAGCTTCGTCACGAGCGTGTGCGTGCTTTGTTTCAATTGTTGTTATTTCGCCGGTCACAGCTTGGCATAGAGTGGGGAGATTATCCGTGAGTGCGGTTATTGCTCTGATTATTACTTGTTCTTCAGGAGAGGATCGCATAATGGGCTCGAAAACTAATGTGAATGGACAAATTTTATCCTAATTAAGGCGGGTTTGTCAAGATATGACGAGATCTCTCTTTCTGTTATAGAAAGAGAGGGTGTTTAAGGCTTAATTCTTCTTTTAAAAGCAATCTGCAGGGTTGGGTTCACAATACTAAGAGCAGTCTGCAGAACTTAGCTCACATCCTTAATTTGAAAGATCCTAGTTGTTACGTTGTAACAACGGATCAAGCCTGGGTCCCCGACGTCATTTCATTGCCTTTGGATGACAACAGTGGGATAGCTTCTTTTTTACGAGAATTAAAGCCTGGGTCCCCGACGTCATTTCATTGCCTTTGGATGACAACAGTGGGGATAGCAGCTCATTTGCGAGTATTAAAGATAGCTCCCCGCTTTGCGGGGATAACTCTCATAAAAAATAAGTGCAGCATTGCCGTGAGCTTAAATCTGCACACGGCTTTTAAAAATGTAGCCTCAGCCTCACTCTTCGTCCCAATCCAGAGCGCCGCCGGTTTGGTATTCAGTCACACGAGTTTCAAAGAAGTTTTTCTCTTTTTTGAGATCCATCATTTCGCTCATCCAAGGGAAGGGGTTTTCAACACCGTCGTATTGTTCAGGCAAGCCTAATTGCAGTAAGCGACGATTAGCAATGAAGCGTAGGTAATCGTGGAACATACTAGCATTTAAGCCCAGCACACCACGAGGCATGGTATCGACAGCGTAAGCGTATTCCAAATCAACGCCTTCAGTGATCATGCCGATGATTTCTTTTTGGAAGTCTTCAGTCCACACATGAGGGTTTTCAATTTTGATTTGGTTGATCACATCAATACCAAAGTTCACGTGCATGGATTCATCACGTAAAATATATTGGAATTGTTCGGATGTGCCTACCATTTTATTTTGACGGCCCATAGCAAGAATTTGTGTAAAACCAACATAGAAAAATAAGCCTTCAAGAACCACATAAAAAGCAATTAAGTTACGTAATAATGTTTGATCGGTCTCAGGTGTGCCTGTTTTAAAGTTAGGGTCTTCTAGGTTTTTAGTGTGCTTTAAAGCCCATTCTGCTTTTCTAGAAATGGATGGGATTTCACGATACATATTAAACACTTCACTTTCGTCGAGCCCTATGCTTTCGATGATGTGTTGATACGAATGCGTATGTAAGGCTTCTTCGAAGGATTGACGCAACAAATATTGGCGACATTCTGGGTTGGTGATGTGTCGGTAAATAGCCAGTACTAAGTTATTAGCCACGAGAGAATCGGCGGTTGAGAAAAAGCCTAAGCTTCGTTTCACAATCACGCGTTCGTCGTCGGTTAAACCCATAGGGTCTCGCCATTGAGCAACGTCAGCAGCCATGCTGATTTCATTTGGCATCCAGTGATTAGCGCAACCATCCAGGTATTTTTGCCACGCCCATGTGTATTTGAAAGGAACCAGTTGATTTACGTCGTAACGACAGTTGATGATTCTCTTTTCTTTTGCAGTAATGCGTTTAAAAGGTGAATCAAACTCTTCTTCTGCTGCTACGCTAGCAAGTGTTTCTCCTGGAGGAGCGACAGAAGCAGTGTCGATAGGTTCCGCTTTTTGAGCCTTAAGAGGTTGTGGCGTTTTTACCTCAGGAGTGGTGGTAGGGTTGTCTAATTCATCCCAGCTAATACTCATAATGGTATCTCCTTAAAAAATGAAGTGTTACTGACATGCTTCGCAGTCAGGGTCATCGATAGCGCACATGGACGGTGCACCTGTTTTAACAGCATTTAGCGCGCCATCAGATATGGTGGACTTCTCTGTGCTAGTAGCGCCAATGCTGCGGAGGTAGTAGGTTGTTTTAAGGCCATGTATCCAAGCCATCTTATACATGATATCAAGCTTCTTACCAGAAGGTTCGGCCATGTATAAGTTAAGTGATTGCGCTTGATCAATCCATTTCTGACGTCTGGAAGCAGACTCAATCAACCAGCGAGGGGAGATTTCAAAAGCAGTCGCATAACGCTCTTTTAAGTCTGCTGGAATACGTTCGATAGGTTGAATACTTCCGTTATAGTATTTGAGGTCGTGTACCATGACAGAATCCCAGAGACCTAAGGCTTTCAACTCTTTTGCTAAGTAAGTGTTAACAACGGTGAACTCACCAGACATGTTGGATTTAACAAACAAGTTTTGATAGGTGGGTTCAATGGATTGTGAGACGCCGCAGATGTTTGAAATGGTTGCTGTTGGTGCAATTGCCATGACATTGGAGTTACGCATGCCGTGTTTTTTAACATGCTTGCGTAATGCTTTCCAATCTAAGTGTTGCGTTGTGTCTTGCTCTAAGTAGCCGCCACGTTCTTTAGCTAGCATGGCAATGGAATCGATAGGTAGAATGCCTTGATCCCATAGCGAGCCTTTATAGGTTTTGTATGCACCGCGTTCTTCGGATAAAACGCTGGATGCATGAATGGCATGCCAGCTGATTTCTTCCATGCATCGATCGGCAAACTCTACTGCGTCAGGTGATGCGTATGGGATGTGTTGTTCGTAAAGAGCATCTTGGAAGCCCATGATCCCTAGACCAACAGGGCGATGTTGTAAGTTGGAGTGTCTTGCTGCATCGACGGTGTAGTAGTTGATGTCAATGACATTATCTAGCATACGTACAGCAGTTTGAACGGTTTTTGCTAGTTTCTCGCTATCGAGTTTGCCGTTTTTCATGTGATTGACTAGGTTGATGCTTCCTAAGTTGCACACAGCAATCTCATCGCTATCTGGACCGGTGTTTGATCGTGTGTTTAGTGTGATTTCAGTGCATAAGTTAGAGCTATGAATCACGCCAGTGTGTTGTTGTGGTGAACGGATGTTGCAAGGATCTTTGAATGTGATCCAAGGGTGGCCTGTTTCAAAGAGCATGCTTAGCATTTTTCGCCAGAGATCAACAGCTCGAATACTTTTACCGCGTAAGGTGCCAGCTTTTACTTGTGCTTCGTAGTTCTCATAATGTTTTCTGAATTTTTTACCGTAGGAGTCGTGCAGTTCAGGCGTATTATCGGGTGAGAAGAGTGTCCACTCGGCGTCTTCAAGCACACGTTCCATGAAAAGATCTGGTACCCAGTTTGCTGTGTTCATGTCATGTGTTCGGCGTCGATCATCGCCAGTGTTTTTTCGTAGTTCTAAAAACTCTTCGATATCCATGTGCCAGGTTTCTAGGTAACCACACACAGCGCCTTTACGTTTGCCGCCTTGATTCACGGCAACGGCTGTTGCATCGGCCACATTCATGAATGGCACAACACCTAGCGATTTACCGTTAGTACCTTTAATACGAGCACCTAAAGCACGAACAGGTGTCCAGTCGTTACCAATACCGCCAGCGAATTTAGAGAGCATCGCGTTGTCTTTAATGGATCCATAAATGCCGTTTAAGCAATCTGGAACGGTGGTTAGAAAGCAGCTTGATAATTGTGAGTGGCAAGTACCGGCGTTAAACAAAGTAGGAGTGGATGCCATGTAGTCGAAAGAAGATAAGACATTATAAAATTCGATGGCACGTTCGTTGCGTTGATCGCCTTCACAGTGAGCAAGTCCCATGGCAACACGCATGAAAAACACTTGAGGTAGCTCAATGCGAGCGTCTTGCCAGTGAATAAAGTAGCGATCATACAGAGTTTGCAGACTCAAATAAGTGAATTGTTGGTCGCGCTCGGGTTTGAGAGCTGCAGCCAGTCTGTCGAGGTCAAAGTCGTTACACTGTGGGCTAACTAGCTCATATTCGATTCCTTTTTGAATAAAACCACGAAGCGCTTCTGGGTAGTGAGATGTAAAATCGGTTTCTTCTGAGCTAAAGGGGATGTCTAGAGCAGTCATGGTTTCTTCTTGGAGCTGTCTTAGAAGAAGTCTTGCTGTGACGTACGTGTAGTTGGGGTCATTTTCAACATGAGTTCGGGCAGTTAGCACCAATGCTTTTTGCACATCGGCTATAGTCACGCCATCGAACAAGTTAGGTTCAGTTGCTTCTAGAATACTACTTGAAGATACGTCTTCTAAATTTTGACAGGCAAGGTCCACAATGGTTTTAAGCCAAGTGCGATTTAAAGGCTGTTTGTCACCATTAGCCAAGGTGACGTGGATGGTGGGTTTGTCAGCATGGGCATCTTCTTCTACTCTGGCCTGATGTCTGGCTTCGCGGTAGAGGATGTAGTTTTTTGCCACTTTATGTTCACCCGCGCACATTAGGGCAAATTCAACGCTATTTTGGATGTCTTCAATGTTGATGACAGAGCTATCGCCTAGTTTCTGCTGAAGTTGCTTTGTGATGAGATTGGTAAGGGCGTCTGCAATCTCATTGATTCGATTAGAGTCAGCTGCGCTATTACCTTCAACTGCAATGAATGCTTTTTTGATCGCTGTGGCAATGCGGCTTGGGTTGTAGGTAACCACTCGTCTATCGCGTTTGGTGACTTTCAATGTGCCAGGCATGATTAGGGCTTCAGGGGAGGAAGGTGAGCTTGGAGCTACCGCTTCCGGTGCAAATGTAGCTTGTTCGATACTCATGGTAAGTTGTCCTTTTGTTGAGCAGCACTGTTGAAATCCCCGATGGACACGCAAGCACAGTGCAAATGATAAAAAACAGACCTAAAACGCAACATATGGGTGTTTGATGCGCTCTCTACCACAAGATAGTGTGTTTTTGGGGGGCTTGCAAGGGGATATCATGGGGGTATTTTGTGGATAAGATGTGCGAAAAAAAGTTTATAGTCCAGAGTTTCAATAATTGCTTTGCTTTCATTGGCTTGTGCGTGTAGAGTAAAAAAGAGGCAATTTTAATGCTTCTTAGAAGTCGCAGCTATCTGGGTGTGCTTTGCCAGACAGTAGGTGCGAAGATTCCTACGCCATATTACGGTTGATGCCAGGAGGCTGCTTTCATGACGGGTAAGGACGTCTTTCAGGGAGGTTATCGTCTTAATGTGGGTATGGTTATTGTTAATGCAAACAACCAACTGTTTTGGGCAAAACGCGCTGGAGCCAAATCTTGGCAGTTTCCACAGGGTGGTATGCTTCAAGGTGAAACCCTTGAGCAAACGCTGTATCGGGAATTAGGTGAAGAAGTTGGTCTAAATGAAGCTGATGTGACGGTGCTTGCTAAGTCGGGTCGCTGGCATCATTATGATATTCCGCCTGCTTTTCAACGACCTGACAGAACACCTTGCTTGGGTCAGCGGCAGCGTTGGTTTTTATTGCGTTTTGATAAAGACAACAGCTTGATAGACCTGAATGCTTCACCGATACCAGAGCTGTGTCAGTGGCGATGGGTGGATTATTGGGTACCTCTTTCAGAGTGTGTTGCGTTTAAGAGCACTATTTATAGAGAAGTTTTGACAGAGTTTTCTGATATTTTAGGAATTAAAGCAAAGTCTTAGCATGTTTAAAAGACCATTCCCTAGAAAAAAACAGACGTTTTAGTTTATAATTTAACTAGTTTAATTTGAGGAGCAACTGCGTGTCAGGGGTCAATCATCTAACAGCGCAAGCTATCTTGCGAAAAGTGAATCAAGCGGTGGAGGCTGCCCCATCGCCATCAACTGCGCTTGCTGCTTACGTCTCCCTTTTAAAAGAGCTGATTCCGTGCTCGGCTGCTGCTTTGTTTTTGTGTGATGATGATAGTGGTGAATATGTGTTGGTTGCCGAAGAAGGGCTTCCTATAGAGTCCGAAGAATTTATTAGAATTAAATACGGTGATGGCCTGGTTGGTTTGGTGGCTGAAAAAGAAGCCTTGATCAATGTGTCTTGTTTTGCTAGTCATGAGCAGTACATCGCAGATGCTCGAGTAGATGAATCACTATTTGATTCGTTTTTGGGTTTGCCAATTATCGATGGAGCTGCTTTGCTTGGCGTTGTTGTTTTGTATGCAGAAGGTAAGCATATTTTCCCCGATGAATGGTGTTCGATTTGTTTAACTTTGACGGTCAATTTAGCTGTTTTGGTAGCGCAGGCAAAAGCAAAAGGTAAGCTCACAATGACGGCATCGCCTAATTGTCGTGCCCGATACAAAGATCAAGCCATTTCAGCTTTACCAGGCGCACCTGGTATTGCGATAGGTAAAGGTGTATTGGTTTTTCCCGAAGCTGATTTGGATGCGGTACCAGACAAAGAAATAAAGGATGCTACTTCTGAGATTAAGCGATTTGATCATGCATTAACGCAGGCTAAAGAGGGTATGATTGCCTTGCATAATCGTGCCAAAGAGACTTTTTCTGCAGCGGAAAGTGCTATTTTTGATGCCTATTTACGAATTCTTGATAGTCGAACATTTAGCGATAAAGTGCACGACATCATTAGGAATGGTCAGTGGGCAGAAGGCGCTTTGCGTTGTGTGATCAAAGCGCAAGTGGCTCAGTTTGAAGCCTTGGATGATCCTTACTTATCAGAGCGTGCAGATGATTTGAGCGATCTTGGTCGTCGTGTTTTATTTTTCTTGCAAGAAAAAGAGAAAGAGACTCGAACGTATCCAGAAAAAACCATTCTTGTTTCAGAGAGCTTAACCGCTTCGGCTTTGCTGGAAGTGCCTCATGAGCGTTTAATTGGGATAGTCTCCGCAACCGGATCGGCTAATGCTCATATAGCTATTTTAGCGAGAGCCATGGGTATTCCAGCTATCATGGGAATGCATGGTGTGTCGGTGATCGACTTGTCAGATAAAACACTCGTCCTTGATGGGTATTATGGGCAAGTGTATGTGTCACCCTCAAGGGCTCTGAAGCGAGAGTTTCAATCGTTTAGTAAGGAAGAAAGTGAGTTAGATGCTGAATTAGTAGCATTAAAAGATTTGCCAGCAGAAACCTTAGATAATCATAAAGTATCATTACTGATTAACACAGGATTGCATGATGATAGTCGCCTGGCTTCTTGCGTTGGTGCAGAAGGGGTTGGCTTGTATCGATCGGAATTATTGTTCATGCGAGAAAATCGTTTTCCGAGTGAAAATGAGCAGTATGTAGCCTATAAGCATCTTATTGATTCTTTTCCCAACCAGCCTATTACCATGCGTACCTTAGATATAGGTGGAGACAAGAGCTTGCCTTATTTTCCCATCCAAGAAGACAATCCTTTTTTAGGTTGGCGAGGTATTCGGGTAACCTTAGATCACCCCGAGATTTTTTTACAGCAAGTACGAGCCATGATTCGCGCCAGTGAAGGGCATGGCCCATTAAAAATGATGCTTCCCATGGTAACGTCTTTGTTTGAGGCAGAAGAGGCTTTGCGTTTAATTATACAAGTGCATCAAGAGCTTTTGGAGGCAGGGATTGCTGTCGAAATGCCCTCTGTTGGTACGATGATAGAAGTACCAGCTGCGGTGTATCAAAGTTATGAGTTAGCAAAACGTTTGAGCTTTTTATCAGTGGGTAGTAATGACTTAACACAATATGTGTTGGCCGTTGATCGTAACAATCCACGTGTTGCTGATTATTACGATAGCTTGCACCCTGCAGTGTTAATGGCTTTGCAGCAGGTAGTTAAGTCAGCTCATAAAGCAGGAAAGCCTGTTGGTATTTGTGGCGAAATGTGCAGCGATCCTTTAAGTGTGATTTTATTGCTTGCACTGGGTTTTGATTCGCTCAGCATGAATGCGCGGATTTTGCCTCGCATTAAGTGGATTATTCGCAGCTTCACACTCGAGACGGCTCAAGAGCTTTTGAAAGAAGCCTTGAGTATGCACGATCCACGTGAAGTGCGGCAGTTGCTTGAAGATGCGTTGGAGGCTGTTGGGTTAGGGGGGTTAATCCGGGCAGGCCGACAATAACGACCATTAAAAAAGCGCTTTTGCGCATCTTCTGTGTCGACCCTCTGCTTCCGGAAGATTAAATAGCCCAACCATTTGTCATCCCCGGGAATGTAATGACGTCGGGGACCCAGGCTTGATCCGTTGTTACAACGTAACAACTAGCGATCTTTAAAGATTAAGCCCTAACCTTACCGTGAGCTCAACTCTGCACACTGCTTTTAAAAATATAAATTTATACAGATCCTTAGTTCATGCTTCGCACGAACTGGATCGAAGCTAGGCCCCCGACGTCACGCTGTTTCTGGGGGTGACACCGGCTTTTGCCGGTGCAAGCAACAGGGGTGGTGAGCTTAGCTTAGCTTAGCTCTGAACACTACTTTGAGAAATATGAGCTCAACTCTGCAGATTGATTTGAAAAATAAAACTCAAATTCAGACCGTACTTTTAGAAACATAAGCGTAAATTCAGCATGGTCGTACATTACCCTGGGCCCCATTTTTTCAACGGGCTGACAAAGGAGGAAAAATGTCCTTTTTATGCAGGGTTTAAGTCAGCTTTTTCTGTGATTGTTACTTCAGTTGAGTCGAAAAAGATTCGACTACAGACAACAGCAGCTGAGCTAGTTACTTTTACGATTGCTGCTGAGGCTAATCCACTTAGAATCCAAGCGAGTGGACCAAAGTCTGTTTCTGCTTTGTAGGCATTAACGCCACAAAAAGAAAAAGCAGCTAGTGCAAAGAGGTTTCCGACTGTTTTTATCGTATGCTCGGTAGGTGTTTTGGCCTTAAGAGACTCTAGCATTTGGAGCAAGAACCCAGCATCGGGTATGGTTTGAATAGTATTAAAAGGATTAGGCATATTGACCTCGTTTATTAATGACGAGGCATTATCAACTTAAACTACAAAGTTTGTCAATCTTAGGTATTAAGAAATTTTTTTCCTGCTTGGCCCTGGCAGGGAATCAGGCATTTTTGGCCTATGTGTTAATCTGCATTTGGATTGAGCTAAAAACGTTGCTGTCGGCACAACTGCAAGCAAAGCTAAAGCAGCTACTACCGCGCCGAGAATCATCAGAGGATTAGAAGCTAAAACAGTAGCTCCTAGGGCTGTAAAGGTAGAAGCAATTGCTAATGTAGGAACAGAAAGACCCACGGCCCATTTAAAAGCAGTGGTGTTTCTTCCAAGCCAAGCTGAGTAGGGGTGTTGTTTGTCCCAGGCTATTTGCTTTTCTTCATTAAGCATTGCCATGGCATCTGGAATGATTTCGTTTTCTGAAGGGTTCTCTTTTGGCATGATAACGCCATGATTAAAATCTTCTGGTAAATTTTTAAAATCAAAAATCCCACCGTTTTCTAGTGTGGCAGCAGCGTGATGTTCTTTTAGTGTCTTGGCAAGCTTCAATTTACCTTGTTCTACGTCTTCTTCATTGGCACCGTTTACAGGCTTCATTCGGGGTCTATCATTACCAGCCGGGTGTAGATGAACTGCTTCTGAAGCTTTTCGGAGTGCTTCTGAGCTAGCCTCAAGTGATAGTATTATGCCGGCACCTTGAGTTCGATTAACTTCCTCAACAAGAAGGTGATACGGAGCGCTACGATCGCATCTCGCATACTGAGTGACTAAGGTACAATTAGAAGGCATCAAGTTAGGATACTGACTAAAGAACGTATGTAGATCCTCATGGTAATCGTTACTGTCATCGTAGAAATGAAATTCGAAAGCTTGATTCCCACTTCTTCGTGCTGCATCTTGCATTTGGAAGTACACAATATCTATCTTGCTCGCTAAGCAAGGTACATTGTTTTTACTGCTCTCGTATTCTGTATGGAGCTTCTTAGCAAGTCTTAGCGCTTCGTCTTTTTTGTCAGTATCTATACCTAATTTAAGGGAGTCTAATTTTTCGGGCGTGATGTCATCAACTGTGTTGATTTTGTGATATTTGGTGTGCTGGGGATTGGTTAGTTTTGTAATAAACGCCCTGGTTTTTTTTGGATCGTTGTTCATGAATGATAAGAGCTCTTTAAAAGAGTCTATTGTTTCTTCGAAAGTACTGCCTGGCTTTTTGTTCTCATACACATCTTGTAAGACTGTGGTGATAAGAGGTCGGCCAACCGTGTTTGCAAACTTTTTAAAGAGGAGGTAAGAGGCGGAGCTGTCGTGTGAAGGCATACCAGCACGTAGGTATTCATCAAATGCTGTTTGTCTTAGGGTGCTAACATAAATACCTTTGGCGTTCTTTGTTGCTTGTTTAAATGCTATTTGAGCGCTGGCGGCCGCTTCTGTAGAGATTTTGTCATAGGTGTATAGAGCGTTTTGATCTGCGAGAAAAAAAGAAGACAAGCAGCCATCAAAATCAAGTCCGACAAAAATGAGAGGTTCATTACCTTGAATGTCAGTATGCGCTTGTTTTTGCTCGGATTTCATCGAACACTCTCCAACACTATTATTAACAATTAAGATATTATATTTTAATATAAACAGGCAATAATGTCAATTTTCGATCAACTTATATTGGTTCTATCGATTAATGACATGCTGCGATACATCTCTATTCTAGCACCTTCGGTGACTGATCTGATAGAATAGGCTGTCTTCTTATTGCTAGGGCTTCTCATGCTTCATTACCCTTCTTTTAATCCAGTGGCTTTTTCGCTTGGTCCTTTGGCTGTGCATTGGTATGGCTTGATGTATTTGCTCGGGTTTTTGCTGGCTTGGAGTTTGGCTTGGCTGCGCCGACATCATTTTGATCCTGCTTGGACAGCTGAGCAATTGGCAGATCTTATCTTTTATACAGCCTTGGGGCTTATTTTAGGTGGTCGAATTGGGTACATGTTGTTTTATGACTGGGCTCAGCTGCTTCATCACCCCTTGGATTTGTTTAAAATATGGCAAGGCGGCATGTCGTTTCATGGTGGTTTGCTTGGCGGATTAGTAGCGTTGCTGATTTATGCACGTATCCATAAGCGTGATTGGGCAAGAGTGTTGGATTTTGTGGCACCTCTGATTCCACTAGGTCTTGCAGCTGGACGTCTTGGTAACTTTATTAATGGTGAATTGTGGGGGCGTGTGACCAAGGTGCCTTGGGCAATGATCGACCCAAATGGTGATGGTTTGCCCAGGCATCCGTCGCAGTTATATGAATTGTTTTTAGAAGGTACGCTTTTATTCATTGTCTTGTGGGTGTTTACCCGTAAAGCTAGGCCTCGCTTTGCTCCTTCAGCCTTGTTTTTGTTATGCTATGGTTTGGTGCGGTTTGGCGTAGAATTTTATCGCCAGCCAGATCCTCAGCTGGGCTTTGTTGCTTTTGGATGGATGACGATGGGTCAATGTTTGTCCATACCAATGATCCTTGCAGGGGTGGTGGCACTAATTTGGACTTATCACCGTCAAGCGCAAGGAGCGAGCACATGACTAAACAGGTCATTTTAATTATTTTACTATCAGTGTTTTCACTGTTTTTTCGGGTGGAACTCGGGCATGTGTTAGACGTGATTGTTTTGATTCATAACAAGATCTACCAACTGTTACACATGATCTTTTCAGATGGACCAGTGGGAAGCATCATTCAGAACCTGATTTCGCTATTGATGTTGCCTTGCATCGGTGGTTTGTTGGTTGGTTTGACCTTTTGGTTGGTCAAACGTTCAGCTATGCCACATATCATGGCTGTGGTTTGGGTCTTGTGGCTTGTGTTATTGGTTACCATGGTTGCTCAAACTAGCTTGTCAGGGCGCGCTGTGGTGAGTACAGTTCATCATAGACCTAGTGATATACCCACCCTTTAGGAGGCAACCGTGACGGTTCAGTACGACGAACAGCAATACCTCGATTTAATGAGCTCTATCTTAAAGGAAGGGGTTGATAGGGGTGATCGCACAGGCACGGGAACGCGCAGTGTATTTTCTCGTCAAATGCGCTTTGATTTGCGGCATCAGTTTCCTTTGCTGACAAGTAAAAAGTTGCACTTGCCGAGTATTGTTCATGAACTGCTTTGGTTTTTAAGCGGCGATACCAACATCAGTTACCTCAAAGAAAACAAGGTTCGCATTTGGGATGCCTGGGCTGATGAAAAAGGCGATTTAGGTCCAGTATACGGCAAGCAATGGCGCCGTTGGGAAACGCCAGATGGTCGAGCGATCGATCAAATGGCAAATCTTATAGAAGGCTTGAAAAAAAATCCCGATAGCCGGCGTCACATAGTGAGTGCTTGGAATGTGGGTGAGCTCGATAACATGGCTTTGCCGCCTTGTCATTTGCTCTTTCAGTTTTATGTGGCTGATGGTGGGTTGTCTTGCCAGTTGATTCAACGTTCTGCCGATGTGTTTTTAGGCGTGCCTTTTAATATTGCTTCGTATGCATTGTTGACTTATATGATTGCAGATCAATGTGGTTTAAAGCCTCGCGAATTTGTGTGGTGTGGTGGTGATGTGCATTTGTATCACAATCATTTTGAGCAAGCCAAAGAGCAGTTAACCAGGCAGCCTTTTTCACCGCCTACGTTGCTTATCAAGCGCACTCCAAGCGATTTATTTAGCTATACCTTCGATGATTTTGAGTTTATGGATTATCAGTGTTGGCCTACTATCAAAGCACCCATAGCAGTCTGAAAATCCCCATTTTTGGTCAAAGTTGAGCTTGCGCTTCCGATCACTCGCATCAAGTGCGAGTACTCCGGCGGGGTTGTGTTGCCCGGTATCGCTACGCGCTTCGAGCAGCTCTCGATCTTAAAGTACTTTGTGTACACTCTGCTTTTTCATCGATTTTTAGTCCAACCTTGTCTCAAAACTGAAAATTTCTGAAATTGTCTCTTTTTCCCGCTGTCTTTGCCTGTGCTATTGAAAAACGGTATTGAGCTTTCGCTTCCGGAAGATTAAATAGCCCCAACTTTTTGTCATCCCCAGGAACTTTCGTGACGTCGGGGACCCAGGCTTGATCCGTTGTTACGAAGTAACAACTAGTGATCTTTAAAGATTAAACCCTAGTATTATTGTGAGCTCAATGCTGCACACTGCTTTTAAAAATATAATTTTATAAAGATCCTTAGTTCGCATTTCAGGCGAACTGGATCGAAGCTAGGCCCCCGACGTCACGCTGTTCCTGGGGGTGACAACTGTGGGGGTCACGGTGTTTCTGGGGGTGACAACTGTGGGGATCACGCTGTTCCTTGGGGTGACAACTGTGGGGGTCACGCTGTTCCTTGGGGTGACAACTGTGGGGGTCACGCTGTTCCTTGGGGTGACAACTGTGGGGGTCACGCTGTTCCTTGGGGTGACAACTGTGGGGATCACGGTGTTTCTGGGGGTGACAACTGTGGGGATCACGCTGTTCCTGGGGGTGACAACTGTGGGGATCACGCTGTTCCTTGGGGTGACAACTGTGGGGGTCACGCCGTTCCCGGGAGTGACACAGAGGGTCTTATTTTACAGCGAGGTGAGGTACCGGCTTTCGCCGGTATGGCAACGGAGGTGGGCTTAATTTAAGAGTGCAAGCAACGGAGGGGGATTTAAATCAAGTTTACTGGTCGTGTTTATTCTTGCTTCCCAGGTTCTGCGACAACAGCAGTTGCTGTCGGGATGTTGGCTTGCTGTGCGAACATTGATCGGTCGCTTGGAGGAACTTGGGTAGCATAAACAGCGTAGGGCTGTGCGGTTGCTACGGGAATACCTGTTGCTTGAGATAATTGCTGTTTTTCTTCAGCAGAAAAAGGTTTTCGTAAGCGTTTAATTAAGCTTCTTTCTTTGCAGCATATAATACATGTAATGAGTACTGTTGCTACAAAAAGAGCGATGCTGCCAGCAATTATGCCGGTCATTAGCTCTGGGCTAGCATTGTAGGGGATACAGCACAGAACGGTGCAGCAAAGAGCTAGCCCCCAGCCCACTGATTGTCCCATACGCTTGTTTAAGATACGTAGCCGCTTGTCAACGGCTTGATTGATTGCGCTGCTGATTTTGCTTTCAGAGCTTAGACATAAATGGATATAGCGAAGTAGTTTTACTATGCCGGCTTTATTTGAGAATTCAGTTGGGATATTTTGCTGCCTTAGCTTGCTTGCTGAGCTACTTAAGAAGGAGCTCATAGCAATGTTAAGCTGGCTTTGAGGTAGATTTTTGAGGCTTTGTATGGCGGGAGTAGCGTATGCAGTAGCATATGCAGCTGTTTGAAGGGCGGGTTCATTAGGATTTACATGCATGATGATTGTCTCCAATTTAGAGAAAAATAAACGTAATTAAAATTTATTTTAACAGACATTTATAGAGGAAACAATGCATTGTCAGGTGTCTTTAGTGGCTTAGGATGGTCATGCTTTTTAGGATGATGAGTGCCTGATAGAGGTTGTAGTCATGAGTGGCTAATTCAGCGTTTGCCTTTTTGTTCTTGCTTTTAGCCTTATGGCCAAGCAAGTGATTTTTAAAATTACTTTCATTGATGCTGTCGAGCTCATCGTCTGTTTGTGTGTTCACAGACAGTTTTGGGATGCTAATGTCGGGCTGAATGCCTTCGGCTTGAATCTCTCTTCCAGCTGGCGTGTAGTAGAGCGAGGTGGTTAGTTTTACGGCGCTGTTTTTGTTAAGGGGAAGTACTGTTTGTACAGAGCCTTTCCCAAAACTTGTTTGACCAACCACAATCGCGCGCTTGTAATCTTGCAAGGCTCCCGCCACAATTTCAGCTGCAGATGCGGAGCCATGATCGATTAAGATAACCATAGGAATGTTCTTGAAGAAATCAGATCCTGTTGCAATGAAATGATCGTTAGCTTGAGGGTAGCGACCTCGAATCGACACACTTTCGCCGTGAAATTTTTTCAGTTCTTGTTCGGTGAGGAAAATCCCGACCAAAGCATTAGCTTCATTTAATAAGCCGCCGGGGTTGTTTCGTAAATCAAGCACAAGGCCAGATATTGAATGTTTATTTTTAATAGCAGAAACGGCAGTTTTGACTTTTTCTCGTAAATTTTCCTGGAAAATAGCGATATGAACAACAGGATAGCCAGTAATGGGTTCTGTAACAGACACGGAATTGTAGTGAACGATTTTTCTTTTTATTTTAAATGTCAGTGCTTTCTTTTCACCTTTACGTAACACAGTGAGCGTGACAAAGGAATTCTTTTTACCTTTGATGAGTTTAATAGCGTTGGAAATGCTTAAGTCGTTGAGTAAGGTGTTGTTTACTTTGATAATCATGTCATCGGCTTTCAAGCCTGCCTTTTTAGCAGGTGAGCCATCCAAAGTAACGGCGATGGTAAGCATGTTGTTAATGCTGGTGAGCTCAACACCAATGCCAACGTAATGATCTGATACGTTGGTATGAAGGGCGGATAAAGCATCTTCATTTAAATATTCAGAATGAGGGTCAAGCTTTGTTAGCATGCCTTCAATCGCATCATCGAGTAATTCTTTGTAAGAGACAGATTTGATGTAAAAGCGATGTGTTGTGTAGAGAGCACTGAAAAAATGGTCGATGTCTTTTTTGTTGATTGAAGGTTTGTGTTGAAGAGGAGTTATTGTGTTGTTATGCATGGAAGCACACACACAGCTTGAGCTAACGCTTAATGCTAGACCCAGTAGGCTTGTGAGTAGTGTGCGACGAATCATGGTGTTTTTTCCTCGTATGATGACGAGACATTTTTTTCAGCCAAGCCAAGGGATTTACAGGGTGCGCCATATAACGTAGTTCAAAGTATAGTCCAGGCTTCGAATAGCCACCACTATTCCCAACAATGGCAATTTCTTCTTTGGCATGCACATGATCTCCCACGTTTTTCTCTAGATAACGGTTTCGGCCATACAGCGATAAATAGCCGTTTTTATGGTTGATAATTAAGAGATGGCCGTAACCAGGCAACCACCTTGAAAACACAACATCGCCGTCGGCAATCGCACGCACTGAGCGACCCATGGGGGCATTAATCACAATGCCATGTTGTTTGATATTTGTGTGATGATAGGTATCACCGTAGTAGGTGTACACTTTCCCTAGTGTTGGCCAAGGCAAGCTTTTTGGCTGAAATAAGCTGGTATCGTCGCTCATTTCGGCATCGTCTGACAGAGCTGGCGGTGTGCTAGGTTCATTTTTTAAGCGTTCTTCTTGAATAATGCTGTCGAGGTGAGAGATGACGTCACGTCTATCTTTTTCCGTTTGCTTTAATCGTTTGAATGCTTTTTTCTGTTGAGTGAGTAAGGTTTTGAGCTGGTTCGCTTTTTCTTCTAGGGCTTCTTGGTTTTTAATGAGTGTGGCTTCTAAGCTGCGAAGTCGTTGCATCTCTGTGGTTCGTGTTGATTCAATGCTTTTTTGGTAGTGGTCTAATTCGTTTAGGCTTTCATGGGATTCATCTGATAAAAGCCATTTTAAACGAGGTTGTTGCAGCCATAAATAATTGACTTGCAGCATGTTGTTGATGGTTTTGATTGTGTCGTTAAGTTGTTGCCAAATGAGTGTTTGTTTTCTCTTTAATTTTCTTTGAGCCCATGTGTTGTTTGCAACGGCGCGTCGGGTGTGTTTCAGTGATTGCGCCAATTGACCTTCTTGTGTTTCTAGTTGTGCTAATTGACCAATGAGATCAGATCGCTTGGCATAGGCTTCTTCTAAATGAGCTTTATTGGAAGCGTAGCCAAACGAAGAAAGCAATAAGCACGTTGGCAGTAACAGGCGAAGGTATCGTGTCATGGCTTCCATTCCTCGGTTAATTAAGTGTCTTTTTGAGCAGAAAACAATACGGGCGCTGCTTTTTTGGCAAGCTCAAGCATTGCCGTGAGTTCTGTTTCAGAAAAGGGTTTTTTCTCAGCGGTCCCTTGAATTTCAACGAAGTCGCCATTTGAGCTCATGACCACGTTCATGTCCGTTTCTGCTTGAGAGTCTAATTCGTAATCAAGATCTAACACAGGAAAGCTGTGCGCCATTCCAACAGAAATAGCGGCAATGTGTTGTACCCAAGGTGATTTTTTTATTTTCTTTTTATCGAGCAAGTGAGAGATGGCATCGTGTAAAGCCACGCAGCCGCCGGTGATTGCCGCACAACGTGTTCCACCATCAGCTTGTAAGACATCGCAATCGATAGTGATGGTGATGCCTGGCAGTTTGGATAAATCAATGCATTGACGCAGTGAGCGGCCAATGAGGCGTTGAATTTCGACTGTTCGACCAGATTGTTTGCCTCGAGCAGCTTCGCGGTTGGTGCGAGTGTGTGTGGCACTAGGTAGCATGCTGTATTCGGCGGTTAGCCAGCCTTGATTGGCATCGCGCAAAAAACGAGGAACGGATTCGCTCACGCTAGCGGTACACAATACCTTGGTATCGCCGATACTAATTAGTACTGATCCGGCTGCGTGCTTGGTGTAGCCACGCTGGATGTGGATAGGGCGTAGGGTGTCTAGATCGCGGGAGTTGCTCATGGGAAGGCCTTTTAGAAGAGAGAAAAGGCTATTGTACCGTTCTTGAAGGCCCCTGTGAATGCTATTACCGTACTTTTTCCTGTCGATACTTTTGAGCTTGTGGGCAATATTGCTTCGGATAAGGGATCTTACAGTAGGGCTCCCCTCTTTTAAAAAGGCGTTATTGTACAATAACTTCCGTTTGTCATAAGGGTCTCTTGGTGTTACGATCCTTCTTCTTTTCATGGATAGATAGCTGTTTTAATGACATATTAGGAAATATAGAAATGAAGAAATCTACTTTCACTCCTGCAAGTACAGGAAAAGAATCGCCAGCTCTCACTTTTGCAGGTGCAGGAAAAGAATTGCCAGATGAGCTCTTTTTACGACAGTTAGCCGATCGCTTGCGAAATCCTTTGACTGGAGCGCTCGGTAATCTTCAACTCTTGCTGGAGCAATTAAAAGATATCCTTAATGAGGATAGTGCTGCTTCTCCAGAGCAGCAAAGAGAAAAAGTAGAAGGGTCTATTAAGTTACTTCGAAGCGCGATTTTTTCTACTGCACAGATGGCCTCTGTTATGGATGAAGCCTTTCCAACGAAAGGAGGTTCGGGAGTTCAACGAAGAAGGCTTTTTTCAGCAGAAAAAGTTCAGGCTGAGAGTCAGTTTAGGCATCGTGTATTGATTGTTGAAGACAATATAGTCAATCAAAAAGTATTAAAGAAGGGTTTAGAGAACCTTGGGTGTGAGTGCTTTGTGGCTTCAGATGGTCAAAAAGGGGTGGATTATTTTAAAGAAAATCCCCTTGAGATTGATATCATTTTTATGGACGTTATCATGCCTAATATGGATGGCAATAAAGCGACAATAGAGATACGTAAGATAGAAAAAGAAAATGCTGGTTTAAGATCGGTGCCTATCATTCGTTTGTCTTCAAATACTGCAAATGCAGATGTTGAGGAGTCCGAGAGGGCTGGCATGACAACAGGAGAGGGTCTTGGGAAACCATTTCAGTTCGATCGTATCGAAGTTGTGCTTGAGAGACACTCTTTAGCAACTTCAAGTGGTGACGAAGTACTCCACGCCGAAGAAGTGCTCGAGGGAGGAGCTGCCTCAAGCTCTGCTACGCCTTCCCGAACCCTGAGAAGGGTCGCTACTTCTCCTCAGATGACATAGAAACGAGCAGAGGAAAGGGTGAGTAGCCACTCATTGCGGCCAGGGTTTTCCACAGAAGCTGCTCGTCTAGGAGCGTCTATGCTAGGCATTTAATGGCATGGAAGATGGCGCTTTGTTAAAATGCGGGTAGAATACATTGAGGTTTGAAGGCAGGTTTCTGGCAGTGTGTTTAATGGACTAACAGATTGGCGTCAAAATAGACTGGATTGCGGAGAATCACGCTTTTGTTTTAGGGGGAAACCTCAAAATAATAGGAAAGCACGTTATGATAAAAAAACCAAATATGGCGCTATTACTTAGTTATATTTCCATTGCATCTATCTCTGCTGCCATTATAACGCCGGCCTTACCAGCAATAGGAAAATCCTATGCGCTTACTCATGGT
Organism: Gammaproteobacteria bacterium; assembly: GCA_024279495.1. Lineage (GTDB taxonomy): Bacteria > Pseudomonadota > Gammaproteobacteria > JAJRRL01 > JAJRRL01 > JAJRRL01. The sequence goes on along the minus strand of JAJRRL010000034.1, from coordinate 3,969 downwards.
GCACTAGAGTGGATAATCTCTCTCTTTTTACTCGGTTATGTCATCGGACAGTTGGTGTATGGCCCGATTGCAAACCGCTATGGCCGTAAAAGGTCACTACAAAGCGGTTTAATGCTGAATGTTGTTGGCGTGCTGATTTGTATTGTAGCCGTTTATGTCCCCAATTATCCTTTGCTATTGTTTGGACGTCTAGTAACAGCCTTAGGAGCAGCAAGTGGTTTATGCTGCACATTTGTGATTATTAATGAATCTCTACCTCAAGATAAAATCAAACAAGCCATGTCTTTCTCTGTTATTTCTTTTACGCTGGGAATTGGTGCTGCTGTCACTATCGGCGGCATACTGACACAGTACCTAAGATGGGAAGACTGTTTTTGGGTTCTATTGAGTCATGGCCTTATCATGTTATATTGCACTCGCTTTCTTCCTGAAACCTTAAAGCATCCTACAAAGATAAGTGCGCGAGATGTCCTGCTAACATTAGGCAAAAGTATTAAGAATAAAAAATTAGTCGTGTTTTCATTAACCATCGGCTTCGTGACAGCCTTTTTGTACACATACTCTGCTGCAGCGCCTATTTTTGCTCGCAAAGTCCTACAGCTTATGCCAAGTGTCTACGGATATTGGAATCTGCTAAACGAGGCAGGTATGTTAGGAGGGGGCTTTTTAAGCGCCTACTTAATGAGGCGTCACAAGCCAAAGAGTATATTGCTGGCGGGGCTGCTACTTATCATTCCTGGGCTAGTTTCTCTTGCCGTATTATCATTAACAGGGTCAACTAGTACTATCTGGTTTTTTTCTACAACCATATTCATTAATTTTACAACCGGACTTATATTTCCGACAGCATCTTATTATGCATCCAACGCATTGCCTGACAAAGCAAATGCATCCAGCGCGATGTCATTTATCAATATGGGCTCAGCCATGATTGCTGTTGTTATCTTGGGTTACTTGCCATTGCCTTCAGTTATGTCATTTACTGTCATTTCAATCGCATTTTACATTCTCATATTGGCTTTGATTTTGCCTTATTTGTTGAGTAAGAAAATAGCAGGGAAGCGGAGAAGTTTAATTTAATGCTGTTTAGGGTGTTGAATGTTATTAATTCAGGTAATGCCCATGGCGATTTGGGAGATGCCAAAATAAAAAAGAGAGAACACATATGTCAAAAAAACTACATTTATCCCAGGCTTCGGCCATCTGTATATCTACTCAAGCTCCTATCATACCTACATTAAACGTAGAGGCGTCTCTTGATCAATACTTTTTAGGCTGCCTTGGCATCTTATTAGAGATTAGCGACACAGGCATAAGCAAAAAGACATCTCGTCTTATGGGAAGCCTCATTCCCCAAGAAAAGCACACTCAACGCAAACAATACGGACTCTCATTTAGCTCGTCTAGAGAAGGTGTTTCCGAGGGAGGTATTCCCAGGTATATTTCACATTTCCTCGAAGCATTTGTATTTCTCTTAGAGCTGCATCCTCAGCTATTAGGTGAGTCACGTAAATCTGAAAGCAATAAACCATACTTGGAGCTTATCAAGCAACTGAAAAAACCGCCTCAATCAGCTTGCGAAGATCCTTCTCTGATTGTCCCTATAAAACGAAAACATTTTTTCTCTTTAGTGAGCGGTTTTCAAACGAGAACCATGAAAATAAATGCCTTGGTGATGCACCACATAAACATACACGACACTTTTGCTGGTGCAGGAGTTAACATCGAAGCGCTCCCCACAGACATTGTCTCTTCCACTACCGGCAAAATAATGGATCATCCTTGCATCTACAAACAAATAAAAGCAGACGGAAGCGAGAGAACAATCATCGCGGATCTTGACTTTAAAAAAGCAGATAAAAACACAGTCATATGCCATAAAATCATGCAGCAAAAAGAAGACTGCATTCGGAAGTTTCACAGGTATGGTGCCCAGGGATTGAACCAATACATGAAGGCTCTACAAGAAAGCAGAAGAGAGGGCTCTCCTGAACCACTATTCCGACTAGGAGTTTGGGCTATCGACCAAAAAAAGTGGCGCCTCGCCGATGGCTGTTTTACCGTGGCGGAGAACAGCTATAATCACAACCAAAACAGGGAGCAATTTTTAAAGTGCGTCCGTTATAGAGCGCAAATAGATAAGCATGCAGCCCAGCAGCAATTTAGCCTCTTTGATCAGGCGTTGTCCCGAATGGATGTGTGTATAGAGACTTTAAATAGCATAACCCCCAAGCCCACAACGGACATTGAATCAGCAACAGAATTAAAAGCTGAAATTGAAAGCTGTAAAGAAGCGACTGAACACTACATTGCTGCCAACAAACTTTTCAGAAAAGAACAATACAAAGGGGCTCTCTCTAAATATATCGAGGCTTCAGAAAAACACCCTGAAAGAGCTAACCCCAGAACACTTTCATCTATTTTTTACTCACTCGGGTCTTGTTATGCGCGTCTTGGCATGCATGCGCTTGCTGTAACAAATACGAACATTGCCTTTAATATGCGCCAAGCTGCTTTTGGCAAAACACACGAGCTCACAATAAAAGCAAGAATCAAATTGTCCACGCTGAAAAGCCAGGGCTCTGCGGCAAGCGGAAGTAAGCAGGCATCGCCATAAGAGAGAAAAAGATTCTAGTTTAGATGAATAAGATTTATAGACTCCAAACATAAACGTTCGTGATCATTTTTTTAGAGAGAGGCTCAAAGCTAGCCCCATAGTTGCTAAAGCAATTCCAATAACGAATGTTATGTGTAAGCCGTGTAGAAAGGAAGGATTGTTTAAGGCAATGCTTCCAAGCACGGCAACACCAATAAGGCCTCCCATTTGTCGCGCAGTTGTGAAAACACCGGATGCCATTCCAGATCGATTGCCAGGGACGCTGCTAATGGCAATGTGTGTTGCAGCCGGCATGACAAAAGAAAGCCCTAATCCAACGGTAGATAATGGTAAAATCATATAATAATAAGAAAGCGAGTATTCGATTGTCGTTAATAGCCCAATAAGCCCGAGGATGACAACTAGAAAGCCAATCATAAGAGGGATTTTTTCTCCTATATGGGAAACAAGCTTCCCAGAGAAATAGGATGAGGCCGCAATTAAAGCAACCAAGGGAAGAATAGCAAACCCTATTTTCGTTACGCCGTAATGTTTGATGCGGCTAAAATAGAGCGGTAACAAGAAGAGCTCACCATAAAATATGCAGCTTATTATAAAGCCCACCACTACGGATAGTGAAAAGGGTTTAGAGTTAAAAATCTCTAATGGAATGAGAGGGTTTTTTGCTCGTTTTTCTGTGAAAAGAAAGGAAATAAATCCGAGAAGGGATATCGCTAAAGACCCCAGGATAAGAGCTGATCCCCAACCATAGTTCCCAGCTTCAATTAAGGAAAAAGCTAAGCTAAGTGAAAAAATAATAATAAAAAGCATGCCTGCCCAGTCAAATCGCTGTTTGCAAGGCGCGTTCTTTGGCACCTTTATTACCTTATAAAGAAGAGTTAGAGTGATAAGCACAATTGGAGTATTCACGATAAAAATTGATCGCCAACTAAAAAAAGAGGTCAACAAGGAGCAAAGCACAGGCCCGCTAGCTGCAGCTAAGCCGCCTACTCCAGCCCAAATTCCGATAGCTCTGGCTCGTTGCTTAGTATCTGTAAATATTTGGTTGATTAAGCTCAGTGAGGCAGGGATCAAAGCCGTTGCTGTTGCACCCTGCAATACTCGAAAAATAATGAGTAGCTTGGTGTTAGGTGCTAAACCACAGGCTAGGGAGGTGATCAGAAATCCGACAAGACCGAAAGCTAGGGCAGCTTTTCCGCCAACTCGATCGACCACCGCTGTGAGCCATGGAGAGCCGAAGGCGCAGGCGAATAGTCCGCGATAGCCACGGATTTTCTATCGAGCGTAAGCGAACATAGAAAATCTTTACGTGGCGTTGAGTCACTTGAGAGACCACAGCGTAGTCAAGCCGT
>JAJRRL010000033.1 GCA_024279495.1 Gammaproteobacteria bacterium | reverse complement strand
TAACGGCTTGACTACGCTGTGGTCTCTCAAGTGACTCAACGCCACGTAAAGATTTTCTATGTTCGCTTACGCTCGATAGAAAATCCGTGGCTATCGCGGACTATTCGCCTGCGCCTTCGGCTCTCCATGGCTCACAGCGTTAGTTATTCGAAACTCCAATCTAAACAAAAACCACCTCGTGCTAGTACACAACCTAAGAGTTTTCTCCCTGCCTGCAGCATTGTGTGCCTGCTCACCAGAGTTTTTCAAAAAGAATTCTCCTGATTGTCGAGCAGCCTTACTCATGATTAATGAAGCATCGGAGCTTCTCCGGATTCTGCTCGAGGGTAAACATAGTGTTATTGCCGCTCGACTAGCAGGTGCTTTTAGAAATATTGGAAAGCACACACTAGCCGATGAGATCATCAGCACAATGAGAGCCGCTGATCATACAATTCGTGAAAATGATCCTTTTAATTCCGCCACACCCAGCATTCTCAATGCCAGGGAGACTTCTCCTTGTGTGAATCGCATTCGTTTAATGTGGGAAAACATGCGCTCCTCAATCATGCCCTGCTTTTCAAACACACCTAAGCTAGCAAGTGATACTTACTTGGCATCCATGGATGCCATTTACTCAACGGATGCTTACCACTCCTTATCTATCGAAGGCTACCATGTCACCGAAGGATTAATAGAACGCGTTCAATCAGGGAAATGGAGCCCGAGTCAAGACAACACAGATACAGATACACGAAGTGCTTTAGCTGCACGTGGTTACTGGCAAGCTTACCAACAAGTTCGAGATAGCATCTCAAGGGTCTTAACTGGGAATAATCCTGGGTATATTGCAAAGGCTGATCACAATTTTTGGTACCGAGACATGTTTTCTCCCAGCGTCTCCGCGGGAATCATTGAAGCAGCAGACTTAGCCGGCTATAGAAATGCACCTGTCTTTATCAGGCAATCAATGCATGTGCCTCCAAGCTGTCAGGCTGTTCGAGAACTCATGCCTGCTTTTTTTGAATTGCTTGAACAAGAAGATGAACCTGCTATACGAGCCGTTTTAGGACATTTTATCTTTGTATATATCCACCCCTATATGGATGGAAATGGTCGAATGGCGCGATTTCTCATGAATGTCATGCTCGCAAACAGCGGTTATCCATGGTTAGTCATTCCTTTAACTCAAAGAAAAAATTACATGCTCGCTCTTGAAGAGGCTAGCGTTAATAGCAACATCGTCCCATTTGCTGAGCTGATAGCAAGCCTGCTTTCACAAAAAAACCAGTTAAGTTAAGTTTTCAGGATGCTCTCTAATACTTGGTGACCAAAAAATACTCGGCCAAAATAACATGGATGTTAATCTAGCCGCGGCTATAATAACATTACGTCCAAAATAGCCGAGTTCGAGTTGCCCATGACTTAGAGATGCTTCTTAAGCACTAGACCGCAAACGCAATACACCAGCAAGAGAGACGAGGCCAAACACAGCTGCGACGCTCAACAAAACCAAAAACCCATACAAAAATGCATGTCTGGCAATAAGATCAAACACTCGCACATTCAAACCGCTAAAGAGGGCTTGCTTGTGTCCTGAGGAATAAGCGCCATGCGAAATAGCCAACACATGATGCAATTGCTTAGCATTCAACACATGGTGTGTCTTTCTCAGAAGTACCATGAGTTTCTCTGCTGAATAGTGATAAAGCAAGCCTGCCGAAACAGCAATACCCACAGCATCTCCAATAAAACTAACCGTAAAAAACAATCCCATCGCGCTACCTGCCTCCTGCGGTTTAGCAGACAGCATGATCACAGAAGCAGACGCTGGGATTGTCATGGCAAAAGAAACACCTAACACACACAAAGCAGTCATCAAGTACATTTCTTGTAGCGTGATTGAAAAAACACCTAACAGTATTAAACCGACTAACAAGAAAATCACACCCCAGATCAGCAAACACTTTGCACCCACTTTATCAACCAATTTGCCTGAAGGAATGGATAGAACACCGATTACCAGGGTCATGAGCAACATCATAGAACCTGACTTTTCAATGGAATAATGCAACACATTTTGCAAAAGCAAACCTAAAACAAAGAGCAAGGTATAATACACAAAGACCAATAAAAAACGCACTATATAAATATACCTCATGTCAGCAATACGAAACAAACGAAAATTAAGAATAGGTTCTTCTGAACGGTTTTCAATACGAACAACCCACGCCAATGCTAACAGTGAAAGCACACAACAACTTAAGAATTTAAGCGATAGAACCCCCCAATGCGACACTGAGCTCAGCCCATACATCAAAACAAACAAAGCCCCGACAAACAAAGAAATAGGCAAACCATGCAGAGCCGCTCTTTTTTCCGGTAACTCAGGTTTAGGTATCAAGCAATAAGCAGCAATAAGTGTAAGCGCAGTCAAAGGTACATTAAGCAAGAAAATAGAACGCCACCCAAAATGCACAAGAAAATAGGCACCGAAAGACGGGCCAATGGCTTGAGAAAAACCAGCAATTGTCACCATCAAACCTGTGACAAAACCCAACTGCGTTTTAGGGAAAACAAATCGAAGCACAACGATTGATATTGGAAAAGTAAAGGCAATAGCCGCCCCTTGAATCAATCGGAAACATATCATCTCAGTGGCGCTATGTGAAAAACCAACGCCAGCAGAAGACAAACCAAACACAACAAGGCCAACCAGAAACACACGACGATAGCCTACAATATCAGCCAGTCGCCCACCAAAAGCCATGAGTGCTCCAGCGGCTATCATGTATCCAGTAATCACCCACTGCATCGTAGAGAGCGGCTCACCTAAAGCAGACGCAATGTTTGAAAGCACCAAATTCACAGCTGTGAAATCAATGTCGACCATAAACACAGCCAAAGCGCAGACAATAAAAATAACCCATTGTTTCGATTTAGACACAAGCGATTCCTCCATGAATAGCGTCATCGTATATTAGGGCTAAAACCCCACTTGATTATAGACTTCACCTGCTGTTGGCGCGACAGCAATAAGGTGTGGATGTATCCAACCCAGCCAGCCGGCCATCACAATGAAGAAAAACAAACCCAACGATAAAGCAATTCGCCAAGTAAGCATGCGAACCGTTTCTTTTCGTCCAAAACCATGCTTCCCAATAATGTATAAGGCGCTAAATAAGCACCATAAAATGGCAAGAACCACAACATAAACAACTATTTTAGCCATAAGTACCCCCTCTTCGGTGACTTGACGTTATCAAAAAACAAACCTTGACGCAAAATTGAATTCACCTGCAAATGGCTTGTCTTCTCTTGCTACCTAATAATGCAGGCTCATGAGTAATTAAATAAAACCTCTAGGTGTTGTTGCTGCTTGCCCATTTTGTTGTTGCCTTTGAAGCTCTGCAAACACATCGAAACGTCGCCCAGTAAAGTTCAAACCAGCCGTCGGTAACGGCCCAGCAACAGATGATATCCTAAGCGATCGTTGAAACACTCTCGCTAAATCACCGTCTTGCTCCTGGTTAGGCACATGAGGATGAGCACTATTTTCATCATTCACAATTGGCATACCTCTCTCTCTTAACTAAACAAGAAATAACACATGAATCCAAATAAACACACACTAAACGCTGTGATGGGAAATAACAGCCTGCGCCCTCCGGGCATTTGAAAATCCGCTGTGAGTTGGTGGACATAACGCCCTCGCCAAACCATCAGCATCGGACATACCGTTAGCAATAACACACACAACACACCAGCATAAGCCAAGGCTCGCATAAACAAACCTGGATCCATCAAAACAAGAATCATGGGTGGAACCGTTGCAACAACCGTTGGAATCCACATACGAGAACTATTGCGATCGATGGATAACGTATCCGCGGCTAAATCAACCAAGCCCACACCCACGCCTAAATAAGACGTTGTGACACACAGAGAAGTAAACCAGCTAATCGCTGTTGGAATAACATGCCCTGGATAATGTTTTTCTAAAGCAAGGGTCATGCCTACCACCGCATGCGATGAATGGGCTAATTCAATCAAGCCACCAGGACCTGCAGACGGAACTGTTCCTTGCACAGCCCAGTCCCATAACAAATAACAAATCAATGGAATCAAACTACCAACAACCAGCGCTTTTATCAGTGAGCGCTGGTGTGATCGACAATACGATCGTATGGTTGGAATAGAGCCACCAAAACCAAAAGCAGTCATCACCACCAACAAAGCACCAGAAAGATGAGTAATACCTGAACCAGGAGCAACAGATAGCGCCTGTAAATGAGCGCCGGGCAACATCATAATGACTAACATCACATAAGCCGAGCACTTCACCAACATCAAACCTCGATTCACCCAATCAACTGTCAGTACACCACGGTACAAAATAATCGAAAATAAAAGCGTGAATAAGACTGTGTGTAACCAACTCGGCCAATTACCGTGGAATCGGCTCACGAGTAAAGAAACCAAACCTCCACCACTGGCTGTATAGGCAGATAAAACCATATACAAAAAACTAAAAAGCAAAAAACCAACAAACAAAGCGCCAAAGCGCCCCCAGGTTCGCCTTGCCATCGAGACAAAGTGAGAGCCCTCTGGCAAATACATACTTGCTTCCAAGGTGTAACCAGCTGCGATTAAAGTCAACACCCAAATGGCGATAAACAATCCCATGGAGTACCAATAGCCGGCGGCGGCCGTTGCCATGGGTAAAGCCAACATGCCTCCACCCAGCGATGTGCCGACAATCAGTAAAACCGCCCCGATGACACGACTAGTCATCAATGCTGCCCTTCTTCAAGTTAATTTTTACGTCTTCTTTAATTTGACTGTATGCCTCTTTTAACTGGTGACGTAATTCTCGACGACGAATAGCTTCCTGAAAACGTCGAGTCTCGTCTTCATTATCTAAACTCAACGGTTCAACAAGAGTTGGCCGGTGATTGTCATCCAAGGCGACCATTGTAAAATAAGACGTATTGGTATGGCGTACTTTACCTGTACTTAAATTTTCAGATTCTACTCGAATACCTATTTCCATGGATGTCTTACCCACATGATTAACTGAAGCCAAACATCGAAGCAACTCACCCACATGGACAGGTTCTCGAAAAGTAACGCGATCGACAGACAAGGTCACCACGTATTTCCTCGAATAACGCGATGCGCAAGCATAAGCTACTTTATCGAGAAAATTTAATATGTGCCCGCCATGCACGTTCCCAGAAAAATTTGCTTTTTCAGGAGTCATGATCTCAGACATAATCATAACGCGCTTGGATAGCTTTATATTCATGCAGACTCCACTGTCTCTGATTCATTGGATAGTTGGCAAGCGTCAATGTAGGCTTGTGTTTCTTCAGCAGGCAGGCAGTAATGCATGGCTAATCGTAAAATAATTCCTGAGAAAATAGCTAAGACCAAAATGTCCCATCCAAAAGGAATCAGGCCAATACCACCACCAAAGCCACCGAGATAAGAACACAGACCTAAACCTACAAAATAAGGCCACACCCAAACAGACTCTCGCCAATTCAGATCACTCACCGCATGACCCGCTCGTTTTTTCATCCAGTGATGAGATACCAAGACCAACCAACCGATAGCCATGCAAATGCAAAGTTTGTAGATAATGTTCCAACCCGTAAAGTAAGTCAGCGCTGTGCAAATGGTGAAAGCAATGTAACTCCACAAGCTAGCAAACGGTAAGCGGAAAGGTCGAGACAAAGAAGGAACCTGACGCCTTAGGGCTGCCATACAAACCGGACCTAAAGCATAAGTCACCATCATCAACGATGTCAGGAAAGTCACCATTGTATTCCAACCAGGCAATGGCGCGAACATCAACATGCCAAGCACAAAGTTCAAAGCGATGGCATACATTGGGTTACCCTGCGTTGTTAGCTTCAAAATAAAGGGAGGGAATTGATCGTTTTCACCCATAGCATACACCGAACGCGCTGAGCTACTCACATACATCAAAGCAGCAGCTAGAGGCCCCACAATAGCTCCAACATAAAGCAAAGGTACCAATGAGCGCAGTCCATCTTGGTTAACCACTGAGACAAAAGGACTGTTCCGTGCAGATAAAGCAAGGTGATACCAACCAGACGCAATGTTATGAGGAGTCAAAGAACGCAAAAAGACAAGTTGAAGCAACATATAAACTAAAAGAGAAACGACAACAGAACCAATAATGGCTATCGGCAAAGCTCGTGAAGGCTTTTTAGCTTCTCCAGCCATTTCTGCTGCCTGCTTAAACCCGTTAAAGGCGAACAAAATACCACCACTTACAATGGCTTGAAGTACTCCCCGCCACCCATAAGGCATACTGTGAGTCAGCAACGACACGTGTGCGTCTGTGGTGTGATGAAGCTCTAACAACATAACCGCAACCACCATCAAAGGAATCACCACCTTTATAACAGTCAGAAAAGAATTGGCTCTCAACAACCAACGCAGCGAGAAAACATTGAGAGCGCTCAAGGCAATCATCATCACAGTTGCCACCCAATAACCCGTTGCCGCTAAGCCACCGTTGGCATGAACTAAACTGGGGTAGTAGTAACTAAGGTATTGGAGAACAGCCTGAACCTCTGTCGGAACCATCGCCATATACGACAACCAAATCGCCCAAGCAAACATAAAGCTAGTAGCCCGTCCATGTGTGAACAAAGGAATTCTAGTACTCGAACCAGTAATTGGGAGCATCGCACCTAATTCTGCAAACACGTAGGCCACTAAGATAACCAATACGCCGCCAATCAACCACGCAAGCAAAGAGGCTGGACCCGCTAATTGCGATGTATACATCGTCGCAAACAACCAACCTGAACCTAAAATAGCGCTAATTGACGTTAAAAGGAGAGAAAAAGAGGAGATCGATCGTTTCATGCCGCATACATCCCGAAGGTCAAATCGACCATGTTACCGTAGTCATCCCTGGCTCTCAACCGAAGCCTTAAGTAGCTCTTACTCGATTTGTCTAAAATAAAACCACATCAGCTACGCTTACTCCGTAAAAATACAGTATAATTAGGCTGTGGATCACAACAATTAGAAAGCCTTTTTTGCACGTTGCCATACGGGATGTTATTTCAATGAACCAAACACCAAGCCCTAAAGCTCTCTCAGATATCTGCAAAAATATATATAAAGGTAAGCTAAAGCGCTTTTCTCGCAATAAATTAAAAACAATCATGCGGCCACTCTACGCCCCCTTTCATGAGATATATCCGTGGATAAACAGTGGTTCAACAGTGCTGGACATCGGCTGCGGCTCAGGCGCCTTTCTACTACTGGCCAATCACGTGCGTGAATTAGGCGGAGCTATTGGTTACGATATCAACAAGAAGTCCGTCTCTCTCGCAAACATGGCAAACACAGCAGAGACTGTAACGTTTGAAGCAAAAAAAATGCCTACCCCCGAAGCCATTAAGAACGCTCAGGTTGTCACGCTTATCGACGTGCTTCATCACATCACACCAGACGATAAATCTGAACTCTTCAAGCAGCTATTTAGCCATATCTCGACGGGAACACGCTTGATAGTGAAGGATCTTGATCCTAAACCCTCCTGGAGAGCACTGGCAAACCGAATCACAGATGCTTTATCCACACAGTCAATTGTGCATTATATTTCACTCGATGACCTAGTTCATTTATTAAAGCAAAAGGGATTTGTGATCCGCGAGAAAAAACGCTTATTTCGCCACGTTTGGAGTCATTACCTGCTGGTTGCTGATTTTGTAGGCTTCCAAGAGAAATGAGCTAAGCGCTTGTTTGAAGTGTTGAGGTAATGATATTGTACTGGCCTACCTTCTTGCTTGAGGCCTACCATGACTCAGAAAAAACCTCTCCTTGTTCTCGTTGATGGCTCTTCTTATCTTTTTCGTGCCTATTTTGCTCTACCACCTTTAACCAATAAGAAAGGTATGCCTACTGGCGCTGTTTACGGCGTGGTCAATATGCTCAAAAAATTGATCGCAAACGAAAAGCCCGATTACTTGGCTGTTATATTCGATACCAAAGCCCCAACCTTCAGACACGAATTCGATCCAAATTACAAAGCGAATCGAGAAGCCATGCCCGAAGAATTGGCTGTGCAAATCCCCTATGTGCACGCGATCATTGAAGCTTTAGGCATGCCGTTGATCACCCAAGATGGCGTAGAAGCCGATGACGTGATTGGCACACTCAGCACAAAAGCTTCTGAACAAAAGTGGGATGTGCTGATCTCAACTGGCGATAAAGACATGGCTCAGCTCGTCAACGAGCATGTCACCTTAATCAACACTATGAACAACAAACGCATGAATACTGATGGTGTGCTAGAGAAATTTGGCGTAAGGCCAGACCAGATCATTGACTACCTTGCTCTGATGGGCGATTCATCCGATAACATCCCGGGTATCCCAAAAGTAGGCCCAAAGACAGCCGCCAAATGGCTACAAAAACACGGTGACATGGATAGCATTATTCAAGAAGCCGACTCTTTCCCTGGAAAAATTGGTGAGAATTTACGAGCTCACCTAGAGCAACTACCCAAAAACCGATTTCTCACCACCATTCGGAACAACCTAGATTTACCCGCTGAGCTTTCTGAATTAATCACCAAAAAACCAGATAAAGAATTATTGGCCAGCCTCTATGAAGAATGTAATTTCAAGCGCTGGCGAGATGAAGTCGGTGAAGTAGCGCTCAATACCAGCAAACCAATCTTAGCTCCCCTTCCTGATGAAGCAACTGTTGACAGCCCTATCTCAATGAACGTCTCTCATGCATTAATCACCAATGAAACAGATCTTCTGGCTTTTTGTGAACACCTTAAAAAGGCCGAGATCGTTGGCATTGCCATTGAAACGTCTAAGCGAGACTCCCAAAATGCTGCTTGCATTGGTATTGCTCTTGCTACTGATAACAATCATGGCGTTTACATTCCACTGCACCATGACAGTGACCTCACTATCGAACAACTATCACTCGATACATTCCTGTCTCATGTAAACCCTCTTTTCCGCGATTCCAAAACTCTTTTTGTTGGGCAAAACCTCAAAGCTATTCTCACTGTCTTAGCTCATCATGAACTGGAACTCCCTCCTCGTTTATTTGATCTTAACCTAGCTGCTTACTTATTAAATGAAAATAACGGCCGCCTGGATTTAAATGTCCTTAGTGAGCATTACTTAAGTCACTCTCCTATTTCTTTTGAATCCATTGCTGGTAGCGGCAAAAAGCAATTAGCCTTCCAAGCTATCAACCCAAATGAAGCAGCACCTTATTTAGTTGAGGCCGCCGTACTAAACCGACAACTGCATCGTGTGCTCACACAACAGCTATCGCAACACTCGACGCTTAATACCGTCTTCGACGATATTGACATGCCTTTACTATCTGTTTTAATGCGCATGGAAGAATGCGGCGTTCTGATTGATAGCGATGCTCTAATCTTGCAAAGTCAGTCTCATGCTAAGCGCTTAGAAGAATTACACAAAGAAGCCATCGTTCTAGCTGGCGTCGATTTCAATCTCAGCTCACCCAAACAGCTTCGCGAGATTTTATTTAACGCTATGGGCTTGCCTGTTATTAAAAAAACACCCGGGGGAGACCCTTCCACTAGTGAAGAAGTACTTAAAACACTGGCCTTGAATTATCCTTTACCTAAGCTCATCATGGAGCATCGTCAGCTCAGCAAACTAAAATCAACCTACACCGATAAATTACCTGAATTAGCCGATGATAACATGCGTATTCACACCACGTATAATCAAACAAGTACAAGCACAGGCCGACTTTCCTCCACTGCACCTAACTTACAGAACATACCAATTAGAACAGCACAAGGTCGAGACATTCGACGAGCCTTTATTGCGCCACCAGGCTACAGCATTCTTGCCGCCGATTATTCACAAGTAGAACTGCGCATCATGGCGCATTTGAGCCAAGACCCTAACTTACTAGCCGCTTTTGAACGAGGTGATGATATTCATCGTGCAACAGCTAGCGATGTTTTTGGCATACCTTTTAAAGACGTCACAACCGAACAACGTCGTCATGCGAAAGCTGTTAATTTTGGCTTGCTTTATGGGATGTCTGGTTTTGGCCTGGCAAAGCAACTAGACATTTCACGTAGCGAAGCTTCTCACTACATAGATACCTACTTTGAACGCTTTCCCACGGTAAAACACACCTTAGATCGCATCCGATTAGAGGCTTCTGAAAAAGGCTACGTTGAAACATGCTTTGGTCGTCGAGTGTATCTTCCCGGGATCAAAGCTAAAAATGCCATTGTGCGAAAAGCCGCTGAACGCGCAGCCATCAATGCGCCAATGCAAGGCTCAGCTGCCGATATTATTAAACTGGCCATGATTGCAATTGATGATTGGATCAGGTGTGAGGCGCCAGAGATTCATCTCGTCATGCAAGTACACGATGAACTTGTCTTCGAAGTCCCCGACGATAAAATAAACCTTGCTTCAGAAAAAATACGCCACTTTATGATGAGTAAATCTCCTCTAAGCGTGCCCTTAATTGTTGACATAGGCACTGGAAAGCACTGGGAAGATGCGCATTAGAGCTTGTTAATCAAACAGCTCTACACCTTACGTTTTTTCTTGCCCATGACAATATGCGCATGAGATCCCATGATAGAATAAATTTGAGCAATGCTTGATAGAGTTAGGTTTGACTCACCTTTTATAATCTTCGATATTTGAGCCGGTGTTTTTCCGGTTTCTCTAACAAAATCATTAAATCCAATATTCTTATCAGCCATGTAATCAATCACCGCCTTAGAAATATCTTCCCTTAATATGTCTAGTGTTTCATATTCTATCTCAGCTGCTTGCTTGATATCAGCAATCTCTGATTTATCTAATCGCTTATCGAGATACGCCTTAAGTTTTTTTTTCTTCATTATTACTCCAAACTTCTGTGGATTATTAAAAATATGATGTCATGCGAACGAATTAAATGAAAGTCAGCTTAAGGCTCATAAAAAGGCTGCTATCTCGATTGTTGTCATCCCGGCAAACGAATACATTAAAATGCCGAACGAAGCGCAAAGCGCTAGAGAGGCGCTACTCCGTAGAAGTGCTCGTGCCTGACACGGGTAGCACAGCCGAAAATCAGAAAGTCCTAACCATTTGTCATCCCCAGGAACAACGTGACGTAGGGGACCCATCTTAAGGATTTCGTTTCAGCTTTAGCTGAGACTAGAAATCTTTATAATCCAGCCCTAAAATAGCCCCAACCTCTTGTCATCCGAAGGCAATGCAATGACGTCGGGGGCCCAGGCTTCGATCCGTTGTTACAAGGTAACAACTAGTGATCTTTAAAATCCAGCCCTAACATTACCGTGAGCTCAACCCTGCAGACTGCCTTTAGAAACAAATCATATACCCAGCAAAGCCGTATCTTACCCTGAGCCCGTTTTACAATGGGGTGACAATGGAGGTGGAGGAGTTGAAAATATAACTTAAACCCTGCAGACGCCTTTAAAAGATAAGAAAAAACCAACTACATTCCCACAGAGGTATATTATAATATACCTCTCAAGCATTCTTAATTCCCTCAATACACACTGTGAAACGCTTCCCTTCACGAGCGCATTGAACAACCCATGAAACGCTGTTATTTACCCACTCCTGAAGTACCGACAAAGGCACTCGACATCGAGAATTAGATAAACACAACTGCACCAACCTATCGCGTGCTTCTTTAGGAGATCCCGCATGGATGGTTGCCAGCAAACCAAGATGCCCTGTTTGGCAAGCGGATAGAAAATCGAAGGCTTCCTCCCCTCTTATTTCACCAATGATAATTCGATCGGGACGAAGCCTAAGAGAAGTGCGCAATAACTGTGATAGTGGTACTCGACCACAAACAGACGATTTGGTTTGAGAACGCAGAACAAGCACATGACTATCGTTTGAGAAAAAAAACTCGGGACTATCTTCCAAAATAATAAGCCTTTCATGTGGTTCGCATAACGATAACAACGCTTTTAGCAGGGTTGTCTTACCACTACTTGTTGCACCTGCCAGTAGCATGGTTTTTTTATTTTTGACAAGCGATTGAAGGTGGCTCGACCAATCTGATGTATCGCACTCTATTTGTTCTTCAGGATTTGTAGCAAGGGCGTGATCGCGATACGTGAGCGTTTCTTGCAATCGCTTCCAATGCAAACTTGGTCGAAATAATCGGATAGCAAGAATAGGGTGCTCACTAACTGGCGGCAACACTCCTTGAAGTCGCGCTCCAAAACTAAGTGTCGCTGATAAAAAAGGAAATTGCTCACTCACACGCACACGATGTTGAGTAGCCACTAAAGCAAACAATCGCCTAACCCAACGATCTCCACAAGCCATACCACTTAGCCTTTCCCAAACACCAGAACGCTCTACAAACCATTGCTCTTGACCGTTGTATACTAAATCAGAAACAGCGTTGTCATTTATCCATGGCATTAAAGGTTCTAGCAATTGAATGATTGCAGCAGACTGAGTTCGTTTGTTGCCTCCTCTCGTGCACCTATTCGTCATACAGCCTCCTCAGTCAGACTTTGGAAATCAACATCATGCATCACATACACCATGATACGATGCCCTGGATCCAGAGATGCCGTTGGCGATATAGTTCTATGAGACACCCAGCTTTTTTGAGCTGCTTCACTCAATTGATTCGCCACGTCAGAGCGAAACTGCTGACCCGCCGTTTCTGTGGATGCGTTAAGACCATCAGCTAACATCGCTCCACCCGAGAGCAACGACAATAAACTCGCCTCTCTAAAACGCATCCATGCGTGGTGGTTAACATGGTCCGCTTTCGTACCTACTCTACCAAGTCCATCTGTTGATGGTGCATCCAACCAAACGCTACTTCCTTCAGGCAAAATTACTCTACCCCATCGTATCCATATTCGTTCCTGACCCTCATGCACAACTTGCTGATATTCTCCTAATAAGCGAGAACCTGCGGGGATCAAGACATGCTTTCCTTTGTATGAATACACCGGGCGAGAAACAATGGCTCTGATAGGTCCAGAAAAATCTGTATTCACTGCTGATTCAACCGTTGCTTGAATGACTTCTCCTGCTAACAAAAAGTGTGATGGATCAGAGCGCTTTAAAATGGGATGTTCTTGAGACGTTAACTGCTCTTTTTCTTTTTTGTCTCGGGAGAAAATCTCCATTGGGGCTTCCATCCCAGATGAAGAAATAATTCTCTTTTGCTTCAAAAATATGTCTTTATGCAAGGGCTGAGATAGCTGCGCATTCAGATGCTTTAGGTTCTGATGATACTTTAAATAGCCGCCTCTTCTTTCTGATTTTTTTGTTACATGCGACGCCAGCCACTGTAAATTGTCACTCAAGTTATCTGTAGACTCAAAAGGCAGGCTTCTTCTCTCATGAGAAGACATTATTTTTCTGCTTGGATAAAAAACCCAACAGATAAAGGTTAAAATAATCAGGCTTACTCCTATTTTCCAATAAGTCGAAAACACATTCTCCTTACTCTTCAAGCCAAGCAATTCTCGAACCCGCTTTTGACTTAATGAAATCATATATTTAAATCCTGAAAACAACGATCTTGATGCCAAAAAGAGCTTTCTCGCCTTAACAAATCTCGCTTCTCTGACAACTCTAAACAGCCATCAATTCCTGAGACAAAACGCCAGTAAGGAGCCTTTTCTAAAACAAGCATTGTTTCATTCTTTATTCTGAAGTTTATTAAGTGAAAAGGGCCATGAGGTTTTGATGACGCATACACCGCTGGTAACGATGTACCTGATTTCCAGTGATAGTAAGTGGCAATAGCATCTGTGTAAAACCAATCAGGAAAAAGACGGTTATCCCCAAGCGCATACAAAGGCTTTATGACAGGATCTCTTTTTTTTATAACTGCCTTGTGCTTGACTTGATGGTGTTTATATTTGTTCTCCGAGGGGATCCACTGCAATCGATATGGGAAATGTGTTGCATCACTTGCATCAACAACTACATGCAACCAGTACTCATGCTTTCTACCTTCTATTAAAAGATTAGTGTCTCCTTGTTTTAATCTTGGCTTTAAAAAAAGACGATCTCCCCGCTGCTGACTCACTGAAACAGACAGAAACGAAGCATCACCACCTTGAATACTTTCTATGTTATCACCAGGCAAAATAACAATCTCTGTTAAATGCAGAGGATGTGCCTTTAACGTCTCTACCTTTCCCTCATGGTAGATGATTTTTTTCTCAAAAGAAGGCCTTAACTGAAGAACCTGAGTGGAAAAAGCGTCACTCCATAGAGATAATATAGCTAGTAAAGCCGATACTAATACCTTTTGCTTCTCATCATGTGTCATTGGTCACCTTTTATAAATTTATTTTTCCCAATTACTCCAAAAGCACTTTGCTTTCTTCCAAGCTTGATTGTCTGAAAATAACTAACTGTAAATCCCCTCCAGTTCATCCATCTAACGCGAGGGTCTGAAGGCATACCTCGATAATGCCATGCCAAAAGAGCGTGCTTTTCGATGCAAGTTGAACTTCCATCAATCAATGAATGACGACAAACACGATATGAAATATCGGCAATAGGGTCTTGCCTTAGAGACTCTTTTTTGTTTCGATGAATCTTAGGCATAAACATCACATCATGAATCAATACATCTCGAACATGAGAGTCTCCATCTTCTCTAAGCATGCTTCCTTTGGATCGGTAAGATCCTTTTTTTGCATACCCATGATACACAAAAGGAGACGAAGCGTTTTTTACATATGTGTACTGATACTCATAAGATGATGCACTATATGATTCTCGAGATTGAACATAATGAACCAAGTTGCCTTCTGTTTCTTCTTGAGATGGAAGTAGAGTGTGACGATCTAGCTGGGTCAACCAGACACTACCATCTGCCCTATGATGCACAACAACAACAAAAGCCTTATCGTGCAACAAAGAATACAAGAGAATAGTAGCCATCAAAGCAATCAAACAAAAGGCAGCTATCAAAGCTTGCCAAGAACGAAGCGATACTTGCTGGCACTCCCTGATACGTTGCTCATGCCAATACATCGCTTTAGCTTGATAGGAAATAGCACCCTTTTTATTTTCCTCCACGTCGGCTCCTACGATACAATTCACTAAATTTAACATTCCAAGCATCGCCCATATTAGCCGCTGACACAGACTCCTTTAAAAAATTAACCACCCCACTAGACACAAAGGATGCCCATCCCAACATTTTTTTCATAACAGCGAAAGACAAAACAGAAACAACCACAATAGGAACAACATCAACCAATTTGAACGATTTCGCGTGATCCCTGTAAGGCAGATCAAACACTTGATGAACCAAACTTAAACTTAAGGACATCACCGCCGACAAAAAGAGCATCAGCAAAATACACTCTAAACACACACTGATCCAATACCAGGTCAAGTGAGATAGGCGATCAAACAAAGTAAGCAGTACAAATAATGGTGACAAAGCCAACATAATATATAAGACCATGTGTGCAATCGTCATATGAACAAATCCATATAGCGTAACCCCCAACCCACACACCCATACACAGATACCTGCTAGCAGACGGCTATAGTGAATCAATGATCCTCCGTGCCATAACCACATACCAACTCGAGTCACTTCTGTTAACACCAATTGAGATGCTTGAGCTGCTGCTGTGTGACCAAGCACATGAGCCGGCATTGAACCTGATACAACAGCACTTAACTCTTCTGCTCCTCCAACAATAGGAGTAAGGATATAACGGTTAAATGTATCCCATTGGTCTATTAGCGCTATCGATATTCCCATTTTATACACTATCGTTGCCATTGAACGCCATGCAATTGAAAACCAACCATTCATCACACCATAACCGACGACAACAAGATAGAGTTGCAGGCTCAACAAAAGCGGCCAATGTAAGTACGTGATTAAGCGAGCATACAGATCATGAGTAAATACTTGGAGGCTAGTGTCGATATGCTGCGTCATGTCTGTTAACACATTTGAGTAAAGTGAATAAGCCATTAATTTACGAGTCCAAATGTGTGAGGTATTGGTGCATAGAAGATGGCACGGCAACTCGACATGGCTGGTCGGATGGTAACGACGACGAACACAAAGGCATCTCTGCGGAATAGCATCCCGTTAAACAAAAAAGAACAACCACACCTAAACAAATAATTTTCATACGACTCCCTAGATAAACGTATGCTGCAGGGCATGGGTTCTCACGTGTTATTGCATCGCCATTTGTATGCCGAGAAAACATGGCCACACTGACTTTGCAATAACAATGAGAGGCTCGGTATAAACCTTAAAAGCCACCCACACACCTGCAACACAAACAGAATAAACACATTTATCGATGTACAATACCGTGTTTTATACCGTGTTTTTATGCCTTCTGATCCATCTTTAGTCGCTTTTAGCTCGAATACTTACTTTTTCATTCTTGCTTTAGAGACATACTCTAGTCAGAATCCTCGAGCGACGTAAAGGAACTTTCTTTAACTTGCTCTTCTAGCACATGATACTGCTTCTCTGAAAGCTGCTTATTTAATAATGCCACTTGCCTCAGCTTCGCATTATTTTGATACGCTGATTCTATTGAAAGTCGCGAATTTAAATCGATAGCCGCTTTCGTGTTTTCTGTTTTATTGATTCGCTCAGATAAGTCATGGATCACCTCCTGCCTTTCCTTTGAATGATCATAAGCATACGTTGAGTCTATGGAGGCTGCACGTGATTGAAGCATTGCCTTTTTCAGAAGCAAACGATCTGACTCTGAAAGTTCATTCAACCACTCTTGATCTGACCACAAGGTATGTGTTTTACCATAATCCTCAACCGACGAAGCCATTGAGTTCTCATTTCTTAAATCCATCCAAGATGACCATGAATTAGCATTCGCGTAACGTGCAAGTGTATCGCACCGCTCGAGATAGATTAACGCCATCCTAGCGCAAATCGACTCGCGAAGGCGATCGTTATCTGTGCCGCGACTCGTCCTCGTCACCCACGCTACGCAACCTAACGGCTTGACTACGCTGTGGTCTCT
>JAJRRL010000032.1 GCA_024279495.1 Gammaproteobacteria bacterium | reverse complement strand
TAGCCAGAGAATGAGCTCTCCCACATGATGCTTCCATTTGAACGGTTTTTCGGTGTTTTTGTACTTATTGTTAGCCATTATTTCTGTCTCTGTGTGAACTAAGTCTAGGTTAGCAGTAAGTCAATTTTTTGCAACAGTGCCGGATTTATGCCAATTAACATGATTCTCTGGCAATGACCTTGCCAATTTTCATAGTCTTTAGGCGATTAATCTCGCAAGCACCCTTGCGCGTACCAGTGAATGCCTTCTTCCATAGAACCAAGCTGCGTGTAGGCTTGACCTAAACGATAGGCAGTACGAGGGTCTTTTGTTGCGGCGTATGCTTCTTTAAAATGATCCACCGCTTTATGGTAGCGCCCTGATTCCAAATACAAATGCCCTAACACATTGTGAATGCTTGGCGTGTTTGGGTATTGCGTTAGCCATTGTTCGGCTAAGTTGAGTGAAGCAGGCAAGTGATTAAAAGCGGTTTTTTGGAACACACGCAAATACGCTTCATGCCAATGTTTGTGTAAGGCTTTGGTAGCATGCTTGTGGGCGGTGAGAGCATCGCCGCAGCGTGCAAGAGCAGATAGGTAATGAGCGTGCAGTGAGGGATCGTCTACAATGTTTCTTTTGTGGTGGCGCCAGAGTTTTTGCAATTCCTTTGTGTGAGTGTCATCTGTGCAGTGTTGTAGGCTTTGGGAGAGAATGCGTGCGTAATGGTTGTTGTATTCTGAATCTGACAAGGTGGGTTTGGCATGCTTAAGGTGTTCCATGGCTTCTTCGGCTCGGTGTTCTTCTAAAGCAAGAAAAAGCAAAGTTAGCGCGGCACTTGGAGTGGTGTGGTGTCGCTTTAGTAAAATCAACGCCTGTTTTCTGTTTCCTTCATGTAGCAATTGTTTTGCTTTGCTGATATCAATGAGTATTGTATCGCCGCCACAGGTATCAGCGAGTAGAGATTCTTTTTTCGCTCGTACATTATTGCCGACTCTTTCCCAGCAATAAGCGGAACCTAAATGTGACAAACTAGGAGAAGGGCTTTTTTTTGAAGCTTTTTGATATTGCAAAGCAGCATCAGCCCAGTACCCTTGAATCATGAGTCGCCAAGCCGTGTCTTGATACTGTCTTGCTTTTCTAGCACGCTTCATGCGTAAGTATTGTTTTAATCGTTTTGGCGCTTGAATGCTCTGAAAAAAGAGACGGTAAGCCGCTTGTAAAACGAGTGCGGTGATAAGCAAAGCAATAGCAGCTACCCACAGAGAAGAGCTGATATGATAGTTGCTTGTGTCTATGCGAACCATGCCGGGATGATGCGCCACCAATAAGCCACCAGCAATGCCTATGGCCAATAAGATGAGAAGGGAGAGAATGCGTTTCATGATTCCTCCTTCTTATTGCTCTCGGGTTCGATAGTGTTTGGAAGGTCATTTAGAGCTTTGATGAAGCTAGCTTCAGTAGCGTGTGTGGCAAGTTGTTTTGTTGTCTTGATGGCAGATTGATAGATATCCACGCGGTGATTCAAAACACCCCATTGCGCCAAGCTTAATTGTAATTGCATGCGCACAGCAAGCAGCTTGTCTTCTGCCATGTTTGTGTCGTAGAGCTCACGTTTGGGTAGGCGTTGGATGTGGACAAATTGCAAAAGTGTTTGTTTTGTTTTGTCCCAAGCAGATGTCTTTGCTTTTGGTTTTTTCTGTTGAGGCGCGTTTTCGATTGTGGGTCTTTCAAAAGCGCCTGTGCTAGCTTGGGCTAAATCGTTTAGAGAGTCATAGAGCGCTGTGTTGATGGCAATGCCTTTGGGCTGATGGCGAGCTTGAGCAGTTTTCATTTTTTGTTTGATGATCGCGATTGTGTCAGGTGTGTGCGCTTGGTTCAAAGCCATTTTGTAGAGATTGAGAGAGACGCTTGGGTCTTTGGCAAGGTCAGCTAAATGAAGAATCAATTGCAGTTCTTCTTCTTGCTGAGATTGTGAATACTGATTGAAAGTATCAGTGCTCACCAAATGGGCCGCTTTGCTTGTGGCTGTGCTTTCGCGCTGGGTAACAAACCAGAGGTTTGTTGAGGTCATAAGCAATGCCAAACAAGCAACGCCTAAGCTTATCCATCGCATCGGAGGTTTTGATTTCTTTGGTTTCTTTGTTGTTTGGTTTTTGTCTTGGGGCATGGTCAACTCCTTTTGCCTTTAGAGGCGCCTATATATAAGTGTAGCAGACTGATTGAGCTTTCAAAATCTTTAACATATTCGGCAATTTTTTGTGCTAATGAGTTGAGTTTAAGCCAGTAGGGCAGAGATCAGTTCTTTGGCAGAGCTATCGTCTGAGATGAGGCATTTTCCTGAGAATCCTAGCGATTTGGCAAGGGGTTCATAACGCTCGGAGACCAGCAAAAGAGGTGTTTTCCACAGGGGAGACTGTGTGTTTTGCGAGAGAGTATCAGCAAGGTAGCGCAGTCCGTCGCCGCTGTGGACGCTAATGGCGACAGGGTTTTCCTTAGCTAAATGCAAAAGGGTGTCTTTTGTGTAAACGGTCGGCTGTCTTTTATAAAAAAACAGGTATTCCACATTGGCCCCTTTTTTCTTTAAGGAATCACCTAAAAAAGGTCTGGGGTTTTCGCCAGTGAGTATGACCACAGATTTGCCATTTAAATTCTGCCCCTCAAGCATGTGAAGGATTCCTTCACTGCTCGCATGCTTAGGTGTTTGTGTTGACGTGATACCTTGAGCGTGAGCAGCTCGTTCCGTGCTTGGTCCGATTGTAAGGTAGTCGCGCTTGGGAAGGTCAGCGATTTTAGATTGCTCAGAGAACACATGTTGACTGGTAATGATTACAAGCTTGGCTTTTTCAATTGTACTTTGGTAAGAAGGTGCTGGTTTTACAGCTTGTAAGAGGTGGCTTGGCAAAAGCAAAGGCACAAGTCCGTGCTCGCGGAGGCTAGAACAAAAAGCATCGGCTGCTGGTGATGGTTGTGTTACCACCAAACAGCGTCCTGCTAAAGATGTTCTATCCATTCACGATTCGGCCTTCGGTCCTCTCTAAAAACTCTTGCCGCTCTTTGGCTGCAACAGACAAGGTAGCCGTTGGGCGTGCGAGCAAGCGGTTTAATCCGATGGGTTCATCTGAGAGTTCGCAATAACCGTAGTCACCAGCTTCGATTCGCTTGAGAGAAGTAATGACCTTTCTCAATAGTTCGCTTCGGCGTTCAACAACACGCAAAGCAGTTTGTAGCATTTCCTGATCGCTGGCTGTGTCCAGAGGATCCGGTGAGGTGTGATAATCGGCGATGCACTGTTTGGCTTCTTCGATTTCAGCGGTGATCTCTTGGCGTAGGTTCGCTAACTGAGCATGAAAAAAAGCCAGTTGCTGGTCGTTCATGTAGGCGTTATCAGGCATCTTGAGAAGATCCGTTTGAGAGAGAGCAGGGATAATGGTAGCCATGATATACCTTCTTGTGGGAATGGAAGCGGGGTACACTGTACACAAAAAAACAAAGACTTACCAGCAGAAAGGAGCGATTCTTTGTTGCGATTATTCAACTATCTTCTTTGAGAAATACTCCCTTAAGCTTGAAGTAAGAGCAGAAAGAGACGGTATTTTTCCACGGTTGTTTTTCTATCTTTTTTGAGGAATACTCCCTGCAGGCTAAAGCGAGAGGAGAGCGCCATGTGGTTTAAAAACATCCAACCTTATTTATTGAGTGAGTCTGTCGCCTACGACCCAGAGGCTTTTTCAGCAGAGTTGGCTTGCCAACCGTGGGTGCCTTGTTCAGGAGCAGCTCCTGAGACGGCAGGTTTTGTGCCCCCAATAGGCGGTGAAGGCGCGCCGTTGGCTTATGGCGCTCAGCACATGATTTTATTTTGCCTTAAAGTTCAGAAGAAAATGCTTTCGTCTGCCGCTGTGCGGGAACAGCTTGAGCTTAAGCTTGCCGAAATTGAAGAAAGACAAGGGCGAACGTTAGGTAAAGATGAGCAGCGTCGTCTTAAAGAAGATTTATACGGCACTATGTTGGGCCAGGCTTTTCCAGTGTCAAAAAAAATATACGCCATGATAGACACGCGACAAAACCGTTTGTTAGTGGATACCGTTGCAGCTAGGTATTTAGATAAGTTGCTTGGTTTGCTTGCTCAAGTGTTTCCGGAGCAAAGTATCGCGCCTTATCCGTTGGTATCGCCACCGGCAGTGATGACTCACTGGTTAACCAGTAACAAATACCCAGATTCCATCACCTTGGCTGATAACTGTATTTTAGCTGATTCGGATGAAAATCAAGGTATGGTTCGCTTTACTCGTAAGGATTTGGCTTCATCAGCTGTGGAGCGCTTGCTAAATGAGGGTAATCAGGTGGTGCAGTTGGCGGTGAATTGGCAGGGTCAGTTACAATGTCAGATTCGGCAAGACTTTAGTTTTTCTAGTATAAAATACGCTGATTCAATTCGTGAAACGGCTAAAGAATATGTGTCTGAAACACCAGAAGAAAGGTTTGCGACAGATTTTGTACTGATGTCAGAGGCTGTAACAGCGTTTATTGATACCTTACTGCCGTGCTTTGAAGATTCAGGTAGGGTGCCGTCGAGACGTGTGGTAGAAGACGCCATCGAAGTGGCTTAAAGAGTCGAAATTGTCTCTTTCTCCCACTGTCTTTGTTGAGCCTGCGCTTCCGATGCTCATGTACCGTTATGTACACTGCGCTTCGTTGCTCGGCTTGCCTCGACAGTGAGAAAAAATAAACTAATTTCCTTTTTTAGAGTCGAAACGCGAAGCAAAGCGAGCGTCCTACGGCTTGACACCGACTTTCGCCGGTACAGGTAACAGAAGAGTGAATGTTTGCCTATTAGCGGCTATCCCCATCTGAGCTGCTTGTGTTGTTCAAAAGCGCAGCGGCTCCCGCGTCTAGCAGTTGTTGGGCAATGGTTTCCCCAAGCGCTTGAGCTTCTTCTGGTGGGCCGCTTACTTCTCGGATTAGTTGTTCTTCGCCATCTTCTGAGCTGACCATCGCTTTTAGTGTGATTCTGTTCTCGTTGCATTCAGCATAAGCAGCTATTGGTGTGTGGCAATCACCTCCCAAGACAACATTAACGGCACGTTCGGCGATTGCGCAAGCTTCGGTGTTTGGGTCACTGATCTGTTTTAATAGTTCTCTGATAGCAGTGTCTTTTTGTCGGCATTCAGCGGCGATGATTCCCTGGCCTATGGCTGGAAGCATTCGGTTAGTGCTGAGGTATTCACTGATCTTTTCATTGAGTTCGAGCCTGTGTAAGCCGGCGGCAGCTAAAATAATGGCATCATAATCGCCTTGTAGGCATGCTTCGATGCGTGTGGTGATGTTGCCTCGGATATCGCATAGCTTGAAATCAGGGCGGATAGAAGCCAGTTGAGCTCGTCTCCTAGGGCTGCCAGTACCGATGCGTGCTTCCAATGGTAAAGAGGCCAGATCGGCTTGCGCATGGTGCGAGATAATCACATCACGAGGGTCGGCTCTTGGGAGATAGGCTTCCAAGGCAAGGTCGGGGTGTGATTGCACAGATAGATCTTTTAGTGAGTGGACTGCAATGGCATTGGGTGTGCTAACCAGTAGATTTTGTAGTTCGCTGACGAAGCTGGTTTTGTTTCCCAGCTCCTTGAGGGGAGTCGTTTTATCTCTGTCGCCTAGTGTGCTTTGGCCTGATATACGAACAGTAAGTGAGGGGTCATGTTGTTCCAAAGCTTCTTTGACTGCCTTGGCTTGCCATAAGGCTAGTTTGGATTGTCGGGTGAGTAGTGTGATCTCAGTCATGATGCTTGCTCGCCATGGTGGCTATGTGTTCGTCTTTTTCTGCCCAGAGCTTATTTAGCCACTCTTGGAGAGATTTGCGGTAGTTACGATCTTTGTAAAAATCACCTCTTTGAGCGTCTGTGATTGGGTGAGAGGAAAGGGAAACATTAATGCAGTGGTAGTTGCCACTCATTAAGTCCCACATAGACATTTTTTTAGGTTCGTGACATATAGAGACATTTAGCATCGTTTTCAGTGTTTTTGGGAGCGCGTTTACAACCAAAGCGATCCCTTGTGTTTTGGGTTTGAGTAAGTGCTTGTACGGTGAACGCTGCTTTTCACTTTTCTCTTCACTGTGACGAGTGCCCTCGGGGAAAATGATTGTTGTGGTTGGGCAAAGAGACAACTTGTCACAAGCTTGAGATAGACTTTTAACAGTCTTTTCGGCTAATTTAGGATCTTTTCGCATCTTTTTCTTGCTATATCGAGACACAAGAGGGAATCCCAGCATCCAGCATGACAAGCCACCGACGGGAAGCTGCCAGAGCAACTGTTTTTTGAGGAAGTATTTGAAAATCGGGATGGATCGACCGAAAGCAACGTTTAAAATCAGGATATCCGCCCAACTTTGGTGGTTACTGATCAGCAAATACCACTCGTCTTGGCTTAAAGAATCGGTTGTATCGATGTTCCATCTTGATTTATTTCTAAATAAGAGCAAGTAATGGCAGGAGCGAGCCCACCACAAGCCAATGATAGCTAATTTGGCTAAGGTCTTTTCTCTACGCTTTGATAGGGTCACCAAGCAGACACAACAGCCCGATATCACAACGAGTGATGTGAAAAAAAGCCAAGACAAGAGCATGGCAACGGTAATGAAGCAGCCCCGAATGGAGCGACAGATAAGCTTAAGCATGAGGTTTAACACCTAGAAAACGAGATGGGGCAATTTTAGAGAACGTCTTTGAAGTCGTCAAGGGGCTATAAGTTATGGAGCGATCATTACGTTTTTTTGCCACTACTGAGGTGTCAGTGACGTTCCCCTCGGGTGAGATGTCAAAATTTAATAGCTTCATTTGCTAAATCATGAGTGGGTTTCATTGTTTCGAGAGAATCGTAGATTGTCTTCTTTGTTTCTTTTTTCTTCATGAGGGGCGCGAAAGCGCAATCGCTGGGAGAGGTGCTGATGCAGTTTGCCCAGCCACTTTTGAGGGGCTGCCACTTGAGTAACCCATGATCACTTTTAGGCTCGTGTACCAATGTTCCAAAATGTAAAATCACAGGGAAAGCAGAGGAGGCGCCACTTCCCACATACACACAAGAAATGTTTCCTTCAGTGTTGCCGATGTATTGGGCGCCGGTGAAGCGACTGACTCTAGGCAAAAAAGAAGCACTATAGGATTTCCAGTAGCCATGATAGGAGTTTGATTCCCACCTGTTGGTGCTTTTATTTCGGTAGAGGGCTGATACATTAGGGCAATTAATTCTGACATCGGGGTGAGACGCTGAGTTGGCGAAGGCGCTACTCGCAACAGAGCTTGCTAATACAATGGTAAATAAAGAGTGTTGCAGAGACATGCGAGCGTCATTTCCTGTTTGATAAAAGGCTATTCTAAATAAGTATAGGTTAGTTTGCATTGTATTTGCGATGGGTGGCTGGTAGTTTGGGTGACTTCTTGCTCACTTTGAGATGGAGTTACAGGTGGCAAAGCTTTATTTTTATTATTCAGCCATGAATGCTGGAAAAAGCACAGTCTTGCTTCAATCAAGTCATAATTATGAAGAACGAGGAATGGACACGTTGCTGTTGGTTCCAGATATCGATGATCGAGATGGTGTGGGCATGATCACTTCACGCTTAGGTCTAAAAAAACAAGCATGTGCTTTTCCAAAGTCATCGAACCTGACTACCGTTTGCAAGGATTGGTTGAAAGAACACCCCAACACACGCTGTATTTTGCTGGATGAAGCTCAGTTTTTAACAAAAAAACAGGTGTTTCAGTTAGCTCAGGTGGTTGATGAGTGCTCGATTCCTGTTCTGGCTTATGGTCTTCGAGCTGATTTTCAAGCAGAACCTTTTGAAGGAAGTAGCTATTTGTTGGCATTGGCTGATGAGCTGATTGAGATAAAAACGATTTGTCATTGTGGGCGAAAGGCAAGCATGAATATGCGAATAGATGAAAAGGGCCAAAAAATGACTGAAGGAGAGCAAGTGGTGATAGGAGGTAATGAATCTTATGTGGCCACTTGCCGGCGATGCTTTTGGAAGGGAGCCAGTGGAACAACGGAGGACTCCTAGGCTTGATGCTGTTCGTATAGAGAGCGGGCTAAGCCTTTTTCTGTCTTGTCCTAAAGAATACCTCTTTATTTTTGTCTTTTGCGTCGGTACAATGGCGAGTGTTTCGTGTTAGACAAGTTATCTTTATTTTCGCTTTAAAAAGCGAATTGAAGACAAACCTCTAAACGATTTACAAACCCAGGGGATACATATGACACTGAGCCAACCTGTTCGGGCCTGGATAGTCGCCATGACGGCGAGTCTTTTCTTCTTTTTCTTTTTTATGCAGTGGACCATGTTCAATGCGCTGTCGCCAGCATTGATTGAGCATTTTTCAGTGTCTGCTCGGGCAATGAGCCAGTTGTGCGCCACGTACTTTTACATGAATATGATTTGCTTGTTTCCAGCGGGCATGATTCTTGACCGTTATCCAACTCGTCGAGTCATGCTGTTGATGCTGTTTATCGCCTTGATTGGCACTTTGGGTTTGGTGTGGTCTCCAAGCTTTTTCTTAGCTAGCTGTTGTCGAGTGTTGGTTGGTATTGCTGGGTCGTTTGGTTTAATTAGTTGTGTTCGTCTTGCTTCTCGTTGGTTTCCGGCAAAATCCTTAGCGTTGGTTATTGGTATGATTGTGATGGTAGCGATGATGGGCGGCGTTGTGGCACAAACACCATTCACATTACTCACTGATCACTACGGGTGGCGGACAACTATTTATGTAGATGCTGGTTTAGGTGTTCTGATTGGTGTCTTGATTGCTTTATTGGTTCGTGACGAACCTAGTGAGCCGGTTGAGGGCTTGGCTTCTCATGCTGCAAAATTACCTTTTTGGGAAGCCGTTCGCTCAACAGTTCTGAACAGAAAAAACTGGTTTACAGGCCTTTACATCTCTCTGATGAATTTACCAATCATGGTGTTTGCTTTTTGGGGAAGCTTTTATTTTGTTCAAAACTGGCATTTATCTCGAGCTTCGGCCTCTTGGTTAGACACTTGTCTGTTGTTGGGGGCGATTGTTGGTTCACCTGTACTGGGCTGGTTCTCTGATCGCATTGGTCAGCGTCGATTACCCATGATCCTCTGTGCGGTTGCTTTGTTTGTGCTGTCTTTCTTTCTCTACGAGGCCCAGACTCTCTCAGTGATAGGTTTAGCTATCTTGATTGCTTTTATGGGTTTTTTCACCAGTGGGCAGGTCATTGGCTACCCATTTATTGCCGAAAGCAATCCAATGGATTTAACGGCAACAGCAGAAGGCTTCGCTTCTGTGTTAATCATGGCTGGTGGTCTGTCACAAAAATGGTTTGGTGATTTGTTGAATCATTATGGAACTCATGTCACGGTTCATCATCTTGCTCATTATTCTCACGCGAGTTATAAAGCGGCGTTGCTGATGTTTCCAGTTGCTGCTTTGCTTGCATGGCTATTGGCTTTCTTCATAAGAGAGCGCTCAAACTAACGGGTAACGAGATGGATATCGTTTACTTTGTGTGGCATAAAAGGAAAGCTAATTGCTTTTTTCGGATGCTTTTTTAAACGCTATGCCAGGGATGAAAACTTTTAAGTGAGTAAGGCTAGCGTGATTTTAGGGTAAGGGGTTATTGTGAGTCAATCACTGCGTGCTTGGGTGGTCTGCTTAACGGCTGGTTTATTTTTCTTTTATGAATTTATTCAGATGAATATGTTTAATGTGATCAGCAGTGATTTCATGCAAGCTTTTCATTTGAGTGCTCAGTTAATGGGTTGGATAGATTCGTTTTATTTTGCCGCAAATGTTATTTTCTTACTTTTGGCCGGCTATCTTCTCGATCATTTTTCAATTCGGCGAGTGATTTTGCTGTCGATGCTGTTGTGCGTTATCGGGACAGTGCTTTTGTCTTTCACGCATCTGACTAGTTTGGCCATGCTATTTCGCTTTATTACAGGGATTGGTAGCGCCTTTTGTTTTTTAAGTTGTATTCGTTTGGCTACGCATTGGTTTCCCGAAAAGAAATTAGGTTTGGTTATCGGTGTGATTTTAACAGAAGCCATGATAGGCGGCGTGTTTTCTCAGACACCTCTAACCTTGCTTGTGAAAGCACTTGGCTGGCGCATGGCTTTATTGGTCGATGGTTTGATTGGGATTGCTTTGTGGATAATTATTTACTGGGTTGTGCGTGATCGTCCAAATCATGCTTGTGTCTCCGATCAAGACATGACACGCCCCGCTTTAAGTTATTGGCATGGATTCAGACAAGCCTTTTCAAAATCACACAATTGGTTAGCTGCTTTGTACACTGGCTTGACCAACATACCCATGGCTTTGCTGGGCGGTTTGTGGGGAATCACTTACTTAGTTACTCGCTTTCACATAACACGAGTAGAAGCCTCTCTTGTGACCACGTTTCTTTTTATCGGCATGATGTTGGGTTCCCCAGCTTTGGGTTGGTTGTCAGATAGAGTAAAATCACGTAAATCACTTATGTTGGTTGGTGCGGCGTGTTTGGTTGTTGTGCTTTTCGCTCTGATTCAAGTAGATCATTGGTCTTATGCGGCGCTTCTCTTTGGCTTTTTACTGGTTGGTTTTATTTCCGGATCTCAGGTGATTAGTTATCCTTTGGTAGCTCAGGCTAGTCCAGCAGCAGTGGTCGCTATGTCTGTGAGCGTTGTTAATATCACCACTCAAGGTATCATGGGTTTATCACGCCCTTTTTCAGGTTGGCTTGTCGATAGACATGAAACATTTTTTCATCCAAGTAGCCACCATATTGTGTTGTCTGATTACATATGGGTGATGTGGAGCATGCCAATTGCCGTTGTGGCTGGTATGGCGTCGATCGTTTTCATTAAAAAACGAATGGCTAATCGATCGTATGATGATGCTGCGGCATAAAGTATGAAAGCATTTTGGGTGAAAGCTATTGTTTTGTCTGTGCTAATCGTAGCTGGTGTTGCAGTGTTTTTTGGTGTATCACTTTATCATGACAATCAAACAAGAAAAGCACCTAAGAATCCTTTAGCAATTTGTCGGATTTTTAAAGCGCATCCTGATTGGTATCACGCAAGCTATCATGTTGAGAAACGTTATGGTGTTCCTATTAGTTTACAGATGGCTGTGATTTATCAAGAATCACGTTTTCGTTCAGCAGCAGAACCAAAACGAGAATATATTTTTGGCTGGTTGCCCTGGTTGAGGCAGTCCACGGCAGAGGGATACTCTCAGGCTTTGGATGATACGTGGCATTATTATTTGAAAGAGACAGGTCAACTTTCAGCGAATCGAGATTACTTTTCTGATTCGGTTGCGTTTGTTGGTTGGTATTTACATTGTATTCATCGATACTTGCATATCCCTATGACACATACGTACTCACTCTATTTGGCTTACCACGAAGGCATGCGCGGGTATTTGAGTCGCCACTACTTATCGGACAGAGGGTTGAGAAGATCCGCTTTTGATGTAGAGCGTGTAGCCCGTCATTACCGTGCTCGCTTGATTCAGTGCGAAAAAGAATTTGTGCGCTATCGGTGATTCATTTAGGCCAGGCAAAGTGAACGATCAAGCCAGTAACCAGCAGAAGGCCGAGGCAAATTTTGGAGTTATTTAGGAATGCTGAACGACTATCCCAAAAAAACTTCGCAGTATAAATAGGCCGGAACAGTTGGCTTAGTATGTATTTTTTTCGGAAGCGCTTGCAGTCTTCGTTTCTTCCCGTGTATTTGTAGGATAAATAAAGGCGAATGCAGCATGACACATCGGTGAATTTCAGTTTGGCTTTTTCTAAATAATGAATGCATTCATCATAACTATCAACACGATAAAAAAGATCTCCTAGCACCTTGAAGGTATTGTTTTTGTGGCTTTTTGATAAAAACACCTCATGGTGGTGTTTGTGAAGAAGTTTTGAGAATTCTTTGGCAAAGTAGCAGTTCTCAAGGAGGAAGACTTCAATGGAATGTTGTTTCCGAATTAAGATAAGAGGATCTAATAGCAATTGATCCATCGCCACTAATAGGCCTGCAATATGAAGGTCGTCGACATATAGAAGTTCAGATAAGATGGCAGGTGTAAGCCAAGCGCGCCCATCTTCTTTAATGCCGCTTACAGAAGGTAAGGTTTTGGGTGGGATGCCATAACTAATGAGGGATGTAAAAAAGTGTGGATTTTCTTCAAAGTAAAAGATATTGCCTTTTGTTTTTTCTATCCACATGTTTAGTGTTTGAAGCTCTAACGGAAACCAGGAGTTTCCTGTTTTGAGGGTAAAGTTTATGGCCGGAGGGTTGTCTGCTTTTTCAGTTTCATAAACGGCAACGTCTGAGCAGAGTAAGGCCAGTTTATTGTTGGAGAAGGAGCGCAATTCTTCTAGAAGTTGAAAGACGGCAGAGGGGAATTTAGCACGAAATGGAAATTCATCGTTTTTTGGGAATAAAGAGCGATCAAAATAAGTGGCTGTCGGCATGTCGTCTGAGCTCATTTCACGAGAATATTCCATAAGAACCCGTGATTTGCGATAGTCTTTTTCTTCTTTTGAGGGCATGACAAAAGTGCTTTCGCCGATGTAGACCTTGTCTTCTGTGACTTCTAGCTGATCGATGGGCAGTGATGACATTAGGTAGTTGGTGATGGCAAAGAGAGGAGAAGAAATGTCTTTTTGTGTGATTGTTTTTTTCTGATTCTGCAGTTCAAGTGACGTGAGAGCTTTAGACGCATCGAAAAAAGCGACATCAAACTGATTCTTTTCAATCCATGGTTGAAAAGAATCATGTTCGAGTAGAGAGGTTAAATTCTGTTGAGAAAAATCACAGGCAACATAAACGAGTGAAAATTTTCGTTTGGGATCGTATCGATCATAGGCTTTTAAAAAATGATAAGCGAATCGGCCGCTGCCTGAGCCGATGTCTAGCAGATACGTTGTTGAGGTTGGTTGAGTGTCTGTTAAAAAGCGGTGAACTATTTTAGCGTAGTAGTCCCCAATGAAAGCATTTGTCGAAATAAACTCAGGGGTTTGTCCATCTGCCCACGCTTTGTGAGCATTTTTATTGTAGTATTCATGAATTTTTTTCCACAAGACGGAGTGAAAGAGGCGTTGCTTTTTCTCAAGAACATGACTCATGGGCTTCCTTCCTTGGTGTGTGAGTGACTTCCTCTTGGTCGTCACGATGAACTAAGTGCGAACAGGTTTGGTCGGTGGGCAAGATCAGCATCTCTGCAATGTTGACATGTGCGGGGCGCGTGGCGCAATACACAATGGCATCGGCGATATCGCTTGCTGCCAAAGGCGTCATGCCTTCGTAGACAGCATCTGCTTTTTGTTGATTGCCTTTAAAGCGGGTAACGGCGTAATTTGTATTAACGAAGCCGGGATCAATTTGGCTAACTCGAATGGGGCTGCCATGCACGTCCATTTTAATGGCGCGTGATAATGCTTTCACCGCAAATTTAGTGGCACAATAGACGGCACCGCCAGAGTAGACTTGATGGCTAGAGATGGAACCCACATTAATAATGTGTCCGCGTTGACGTTTGACCATACCTGCAATTACAAAGCGAGATACGTAAAGCAGCCCTTTAATATTCACATCGATCATGGTATCCCAGTCGGACAAATTACCTTCGTGAATTTTATCTAAGCCTTGAGCAAGACCTGCGTTATTGATGAGTAAATCGATGGCTTGAAAGTCTTCAGGCAGAGAGCTGATTTTATCTTCTACTGCTTTAGCGTCGCTTACATCGAGCTCTAAGCAGTGAACATCGACGTTGTAAGTGTTTCGAAGTGTTTGCGCAAGAGCCTCAAGAAGAGGTAAACGTCGCGCAACTAAAATTAAGCGAAATCCTTCTTTGGCGAGTGCCTTGGCACAGGCTTCGCCAATACCAGAAGATGCCCCTGAAATAAATGCTGTTTGTGTCATGATGCGCCTCGTTTTTATGTTTGTCAGGCAGGATTTAAATTCGCGTAACTTAATACCAACCATTTTTTACCAACGCGATCGAAGTCGATTTGTACCCGCGTGGAATCGCCTTGGCCTTCTGTGTTGATGAGTGTGCCTGAACCAAATTTTTGGTGTTGAACACGCTGACCCAAAGACAATGACGTGTTTTGTACTTGAGAACCGTAGCCTACACGTGAGGTTGAGACTTGGGTGCGTTGAATGCCACGATCACTTCTAGAGCGAATGTAGTTTAAAGACTCTTGAGGTAATTCTTTCATGAAGCGTGAGGGTTGGCAGAAACGTTCTGTGCCATGTAAATAGCGTGATTCAGCATGTGATAGCGTGAGTTTTTCTTTAGCTCGCGTCATACCGACATAGCATAAGCGTCTTTCCTCTTCCAAGCCATTGGGCTGGTCGGTCGACATTTTATGTGGGAACAAACCTTCTTCTAAGCCAACCAAATACACAATGGGGAATTCCAAACCTTTGGAGGCGTGTAAGGTCATGAGGTGCACGTAGCTCTCGTGTTCGCCGGCTTGTTCATCGCCTGCGTCTAAAGCCACTTGTGCTAAAAAGGCAGCCAAAGGTGACAGTAAATCATCAGAGTGAGAGTATTGGCCGGTTGCGTTAACCAACTCTTCTAAGTTTTCTTGGCGAGAGAGGCCTTTATCAGAGCCGTCTTTTTTATAGTGGGCTTTCAAACCACTGCGGTCGATGGTTTGAGTGACCATTTCTGATAGGGCTAACTCTTGCGTTGCGTCACGAATGGAAGCGATTAAATCGGAAAAGGCTTGCAGTGCGCTGAGCGCTCGAGCAGATAGGCTTTCGCGATTGTCTAAGATGTGATGCAAAGCTCCCCAAAGAGAAAGCTCATGAGTGCGTTGTAAACCACGTAAAACTGTTAACGTGGTTTGGCCAATGCCGCGAGTGGGAAGATTAATGACTCGTTCCAAGGACGCATCGTCATTTGGATTCAATAAAAGTCTTAGATAAGCTAAGGCGTCTTTTACTTCAGCGCGTTCGAAAAAGCGCTGACCGCCGTAGATGCGATAAGCAATGCCTGCTTGCAGTAGGCGTTCTTCAAACACACGCGATTGTGCGTTGGAGCGATATAAAATCGCAATGTCATTGGGGCTTGCGCCGTGAGCAATGGCTCGTTCGATATCGCTAACCACATAAAAGGTTTCGTCGCGATCACTGAAGGCCGCATACACGTTGATGGGCTCACCTTGATCGGCATCGGTCCATAAGGCTTTTCCTAAACGAGAGTGATTGTTGGCAATCACTGTGTTGGCTGCATGCAAAATGGTTTTGGTTGAACGGTAGTTCTGCTCTAAGCGAATGAGTTGTGCGCCATCGAAGTCGTCGCAAAACATTTGAATATGATTGCTGTTTGCGCCACGCCAGCTATAGATCGATTGGTCATCATCGCCGACGGCCATCATATAATGATTTGGGCCTAGCAATAATTTTAGCCAACGGTACTGCAGAGAGTTGGTGTCTTGAAACTCATCAACCAAAAGATGTTTGAAGCGTTTTTGATAATGCTCGCGAACATCGGCATGCTTTTCTAAAAGCTCTAAGCTGCGTAAGAGAAGTTCGGTGAAATCGATTACACCTGCTTGTTCACAAGCACGTTCGTAGGCGGTGTAGACCTCGTTTAAACGTTCGTCAAAATAGCTTTCTGCTTGACTCATTGAGGCCGTGGCACGAATGCCTTGTTGTTTTTGGCGGTTGATAAACCACTGTGTTTGCTTGTAGGGCCATTTTTTTTCATCTAGCCCGATGGTTTTTTGCAGACGTCGCACTAGGCGAAGCTGATCATCGGCGTCCATGATTTGAAAGGCTTCTTGTAAGCCTGCGGCTTCCCAATGCATTCTAAGCAAGCGATGGGAAATGCCATGAAAAGTACCGACCCATAAATGGCGCAAGGGGATGCTCACCAATTGTTCAATGCGATGACGCATTTCACTGGCTGCTTTGTTGGTGAAAGTCACCGCTAAAAGCTCAGTAGGGTGAATGTTGTGCTCTTGAATTAACCAAGCCATACGGTGAACGAGTACGCGTGTTTTACCGCTACCAGCGCCGGCGAGTACCAAGCAGTGGCTTTCGGGAGCCTGCACGGCTTGACGCTGAGCAGGATTGAGAGAATCTATAAGTATATCCATGGGCAGCAGTTTACTCCACAGAGGCCAGTTTTTCTAGCAGCGAAATTGTCTCTTTTCCCCGCTCTCCTTGTTGAGCCTGTGCTTCCGATACTCGTGTACTGTCGTGTACACTGCGTTTCGTTGCTCAGCTCGCCTCGACAGCGAAAAAAATAAACTAATTTCCTTTTAAAATGCTCATGCGAGGATAGAGTACAAAAATGTACATTCCGCTTTTTCATCGACCTTTTGTCTAACCTTATAAAATAGCCCTGACCATCGCTGTGAGCCATGGAGAGCCGAAGGCGCAGGCGAATAGTCCGCGATAGCCACGGATTTTCTATCGAGCGTAAGCGAACATAGAAAATCTTTACGTGGCGTTGAGTCACTTGAGAGACCACAGCGTAGTCAAGCCGT
>JAJRRL010000031.1 GCA_024279495.1 Gammaproteobacteria bacterium | reverse complement strand
AGAGACCACAGCGTAGTCAAGCCGTTAGGTTGCGTAGCGTGGGTGACGAGGACGAGTCGCGGCACAGATAACGATCGCCTTCGCGAGTCGATTTGCGCTAGGATGGCGTTAATCTATCTCGAGCGGTGCGATACACTTGTGTGAACAAGAGATCAATGGGTGTTTTACCTGAGTTATCGGCTTGATTCAAATCAAGACCGTGAGATACAAAAAACTGAATCATCTTTGAATTCTTGTAAAGACAAGCATAATGCAAACCACTGCGGCCTTGCTTATCAACCGCCTTAAAGTCGAGTTTAAGCAAGTCTGGATTCTCAGTATTCCACTGATTGATGGTTTCTAAAAAATGACCTTGATTCATTTTTGCGAGCAATAGTGTTGCGTTCTTTCCCTCTTTATCCTGCACCGTTAAGTCCAGAACTGCTTTGTGTGCTTTAGCCGCTTTAAACAAAGAAAACGAATCACCCCAGGCTTCATTGGCAAAACAATCTTGCAATGCCGTGTTATCCCAGTCACCTTCTTCTACCTCTTTGGTTTTCAAATTAGGATTAGCGCCAAGCCTAAAAGCAAGATCAAACACTGCTTCCGAAAAACCATCTGCAAGCGCAGCAACATGAAACAAATTTGCCTCTTTCGGCGATAATGGCTGAGATAAATCCACACCTGATTTTTCAAGCAATTGAGAAGCAACAAAAGACAATCTTAAAGCAATAGGCAGCATATCGGATGAACAACTAGCACCTTTTTCAATACACAATTTAAGCAGTTCGACCAAATCTTCCCCGGCATGCAGCTGATCCATTGTCCGTAAAGCTCTTAGGCTGTCGTCACCTTCAAAATCTGCATTCGTACAAATCGTCGCGTTCACTAATAAGGCTGGAATCAAAGCAGCTTCAGCCAATGGGGTGAGTCTTTCTTGCGCTTCAATGAACTCATAAATAGCCTTGTAATCAGATCCTTCAGAACGAGAAACAAGGCCGGAAAAAATGGGATCGCTTGTGATTGCGCCTCTTAATGAAAGTTTCTGAATCTCTTCTCGAGAGTACTTCTCTTTTGTCTTCTGCTGAATAAAAGCCGTAAACCTCTGCCTTATTTCAAGCTCCCCAGAAACGATCTTCAGTAATTGAGCGGTAAACACCATAGCAGGGCCTCGAAGAAAATTCTTATTTTTCATTAGTAACCTCATAACATAAATAAATGCTTCTGAAGCCTAACATACTCCCTAGACCTTGCTCAAGACTTATTCATCGCCTTATTCTGGCTTTGTTTTTCTTTTATTGCAGGATTGGTTGGTCATAATCAACGCATCAACCCCATAGCCTTTTGCTTTTGCAATTGCCTTTAGCTTTAAAAACTCACCGACGGTCGTTGTAGGCTTTCGTGATAAAAACCAAATATGCTCATAATCTGGCGTACCCGCAATCGCATGTTGGTAATTTTTATCGACATACAAAATCCAGTAATCGCCTTTAAAAGGCTTAAAAAATTGCATTTTAAATTTTGTATTCAAGGAGTCAGAAATCGGCCATGCTTTTGCAGTCGCTTTTTTTAATTTCCCAGGTTT
This sequence comes from Gammaproteobacteria bacterium, assembly GCA_024279495.1. Taxonomy (GTDB): domain Bacteria; phylum Pseudomonadota; class Gammaproteobacteria; order JAJRRL01; family JAJRRL01; genus JAJRRL01. The sequence continues at coordinate 19,218 of JAJRRL010000031.1, read as the reverse complement.
CTCACCTTTTAAACACGTATTAGTCACCTGCATCCAATGGTCTTTCCACTCATAATTCGCTTTCGTGCAATAACAACCGCGCTGAAACGATGTGGGTAAAGAGGCTAACTCATACCAAGTCCCCATGTAGCGATTCACGCTTACTTCTTTAGCGGTTTTTGGTGGCTCACGGTGATCGCAACCGGCTAAAACAAGCGCTAAACTCAATGCTAAGTATGTGTGTTTCATCACTTCTCCGATTTTTAAAGATTTCTAGTTTTTGCTAAAGCAAAAACAAAATCATAAGCTGGGCCCCCGACGTCACTTCGTTGCCTTGGGGTGACACTGGGGTGGCAGTTTTTCCTGGGCGTAACAACGAAGGGGCAAGAAAGTACAAGGAAAAGTGCCTTTTCCTCTTTAAAAAGAGCGTATTTCTTCCAGAGATTCATCGGGCCTTAATGTAAATATCTCATAGCCCGTATCTGTCACGGCAAGCGTGTGCTCATACTGCGCTGACAATGAACGATCTTTTGTAATTACCGTCCAATCATCGTCAAGTAGCTTCACATGACGCCTACCCGCATTGACCATAGGTTCGATAGTCAATGTCATGCCTTTTGCTAAAGTCAGGCCTGTGCCAGGTTTGCCATAATGCAAAACCTGAATCTCAGGTTCATGAAACACTCGACCAATACCATGCCCACAATACTCGCGAACCACAGAAAAGCGATTTTTTTCGACATGAGCTTGAATAGCTGCACCAATATCACCCAGCCGAACACCCGGTCGAACCCTATTAATGCCGGTGTACATAGCCTCCTGCGTGACTTTAATTAAGCGCTTTACTTGAGCACCGACCTCACCAATCGTGAACATTTTGCTAGTATCTCCATGAAATCCCTCATGAATCACAGTGACATCTATATTAATGATATCTCCGTCTTTCAGTGCCTTGTCACTCGGAATGCCATGACAAACCACATGATTGACAGACGTACAAATCGATTTTGGGAAACCATGATAGTTCAAAGGAGCTGGAATACACGCCTGTTTATCGACAATATACTCATGACAGCGCTGATTAAGCTCCTCAGTGGTCACTCCTTCAACAACGTAAGGCCCTATCATCTCCAATACATCGGCAGCATACTTACCTGCCTGCCTCATGATCACTAAATCTGATTCTGTTTTGATATCAACTGCCATAGTTTACTCGCATATTTCAATCGGTTAGAGGGTACAAAGCAGCTTCCGGTGGCTTTGTACATTAACGTTGAGCAATACAGCAGGGAAACGTTGTTGTCAAGGCAGGGATATGATATAAAGTGCGCTGTACTGGCTTCTAGGGCTTGTCCCTAGCTAGTACAAAGAGCGGCCTTCGGGCCACATTTCACGCTAGCGCGACATGCATTCTGGGGTGCCCCAAACATTGATTTGGAGTCGGAATGACAGGCCTAGCGGAAGTCTAACCCTAAATTGGAGAACAGCATGACAAAAATCAGCATGCCGCAAATGCTAGAATGCGGCGTACACATCGGTCACCGAACCAGCCTTAAAAATCCTTTGATGAACGATTACATCTACGGAGCCAAACAAGGCATCAGCATCATCAACCTAGAGCACTCTCTACCGCGCTTTCGCGATTTGCTCAAGCAAGTAGAAAATGTTGTTAAAAAACGCGGCAAAGTTTTATTTGTCGGCACCAAATTTTCAGCTCGGAATATCATTAAAGAAGAAGCTTCTCGCTGCGGCATGCCCTACGTCGAAAATCGATGGTTAGGCGGCATGTTGACTAACTACAAAACCATTCGTCAATCCATCAAACGTCTTAAGTTTCTAGAAGAACGTTTGGAAAACCAAAAATTCTTAAGCACAATCACCAAAAAAGAAGCGCTAACGCTTAGCCGTGAAAAAGCCAAGCTCAGTAATAACTTGGAAGGCATCAAGCATATGAATGGTTTACCAGACATGCTTTTTGTAATCGATGTAAGCCGCGAAAAAATCGCCATCCAAGAAGCTGCTTGCTTACGCATTCCTGTTTCTGGAATTGTTGATACTAACTGTAATCCTGCAGGCGTTCGTTACGTTGTTCCTGGCAATGATGATGCAATGCGAGCTATTCGCCTTTACTGCCAAGCCATTGCTGATACCATTATTAAAACGCGTAGCAGCTTGGATCTTGCAGAGAAAAAACATGCTGACAAGAGAAAAGCTCAAGCTCCTGCGAAGAAAGCTATTGCTACTAAAAAAACAAACGCTGACGGAAGTGTAGACACTCAAACAACTGCTAACAATGCAGAACAAGAGCCAGCTAAAAAGAAAACGGTTGTTAAAAAGAAAACGGTTGTTAAAAAGAAAACGGTTGTTAAAAACGCTGCTGTTAAAAACCCAGCCGCTGAAAAAGACGCAGCTAAAACACCCGCAGAAAAAAAACCAGCCGCTAAAAAAGCTGCAGCTAAGAAAAAACCAGCTGCTAAAAAGGCAAGCGAAAAGAAAACAGATGCTAAAGACGATACAAAGCAATCTGATTAGTCTCGCCCCCACGATGCTGACAACCAAGACTTCTGTTGTCAGCATCTATTAACCTTTGACTAAATATAAGGAGAAACCAATGAGCATTAGTGCAAAACTTGTGATGGAACTGCGCCAAAAAACTGGCCTAGGCATGATGGACTGTAAACGAGCTCTTCAAGCTACCGACGGCAATATCGAAGCTGCCATTACAAAGCTACGTGAAGATGGTGCGCTCAAAGCAGAAAAACGCAGCTCTAAAGCTGCTGCTGAAGGAGCTGTTCTTACCGCAAGCAACGACACAGCCGCTGTGATTGCTGAAATCAACTGCCAAACTGACTTTGTCGGCCGTGACGAAGGTTTCTTAGCTTTTGCAAAAGCAGCAGCTGAAGCAGCCTTGGCTTTAAACACAGACGACGCAACCACTATTCTTGCCAGCCAAGCCAATGGTTTTGAAGGCACACTAGGCGAATGGCGAACTCAACTGGTTACCTCTTTAGGTGAAAACATCCAACTTCGTCGCATTTCTCTACGCTCATCCGATAATGGCGTTGGCCACTACTGCCACAGAAACCGAATTGGCGTGCTTGTTGAGCTAGATCAAAACAATGCTGAACTTGCCCGTGATATTGCTCTGCATATTGCTGCAATCAACCCTCAATGCATCGCTCCTGAAAACGTTAATCCTGAACTAATTGAAAAAGAAAAAGCTATTTTCACTGAGCAAGCCAAACAATCAGGTAAGCCTGATAACATCATCGCTAAAATGGTAGATGGTCGAGTCAATAAATACCTAAAAGAAATTAGCTTAGTATCTCAACCTTTCGTTAAAGATCCAGATACTTCTATTGCTGACCTTCTAGCTAAAAACGGCGGCGCCACTGTCAAACACTTTGCTCGCTTCGAGCTTGGTGATGGCATTGAAATCGAAACTGCTGATTTTGCTGAAGAAGTAAAAGCACAAGTAGCGGCAAGCAAAAAAGGCTAAGCCGCCAAACTTTATGGTTAACATCCTCAAGGAGAACTCTCATGGCTCAAGACATCATCCAAAGCGTTCGTGCTCACATGGAAAAAGCTGTCGAAAAGTTCAATACAGAACTCACAAAAATAAGAACCGGACGTGCTCATCCCTCCTTAATTGATACCATCATGGTCTCTTATTACGGAACCCCCACACCTCTCAGTCAAGTAGCGAGTATCACGGCAGAAGATGCGCGGACTCTCAGTGTGGCTCCATGGGAGAAAGACATGGTATCCCCTATCGAAAAAGCCATCATGTCTTCTGATTTAGGGTTAAACCCAGTCACTGCAGGTCTGGTTATACGCTTACCTCTTCCCCCTCTCACTCAGGAGCGACGAATAGCTCTAACCAAAGTTGTTCGAGAAGCCACCGAAAGAGCTCGTGTTGTTATCCGACAACTACGTCGAGATGCCATCACTCAATCCAAAGCATTAGAGAAAGAGAAAACCATCAGCGAAGATGATCTAAGAAAAGCGGAACAAGACGTTCAGAAACAAACAGATGCCGTCATTGCTAACATCGACACTATCTGCTCTAACAAAGAAAAAGAGCTAATGTCGGTCTAATGACAAAGGACTCACCATGACATCACAGTGGCCCGCGCATGTTGCTATCATACCCGATGGTAATGGTCGCTGGGCGTCTGAACAGGGCTTACTACGTTCAACCGGCCACCAACGCGGCGCTACTCGAGTCAAGGAATTGGTCGAACACCTCTTAACTCAACCAAATATCACTACTCTCACCATTTTTGGTTTTAGCACCGAAAACAATAAACGACCAGCAGCAGAAACACGACTTATCATGAGTTTGATTCGTTCAGAGCTTAATGCCATGCAACAAGCGCTACTCGATAACAATATCCAACTACTTTGCATTGGTGATCGCTCACAATTTCCTAAAAAGTTACTCGCTGACATTATTAGAATTGAAGAAAAAACAGCTCAAAACACAGGCTTAACCTTGGTAATTGCCCTGCATTACAGTGGGCGCTGGGATATCACTCAAGCTACTCAGAAACTTGCGATTCAAGTGGAAAATAAAAAGCTGATACCATCTGACATCACTCCTGAACACATCAATGCTCAATTGCAAACACACGCACTACCTGAGCCTGACTTACTTATCAGAACAAGTGGCGAACAGCGAATCAGTAACTTCCTATTATGGCCTCTTGCTTATACAGAACTCTACATGACACCTTGTTTTTGGCCTGACTTTAACACCGAACAATTTGATCTGGCGATCGAGTGGTATCAATCTCGAGAACGCCGTTTTGGTAATGTAAACCCCAAGAGGAATCATCATGATTAAACAGCGCCTTATCACCGCAAGCATTTTAATTCTTCTGGTCGCATCCTTACTTTTTTATTTCCCACCCATTGCGTGGTCATGCTTTATGCTGATAATCATCGCACTTGCCAGTTGGGAATGGTTTGGCTTGCTAGCTCTCTCAAAACAAGAAAAGCCCTGGCCCGCCATTGTATACGCGTTATTTTCAACCGCGCTTGTGCATTTTGCAGGATCATACGTAAATCCAAACCTGCTGCTCACACTTGCCATTGCCGCAACCTGCTGGGGAAGCATCGCCATTGTTCGCTACTCGCCGCAGAGTAAGGGGTCCCATAGCGGTTTCTCCTACACATCATCACAGATCGTTTTAAGTCTCTGCTTGCTAGCACCTTTCTTATTAAGCGTCGAAACCATTTTTCACACTCCCAAAGGAAGCTACATCTTATTGGCAGCTGCCAGTGTTATTTGGATCAATGACTCCATGGCCTTTGTTGTGGGTAAGGCTTTCGGAAAACGAAAATTGATTCCTGCCGTCAGCCCAAACAAAACCTGGGAAGGTTTTGCAGGTGGCTTGATCTTTGCTGTGGCGTGGGGAGTTATCATGGGACGCTTGCTATGGCCTCACATGCCTCACCCTTATCTGTTCGGGCTCTTAGTGACCCTTCTTGCCGTATTTGCGAATATCGGCGACCTCATAATCAGCCTCCTAAAGCGCTTGGCTGGTAAAAAAGACTGCAGTCAGCTGCTGCCTGGCCATGGCGGTATACTAGACAGAATTGACAGTTTATTGACCGGAATACCCCTTTTTGCTCTCGGATTGCACATGCTCGGGCTAATTTCTTATTAAACTCTAGCTTATATCCCGCTCCCCCCAGCTTGTTGGGTAAGCCCCCCTCTGGCCATACTTGGACAGTCGATCGCATATGCCGAATGACCTCTGCCTGATGGAACAGTATCAGGGGCTCATTCGGATTAACAATAGGGGTGTTACTATGCTCGCTTTATTCTTTCTTTGTCTTGGTCTGATTATTTCTGCCGTTCGGGTTTTCTTCTTTGGAGATGCCATGACAACAGCTTTCATGGATTGGGTTATCATCAGCAGTATTGGCTGCTATGGCGTGATCCATTTCCTCACGCTTATGTTTGATCAAAAACGAGTAGCTAATATCTACGGCTGGCAAACAGTGACTCCGTTTCAAACCATGATTGCCTTTTGCTATCTGGCCTTTGGTCTTTTAGGTTTAAGCGCATTCTTCTTCAAGGGCACTCCTCGTTTAGCACTCATGATCACGCCAATGGTGCTTTACGTATGTACGGCCTACTTACAAATCACCAACATTAAAAAATGCTATCACCGCTCTTTCGATGCCTTGGGTTATATCATTGCTAACGTAGCAGTACCAAGCATATTGGCGGGTTTGTTTGTTGCTGATTATTGCTTATCAATGTAGTTCAGAAATAAAAAGCCTCTCTCAACACTAAATCACTGATTGCGTTGGGAGAGGCTTTTTTCAGCCTGTCGACGGTTAAAGATGTATATCGATACCACGACGGCGCAATTTCCCAACTCTTGTTCTTGGCAACGACGATACAACAACGACTGATTGAGGCACCTTATACGCTGGCAGTGTTTTTCGACACAACTCAATCAATTGCTCTTCAGATACTTTTCTCCCTGTTCGAGGAACAACAACAGCAACAATATGAGAAACACTTACTTCATCTTGAACATGTGAGACCGCTGCTTCTGATACTGCAGGATGTGAAACCAACAGTTCTTCTATTTCACTGGGGTAAACTTGAAAACCTGATATCAAAATCATGTCTTTTTTTCGCCCCAAAAAATAGAGAAATCCCTGCTCATCCATGTGGCCCATATCCCCGGTCCTAAGCCACCCGTTAGGATCAAGCAAACACGTGCTTTTATCAGGATTTTTGCAATAGCCTAGGATAGTGACTTGAGGGCCTTTCACGCAAATCTCTCCTGTTCTCTCTGCGGGTAAAGGCATGCCACGCTCATTCACAATCTTTACTATCGTATTGGGAAGTGGCAATCCAACGCCGCTATTAAATTGTCCGGAATGCCGATTAACTGGGTTAATTGCCACAACTGGCGATGCCTCTGCTAGTCCATAACTTTCAACAATACTAACTCCTGTCACACGTCGCCATCGATCTGCAACAGACCATTGCAACGGCATACCAGCAGAGAGAACACATTTAAGTTGCGAAAAATTAGCATACGGAAATTCAGGATCCGACAATAAATCGTTAAACAATGTATTCATACCAACCATAAGGGTTATTGGCTCCTTCTGAAGAAAACGAACCAAATCCCTTATATTATCCTCAAGAGAGAAAACAACCGAGCGCATGCCAAAAATAACAGAAGAAAAGCACGACAATGTAATGGCTGCCATGTGATGAAAAGGAAGAACAATGATTCCCGTGCCACGCTGCTCAAGATCAAAAATAGGTTTAATCCATGTTGTTGCTTGTATCACATTTGCGACAACATTTTGATGCGTCAATAAGACCCCTTTAGGTGGACCATCAAGACCAGGTGTGTATTGAATAAAGGCCAAATCATCGGCGCGAATCACAACATTTCTGAACGTATGTCGAGCACCTTGCTTTAAAAGATCAGACCACACATGGTGCCTTTCCTTGCATTGTGATGGCATCTTACGAAACGATGATCTTTTACACCAACCCACGACGTTCATCCACACGGAACGAAAACCACTCACACAATCACCCAATCGCGTTGTTATAATATATTTAAGAGGTAAGGTTGGCATCGCCAGCATAAGGCCTGGCAAAAACACATCCATCACAAGTAACGCTTTTGACTCCGACTCTTCCATTTGATGAGCAAGCTCATCTGGAGTAGATGCAGGGTTCAGATTGACAACCACCAAACCGGCCAAGAATGCAGCAAACAAAGCAATAGGATATTGTAGAGAATTAGGCATTAAGATCGCAATACGATCTTCTTTTTTTAAACCCAACTGCTGCCATGCAGTGGCCAGTTGTTTTGCTTTTCGATGATACTCTCCATAAGTCACTTCATCACCAAAACCACTAAATGCAATACGCTTTTTATATTGATCACAGCAATGAGATAGCATATCTGCAATGTGTTTGTATTGCTTTACATTAATCGCGCGAGGCATGCCAGGCGGATAACTTTTAGTCCAAAAAAGATCCATAATGACTAAGGCTCCCTAGATAAGTCATCAATACAAATAAACGACATTCGCATGACATGCATTGCTATTAGCTCACTGCCCTCTTCTGCTGTAATGATTCGCTTAGAAACCGCTTCATTCACCCAGGATTGGAAATCATGACCTGCCAATACATCACGACGCTTAGCATCCAATACTTTTTCTTCTAATGATTTAGACGAAAGCACTGTCATCAGCAATTCATCCATATCTCCTATCGGATTGTTAGGTGTTTTCTTGCGATACAAGTGTCTCATCAACAGGTCTCGACTTTCGGATGGTTCTGAAATCAAATCTGCCATCGCCTTATCTGAAACCTGCTTTAAGGCCTTTACTCTTCGCTTGATCGGGTACAAGCTAACTCGCAACAAGCGCTTTCGAAAAAAATCTGATACTCCTGAACTTAGCGTGCTGACAACAGCAAAAAAATCAGTCACTATCTGAGAAGACATCCAAGCCACAGGAATACTCATGTCATGCTCACTGGCTTTAATATACGCCAAAACAACAGACAACGACGCCACATTCTGTTGCAATTCTTCCCTTTCCCTCGCGTGGGTTTCTTTGCACAAAGCATCACATAAATCCACCACTGCCTTCAGTCTTTTTAGTAAATCATGAGCCTCAGAATACGGAACACTTCCCTTCTTCAATACATTCGATCTGTTCTTAACACCCAAAGAAAAGCATTGCCAAAAACACGTGCTACTTTTATTTTTTGAAGAAAGACTATCATGACTTTCTAAATTACCAAGCAATGCCAGCAAAGGTGCATCCAAATAAGCTTGAGCCAAATAATGACGTCCACCTATGGCCATTCCCGTCAAACCATGCATCCGCATAGCATCATCTAACATTGCTTTATGTGCTTTTACAATAGATGCTTGAGCAATGCTTATTTTTTCAGGTGAGTATTCACCTCGCTCAAAACCAGTGACAAGGAAAAATCGCCATGCCTCTGCTTGAACAATCACATTCATCATGTTTGCCAATTTTTTCTGTACATCGGCATTGTCGACTAACCATGCATCTTGCAGGCGACAAACACGTGAAAAAACACCTGCACCAAACATTATTTTTTTAATGCTTCCGAGAATCACTGCCGCTAGTGATTGTGCTTTAGTTAAAGAAAGAGTATTCGATACACACTTTCCGGCTTGACCCACGCAATCACGCCCTCCAACGACCCAATCAATAGGAATCAGTACGTGTTTACCAAGCCAAGCACCCACAGGACAAGCACTTGCCATGACATGATACTGAATGTGTTGAGTCATTCCCGGTGTTTTTTCAGGAATAAGAGCGTAACTTAGTCCAGCATAAGCTCGATCCCCCAGTAAACGATCGGGATCATGCAAATGAAAACCCAGGGCAAATAAACTCGCCATAGAAGAACACAAAACACCCTGTTTTTGCCAGCTTAAACGTATGCACAACTGCGACTGACCAGCAAACTCAGCCTGACAGACCATGCCATGAGCCAAACCGTGTCCCGGACTGCTTTCAGCATTCACTTCAGATAAGGCCGCACATAGAATATCTTCGCCTTTTGCCAAACGCGGCAAGTAATATTTTTTTTGCTCATCTGTTCCGTGCGTCAATAACAATTCAATGCAGGCCCAAGCCTCTGGGGCCGATATTAAAATCGCTACAACCACACACACACTAGCAATTTTACAGATAATATCGGAGCAAGCCAGCGTTGAAAAACCCAGGCCATCATATTCTGTAGGAATACGTATCCCAAAAAAACCGTGGCCTTTGAGACAGTTTAAAACGTCATCAGGTATCGCTTGTAGTTCATGATTGATACGCCAGTCATTCAACATCCCGCAAAGGGTATCAACCGGGCCAGATAAAAAGGCCTTCTCTTCAGGCCTTAAAGCTAGGTAAGGAGGCGCAGAAGGCATTAAAGTATCTGATCCATTCGGCATAATTTCTCCTAAACTAATAAGACAAAAAGCAAAGGCACTAACATCATTAAAGCATTATCATCTATCCAACGTAATCGAGGATACTCGACTGAAATGGCGATTAGAGGGCAAATCAAAACCAGTAACCAGGGAGTACCCAAACACCACCATGACACAATCCAAACCAGATAAGCGAACACTAAACCCAGCGCTGCCACGAACGCAGGCCGACATCGATGACGCCGCATCTCTCCCATCAGTGGATCAGCAAGAGCGCAAGTCCCTACGATAGGAACACTGAAGGCAATACCTTGAGAAAAGAAGCAGACAAGAAGCAAAGAAATTGCTCCCCAAGCGACAGCAGATACCTGATGTCGCTCGTAAGGTCTTTGACCGAAAAACAAACCACCGTGCTTTAATCGTGCTGATTCAAGAAAAACAACTAAAGCAATCAAGCAAGCAACAAAAGCTGGCAAGGAAAGACCTAAGCAATGCGCAGCGGGTTTCCCCCACGCATAATAAATCAACGGCACAAAAATCATGCAAACATGAATCAAACGCCTAACCCAATGGGCGGCACTTTCTTTTTTTAAAGTCACCAAAGTCTCCTATTTAAAGGAATGGTAAGCCTCGGAATCAGGGTAGCTCTGCGCTAAGACAGATAAGGTGTGCTTAGCCAATGTTGGCAAACCCAAACCTCGATAACTACGTACCATCACAGCCAAGGCATCTGGAACAAACACCGTGCCATTAAAATGCTGCACAATCTCTGAGGCTCTATTAGTACTGGCCACATAGGCGCGGTTTTTTTCGTAATATTTAGCGATATGAAGGTAGCGCTCAGCCATCATATTACGGATGGTGACTGCACGATGATAAGCACTCATGGCATAAACACTATTGGGGTATTCACGTCGAAGCGTGGTGAAAGCAATAAAGGCTTCTCGCAAGCTATCGGTATCTCGATCGGCTAGGTTCACTTTCAACTTCTGCTGCAACCAACTCGTACCCACTTTTAGATTTGCCAATCCACGCATGTAATAGACATAATCCACATGAGGGCCACGTGGGTATAAGTGTGCGTAACGATCTGCAGCAACTATTGTTGAAGTGGCATCATCGCTCTTATAATAGGCGTAAATGATATCAAGCTGGCTCTTTTGAGCATAAGGACCAAACGGATACATAGAATCCATGGCTTCTAGCTGCTCTACGGCATCTGAAAAGCGTTCTTTACGAATCGAGGTCTGTGCATTGTGAAATAAGGTTTCTGCAGTATACTTCTTAAAAGAGCTGTAGGGATCGTTGCGATAGGTGTTTGAACACCCTGTCATGAACGATACCAACACACAGACTAAAATCAAACTTTTTTTCATGAGTAAACAACCATGTTAATCCATTATTATGCATCTTCTCCATTCCAAATTTTGGCCGAAGAGCTTCTACCCCAACAACATAACAGCACGAGCGCACATGTCAATTGAAACCATCTCTCTTAGTGAGACTCTTCCCGAAAACTCGCCGGTTTTACGCTTAGATCAGGCTTGTCATCAACTTTTTTCCGATTATTCACGGAGCCAATGGCAGGAGTGGATTAAAACTGGCTATGTTTCTGTCAATCAAACCACCATTTCTAAGCCCCGCCACAAAGTGACCCCCGGCGATATCATCGCTGCGGAAGCAAAAAGAACAGATCATGCCGATTGGAAACCTGAAGACATTCCGATTACCTGCTGTTACGAAGACGATGACCTGCTCGTCATTAACAAAGCTGAAGGCCTTATTTGCCATCCTGGCGCCGGCATTTATGGTGGTACGCTCGTTAATGGGCTGCTCTTTCATTACCCAGAATTGAAGCCTCTTCCTCGCGCAGGCTTGATCCACCGCCTAGATAAAGACACCACGGGTTTGCTTATCATCGCCAAAACAGATCCCTGCTACCATGCCCTAAACGAGATGATGCGTGAAAGGCTAATAAACCGCCAGTATCAAGCTATCGTACACGGTAACTTTATTTCTGGTGGAACGCTCACCACTCCTTACGGTCGCCACCCAACAGCACGCATAAAAATGGCTGTGCTAGCACGCAGCAACAGAGAAGCCACAACGCATTACCGGGTTCTCACACGCTTCGATGGCTTCACTCATTTAGAAGTCACCCTGGATACCGGCAGAACCCATCAAATCCGCGTGCACATGGCGCATCTTAGGCATCCTATTTTAGGCGATTCAACCTACGGTAAACGTTGCCATTACCCCAAGCTCCCTGAATCAGCACAAACAGCGATTACATCACTCAAAAGGCAGGCCCTGCATGCTCAAAAATTGCAGTTCTTACACCCGATGAGCAACGAACCTCTTTCTTTTGAGGCGCCTTTGCCTGCCGACATGCAAACCCTACTCGATCACTTACCAAAGCCGGACTATAAATAAAACTTAAACCACCCATCAAATTTAAGACATCTTATGATTGAGCTCATTAAACCGCAATGGCCTGCACACACATCCATTCGAGCCTACACCACAACACGCTTAGGTGGTGCAAGTCACCCACCTTTCGACACACTTAATTTAGGTCTTCATGTGGGCGATACACGCTCCGATGTCATGCTCAACCGACTTAAACTCACACAACAACTCAATTGCGCAAAACCTTTGTGGCTTAATCAAACACACAGCACCATTGTGCATGTGGATAATGGCGAAAACCCGCTTACGCCTCCTACAGCAGATGCCAGTATCACCACGCAGCCTAATCGTGTGTTAGCCATTCTAACAGGCGATTGCCTGCCCATTTTACTCGCACACAAACACACAAAAGCAGTGGCAGCCATTCATGCCGGATGGCGAGGCATTGCCACTGGTATTATCGAACAAACCCTAAAGGCTCTACCCGATTCACCCGCGGATTATGTGAGTTGGATTGGCCCTGGTATCAGCCAAAAAGCCTATGAGGTCAATGATACTTTCAAAAAACAGCTTTTTGCTTTTAATCCGCTTTTTAATATTGCCTTTAGTGAAGATAAGGGATCTGTTTACGCTAATTTAGCGCTGATGGCTGAAATCACCTTGAAGCAACAAGGAGTGCATCATATCTCCCACTCTAAGCTGTGCACGTATCACGATCCACGCTTTTTCTCCTACCGAGAGGCAAACCCTTGTGGACGCATGGCAACTCTCATCTGGATAGATACTCCACTTTAAGTATGGCGCAGCTCCTCCGCTGCCTGCACCTGCGAAAGCCGATCTCACCCGTTACAAAATGACACCCTCTTTGTCACCCCCAGGAATGTAATGACGTCGGGGGCCTAGGCTTGATCCAGTTCGTGCGTAGCATGAACTAAGGATCTATATAGATTTAAATTTTTAAAGCCAATGTGCAGGATTGAGCTCACAATAATGTTAGAGCTTAGATTATAAAGATTTCTAGTCTCAGCTAAAGCTGACACGAAATCCTTAAGATGGGTCCCCGACGTCACGTTGTTCCTGGGGATGACAATCCGTGGGAAAGCAATTCAATCATACAGCTTAACCCTTGACGTCACGTTGTTCCTTCGGATGACAATCCGTGGGAAAGCAATTCAATCATACAGCTTAACCCCCGACGTCACGTTGTTCCTGGGGATGACAATCCGTGGGATAGCAATTCAATCATGCAACTTAACCCCCGACGTCACGTTGTTCCTGGGGATGACAATCCGTGGGATAGCAATTCAATCATGCAGCTTAACCCCCGACGTCACGTTCTTCCTTCGGATAACAATATGAGGAAAGAAAGGCCTCTGCGAGAACCCCCTCCTAGATATCTCAATAGCGTGTGGTATCATCGGTACACCTCACCTTTAAGGATAAACCATGTTACGACGCCTCATCACAGTCATTGCAATCGCCCTTCTTCTCCCTACTTTCTCACTAGCTAACGCGCATAAAAAAAATGGTGGCTTGCAAAGCATGCTTGCTAAAGTGAAACCGGCTATCGTGAATATCTCCGTGGTTCGCCTCAATCACACCCTCAACCAACAAGGCCCACAAACACCAGAAAAAGTCATGACTGTTGGTTCTGGTGTTATTTTAAATGCCGAGCACGGTATGATTCTCACCAATGCTCACGTCATTGATCATGCCCAATTAATTGTTGTCACGCTACAAGATGGCCGTCGTTTTGTCGGTAACATCATTGGGCAAGATAACGATTTCGATTTAGCCGTGGTTCACATCACCGCCAAAGACTTAACCAGCATTCCCTTTGCTCGTGATGGCGATATTCATGTCGGCGATTCAGTAGTCGCTATCGGTAGTCCTTTTGGTTTAACCGAGAGCGTGACTTCTGGTGTGATCAGTGCACTCGACCGCCCCGCACTATCACCCGAAAACAGCTTACAAGACCTTATTCAAACCGATGCCCCCATCAATATGGGTAACTCCGGTGGCGGCCTAATTAACCGTGGCGGTGAACTGGTGGGCATCAACACGGCCATCATCACGCCAAACAGTGGCAGCATAGGCATAGGTTTTGCGATTCCTAGCGCCATTGCTCGTTCTGTCGCTTTACAACTGATTCATTTCGGCAAAGTTAAGCGCGGGCTTTTAGGTGTGGTTGTGCAAAACACCACGCGCGAACTCTCAGACGTACTACACTTAAGTAAACACAAAGGTGCCTTGATCTCTCAGGTATTACCAGGCAGTGCAGCAGAAAAAGCATCGCTGCAACCACTAGACCTCATTGAGTCTGTGAATGATCATCCCATTCATAATTCAGGTGAGCTTCATAACTTACTTGCTGTCACGCCACCTAAAGAAAAGCTTCAACTACATATTCAACGAGCTGGCAAACAAATCACGGTGAAAGCAACCACAGGTTCTCCTAACGATCCCAGCAAGCAAGCTGTTTTACCCTTCTTAAATGGCACCACCTTGCGTGAAACTCGCCGCATTTTACCCACCAGCGTTACCATCTCAAATGGCATTTTGGTCTCTCATTTAGCCGATAGCTCCCCTGCTTCTTTAGCCGGCATTGCCTTAGGCGATGTGATTTTATCAGCCAACAACTCAGATACACCGTCTTTAGAGGCGCTTTTGAAGGTTCTTAAAAAGAACCCTAAGCATTTGTTATTACTGCTAAATCGCGCTGGCAAAAATCTCTATGTGGTGATCAACCCACCGGCAAAGTCCAATGAGGATAAAAAACACATCTAAGCATGCCTAGTTGTTAATATTAATTTAACTTTTACACCCTATAATAGAGTTCTCATTGCCTATTAAAGAGAGAGCAGAATCATGCCTAAAGAAGCCCCGAAAAGAAACCAACAGCAAATAATCGCAGAAACCATGTTTACAATGGCTGGGGTCAGAAATCTAAGCGCCAAACAAGTCGACCATGAAATCAGTGTGGTAACTGCTCTTGAAAAGGCGCAGACGGCTTATTGCCACTACATGCAAAACGGCATACCTACCCAAGATTGGGATAGAAGCGAAGCTAAGATGGTTACCACTCGAGAATCCATGGAAAAAACGCCTGAAAACTGCTGGCAAGCAGCCTCAGAAGATTCGAAGCTCGAAGGCCCACAAGCTAATCCAAATTCAGAAGCGGCTCTTGCTGCAAGGATAGCTAATACTTTAAAAGGTAAGTTTAGAGGCCGGCCTTCTAGTGGCTATGCCTCATATGGCACCTTATGCGGAATCAACAACGAAGGAAATTTTGCTGCCGGAAACAAAATGGCAGAAGGCGTGGTGGTGCTTGGGCGAAGAAACTTTAACGAAGCTAGCCTTCCAACTCTAAAAAGAGAACTCACCAAACAGCCTCTGATTTTCATTAATGCCGAAGAGCATAATCTGGGGGGAGGCACTTTCTTAAGTACCCTACTTCGCGAAGAGACATTCGAACAAGACACTAACATAAACGAAGCTAAAAGAGAGATTGATGAAAGAACAACACCAGAGTTCTTCTCTTTTGACCTTAACCGAGCCAAAAACGGAGACATTGTCTCTATCTCTAGTCGATCGTCAGCAGGTGAAGGGCCATCAGCAGGCGGCTTTCTTGAAAACTCTAAATACCTAGTACATGAATCTGCAAAACACGGAAGACCTGAAGTTCCAGAGAATCTAGGAATGTGGCAAAATATCATGCGGCTTCAATTCGATAACCTGGTCAATGTAGCTGATCAAGTCTATCGCGAAAAAACAAGACTTGAAAGACAAGGCAAAAAACCCGTTATTGTGAGTCAATGTGCTGAAGGAAAAGATCGCTCTACTTTCATAGCCAGTATTGTCATACTGTTTGATTTAGCGATGGAAAATAAGCTTCCCGATGCAAGTACTCCTGATGGAAGACGCCACCTGATTGCTTTTTTAAACCGCTGCCGATTCCAAGCCTCACTTGCTAGCTTTTTTGGTCAATACCCTAAATTCGCTTTAGCACACGAAAGTGAAGAGAGATGCCGAACATACTTAAACTCACTTCCAGATGGCGACAACAGAGACAAACTTGGAGACGCCGTACCTCCTGCTTTCTGGCAGGCTACTCCTGCTGAGACATTCCACCCAGGGCTTTTAGTGCTTTGCCAAAAAATACAAGCCAAAGCAGCTATGCTTAAAGTGACTTTCAAACAGGCTAACTTAATCATTGTTGCAAAAAGGAAAGGCAGTAACTCAAAAGAAGCAGCA
The DNA here is from genome assembly GCA_024279495.1 of Gammaproteobacteria bacterium. GTDB lineage: Bacteria > Pseudomonadota > Gammaproteobacteria > JAJRRL01 > JAJRRL01 > JAJRRL01. Next base: position 2,608 of record JAJRRL010000031.1, on the reverse strand, counting down.
ACCGCAGCCGCCGAACTAGCTACCGCAATAGAAAAAACAAGGCTCGAAGCACAAAAAAAAGCAGATGCTATTGAAAAAGCCATGAACCCTCCTGTAAATGATTCTGCTCCTGCAAATAACTCTACTTCTACAGATGATTCTGCTGCAAATAATCTTGCTCCTGAAAATAACTCTACTTCTACAGATGATTCTGCTTGTGCAGATAATCCTGACTCAGCACAAGCCGTGCTCCGTGCTGCTGAAGAAGAAAATACTAAAGCTCAAAGAAAACTACACAAAAAAGAACAAGTCTTGGATGAGCAGAATTATAAGGATGCTTTAACAGAAAGCCGAACAGGTAAGCCCGCCGGCGGAGCCTCTGGTGCATCTAAGGACGCAGACCATGCAAGAAAAGCAGCTGAAAAAGCAACTGCTCAAGAAGACGCTGCCAAACAAGTAGCTGACAACGCTAATGCTAGTCCGAAAAATCAAACAGAAGCGACTGTCAATACAGGTACTCAGCCTGCAGATGCAACTGCTCAGCCTGTAGATACAAATGCTCAGCTTACAGCTGCAGATGCTCAGCCTGTAGATACAAATGCTCAGCCTGCAGCTACAACTGCTGGAACAGAAAAAGAAAAAAAACAAGCAGCAACTACTAGCGGTACTTTAGCTTGGGGCTTGAGTACCTTCGCTGTCTCTGGAGCGGCTGCTTCTGCCATTATGGTAAGCTTAGCTTTTGTGCCTGCTCTTTCAAACGCTTTTAGTGCCATTGGCAGTATCGCCGGCGCCATACTAATTGGTTTGGCTGTAGCTGTCGCCGCAGGTGGTGTAGCAGCAGCGGTTAACCACTTCCGCCCTCGTGGACCCTCTCAAAAAGGCATGTTTTCTGACAATAAAAAGCCTCATGTCACGTCCGCTACTAAAACGCCTTCAGGACAAGAAAACAAATAACTGCACAAAAAAGAGCTAAATCGGATCTTTTTTAATACTTCCTTAACGTTGCCTTGGTACACTTACTGAATGTGCTTAAAAACGTAAGAGGAATCAATATCATGCCTAAACAAACAGCTGCATTAAGCTATGAACAATACAACAAACAGAGCAAAAAATTACTCGAGGTATTCTCTAGTAAAAATAGCGCTACTCCTCTTGCAAAAAAAGATATCCAGGACCTTTTAAACCTAGATAAGGCGTTTCAAGAAGTAACATTTTCCAAAAACGTCACCTCTCCTGGCGGTGGTTTTGGCACACCTCAACAAAAATCAGAGGTACCTCCACGAAAGGAAGCATTAATTTTTCTTCTAACGATGACACAAAAAGCCTTACTAGCATTTCCAAAAAACAAGAGCCTGGCTGATAATATAAAAAAATACCTTACCGAAAACAACACACTCGAAGATTTCATCTCTCCTGCAGTAAAAAAAATCCTAAAAAATAAAGAGACTGCAAGTGCAGAAACAGATGAAGAAAAAGCTGATTCACCTACAGCTAGCGCCGCTAAAAAAGACTTAACTAATGCTTTTGATGCAGCTGAAGAAACTCCCACTGTAGATGCAGATGCAGCAACTAAAAGGGTCGTTTCCGATGTTATTTCCGATCTTTTAGATAGAGTAGAAACTGAAGCAAATCAAAGCATTCCACCTCTGCCTTCACCGGAACCTACGAAAAAATTTACAAAAATCCACACAGGCCGGAAAGACCAAGAAACAGTACTAGCTGCTCAACGAGCTGAAATAGCCGAAAGAGACAGCCTAAGAGCATTACCAGCTCAGAGTACGCAAAATCCTGAGACATTAGACATGGCTGCTGCTGAAGCTGAGACAAAAGCCTTTCTAACTGCTCAAAAAGAAGCTGACGCTGCTCCCGTAGACATCAACAATGCGCCAATCGCAAGCGAAGAGCAACAAGCAACTCTGATTGATTCGGCTGTAGCAGAAGATAAAGACAGAGTAAATCCAGCAGCTCTCGCTCAATCCAAACAAAGAGCAGAAGCGATTATGGAAAGAGAAGGTGCAGATGCTACAGCTAAAGCTAAACTAGTTGAAGAGGCTAAAACGGCACTTACAACAGAAGCGACTGAAGCAAATGACAGCGGAAAGGCAATCACCAATCCCTATCAAGGTGCTCAGACAGGCCGAAATGCTTTAATCGCTTTAAGCGTGACAGCTGTAGCCGCTGGCGCAGCCGCCCCGCTAGCCTTTTATTTCACACAAACAGCCTTTAATGCTTTGAGTGGATCAGCTGGTATACTAGCTGTTCTTGGTGGGCTTATCTTAGCTGCTGCCGTCGCAGGTATCGTGTACAAAGCAACTGACGACACACTTAGCCGACGAAAAACTAACTTCTTTGACAAAGCTGAAAAGCTTAATGCGGAAGCTGCTGCTGTTACTGCTAGCAATCTCCCTAAGGGAAATTAAGCGGCTCTTTAAGCTAGATAAATAGCCTTTTCCTTAGGCTAAGGACAAAACCCCAATTCACTTTTACGAGCAAGTGTATCGCACCGCTCGAGATAGATTAACGCCATCCTAGCGCAAATCGACTCGCGAAGGCGATCGTTATCTGTGCCGCGACTCGTCCTCGTCACCCACGCTACGCAACCTAACGGCTTGACTACGCTGTGGTCTCT
>JAJRRL010000030.1 GCA_024279495.1 Gammaproteobacteria bacterium | reverse complement strand
CGGCTTGACTACGCTGTGGTCTCTCAAGTGACTCAACGCCACGTAAAGATTTTCTATGTTCGCTTACGCTCGATAGAAAATCCGTGGCTATCGCGGACTATTCGCCTGCGCCTTCGGCTCTCCATGGCTCACAGCGAGTGAGTGAAAATAAAAAGGTAGAAAAAGATCAAGACAGCACAGATAAAGTCACCTACTTATTCAACAAAGTTCACTATTTATTCCCCCTACCTAATGGTGGCTTCATTGAATCATCAATTGATTTAAAAGAAAAGGGTTTCAAAAATTCAATGCGCGTCAGAAAAATGAATGGCAATTTCACACGATTTTGCCACATCGGAAATCATAGCCAAATAGCATTTGAAGAAAACCAAAAATTCCAAAATATAATACAGAAAATCATAAGTTCTAAGATTAAGGAGCAGGAAACAAGAACCCCTCCGCAGTTCTTTTATGACATATATGAGATAAATCGTTTCTTCAGCTCATCAAAAGATAAAGGGGAGATTTTTAGGTCCAAAAATACCCTAGGTATTGCTGCTTCTGCACTCTTTTCTGCTTTAGGAATCAATGAAAACGATTACGATTACCAAGCAAGCTCCAATCTCGATGAAGACGATTTTTTAGAGATTCTATCAGAACAAAATGATCCGCTTGAAGAGATCTATCAAGCCATTAAAAAACTAGAACCAGCAAAGAAACAATCGTTGACTCGCCTAATTCATCATGCCCTGTTTATAACATTGAATGACAAAGAGCCTGATATTGATGCTTGCCTTGGCACTATCAGAGAAGAATTCTCAGAGGCTTATACCGGCATAGAAAACACCTTAAAATCTATCTTTGATAGCCTTTTAGTACTTAAAAAAGAGAAGGCCCCTGAGCCTAAGCCTGAAGCTAAACCAAAGAAAAAACTTACAACAACCCCTACTCCTAAACCAACAAAATATCCTGTCGTTATACCGACAAAAACAGTGCCTACACAACCAGCATTTAAGCTCATTCAAAAACCCAAGATGGAGCGAGGGGTCACACACATGTGTTGGTGCGCTGCTGCTCTTTGCTTGGTGGGCAGTGGCATTTCTGCCGTTGGGTTTCTTAGTGTTGCTGGAATTGACATTGGAGTAAGCATTTCCTCTCAATACACAGCAGCTATTGCCGGACTAGCGCTTTTAGCCATAGGTATCGCGCTTGCTTGCGTTGCAGGCATAGAGCGACACACACAGCTCAGCAGTAGCACTTGGTTTAAGCAGCATGAGGGTATAAAACAAGGCGCTCTTTCGTTGACGCCTCCAGAAAAAACGTGACCCCACACCTGTCCACCCAAAGGCAAGGAACTGTGGAACTAGCGGCTTATAAGCAAGTTTTAAGCCCACCCCCTTTGTCACCCCCAGGAACGCAGTGACGTCGGGGGCCTAGCTTCGATCCAGTTCGTGGGAAGCATGAACTAAGGATCTGTATAAATTTATATGTTTAAAAGCAATGCCAGAGCTGCAGCTTTGTTTTTCAAACCAGTGTGCAAGGTTGCACTCACGGTAGGGTTAGGACTAAAACTTGAAAGATCCTAGTTTTTACGTTGTAACAACGGATCAAGCCTGGGTCCTCGACGTCATTTCATTCCTGAGGATGACAATCCTTGGAGGTAGCTGCTCAATCGTGCAAACAAATCCCCCTACGTCACGCTCTTGCCTTTGGATGACACCGTTTTTCAACGGTGCAGGAAAGTGGTTGGGGCTATTTTAGGACTAAAACTTGAAAGATCCTAGTTGTTACGTTGTAACAACGGATCAAGCCTGGGTCCTCGACGTCATTTCATTCCTGAGGATGACAAGTGGTTGGGGCTATTTTATTTTGGCCAAAAATGGGGACTAAGAATTTTCAGTTTTGAGACAAGGTTAGTCAAAAAATCGATGAAAAAGCGGAACGTACACTTTTGAGTGGATCCTCGCCTTCGCGAGGACGTTCGCAAGTAAACTTGCTTCGCTTGAGCATTTTGAAGAGATTTTTTGGCTAAGATTGACCAAAAATGAAGATTTCTCTAGCGTTCATCCACAAGAAGGCCTTTCTCCGCCCATAGAAATACTTTGTTAACCAAGCGATTAATGGCTGCATCTAAAGAAAGAGTTTCACTTGAAGAATCACACCACTCCTGCAAAGACTTTCCCGTTACTAAGGCTGATAAATCATGATGCGTTTCATCATTAACAAGCCATGCATTCACTTGATGGTTGTTGCCTCGCCACAGCACATGATGCTTTCGCTCTGATAAGGTTTCTAATTTAGGGCGTAAGCACTGCTCTGAAAAAGCCTGCCAACGCTCCAGCGTATTGTATTGACCACTAAAAAAACGCACCGAGGCATGAATCTTTAACAATAAAGGCTCCCCTTGGGCTAAACGCTCTTTAATATGAGACATACTCAAAATCGGTTGATTATCAGCCAAACGAATCAAGTGTATCATGCGCTCTAAATGAGCCATTTCGACTAAAGGGTGATTTTCTTTCAATTGAGCACTTAAATAACGCGGCAAATGCTCTCCTAAATGATGCAATGAAAAACCACTGGGCTCATGGGTCTTCAAATAAGCAGCTGCCATCTCTTTGAACGTGTTATTTCCCATTTCCAATGCCAGCAATGGGAAATCGTGGATTAAGGTATTCACCAAGCGAACCCAATACGCATTTTGATAGACTGATAGGCGCTCTTTCGAATTCAGCGAATCGTTTTCTAAATAAGGCGCAAGGTCTGTATCATCGCCTTCACAGAGATGTTTTTTCCAAGCGCGTTGCATGTCTTTAAGCATGATCTTCTTCCTTTAAGCGTGCTTTTAAGGATTGCATTTCTTGCTCTAATTCAGACAAAGGCGGCAAATGATCATCACGCTCTAATAAAATGGGCGCAGGTTTATGTTGCCAACAAGTTGCCATAAGTGCAGACACTGATTCTGACAAAGAAGAGCGATGTGTGTCAAGCAGCAAACCAGAGTCTGTTTCCTCATGACCGGCCACATGGTACTGCGCCACATACTCCCATGGACAATTCTTCAATGCTTGCTCTAAGGTTTCGTCTCGATTTCGTGCATTCACGTAAAGATTATTCACATCCAGCAAAAAGGAACAGCCTGTTTTCTTTGCCAGGCAAGACATAAACTCCCATTCAGACAAAGTATTGCCTGCATAATCAACATACGCCGTAATATTTTCCAAAACCAGGGGCCGATTCAAGAATGCTTGAACCACATGGATACGAGAAGCAAGATAAGCTAGTGTTTTCTCAGTTCTTGGCATAGGAAGCAAGTCATGCGAAGACCATCCATCGACCCCGGTCCAGCAAATGTGATCAGACACCCACTCTGGCTGCACTTGATCTTGCAAGCGCTTTAAGGCATGTAAATAATCCCAACATAAAGGATCAGCAGAACCTAAAGACAAACCAACGCCATGCATAACCATTGGGTAATCCAAACGAAGACGCTCTAAAATAAGTGGGCCCATCCCCCCGACCGATAAGAAATCATCACTGACAATTTCCAACCAATCGATAGCGGGCTTCTCGTGAATTAAATCAGCATAATAAGCAGGCCTTAATCCCAGGCCTATCTGATTTACTGGTATCACGCAACATGACCAAGCATCTGATCCGTATCAGTCTCATTCAACCAATCAGTCATGGCATCCACAAACAAATGCGGGCATGACTCTTCCGCTAAATGCAACGCATCTGGTAGCTCAGCTGCTGTTGCAGCAGGCCATTCACCCAAAGCCCAAGCCACCGAACTAATCGGCGTCATAAAGCCAGGTACCGCGTATAAAATTAGCTTAGGGATATCACTTGAACTCAACCATTGTGTGTATTCCTCAACCCATTGTGTTACAGGTGAGTTAGGAGAGCCCATGGGCAACTCTTTTACGTATTGCCACAGTGGTTTTCTATCTGCTTGCTTCTGAAATGGCTTTCGATACGCAGCCATGTCGTCAGTGGATAAAGAAGACAAAGTGAAATGAGGCAATAACGATTCAATTAAATAGTTATCTTCTAGAACGGCTTTGAGCCCTTGCTTTTCATTTTTCAAAAAAGTCGCTAGCTCTTGGACTGGCAACGCCAACATATTCCAGCGCTCCATTGGTCGAATATGCGCTTCACAAAACACCAAGCCTGCTACTTTCCCTGGATGATCCATTACATAACGCATGCCTATCACAGACGCCCAACCATGCATGATTAAAGTAATCTTATCGAGATTTAAAGCATCAAGAAAAGCCGTCAAATAACGTGCGTGATCTTCGTAAGTGTAATCAATGTCGGGCTTATCACTATCACCCATACCAATGAAGTCTGGAGCATAGCAAGTAGCGCTTTCAGAAAAGTGCGGCATCACATGGCGCCAGAGATAAGACGATGTTGGCATACCGTGTAAAAAAACAAAGGTTTTCTGACCTTTACCTATTTTTCGGTAATGCATTTTCGCATCTAACACATTGATATATTGAGACTCTATTGCGGGCGTTAACATACCACCAACCATGACGTACCTCTCGTCTACATGCTTAGCGTATCCCGTTCCTTACGATACGTTAAGCTGTTTCCTTGGCAGCAAATTCCTTTAATTGCCTTATCGCTAAGAATATTATAGCAGAGTCTACGGTTTGCATTTGCTTCAGCTGTTTCATGCGTTCACGCCATGCTTTTAGGTCGTCTTTTCGAAGTTTCACCCATACCTCGAAGTCATCTTCAATAGGAGCACCTTTTGTCCCATTTTTAAGCAGCTCTAACACCAAGAATCGTTGAACAACTTCTAAGTCTACTTTACAACAAGAGCGCGCAGTCAAAGACCATTCTGTATCTTCAGCAATCGAGTTGATTTTCTCTCGCAAGAAAACTAAATCTAGGCGTGACGACAATAAGACGTAGGCCTTCGCAACCACCAAAAGATCATAATTCTCCTGCTGCATGGCTGCTGCAATGATATTCATACCATGGTAAATCAAAACTAATGCTGACATGTGTCTGGCAACGTCTTCTGCTACACCACTATTTTCTAAACGTTTAGCACGATTCATGTAGGCTTTATCGGAGCTCTTGAAGACCAATGAATCCAGATGATGAGTCAAGAAACCGATAGGGCCTTCATAGGCCTCCACCAATTCACTAATATTAATGGACACTCCGTGATGACGTAAAATCCAGCGCGTCATTCGACGAGCCAAACAAACAACATCAGATCGCATGTCGAACTGTAGTTCAGCAGAGACCTTATGATCCAAGCTCTCTACTTCTGCCAAACGTTGAGGAAGATGAATGATTTTCGCCATTGCTACATACGCTTTAGCAACCGCATACGAGGTAACACCTGTTTCAACTATCATTTGATTCACAAACAACAAGCCCATGTTTGCCACTAACTCATTAACCAATTGAGTCGCTATGATTTCATTCGCCAAGTAATGAGTTTTTAGCTCTTCTGGGTAATTGTCTCTGATTGCTTTAGGAAATGCCTCTAGCAAATAGAACGTTAAATCTGGGTTAGCAAGCAAGTCTTCCTGACGAAGCTCATTGCCAACAGAAATTTTAGTATAAGCAAACAAGGTTGATATCTCTGGATGCATCAGACCAAGCCCTTGGTTTTGACGCATCATCAGAGTTGCCTCATCAGGCAATGACTCGGCTTCTAGATTAAACACACCGGCCTGCTGCAAAGATTGCATGTAACGCCCGTATTTTATAGGTGATTTTGCTACATGGCGCTTGATGTCGGAGACAGCCATGCCTTGCAAATAATTATTACGCAACACATGTGCAGCCACTTCATCAGACATCGACTCTAGCAGTATGTTTCGTTCATCTTTGGTCATTTCACCTGAAGAAACCAATCCGTTTAGTAGTATTTTGATATTCACTTCATGATCAGAACAATCCACACCAGCTGAGTTATCGATAAAGTCCGAATACACTCGACCTTTATGAAGTTCATACTCAATACGAGCTGGTTGCGTTAACCCTAAGTTGCCACCTTCGCATACCGTTTTTGATCGCAAGTCTCTGGCATTTACTCGCAAGGCATCATTTGCCCTATCACCCACATCATCATGTGTTTCTTTGCTAGCTTTAACGTAGGTTCCAATGCCGCCATTCCAAAGCATATCGACATCGAGACAAAGCAGTTGTCGAATCAGCGCATTAGGCTCTATTGTATCGTCAGAAACACCTAACATTTCTTTTACTTCAGGAGTTAAGTTAATGGATTTTTGTGATCGATTAAAGACTCCGCCACCTGAAGAAATAAGAGAAGCATCATAATCATTCCAACCTGAGCGTGCTATTTTAAAGAGCCGTTCACGTTCTTCAAAAGACCTTGCTGGATCCGGGTTGGGATCTAAGAAAATATGTCTGTGGTTGAAAGCCGCAACTAATTTGATATGGCGAGACAATAACATGCCATTACCAAATACATCTCCACTCATGTCACCAATAGCCACAACGGTAACCTCTGATTCGTCAAGGTTAATACCCATTTCTAAAAAGTGACGCTGAGCAGATACCCAAGCTCCGCGAGCTGTAATACCCATTTTTTTGTGATCATAACCATTCGACCCACCCGAAGCAAAAGCATCACCCAACCAATAATGTTGAGACTCCGACTCCTCGTTTGCGTAATCTGAAAATGTTGCTGTTCGTCTGTCTGCAGCAACAACCGCTAGTGGGTCATCACCATCGTAACAAATAACCTTAGGATTGTGGACGACCTTTCCATCTTTTAGGTCATCAATCACATCCAATAAGCCTCGAATAAAATAGCGATAGCAGCGAATACCGTGCGCCCACAATTCGTCGGTTGTAAATGAATCCTCGGAGCGATGAATCACAAAACCGCCTTTAGCTCCGGCAGGGACAATCACAGCATTTTTCACTAACTGCGCCTCAACCAAACCAAGGACTTCTGTTCGATAATCTTCAGGGCGGGATGACCAACGTATACCACCTCGAGCCACTTTGTCGACACGTAAATGTATTCCTTCAAACATCACTGAAAAAATGAAGGTTTCAATCTTAGTTTTACAACCTGCCATATCTGACAGTTGCTTCGGATCAATTTTAAGCGTTAAAAACAGCTTATCTTCGCCCTTATCTGTCGTAAGATAAATATTAGTTCGTAATGTTGCCTGAACTAATTCCAGCATTTTTCGAAGCACTCGATCTTCATCAAGTAAAGCAATATTAGCTAAGGCCTCATCGATCGATGCCAAGCTTGCCGCCACCTCTTCTTCTCGATTCCCCTCAAAATTAGGAGCAAATCGAAGCATGAATAGCTGCACGATACTTTTGACGATGGCAGGATAACGAATCAAGATATTAGCCATGTAGGCTTCACTGTAAGGCACTCGAATTTGTCGACAGTAGCGAATATATGCCCGAATAACTCGAACAAAGCGCCAACTCATACCTGCTTTACCAATCAAAGCATTCAATGAATCACTACATGAATACCCTGAAGAAACTCGCTTGAAGGCTTCTTCAAATAATTCTTTTGCTTCAAACAACTCTTCTAGTGAAACAGAATCAGACGTTAACGTGAAATCATTAATCCAGATAACCTGAGTGGATGATACATGCACATCCACAGGAAACTCAGACAACACCCGAACACCCATTCCTTCAAGAATTGGTAAGACTTGAGAAAGCGGTACAGAAACAGATTCACTATACAACTTAAACTGACAAGTCAGCATTTTTCCATCGTCTGATTTCAATGATTTACGCGACTTTACCAATACAGCCTCTAAGGTGTTATTAGCAAGTACTTTTTCAATGTATTCAAAGTCCACCACAGCATCTTCTACGGTGTAATGCTCACGGTAAGTGATACCGAAGGCTTGGCGATAACGCTCAACCAATCGTTTTGATTTCAGTGGCGAATGTATTTTTATAATTGCTTCGCTTAACTGGTCTCCCCATGAAGCCGTCAAACTAGCAATTTCGGCTTCAATTGCCTTCATATCAATATCGACCAAGGCGGCTGGATCCACTCTAATTTCAAAATGAATTCTTGCCAGAACTGAACCAAACAAAAAGGTTTGATGTTCAATGGATTTAGCATTTAAACGATCTTTGAGGTGATCACGTATTCTATAAATCAAACTCATCGACAGTGTGTCACGAGGAATGAAAAGCAAGCAAGAGTAAAAACGGTTATACACGTCCTGCCGATAGAAAAACCGTGTCTTGTAACGATCTTGTATTTTCAAAATACCTTGGCACCAACCATTTAATTCATCGGTGGATGCGTGAAATAAATCGTCTCTCGGTAACGATGAAATAATATGAACGAGATCTTTCCACAAATGCCCGTGCTTAGGGAAATCAGCTCGCCCCAAAACATTAAATACTTTTCGCTGAAGGATAGGTACTTTCTTAGGGTCTTGCGCATAAGCATGTGAGGTAAACATGCCGATAAAACGCAACTCACCTATTACCTGTTTCTCGTCGTTATACAAACTCACACTCACGTAATCTGTATATGTTTTTCGATGTATGGTTGAAATAGTGTTTGTCTTAGCAACCAACACGATATCATCGGAACTTAATAATTTTTGACGAGCCTGCTTCGGCAGATCCTGCACGTATCGAAGGCGCAAGCTGTTTGTATTATCTCTCAGCACACCCAAACCAGTATTTGGGTTAAGCTGAAACGCCATTGAATCACCTTCACCAATAACATCGTAAGAACGATATCCTGTAAACACAAAATTATCCGACAATAACCACGATAAAAAGGCTTTTGCTTCCTCTACTTTATCTCGATCCAAACACGATGGTGCGTTGTCTAGTCGGGCAATCGCACGATGTGCTTCTCCTTGCATAGCATGCCAATCATCAACAGCTACATAAACGTCATTCAATACACGCTCTAAATTCGTTTTCACATGAGCAAGCGCTTCTTCATCCAGTGCTTTTTTTATTTCAAAATACAAAATAGCTTCTGCTTGACCTTCTTGACTATGCTCTTGGTAAGACCATATCTGCTTCACCGCATTGTCATCACTCCTGGTCACACGAAAACCTGCACTGTGTAACAGAAGATCTACATTGAGATGCAAACGGCTTAGCTCTAAACTTAAAGAATCAACCAAAAAAGGCATGTCGCAACTAGTCATGTAAATTTGTGTCAACGGCATCCCAAAACCATCTTCTGATACGGCGATCCGCAAATTAAAAAATGACGCCGGAGATGCGTTTAAAAGCTCCCAATGATCAAGCAAAAGCTCCGCCCAACTTTCTAACGGTCGGGAAAACAAATCTTCGACTGAGAGGTATGCATAATAAATTTTTAAAAATTGTAATACTTTATCAAAATCAGCTGCCACCCTTGGATGATCGGCAAGATGAGATTGCATTTGCTCAAGAAAGCTCTGTCGCGTGTCTGACTGCGGGGAATGTGGCATTGCAAGGCCCTTAGATAATGGTTTGATAATGATCAGAATGCTAGGTATAACTTGCCTAGCCTGGCCCTATTACCTCTCTAAACGATCATTTTGTCAACAACAAAATTAGAGAGGAGTGTTCGCTCTTTAAGTGAGCCAATCTTTCTTGCTTTTGATGTACCGTTCCATTATATTGAGGTAAGGTCTTAGCCTCCGGTCAAAGCCTCCTTTAACCCCCTTCTTTGCGCAGCTTGCAAGAGTTAAAGACAAGGACCAAGCACCATGCGAATACTCCTTATTGAAGACAACATCGACTTAGCAGATGCAATTCGAATGGGTCTAAAAACCTTCGGGCATACTGTCGACTTGGTTCACAGCGGAACCGAAGCCTTAACCTCCCTAACCACACGTCGTGCAGATGCTGATTTCGATGTCATCTTGCTCGATTTAGGCTTACCCGGCATGGACGGCATCGATCTACTCAAAGCCATCCGAAAGCACGGCACGCCTACTCCCGTCATGATCCTCACCGCTAGAGACGCCATTGAAGATCGCGTCCTAGGCCTAAACGCCGGCGCCGATGACTACATGACCAAACCAGTAGACCTTAAAGAATTAGAGGCTCGCACACGGGCTCTCAAAAGGCGATCCACCACTGAAGCAATTAGCACAGTCATCACACACGGTGACATTATCCTTGATCCGGCATCTCACTCAGTGACCAAGGCGGGTGAAACGATTTCCATCTCTCGTCGTGAATTTTCCCTACTGCAAAAACTGATGGAAAACAGCGGTCGTGTAATATCTCGTGAACAACTTAACCAATCTTTGTATGGCTGGGGTGAAAGCATTGATAGCAACGCCTTAGAAGTGCATGTTCACAACATCCGAAAACGGCTAGGTAATAAACTGATCCGAACCATTCGTGGCGTCGGCTACATGATTGAGAAGATCAGCGATCCTCTCTAAGGCTCTCACATGAAACCGTCAATACGCACGTTTCTGCTGATCAACCTTCTGTTGAGCGTCACCTTAATTACATCGCTAGCGATTATCGGTAACCTTTACCTTGCCCATAAAGACATTCAAGTCCAACTTGACCTAGACCTCATTCATGTCACCAACCGCATGAGCGCTTTACTAACAGGCGAGCACACAACCGCCACTCTTGGAGCCATTCAAAAGCGCTTGAACGAAGAAACCGAAGCCAACCTTGAGTCGCGATGCACAAAACATGCCTGCAAGCACCCATCAGCTGGTGATCGTTACATTGCTTTCCAAGTATGGTCCAATGACGGCACTTTACTCTTGTACTCTAAAGATGCTCCCAAAACGCCTTTCTCTAATGGTGAAGATGGCTTAAGTTCAAAATTACTTCATCATATTTACTGGCGCGTAAATAGCTTCTACGACAAAAACAAAAAGCTTACCTACATGGTGGCAGAACAATCTAATTACCGCGAGCAGCTTGAAAATCAACTGACTCAAGACTCAATTTTAATCATGCTAATTACCTATCCTTTCTTAGGTCTTCTTATTTGGATCATTGTGGGTCGTGGCCTCGATAGTTTGAAAAAAATTGCTAAAGAAGTGGATCAACGTGCGCCGACCTACCTTAACCCCGTCGATACAGACTCCATCCCAACCGAAATTGAACCCCTCATTAGAGCCCTGAATCGACTCTTCGAACGGCTTTACGATGCCTTTACACGCGAAAAACGTTTTGCTGCTGATGCCGCTCACGAACTTCGCACTCCCATGGCAGCTCTCAATGCTCACGCACAAGCAGCGCTTCGCACCTCAGATCCAGAAGAACAAAAAATTGCCTTACTTAAAATTGTTGGCGGCGTGACTCGAGCCACTCACATCATTCAACAACTCTTAACGCTAAGCCGTATGGTTCCTGATGCCGCAATCAACGATCCCGTTGTCATGAATTTAGCTCTTGAAGTCTCTGAAATTGCCGCGCAACTTGCCGTTCAAGCGATTGACAAAGATTCAGAACTTGAACTCATCCATGACGATGCCATCGAACCTCTCATCTACGGAAATCCAACAGCCATTGCGATTTTAGCGCGTAACCTTCTCGATAATGCCATTCGCTATTCACCCAGTGGTAGCCACATTGCTATTCACATTGAAACCACTCAAAAAAGCGTGATTTTAAAAGTTATCGACAATGGTCCTGGCATTCCAGAACACCTGCGCGAACGTGTGTTTGAACGCTTCTTCCGAATTTTGGGAACCAAGCAAAGCGGTAGCGGCTTAGGCTTGGGGATCGTGTATCAAATTACTAAACTGCATGAAGCTGATGTTAAATTGCTGACGCCGAGTAACGGCATCGGGCTCGAGTTCCAAGTTATATTCAAGCGATACTATAAATAAAAAGTCATTTTTAATCTCTTTCTGTGTCGAGTCTGCACTTCCGATAAATGAAATAGCCCCAACCACTTATCATCCCGGCAAACGAAGTGCACAGCCGGGACCCAGGCTTGATCCGTTGTTACAAAGTAACAACTAGCGATCTTTTAAATTAAGGATTAGATCCTCTGGTCAAGCCGGAGGATCTCCGCGAAGAAAAGCTTCGCTTCGACATTACTATGAGTGCAACCCTGCAGCCTGCTTTTAGAAAAAATATCGCATGCTTACTGTAGCCGTATATTAACCCTGGGCCCCGTTTTACAACGGGCTGAGAATTGTGGAGGGTGAAGAGGCCGGATTTTGCTTTCGCTTCCGATTAACGCTTCCTCATGAGCCCCCACCTCCGTGCAGCCAGTCAATTTTTTGAAGCGAAGGCAACCTCTTGTAATCTAAAATTAAACTCTGGAGCAACCTTCAGGATCGCTTTCTGTAAAGAAAACTTCAGATTCTCCACTAAGCGCTTTCACAACAGAATTCACAGCAGGGCTTCTAGAAAATAAACCATAGAAGCATTCTTGCGCTTTCTTCTGAAACGCTTCTTTTCTATCTGGGGATAAGGTATCAATGATATCGAAAGGGCCCTGGAGTGAAAATAATTTCATCGTTTCTTTAACACAGTAATCTATTGCATTAACCGTGTGATCAGACGCTTCATCAGCATGTTCGTTTAATGAATCAGCGTCTACATTTCCTAATGTATCTGTTATTTCTTCAACATCTATAGACTTTGCACTAACAGGAAAAAAAGCAAAAACCGCTAAAAAAAAAGACGCACATAGCAACGGGTGTTTGCTGACAGATCTTGAGATTTCATTAAGACTTTTCATGGCTGAGGAAGATCCCTGTAATTTAAAGCCTCAAATTTTAGCAAGAGGAAGTTATAGTGTCAATAAGCTCGGTGCACGGAAAATTGACCAAAAATCACCCCACTTCAATGATTGGTAGTTCGCGTATATTGACTTTACCGCAACGGGGAGAGAACTGTGGGGAGCTTTCACGTTTTTTCAACAGGCTGGCACAATCAGGATCGCGAATTCACCACCGCTCTGATTTCATCTAACACATCAGTTGCCAGAAGGCCGCGCTGCCCTTCGCGATTAGCAACACGATCAGCAGCTAATGCATGCACCATCACACCGACTTGCGCAGCTTGATCGGTTGTCAGCCCTTGAGCTAACAAACCACCCAATAAGCCGGACAGGACATCTCCCATTCCACCACTAGACATCCCTGAATTGCCATTTACACACAGGGCTAACTCACCTTCTTGATCACACACTAAAGTGCCAGCGCCTTTTAAAATCACATTGCCACCATAACGAGACTGCAAAGAACGAATCGCCGAAAAACGATTGTTTTGCACATCTGTTGGCGCGCAATCAAGCAAACGCGCTGCTTCACCAGGATGCGGTGTTAAAATCCAATGATCGTGATGCATGGGTTGGTTGGCAAGCAAAGTCAGCGCATCAGCGTCCACAACCTTTGGCAAAGAGCTTTTCAGAACCAAAGAATAAAGAGATTGCCCCCAATCCGACTGACCCAACCCCGGCCCAATCACTACAACAGTTGCTCGAGCTAACAAACGCTCACAGTCAGACGCATCACGAATAGCATGACACATCAACTCAGGGCGTGTTCCGCTCACAATCGTGACATGTTCTGGGCGAGTCGCTACGGTAACTAAACCAGCGCCTGCTCGCATCGCTGCTTCTGCAGCCATTCGCACAGCGCCGCCCATGCCATAATCACCACCAATCACCAAGACATGGCCAAAATCACCTTTATGAGACTCCCTATGTCTTGGTGGTAAAGCAGTTGCAATCACTTGTTCATCTAGCGCTGAAATAGCCGGAGTAATACCACGATAACATTCATCTGGTACATCGAGGGTATCCAAAACAAGCTCACCCACATGCGCTAAAGCCTGGCCTGTTAATAAACCGACTTTATGAGCAATGTAAGTAATCGTTACTGCTGCTTTCACAGCTGAAGCACTCACCCCACCTGAATCGGCATAAACACCTGAGGGAACATCGAGCGACAGCACTGGCATGTCTGAATCATTGATCGCTTCAATAATACTCTTAAACTCATCCGACAATTTACCTTGAAAACCGATGCCTAAAAGCGCATCCACACACACAGCGCCATCGATCGGTTCAAAAGTCGCCGCTGATCTACAACTCACACTGGTAGCACACAAGCTATCAAACAAATCGGCTGTTGATTCACTCAGCTCATCGTGATCAGAGGCTAAATAGGCTGTGACTTGATAGCCTGCTGCTTGAGCTAACTGCGCTAAAGTACAACCGTCTCCCCCGTTGTTTCCCTTACCCACAACAAGCACAAGCTGTTTTTTTTCAGGCCACTTGTCTTGAATGAGCTGAAAAGCTGCTTGAGCCGCACGCTCCATAAGGACATCAGCAGACAAACCCGCTTGAAAAGCTGATCGTTCGATTTGGCACACTTGAGAACAGGTAAAGGCTGACAAAGTCATTCGCCGAGCTCCATTATATCGAAAGTTTGAGTGTAACTAGGAGTTGCCCTCATTTCACCCTTTCAGCTGAAAATGAAGACAAGTAGATCAAAAAATAAACATACCTATGCCTGTCTGTTTAAGGTATCAAGCTGGGTAACAGATTAGGGAGCTAGACTACCACTAGCCTGGTCATTTCTATTAGTCCTATCCGCAAGTGGTCCTTTGCCTAGTTTTGCCTTTCCTTTCGCGCTGTTAATTGCTTTTGGTTTTTTGGCTTTCTTCGCTTTAGCTGGATCGACAATTCCCTTGGTGATCTCGAGCTTTTGAGCAGTCTGTGGAGCCTCAAGCTTAGGGACATACTTCTCTTTGACGTCTTTGCTTTTCACGCGCCTCTGGGCTCGTTTAATTTTCTGGTCTATTCCAACTTTTGCAAGAAGAGGTCCTATCATTCCGCCTATCATTGGAATCGCCTTAATCATTCCCATAAGGTCACCTTCAATAGCGGCTTCTACCATCTTCATCACCGCTTTAGGGCCATTAATGACTACCAATAAAACAGTGAATGGTCCGCCCAAACCAACAGCAAACATACCAAGACTTAAAGCGAGCATACCACCGACTTCTGGCTTACCAAGCGCTTGCTCAGCACCTTCGAGCGCTATAGGGCCCTTTTCCCTAACAATGCGATCTATTTTTTTGCCGACCTCTAAAATCTCTTCTCTATCGTAAAAGCGTTTTAAGCGCATAATCATGTCTTGAACGGCTTTTGGATCGTTAAAATCAACGTCCTCATTTTGCTTAATCATTTTGTCAAAACGTTTAAATACCGTATTCAGCCACTTTTTAGCTTCAATTCTATTTGCTGCTTCTTCTGAAGAATCACCTTCAGGGATATCGGTTTTAATAAGCTCATCTACTCGATCTTTAGCTTTATCATAACTAGACAAAAAGTCTGTCCATTTCTGGGTAGGATCTGGGGAACCGTCTGCCTTGTATTTTTTAAGATCTTTAATGAATGGTTTAAGACCGTATTCTTCATTACCGTACTCTTTGGACATTCCCTTTAAAAGGAAGTTTCGTATGTGTTGCGCAGTCTTAAGGACTGGCGTGGCTTGATCATCGGATTGCTCTTCTGGCATAACTTCTCTCCAATACATTACTCTGGTTAGTATACCATATTAACAGCCAGTTGGTCAATAAATGACGGGGCTAGAAGCAGTTGCTAACTACCTGTTTCTGCCCTTCTTTTTCCGCTCAGCACCCTCTAATACGAACTCCATCTGGGCTTCAGCGAGATTTACCTGCGCCAAACGAACGCTGATAGGATCTCCCAAGGAGAAGGTCTGGCCCGTTCGCTCACCGACCAAGCGATAGTTTTCTGGCTGAAATTCGTAGTAATCCTTGCCCAAGGTACTGATATGAATCAATCCTTTTACATGAAGCTCTTCACATTCAATAAACATACCAAAACGAGTGACATCAACAATTTTTGCCGCGAAGGTTTCTCCGACTCGATCTTTCATGAATTCACATTGCAAGCGATCCATGGCATCACGCGTGGCATGATCTGCCCTGCGTTCTGTATGAGAGCAGTGACCACCCAATTCTTCTAAGGATTCATCGTCGTAAGGGTACCATTTTTTTTCTTTGCGCAAGATGCTTTTAATCGCACGATGCACTAACAAATCCGGGTAACGGCGAATAGGTGATGTAAAATGACAATAACGATCGTAAGCTAAACCAAAATGCCCCATATTGCTGGGTGAATAAACAGCTTGCTTTAAGGAGCGCAATAAAACTGTTTGCACCAAAGGTGCTTCAGGCTTGCCTGCCACTTGATTTAACAACACACCGTAATCGCTAGGATGTAATTCTGCACTACGCTTGAAACGCAAACCAAAAGCATTAAGGAATGGGCGTAGCAAAGCTACTTTTGCCTCGTCAGGTGTGTCATGCACACGATGCAAAGCTGTTACCTTATGCTCAGCCAACCAGTCAGCCACAGACACATTAGCAGCAAGCATGGCTTCTTCGATAATACGATGCGTATCACACCGATGCGTCACCCCTACTCCAACTAATTTACCTCGCTCATCGAAAGAAAAGGCAGGTGAAGGCACATCAAAATCAATTGCCCCGCGCTCTTTTCTCGCCTGAAGCAAGGCATCAAACAGACTTTGCAATTGCTGTAACTCAGCAATACGTGGATGCGAACTTTCTTTGTCTAAAGCTGCCATCGCCTCACCATAGGTGATACGTGCATGTGAATGAATCACACCTTCATGCAAGGCAACATCCGTGCATTTACCTTCTTGTGAAATAGCCATTTCAGCGACTAAAACCAAACGATCGACATCGGGACGCAATGAACAAATGCCATTAGACAAATTCTCTGGCAACATCGGGATAACCAATGTTGGAAAGTACACCGAATTTCCACGCGCTTGTGCTTCTTCATCAAGAGCTGAGCCCGGAGAAACATAATGCGAAACATCGGCAATCGCGACATAAAGCAACCAGCCGTTATCTGTTTTTTCACAACACACAGCATCATCAAAATCTCTGGCATCTTCACCGTCGATAGTGACAAAAGGCAGTTTTCGATAATCTTTTCTACCCTTACAATCTGATTCAGACACATGATCGGGTATGGCTTTTGCTTCTTGTAACACAGCCTCTGGCCATTCAACCGGCAAATCATAAGATGATGCTGCCAAGTGAATTTCTAGGCCTGGCGCATTTTCGTCGCCCAACACATCAACAATTTTAGCAATACCTGATTCTCGTTTGCTAGGTTGCTCAATTAATTCAACCAGCACGTAATCACCAGACTTGGCATCATGCTTGCAATCTGGGTCGAGCAAAAAATCTTGCGCAATGGCTTTATCGGCAGGCTCTAAAAAGGGTTCACCACCCTCTTCAATATAACGAGCAACGCAGCGTTGCGTATTTCGCTCTAGCACTTCAATAATTCGTGCTTCAGGCTTTCCTGAAGAAGAAGGCAGTTGTCGAGCCAACACAATATCGCCAGGTAAAACCATGGCCATTTCATGGCGCGATAAAAATAAATCTTTCTCGCCTGATTCTGGAATTAAAAAACCATAACCTTGTTTATGCCCTTGAATGCGGCCTTTAATTAGCTCTGACTGATGAACCGGTGTAAGACCACCCTTTGTATTTTCATCTAGCTGACCATCTCGCAACATAGCGATAACACGCCTACGGACACCTTCTGTTTCTTCTTCGCCTTTAATGGACAACAAATCCAATAGTGCGTCGTAAGAGAGAGGCTCTTCATGCTTTTTTAAAGCCTCAAGAATAAATTCGCGTGACGGAACAGGGTGCTTATAGATCCTGGATTCACGTGCATAATGAGGATCTTTCTTTTTTCTTCCCATACTAAACCTACTGTTATTAATCATCTGCCAGTGGAATGGGTTTATGCAGCTTCGCAATATAAGTATACATCACAGGCACAACAAACAAAGTGAACATCGTACCAACTAACATACCTACCGAAACCACCAAACCGATATCAAAACGACTTGCTGCACCAGCACCTGAAGCAATCAGCAATGGCACCATGGCAATCACCATCGCAGCTGTAGTCATCAGGATTGGTCTCAAACGTGTTGCCGCTGCATGAACAATGGAGTCATACAAAGACTGCCCTTCCAGAAGCTGCTTTTCTCTTGCAAATTCCAGCATTAAAATACCGTGCTTACTAATCAGGCCGATAAGAGTCACCAGACCAATTTGTGTGTAGATATTGATAGTTGCCCAACCTAAATAAATGGGTACCATCGCACCACAAACAGACATAGGCACAGCCAACAGTATCACAACTGGATCGCGGAAGCTCTCAAATTGAGCCGCCAAAACCAGATAAATCACAATCAAAGCCAAGAAGAAGGTATAAATCAAAGCTGAACCTTCTTCAATAAACGTTCGTGACGAACCCGAATAATCGTACGTAATATCATCGGGTGCTTCTGTAATGACCAAGTTACGTAAATAAGCAAGTGCTCCCCCAGTTGATACGCCAGGAGCCATCACAGCATCCACTTCAATGGAGTTCATCTGCTGAAAGTGAGTCAGAGTACTTGCCCCAACTGACGTACTGACCTGAATGAACGTTGATAGCGGCACCATGTCACCTTCAGCCGGTTGAATGTAGAGGTTTTTAATAGCCGTCGGGTTCAGTCGATACAAACGTTCGACCTGCGGAATCACTTCATAACTTCTATTTTCAAGGTTAAAGCGATTCACAAAGTTACCGCCCATCGCATTAGCCAAAATGGCTGCAATTTGGTCCATGGTAACGCCCATCATCGTTGCTTTATCTCGATCAATATGAACATCCAACTCTGGGCGATCGTAGGTAATATTGCTCATGATAGCCATGAAGTTACCACTGGCCCGCGCCTGCTGAATGATTTTCATTACATAAGGGTACATGTATTCCACAGATTTCTGAGAAATAATCTGAAACTCAACTGGGAAGCCTGAACCACCGGTTGGTAAAGCTGGCAGAGGTACAATAGACGTTTGCAAACCTGCCACACGATTCACCTCAGGTTGAAGCTGAGCGCTAATTTGTTGCTGCGTTCGTTTACGTTTATCCCAGTTAACGAAAGTCATTAAGCCTAAGGTTCGGCTGTTATCATTTGAAAAACCATTCACACTGAAATAACTTCTAGCTTCAGGAACAGATGAGAAGTAGTGGTTGTAGCGCTTTGTAAAGGCTTCATCGTAATCCAAGTTAGCGTAGAGAGGCGCATGGCCTGATACCATCAGCACACCCAAATCTTCTTGAGGAGCCAGCTCTGATTGCGAATGCGAATACATATAAAAGCAGCTGGAAATCACCACCACAACAACCAACAAAATAGCTGGTCGGCATGACATCACACCCATCAATGCTTTTTCGTAACTCTTTTTGAAAGCATAGAAAAATTTATCAACGATTTTGACAAATGTTCCCTCCATCACCTTAGGCGTGATGATTAAAGAAGCCATCATAGGAGACAAGGTCAGTGCGACAACACCTGAAATAACAACGGCCGCCGCCAAGGTGAAAGCAAACTGCTTAAACAAGGCTCCGGTCAGACCAGTTAAAAATCCAATTGGCGCATACACAGCCACCAAGGTGATAGTCATCGAAATAACTGGGACAGCGATATCTCGCGCACCATGAATCGCCGCCTGAAAGGAGCTCATCCCCTCTTCAATATAGCGGTAAATATTTTCCACCACGACAATCGCATCATCAACCACCAAACCAACGGCCAGAACCATTGCAAGCAAGGTTAAAATATTGATTGAGTAACCCAGGCAATACATTAAGAAAAACGTTCCTAGCAATGACAATGGAATAGTCACCACAGGAATAGCCACAACTCTTAAAGAACCCAAGAACAAAAACATCACCAAGATCACAATCACCACTGCTTCAATGATTGTCCGAGCCACTTCATCAATAGCGGCACGAATGTAGTCGGTGGAGTCGTACATCACACTTGAATCTAAGGAGAGAGGATACTGCGACTTTAACGTTGGCATCATGTTGTTGATGTTATCAACAACATCCAATGAATTGGCTTTTGGCGTTGGGAAGATCGCAATCATCACCGAACGCTTACCTTCATAATTAACCGAGCTAGTGTATGTTTCTGTGCCTAAATCCACATGACCAATGTCACCAAAACGAATCAATGCGCCATCGGTTTTCTTAATCACCATCCGAGAAAACTGTTTAGCATTCACTCGATCGGTATCGGCATGCACATCCATTTGGATATACTGGCCTCTCATGCTACCCGCGGCTGCTTGATAATTGTTTGCCGCCAACGCTGCCTGTACTTCAGCAGCAGTCACATGGAAAGCAGCCATTTTTTTGGCATTCAACCAAATACGCATCGCAAAATCAGCCGAGCCCAAAATGCTAATGGTGGAAATACCGGAAATAGTATAGAGCTTGGGCTCCACAACTCGCTTTAAGAAATCTGCTATTTGTCCATCTGACATCCTATCGCTAGTAAATGCGAGATAAATCAGCGCAATCGAAGAGCCAGTTAGCTTGGTCACCACTGGTAACTGCGATGCAGATGGCAATAAACTCAACTGAGAAAACACATTGGCCATAATGTCTGTGTACGAGACATTACCGTCGAAACCCACTTTAATAAAGCACTTAATGGTGCTCGTGCCTTGCATTGTCGTTGAGGTCATGTAATCGATACCTTCAGAACCAGCAATAGACTGCTCAAGTAAGGTGGTCACAAAACCCTGCATTAACGCAGGAGACGCCCCCGGATAAGCGGTTGTTACCTCAACCAAGGTGTTATGCATATTGGGATATTCACGAACTTTAAGCGATTGATAGCCTCGCATGCCCAGCAACAAGATGACTAAGCTGACCACTATTGCCAAAACACGTCGGCAAACGAATATGTCCGTAAATTTCTTCATTATTGCGCACCCAACTGAGAAGGCTTCATCGTTGACAGAACAACCACATTATTCAGCTGAACCATCATTCCTTTATGCAACTTAGTTTGGCCTGACGTAGCAACCATCTGCTCTGCTTTCAAACCTTTTACAATCACTATTTCATTCCCGCGTTGGTCTCCAACAGAAACCGATATTTGCTCAACTTTGTAATTAGTCTTTCCAGCAGTGCTGCTATCTTGCTTCTCAAGAACAAAAACAGTTGCACCATATAAGGAGTAAGTCACTGCTGTTGATGGCACAACCAAAACACCTGCTTGCTTGGGCAAATCAATTGTCACTGCCGCAAATAAACCTGGGTATAGAAGACCTTTTTTATTCGAGAAACGTCCCCGGACCATAATGTTGCGATTTTCAGTGCTCACCTTTGAGTTTAAGGAGCCGATGGTACCCTCAAATGTTTTTCCGGGACGTGAGTCAACTGCTAGCGTCAGCTTTCCTTTTGGCTTCAAGTTAGACAGATAACGCTCTGGCACTTGGAAATCAACAAGTAACCGGTCCATTGCCCGTAAAGACGCGATATTATCGCCTGGACTTAAGTATTGCCCAACATTGACGTTCCTAATACCCATCACACCCGTAAAAGGAGCCCTGATATGTTTGTAATCAATTTCGGCCTGTGTGTATTTTGCGTTAGCTAAGTCTTCTTGATAGGTTGCTAAAGCTGTATCTAAGGTGCTCTTTGAAATACCACCTGACTGATACACAACTTGCTTACGTTTTAAATCCAACTCGCTCAAACGCAAAGCTGCAAGATAATTGTTCAGCTGCTGCACCTCTGTTGAATCGTCTAGATAAACCAACAGATCACCTTTTTTCACAGGCTGACCAGATTCAAAGTAAATGGTCTTGATTTCACCGGCAATTTGAGTTGTCACATCAACACCGTTATATGCCTTCACAGAACCTACGGCTTGTAAGGTTGGCTGCCAATCTTTCTTGAGCACTTTTTCACCAGAAACAAACACGGGAGGAGGCGGTGCAGACGCCATCTCCACTTCGTGCTGATGGTTCATAAAGGCTTTAACCCCAAAAACGCATCCAAAAACAACAACAAGTGCAAGCAAAATAATCAAAAACCGTTTAGACATGTCTCCTCCAAAGAACGACACTCAGTAAGTAGCCACGCAATGTACCGTGACCCAACCCACATCATAGGAAATAGAACACCATAAAGTAAAGTAAGAAATGCCTTATTTTCTAATACCTTAGAATTTGTTCTTTTTGTGGGCAAAGGTGCTTGGAGTCACTTCGCTCTGTGTTAGCCGGTTGAAAAAGGCGTTACTTGCACCGGCGAAAGCCGGCATCACCCTATTGTAAAATTAACACCTTCTGTTGTCACCCGAAGGCAACAACGTGACATCGGGGGCCTAGCTTCGATCCAGTTCATGTGAAGCATGAACTAAGGATCTTTATAAATTTTAACTCTTAAAACCTCCTTGCAGGGTTGAGCTCACAATAATTTTAGGGCTGAATTTTGAAAGATCCTAGTTGTTACGTTGTAACAACGGATCAAGCCTGGGTCCCCTATGTCATTTCATTCCTGGGGATGACAAGAGGTGGGGATAGCGGCTTCAAGTGTATCGCACCGCTCGAGATAGATTAACGCCATCCTAGCGCAAATCGACTCGCGAAGGCGATCGTTATCTGTGCCGCGACTCGTCCTCGTCACCCACGCTACGCAACCTAACGG
>JAJRRL010000029.1 GCA_024279495.1 Gammaproteobacteria bacterium | reverse complement strand
AGCCAGAGAATGAGCTCTCCCACATGATGCTTCCATTTGAACGGTTTTTCGGTGTTTTTGTACTTATTGTTAGCCATTATTTCTGTCTCTGTGTGAACTAAGTCTAGGTTAGCAGTAAGTCAATTTTTTGCAACAGTGCCCAATTTTTTTACAATGCTTGGGGAAATGAACACTTGCATCACCTATAGTGAGCCTGAAGGTCTGCCTCAGACTCACTCGTTCATTACTTTGGGAGTAATTTATGAACATGAAAAAATTAGCGACTCTATCGCTAGCTGCAGCCGGTGCATTGGCTGTTAACTCTTCTTTCGCTAACATTGTTCAGACAACTTTCAGTAACGTGGGTGATGCCTCAGGTGGCACTACTGTTACTAGTGGCCAAAAATGCCTATCTAGCGCTCTTCGTGAAGCAGGTTATGTGTTAGATGAAGTAAAACGTGATTACAATACTTACAACAACAACGAATTAGACACTGTATCTGCCGTCTATGGCAACTACACCCTAGCGAACACTGATAGTAGGGATCATCAAGGTCTGGTTTACTGGAAATTTGGAAAAAACACAGTTGCTTCTGGTTTAACTGGTGTAACTGCTACTGCTAGTAATCTTTTTGATGATGCTGCAATCGATACTGATACCTACGTTTTTGTTGCTTACATGGGCCGAAGCTGTGGCGTGTATACTGACACTAAACTGTTTTGTTCACTCTACAAAGATGCTGCTCTCTGGAAAAGCACGACAGCTCTACCGACTACACGTAGCGGATTCTGGATGAACTGCCAGGTCTGTGACGCAGTATACACAGCTAATGCTACTAACAGCGGTGATGAAACAACATTAACTCACACCTCCAAGTTTAGAATCAATGAAACAGCAACCCGTGCTAGATTGCAAGTCTCTGGCTTGATCAACGTTGCTAAATACGGCGTTCACTTGAATGACAATGTTCCTGCTTGGGGAACAACTGGTCCTGTCGCTTGCCACGCTACACCTGATATACAAGGTTCTGAAGCTTAATAGCTAGTCTATTAAAGTGTGAGAGGGCCTTCGGGTCCTTTTTTTATGCCTACGTATATTATTTCATCAAACACTTACATTGTATCTCTACGTTATACTTCTAAAAACAACGAGTTAGCTCATAGGTGAGCACTTGTATAAGCCTTTTACGAAGTCATGTTACTGCTAAGACGTTGACTTTAAATGCCTTTAAAGAAGTGTTCAATTTTTCTGCGATTCTTGGGGAAATAAACGCTGCCATCGCCTATAGTAAGCCTGAAGGTCTGTCTCAGGCTCACTCGTTCATTACTTTGGGAGTAACTTATGAACATGAAAAAATTAGCGACTTTATCGCTAGCTGCAGTCGGTGCATTGGCTGTTAACTCTTCTTTCGCTAATATTGTTCAAACAACTTTCGCTAACGTGGGTGATGCTTCAGGTGGCACTACTGTTACTAGTGGGCAAAAATGTCTATCTAGCGCTCTTCGTGAAGCAGGTTATGTGTTAGATGAAGTAAAGCGTGCTTACAATACTTACAACAACAACGAACTGGACACTGTATCTGCCGTCTATGGCAACTACACCCTAGCAGGCACTGATAGTAGAGATCATCAAGGTCTGGTTTACTGGAAATTTGGCAAAAACACAGTTGGTGGTGGAAGCATTGGTGTAACTGCTACTGTTGCTGGTACTTTTGATGATTCTGGAATCGATACTGATACCTACGTTTTTGTTGCTTACATGGGCCGAAGCTGTGGCGTGTATACTGACACTAAACTGTTTTGTTCACTCTACAAAGATGCCGCTATTTGGAAAAGCACAACAGCTCTACCGACTACACGTAGCGGATTCTGGATGAACTGCCAGGTCTGTGACGCTGTATATACATCTAGTGCTGGAGGCAATGGTTATGAAACAACAGTAACTCACACCACCAAGTTTAGAATCAATGAAACAGCAACCCGTGCTAACTTACAAAAATCTGGCTTGATCAACGTTGCTAAATACGGCGTTCACTTGAACGACAACGTTCCTGCTTGGGGAACTGGTGCTGCTTGCTCAGCTACACCTGATTCACAAAGTAGTGCTTAATAACTAACTCCTTAAATGTGAGAAGGGCCTTCGGGCCCTTTTTTTATGCCTGCGTGTTTATTCTATGCTTTTCGGTAGGTCATTTTTTACCACCTTTGAATTACTTCTCTGTCGGTAATTGTAAACGGAACCACACCTTTATATTGGGCTAGCAGAGGAGTTTATGATAGAATGGTCTCCTTCTTTACCACTTCGGATAATCTCGTTTATGAGCACTAACGACACACCTACCACACAACCCAAATACGACGCTAGCTCCATTAAAGTCCTCAGGGGCTTAGAGGCTGTTCGCAAACGTCCTGGCATGTATATCGGCGACACAGACGATGGCTCTGGCCTGCATCACATGGTATTTGAGGCAGTGGATAACGCCATCGATGAAGCCTTAGCTGGCCATTGTGAGCGCGTCCATGTGATCATCCACGCAGACGAATCCGTCACTGTTCGCGACGATGGCCGAGGCATCCCAACCGGCATTCACCTAGAAGAAGGGCGATCAGCCGCTGAGGTAATCATGACCGTGCTTCACGCTGGTGGTAAGTTCGACGATAACTCCTATAAGGTTTCTGGTGGCTTGCATGGCGTGGGTGTGTCTGTGGTCAACGCTTTATCTGAATACTTAGAGCTCACCATCCGAAAACACGGCAAGGTTCATTATCAGCGCTATGAGTTTGGTGTGCCTCAAGCACCTTTAGCTGAAATTGAAGACACCGATCGCACCGGTACTGAAATTCGTTTCAAACCCAGCGCTGAGACATTCACCAATATCTCTTTTAATTACGATATCTTAGCCAAGCGTTTGCGCGAACTGTCGTTTCTAAACTCAGGTGTGTGCATTCAGCTCAACGACGATCGCACAGCTAGAGAAGATACCTTCGAATACGAGGGTGGTATCACCGCTTTTGTAAAATACCTCAATCAAAGCAAAACTCCCGTCCATTCAGACATCATCACCATCAGCGAAGACACCCCCGATGGCCTGCATGTGGATGTAGCCATGCAATGGAACGATGGCTTCCAAGAAACTTTGTTTTGTTACACAAACAACATTCCCCAACGCGATGGTGGTACCCACTTAGCAGGTTTTCGTGCCGCTCTCACTCGCAGCATGAAACAATACATCGATAAAGAAGGTTTAGCGAAGAAAAGCAAAACCGTGATCACCGGTGACGATGCCCGTGAAGGCTTAACTGTCGTTTTGTCTGTCAAAGTACCCGATCCCAAATTTTCATCTCAAACCAAAGACAAACTGGTTTCTTCTGAAGTGAAAGCCGTGGTTGAGGCAACTGTCTCTAAAAAGCTGCATGAGTTTTTGTTAGAAAATCCATCACAAGCCAAAATCATTGTTAACAAACAAATCGATGCTGCCAGAGCTCGTGATGCTGCCAGACGCGCACGCGACATGACACGCCGTAAAAACGTCATGGACATTGCAGGTCTACCAGGCAAGTTAGCCGATTGCCAAGAAAAAGATCCCGCCTTGTGCGAACTCTTTTTGGTTGAGGGTGATTCTGCGGGTGGTTCTGCCAAACAAGCACGTGATCGAAAACACCAAGCCATTTTACCTCTCAAAGGTAAAATCCTAAACGTAGAAAAAGCACGTTTCGATAAAATGCTTCAATCACAAGAAGTCGGCACACTCATCACAGCCTTGGGTTGTGGTATTGGTCGCGATGAATATAACCCCGATAAACTTCGCTATCATCGCATCGTTATCATGACAGATGCTGATGTCGATGGTTCTCATATTCGTACACTTTTACTCACGTTCTTTTACCGACAAATGCCTGAACTTGTTCAACGAGGGCATATCTACATTGCCATGCCACCTCTCTATAAGGTGAAAAAAGGCAAAAACTCGCAGTACATTAAAGACGATGATGCGCTCGATAAGAATTTGCTACAGCTAGCCATTGATGGCTCACAACTATATCCAAACGCCGATGCTCCGGCTATTTCTGGCGAAGCGTTAGAAACCTTACTTAAACAACTACGTCAAGCTAAATTAGCCATCAACAGACTCAGCCGACGTTTCCCCAAACGCTTGTTAGAAGCCTTAATGGAAGTTCCAAGCTTCTCTGCTGAATCACTTAACGATAAAGAAGCCGTCGAAGCCTGGCTTAACATCCTATGCAGCCATATCTCCAAGCAAGGCAAAAACGATGGTGTACAAGCAGAAGGTCGCACAGAAGCAGTCCCTGAAAAGGATTGGTATTCAGTGATTATCAAGCTATCGCATCATGGGGTAACTCATCCTTATGTTTTATCGCCGGATTTCTTCCACTGCGTGGATTATCAGCAAATCACAAAAGCACAAAAAAGCTTAGAGAACCTTATAGAAGAAGGTGCTCACGTGAAAAAAGACGATAAATCGATTAGCATTCACCACATCGATGAAGCCGTCGACTTCCTTTACAAAGAAGCAAAACGTGGTCTGACCATTCAACGCTATAAAGGTTTGGGTGAAATGAACCCCGACCAACTTTGGGAAACCACCATGGACCCAAGCACGCGCCGCATGATGCGGGTAAACGTAGAAGATGCCGTTCAGGCAGACTTAATGTTCGCCACCTTAATGGGCGACCACGTCGAACCACGTCGGAAATTCATTCTAGATAATGCTGCGCTGGCAGAGAACATCGATACGTAAGAGTCAAAAAAGTCTCTTTCCCGTTCCTACGTTGTCGGCCTGCGCTTCCGGTGCTCGTCTCTTCATGAAGAGATTGCTATCCCCACTTTTGTCATCCCCAGGAATGAAATGACGTCGGGGACCCAGGCTTGATCCGTTGTTACAAAGTAACGACTAGCGATCTTTAAAGATTAAGCCCTAAAATAAAATAGCCCCAACCTTTTGCTTGCACCGTTGAAAAATGGTGTCATCCTCAGGAACGAAGTGTGGGCTGCACGTCTTTTTTCGGGGTGACAGAAAAGGTGTCATTTTACAACGGGGTGACAGCGGCTTTCGCCGGTGCATGCAACAGAGGTGGGCTTAATTAAATAAAGAGCTCAACCCTACACATTGATTTAAAGAATATAACTTAAACTCTACACTCTGCTTTTAGAAGAAAAACAATAAGAACAGTGCATAATTCTTAAAGCGCACACCCAACAAGTTCACCATCAGAATCATATTCTGATGAACTATCGTCTGATGAAAACTCTTTGTCTATATCTATATCGCTTTTGCTTTTTCTGTTCTCCGCTGCCTTTTCCGCTGCGTCCTTTTCTTTCAGCTCTTCAATGATTTTTTGTATTTCGGCTTTTTTTTGGCCGGGTTCAGAAGCTACTACTACTGCTACTACTACTGCTTCTTCATCACCCACCACTTCCACTCCATCGTCAAGGTTAGGCTCTTCCGTTTTCGGTGTTACATGTGAGGCTCTGCCGTCCAACCACACAGTATGAGCTTTACTGTGTTGACGCTTTCCAACAACATACGCCGTTGCAGCAACAGCAGCTCCTAATAAGAAAATGACCAAACCTGCAATCACCCAGGGGTTTCCTGTGGTAAAGGCTTTACTCGCCGCTTCTGCACTCACATGAACCGCTTGATAAATAGGATAGCCAGCCCAAACAGCAATACTTAGTACAGAGGCTAAAGAAGAAATCCAAAATGCTTTACGGGATCCTGAAAAAGAACGGCTGGTACGCTTTCTATTGTATTCATGAATCTTGGCAAACGAAACAGCTTTAGCAAGCCAGTCGGGTAAGGTGAGCGTCTTTCTGGAAGTCTGCTTGCTATCAGAATGGTTAATATATTTTATGGTCAGCTCTTCTTCGGCGTTCTTTTTTGAAGCAAGCTCTTCAAGTAATTCTATCCATGCCTCTCGTTGCCTATCGTATAAACCACCAAACAAGTGATCCAAAAAACCACTTTGGCTCTCTTCAGCCAGCAAAATATTTAAGTTGCGCGATACCTTAGATAATTTATGCCAGTTTAATGTCTCTATCTCTGATTGGCTAGGTTTAGCAGACTGTTGGATAGCGTAAGACGACCCTGTATAACGAATAAAAAGCTCTGCCATGGGAAACCACCTCTTTCCTGAATTGTTCACTATTGTACCATAAAATCACATTATCTGGCAAGCAAACCATAAGCAATTCGCTGAGTCGAGCCCTCTCTATACCAAGACCACCCTTCGGGTAAATCTAATTTGCATGACACATTGTATTCCACATAAATTAAGGCTTCATTCGCTAAAAAATTACTTTTGCAGCAATGGCTTATCATGTCTTGCAGACCGTTTGAATCGAAGGGTGGATCTAAAAAAAGAACATCGATACTCTCTTTGGCTAACACTGCTTGTTCTGCTCGCTCAATCAAACAGCTTGCTTTGTTATTTGCTGAAAAATCAAGGAGATGGCTTTGTATGGCGGACATTGCCTTTGCTGAATTATCAATAAACGTGCAATGCTCAGCCCCTCGAGACAAGGCCTCCAAACCCAAAATACCAGTGCCTGCAAACGCATCGCAGCAGCGCGCCCCCACAATGTGCGGTGCCAACCAATTGAAGAGCGTTTCTCGAATACGATCTGTTGTAGGCCGTATTCCCTCTAAAGCAGGAGAACGAATCACGCGTCGACGCCACTGGCCTGCGATAATACGCAAACGAATATCAGTTGGGCTCATGCTAACCTACCTTAGGCTTTGAAAAAATATCGCGACCGCCGGCCACCACTTCCACCCAATTCTGATGTTTTAGGGGAGCAAAGGCTTGTCTTACCTCATTAGTCGTCACGGCTGCCACTTGCTCTGGGTAGTCCGCAAAGAAGGTCATGGGGAAGTGATACACCACCATGGAAACAAGTCGACTCATGATGCTGGCATTACTGGCATACATCAGCGGAAACTGTCCGGCTAAACTGCGCTTGGTTGTTTGAATCTCTGTCTCGCTTAACCCTTTTCGAGCAAACCTAGCAAAAGTATGGCGCATTACTCTGCTGGCTTTCTTGGCAACAGCCACTCGAGATTGTGTTGTCATGACAAAAGGCCCGCCAGCTTCTCGCGTAACAAAACTGCTACCTGCCCCATAGGCCAGACCCCGTTTGGCTCGCACTTCCTTGAAGAGCATGGATGTTAGAGGAGCCACTCCAAACGCTTCATTACCAACCACGCGTGCATAATAATACGGGTCATAAGGCAAAAAGCCTAGTTGAGCAATCAAAATGGCGTCTTGCGATTTGCTCATAGGGACATAAATCTTTTTAGCAAGTGCCGGAGCGATGCTAAGCGGTAAAGGAGTTAGTGATTCACCAACAGGCAAGGGCTGAATAAGTCTTTGGGCCAATTTATGAGCCGACAACATAGACAGGTCACCCACAATCACCACGCTCGCTTGCTTTTGCACCATATGCTCAGCATAGAAAATTTGAGCATCTTCAGCTACTAACGCTAAAACCGTAGACGCTGTGCCTTCAATGGGGTGCGCGTAAGGATGATGACCATACAAAGTTTTGAAAAGGGCTTTCGTAGCTACTGCATTGGTATCGTCTTTTTCTGCTTTCAAGCCCATCACAATTTGTTTTTTCAATCGCTGAGTCACCCCTAAATCACAGCGCGCTTTAGTCACCACGTCTGTGAATGCAGCGACTGCTTTTGAGTAGTAACGGTGCGCGGTCATGGTTCGCAGATGAATTAAGGTCGCATCCCGCGTAACACTTGTATCGAAAGAAGCACCGACTCGCCCAAATCGCTCTAAAATATATTGCTCTTCATGACGATGCGTTCCTGTGCCAATCAAGGCGCCAGTTAAATTAGCCAAACCCCATCTTGCGCCATCACGAGCAGAACCTGCTTGAAACACCAAAGCCACATCCACCATTGGAAGGTCGTGTCTTGGAACAAAATACACCGGTGTGTCGGTACCCGACACAGTCCAATGAGCAATGGGTACTGGCTTTTTACTCAACCATCTCGCCCCCAAAGCCGCGTAAGAAGCCTCGCTTGCAGCAACAAGTAAAGAGGCGGCCAACACAGAACGTAATACCCTCGATAACATGACAGCTCTCCTTATTTTGGCTCTAAATACACAACAGATAAGCGCTGTTTTGTTAGGTAATGATTAGCCACCCAACGCACTTGTTTGGCCGTCACAGCCTGAATACGACTTACCCAGCGCTTATCGAAACGCCATGACAAGCCACAAGCCACCGGAATACCAACGTTCATCGCCCGTGCGGATAATGAATCTTTCTGATAAATAGATTGTGCAATCACTTGCGCTTTTACCCGTGCTAACTCACTCAATGGTAGGGTCTCGTTTTGCAAGGTCTCAACTTCTTCATCAATCGCCTGCTCCACCTCTCCTAAATGTTTACCCAGCACAGGCACAGCTGTGATTTGAAACAAGGCTCGATAGCGTTGGTAGGGGTCATAATACGCATCCACCGCGCTTGCTAACTGTTTTTCTCGCACTAATACGCGCGGTAGTCGAGCTGCTTCGTCTGACGATAAAACACCCGCTAACACAGCCAATGCATAGGCTTTCCAATGATGCGATATGGTGGCGAAGGTCGGTGTCAGGTAAGCCATCGAAACAATTGGTATTTTGGCTGGTATCTTAACCAAGGCGCGCTTTAAGCCCAAGGGTTCTACTTCAGAGCGAGGCTTTCTAATAGGTAAGGTAGTTTTTGATATCGATCCAAAATAATGATCCGCCAAGCGATACACTTCTTTGGGTTTCACATCACCAACCACAACCAAATAAGCGTTGTTAGGGTGATACCATGTTTTGTACCACTCTTTAGCGTCTGCCAACTGGTAATGATGCATATCGCTAGGCCAACCGATCACAGGATGATGATAAGGGTTGCTCACCAAGGCCATGGCTTGTAGGCGTTCATCGGACCGAGCCGCTGGTTTGTCGTCAACGCGCATACGACGCTCTTCAATCACCACCTGCTTTTCTTGTTTGAAATGTTTTGGAGAAAGACTTAAGTGCGTCATTCGGTCGGCCTCTAAACCAAAGACCAAAGGCAGTTGGTCACGTTTTACGTATTCGTAATACATTGTAAAATCACGTGTGGTCATGGCATTCAGTTTGCCGCCAATAGCATTCACTTGCTTAGAGAAATCGTTGTCTGGGTGTTGTGTGGTGCCTCGAAACATCAGGTGTTCAAGCATATGGGCAATACCTGTTTTGCCTCCAACCTCATCGCTACTACCAGCCCGATACCACAAAGATGACAACACAACAGGCGCACGATGATCTTCGATCACATACACATGCATACCATTGGCCAAGGTATGCTCACCTTGAGAAAACGCTGTACCCGCCCCCATCAGTAACGCAATCGACAACAGCCTTGCTTTCATGACTACCT
Organism: Gammaproteobacteria bacterium; assembly: GCA_024279495.1. Lineage (GTDB taxonomy): Bacteria > Pseudomonadota > Gammaproteobacteria > JAJRRL01 > JAJRRL01 > JAJRRL01. Next base: position 9,914 of record JAJRRL010000029.1, on the reverse strand, counting down.
CACACTAAGATCTAAAGATGCTACGCTAAATGCGAGCGCAATCATTCTGACACAGATAGTGATGTGATCCCACCATGTTCGGTTTTTCCAAAAAAAAAGCACCTACAAATAATAACGCCACCCAAGAGGACGCTAAGCCGCAAAGCTGGCTAGGTAAACTCAAGCAGGGTTTGAGTAAAACAAGGCAGCAACTCAACAGCCGCCTGACCAGCCTATTCACGGGCAAGCAAAGCATCGACGATACTCTTTTAGAAGAGCTCGAAACCATTTTAATCACATCCGATGTGGGCTTAGACACAACCGCCTCCATCTTAGAAGACCTTAAAAAACGAGTCACTCGCCAAGAAGCCTCAGATGCCGATAGTCTGCAGCGAGCTCTAAAAGAATCCTTACTCTCTATTTTAAAGCCTTGCGAACAAGCCCTTAACTTCTCCGCCAAACCCAGCGTGCTGCTCATGGTTGGCGTCAATGGCGCCGGCAAAACCACCAGCATTGCCAAACTAGCTCATCACTACACTCAGCAAGGCTTGCGTGTGTTACTAGCTGCAGGCGATACCTTTCGCGCAGGAGCCATTGATCAACTTAAAATCTGGGGCGAACGAAACAACGTTCCCGTGATTGCACAACAAGAAGGCTCTGATAGCGCCGCTGTTATCTTCGATGCCATCCAATCAGCGCAAGCCAAGCAGCTCGATTTAGTGATTGCAGATACCGCTGGCCGACTACACACGCAAACGCATCTAATGAATGAACTAGAAAAAATCAAACGCGTGATGAGCAAACTCGACCCAGACGCTCCTCACGAAACCTTGCTAATCATCGATGCCAGCAACGGTCAGAACGCGCTACGGCAAGCAGAGCTCTTTCATGAAACCTTAGGGTTAACTGGTGTTGCTTTAACCAAACTCGACGGCACGGCAAAAGGTGGTATCATTTTTGCTATCGCTAGCAAGTTAGGTCTCCCTATCCGATTCATTGGTGTAGGAGAACAAATCGATGATCTGAAGCCTTTCGTGGCTGAAGACTTTATCGACGCCTTATTTGCGCAGGATTAAGCAGCTCTTAAGGAGGTCCGCTAATGATTCGTTTTGATCAGGTTAGCAAGCGCTACGGAAAGCAAACTGCTCTTAATCAAGTCAGTTTCACCTTACCCGAAGGCGATATGGCCTTTCTTACCGGCCATTCTGGCGCCGGTAAAACCAGTATTCTCAGGCTTATTTTGTGCCAAGAAAAAGCCAATGCTGGCCAGGTTTTTTTGGGTAACCGCTCCATCACCCATATTAAAAAGCGTCAGGTCCCTTTACTAAGACGCCAACTTGGCTTTATCGCGCAAGAAGCCAATTTACTCGAAGACCAAACTGTGTTTCAAAATGTTGCCTTACCATTAATCATCGATCGCTGGCATAGCAACGACTTATCTGGACGCACCTTAGCTGCTCTCGACAAAGTGCAGTTACGCCACAAAGCCAACTGCAAACCACACGAGCTCTCTGGTGGTGAACAACAACGAATCAACATTGCACGCGCAATCGTACACAAACCGGCGATCTTGCTTGCCGATGAACCCACAGGAAACCTCGATCCAGAATTAGCCAAAGATATTTTAGCCTTGTTCGATGAATTGAACCGTTGCGGCATGACTATCCTGATCGCCAGTCACGCACTCGATCTTATCGCTACTTTGCCTCACCGTATTTTGACCTTGTCACACGGCCAACTCGTGGGAGACCATGCATGAGTAAACCAACTCGCCGTCAAGCCAGCTACTTAAGCATGCACGCACGAAGTTTTATTCGCAGCTTGGGAGACCTCACCCGCCAGCCCATCGGAAACGCCATGACCATCCTCGTGATTGCGATTGCGATCGTGTTGCCTGCGCTGTTTTATTTTGTGGGTATGAATGTCAAAGCCGTGGCAGATCGTTGGCATGACCAACCTCAAATTTCACTCTACCTAACCAATCACACCAACGATGAACAAGCCAGGCAGCTCACAGAAGCCCTCCAAAAGCGCGACTTAGTCGCATCGGTTATTTATATTAGCCCTGATCAAGGCTGGGAGGCATTGGATCAAGTTCTTCATCTGAAAACGCTCAAAGAACAGCTGGGCACAAATCCTCTCCCTGGCATCATTCGAGTCACACCACGTTGGCCAGGACCCACGCCAGAGGCTTTAAAAAAGCTGACCGACCAACTCGGCGACTTATCTCACGTACAAGATGCCGAACTTGATGTGGGTTGGGTCAAACGCCTCTATTATATTCTCAACATTGCCCAACGCTTACTAATTGGAGTGGGTTGCTTGTTTGCTCTCGCTGTTGTGTTGATTATCGCCAATACCATCCGACTTTCCATTAGCAAGCACGAGCGTGAGATGGCTATTTTAACTCTGCTTGGCGCCTCTAAGTCATTCATTGTTCGACCTTTTTTATACAGAGGTTTTGTCTACGGGCTTTTGGGTGGAGTCCTTGCTCGAGTTGCGCTCTGGGCCTTGAGTAACTGGTTATCAGAGCCCGTTCAACAACTATCAGCCACCTACCTAAGCCAATTTTCATTACATGAGTTAGATGCTCTTGCCAGTGCCATCTTGATTGTCGGCTCAGGTCTTTTGGGCTGGGTAGGTGCAAAATTAGCGACCAGTACGCAAATCGCAAAACACCTCTAGACCTGATCGTACGTTGACCTCAAACCGCCAACTAGCTCTTAACTAAAGCTATCCCTTTGCCGTCCAAACATGCCTGTGTTAATATGAGGGTCTGTTTACAGCTCATTGTTCCAGCGAAAATGAAGCGAAATCGTTCAAAATATGCAAAAATATCGCCCCATATAAATAACTATGAACTTCGCTTTTTTTCGTTTCTGATCTGATTATCTTCATTTTTGCTTCGAAAAATCAGCTATAAACAGACCCTACCCAGCATGGACGATCAATGAGATGACTCATAGCAACAATGATTCTCAATACCCTATAGCCAAAAGGGACGCAGGCTCAGACATTGTACAGAGCACAGAAAAAAACATGGTAAAACAAACAACTACAACGCTTGTCGACCCCTCTATCAACCCCTTATCGGTTGGTAGCATTCAGCATTATCTCGATTGGATCAACAAACTCCCCATGCTCACAGCAGAAGAAGAGCTGGAGCTGGGCAAACGTACCAAATACCACCAAGATCTCGATGCTGCGAGACGCCTCATTTTGTCACATCTTCGAGTGGTGGCCAAAATCGCCAGAGGTTATTCCGGCTATGGCCTACCTCAGGCTGATCTCATCCAAGAGGGCAATATTGGCCTGATGAAAGCAGTCAAACGTTTCGACCCAGACGTCGGTGTACGCTTAGTCTCTTTTGCAATCCATTGGATTCGTGCAGAAATACAGGAATTTGTCTTGCGTAATTGGCGCATTGTTCGTGTCGCCACTACCAAAGCGCAACGTAAGCTTTTCTTTAAGCTAAGAAGCTTTTCTAAAGACAAAAACTGGTTAAGTGATGATGAAGTGGAAGCCATGGCTGAGATTTTAAAGGTCAAAGAAAGCGATGTTCGGCAAATGGAACAGCGCCTCACCGGCCAAGACGTCGCTTTTCATCAAGACGACGATGACTCTGATTATTTTCATGCATCCCCTGAAGGGTTTCTTAGTACGCCAAATAGCGATCCCGCTGCGCTTTTAGAATCTAGCTCTAGCCAACACAATGCCTTGACGGCACTACACCAAGTTTTGTCTACTCTAGATGAGCGTAGTCAAGACATCTTGCGAAGTCGTTGGTTGAGCGGGCCAGACAAAGCCACGCTTCACCAATTGGCCGATAAGTACAAAGTCTCTGCCGAAAGAGTCCGACAACTTGAAAAGCAGGCTTTGAAAAAGATGAAAGATACGCTAGAAAAGGATGTGAACTAGGGAGAGACAAATCATGTTCAAAAAATTAAGCAAGCAAGGCAATTCCTCATCTTGTCACCCCCAGGAACAAACCCTACCCGTTTCTCATCCCCAGGAACAAGCCCTAGCCGCTTGTCATCCCCAGGAACGCAGTGACGTCGGGGACCCAGCTTCCCATGCCGTTCGCGTAAAACGCGGACTAGGCATCTTTTTAAAACCAGTAATAAAAAGCTTAAAAGTAGCAATAATAAGCTTATTCCTCACGTCTTCTTTCGCCCAACCTGTATTCACACCCGAACAGCAGCAAGCCATCGAACAAATTGTCGCAAACTACCTACAAAAGCATCCAGCAGCTCCCCCAAAAGCAGTCACACAAGACAATGCAGACCCTGTCATCGCGCATTCAGACACTTTATTTCATGACCCAGACTCTCCCTCGGTGACTTACCCACAGGCAGATGCCGTTATAGTTGAATTTTTTGACTACCAATGCGGTCACTGTAAAGGCATGCGTTACGTGTTTGATCAACTGCTCAAAAAAACGCATCGCGTTAAGCTTATTTTTAAAGAGCTTCCCTTGTTTGGCGAACAATCCCTCTTTGCTGCCAAAGCGGCGCTAGCAGCAGCACGGCAGGGGCGTTACTGGGAACTGCATCAGGCAATGTTAGTCAGTGATGGAGGACTGCCTCCTGAGCATGTCTTGGACTTAGCTCGCGAACTTGGCTTGAATATGGAACAACTCAGTAAAGACATGAACGACCCAGCTATCATGGCAGAACTTAATAAAAACGCCGCTTTAGCCAAGGCGCTACGCGTTGAAGGCACACCGGCTTTATTTTTAAGTGACACGGGCCTTCATCGGATAGAGCTGATTCCAGGTGAGGTCTCTACAGAAAACCTAATCCGAAGCATTAATGAGGTCATCTCTCCGGATAAACCGAAGATTGATGGGTGATAACGTTATCAAACTCTCTTTCTTGAGGAGGGGTATCATCTCTCCCTTCTTTCATAAAATCAGCTGACACTGGCCCTATCAATCTCAAAGCCTCTCCAACGTTTTTTGATGCTTTTTTAGTACCCAACTTAAACTCCTTTTTATGTGTGCTATGGGTTGAATAATTGCAACTAAGCAGCTACTCCCACCATTGTCATCCCCAGGAACAACCCCGGCCCGCCTGTCATCCCCAGGAATGCAATGACGTCGGGGTGACACGAGTAAGGCTCGCTACATTCTAGAAGGTAACAAGCAAATTTCCACTTTTGAACCCGATCTGGCATAATAAAACTCGATTTTATCGGACATTAGGCGAATCATTATGTCTCACTCACCTCTTACTTTTCAGGATATGATCCTGACCTTGAAACAATTTTGGTCATCTTACGGTTGCCTACTGGTTGAACCGATGGATGTTCCGATGGGGGCGGCTACCTTTCATCCAGCCACCTTCCTTCATGCGCTGGGTCCTGAGCCCTGGCAAGCAGCTTTCGAGCAGCCATGCCGTCGACCCACGGATGGTCGTTATGGTGAAAACCCTAACCGCTTGCAGCATTACTACCAATTTCAGGTGGTCATGAAACCCTCACCAAAACCCATTCAGACCATGTATTTGGCCTCACTAGAGCAACTGGGTATCGATCCTCTCAAGCACGATATTCGCTTTGTTGAAGATAACTGGGAATCACCCACCTTGGGCGCTTGGGGTTTGGGCTGGGAAGTCTGGCTTGATGGTATGGAAATTTCACAGTTTACTTACTTCCAACAAATCGGTGGCATTCCTTGCAATCCCATCACCAGTGAAATCACTTACGGTTTAGAGCGCCTTGCCATGTTTTTACAAGGCGTCGACAATGTCTATGACCTCATTTGGACGCATGGCCCTCATGGTGATGTGACCTACGGTCATTTATTTTTAGATAATGAAAAGCAGTATTCCGACTACAACTTTAATCACGCTGACGTTAAACACCTCCTTTATCAATTCAAACACCACGAAAAACAAGTGCAAGAACTGTTAGAGAAAGAACTTCCCTTGGTGGCTAACGAACATCTCTTACAAGCATCTCACTCTTTTAACTTATTAGATGCCCGGGGAGCTATTTCGGTAACAGAACGTCAACGAATGCTTTTGCGAGTTCGTAAATGCGCTCAAGCGGTAGCCACACATTATGCCGAACACCGACGCGAGTTAGGTTATCCACTGTTAGCAGAAGGAGACAAACCAAATGAGTCATGATTTTTTAATCGAGCTGGGTTGTGAAGAATTACCAGCCAAGCAACTCCGATCTCTTATTCAATCTTTTGCAACAGAACTCACAAAACAATGTCATGAATTTTCTTTAGATCATGACGACGTTATTGTGTATTGCACTCCTCGTCGTTTGGCGATTTTAATAAAACAACTCGTGGACCAACAAGCGCCTCAGCGTATCGAAAGGCGAGGCCCCAGCATGGAATCTGCTTTTGATGAATCCGGCACACCAACACTAGCGTGTTTAGGTTTTGCTAGATCTTGCAAAACCTCTGTGGATGAATTGGCTGTTCAAAAAACAAAAAAAGGGAGTTGGCTTTATTTTGAAGGTGAAACACCAGGACAAGCAAGCGTCGACTTATTGCCAAAAATTATTTCCAAAGCACTCTCTGCTGTTCATATCAACAAACCCATGCGTTGGGGAGCAGAACCGCATCGTTTTTTAAGACCTGTGCAGTGGGCTGTGGTTTTGTTTGGCTCAGACATCGTGCCTGTATCTCTTTTTGGAGTTACCTCTAGCAATACCACTTATGGTCATCGATTCCATCACCCCGGACCTATTCACATTGACGAACCGTCTCAATATGCCACGCTATTACGCGAAAAAGGGAAAGTCATTGCTTCGTGGAAAAAACGCCGCGAACTCATTGCACGCGCTCTTAATGACACAGCAGCACCATTGGGCCGAGTGGTAATGGATGAATCCTTACTCGATGAAGTCGCATCATTAGTTGAATGGCCTGTCGTTTTAAGCGGTGAATTTACGCCTGCTTTTTTAGATATGCCACGCGACGTACTTATCACCACCATGCAATCACATCAAAAATGTTTTGCTATCGAAAACAGTAAGGGGGAGCTAGTACCTTCTTTCTTATTGGTTAGCAACATTCAAAGCTCCGATCCCAACACTGTAATCAAAGGTAATGAGCGCGTGATTCATGCCAGACTCTCCGATGCGCATTTCTTTTATCAACAAGACCTAAAAACTCCTCTTAAAGATCGAACTGATGCTTTAGCTGGTGTTATCTTTACACCTAAAACAGGATCCATGGCTGATAAAACAACTCGTGTTACTGCCATTGCTAGCGCTTTCGCTAAATATGTTGAGGCCGATAAAAATTTCGTTAAGAAAGCCTCCGAGTTATGTAAATGTGATTTACTCACAGAAATGGTAGGGGAGTTTCCTTCTCTGCAAGGCATTATGGGTTATCACTACGCAAGCGCTCAAGGTGTTGATCCCATCATCGCCAACGCACTCAAAGATTACTACCTTCCTAAATCAGCACACGACTCATTACCCGAAGATCCCACCAGTGTGTGTTTGGCTTTAGCAGACAGGCTCGATACTTTAGTTGGTATTTTAGGAACAGAAGGAAAACCAAAAGGCGATAAAGATCCCTTTGGTTTAAGGCGACAAGCGTTGGGGGTAGTGCGTATTTTAATTCACAACACACTCAAGCAATCGATGACTAACCTACTAAAACCTGTACTTAAAGCCTACCAAGACACGGTGCCAAAAGAATGTGTGGATTTGGTGTGGACTTTCATTGCTGATCGTTTTAAAGCCTGGGCTTTAGAGCAAGGATTTACACCCCAACAATTTGAAGCCATTACTGCTACCGGCAGTCAAGACATTGCCGATGCCTACATACGATTATCTGCTTTGCGTGATTTTCTACAAGACCCACGCTCAGAATCTCTGGCCTCTGCACATAAGCGTGTGGCAAACATTTTAAAGAAACACTCAGGGAAAATACCTAAAGCCATCGATAAAAAACAATTGGTGATGGCTGAAGAAGTTGAATTAGTAAAAAGTGTTTCCTCTATTGAAGAAACAGTTAATTTGGCTGTTAAAGAATCTCGTTACACCGACGCCTTCACTGCTTTAGCAACACTTAAAGAACCTGTGGATGCTTTTTTTAATGATGTCTTGATTATGGCAGATGACCCGGCGCTTCAAAAAAATCGCTTGGCTATTGTAAACACCTTGGCTCAACTTTTATCTTCAGTAGCGGAATTATCATACTTATGAGTAACCTTCGATGTTTAGCAGTTAAAATCCTGCAACAAGTTGTTTGTCACAAACAACCCCTACAACAACTTCTCAGTGATGAACAAAACAAACTGACTGATCAACGTGATAAAGATTTTCTTTATGCGTTATGCACAGGGGCGATACGTGAGTACATCACGTTAGATGCAGTCATTAAAAGCCTTCTTCATAAATCTCTCAAAGTAAAAGATCAAGATATCCACATGGTCTTGATTTTAGGTTTATATCAATCCTGGTATATGCACACCCCAGATTACGCTGCTGTCGCCAGTATGGTTGATATCACCAAAGCACTTAAAAAACCTTGGGCCTCTGGTTTGGTCAATAAATTATTACGCCTAGCCAATCAAAAAAAAGAGGAACTCTTAAAGGAACATGCCGCCCTAAAAGCTCATCCTAAATGGCTCTTAAATATTCTTCAAAAAACATACCCTGATAATTGGGAAAGCCTGTGTGAAACCAATAACTCACAACCCCCAATGACTCTTCGTGTTAATACCACACTCATCACGCGAGACAGTTATTCACAACGCCTTAAAGAGGCTGGCATCGAACATAGCTTGCCCCCACACCCTCTCGATAGCGATGCGATTTCTCTCAACAACCCAACTAAAATCAGCGAGCTCCCTGGTTTTAAAGAGGGTTTGTGTTACGTACAAGATCTATCTGCTCAACGCGCTACTCGGCTACTTCATCCACAGGCTAACGATCGAATACTAGATGCTTGTGCCGCCCCCGGTGGAAAAACCACACATTTGCTAGCCTTAGAACCCGCTATTCATCTTACTGCTATCGATAAATACACAGACCGCCTGGCTAAAATAAAAGAAAACCTCGATCGATTAAAACTAAATTTCGATCACATACAACTCAAAACGGCCGATGCCCTCACCCCTGATGAGTGGTGGGATGGAAACTTATTTGATCACATTCTTTTAGACGCTCCCTGCACAGCTACAGGCGTGATTAGACGTCACCCTGAAAGTAAGCTGCATCGTGAGCCAAAAGACCTCACGGAGCTCCCTAAGCTCCAAGAAGAGTTATTCACAAGCCTATGGCCACTGCTAAAGCCTGGGGGAACCCTTCTTTACACCACATGCTCTGTGCTACCTCACGAAAACAGCCAGGTTGTTGAACGTTTTCTCACCAATCAGCCAAAAGCTAGTGTTGTGCCTATCGATATGCCAGACGCTATAAGCGACCCTTTCGGTCAGCAACTTTTACCCACAGACAAAAATGATGGGTTTTATTACTGCTTGGTCAAAAAGCTAAACTAGAACACCGAATGCTGGGGTTCTCTCTTCTGTCACCCAAAGGAAGGCAGTGACGTCGGGGGCCTAGCTTCGATCCAGTTCGTACGTAACACGGACTAAGGATCTATAGGAACTTTAATTTCTCCAAGCAATCTGCAGGACTAAGCTCACAATAATGTTGGGGCTAAATCTTGAAAGATCGCTAGTTTCCACTTCGTAGCAACGGATCAAGCCTAGGTCCCCGACGTCACTGTGTTGCCTTCGGATGACAAGTTTAGGTGAGGTAGCAGCTTATGAGTAAGCCTTAAAGCCGCTTGTGTTGCCTGCAGCGTTGAAAAATGGGGCCCAGGGTAATAACGGCTATCTTCTTCAAAACAGCCTGTAGAGCTAAGCTCACGGTAATGCTGGGGCTAAATCTTAAAAGATCGCTAGTTGCCACTTCGTAGCAACGGATCAAGCCTGGGTCCCCGACGTCACTGCGTT
>JAJRRL010000028.1 GCA_024279495.1 Gammaproteobacteria bacterium | reverse complement strand
TACAGAAAGGTCAAATTTGTTACGTGGGTACAAACATTAAAAAACAGAATGACTTCATTTGTGGTTTATTTGGATTGACAGCGTAACTCGTCTCGTTTATTCAATAACTATATTTTTGAAGTATTTTTGCAACAGTGCCATAAATCCTTTCTCAAACCGACCAACAATGCCCTCTATATAATTAATAGATTTGACTCATTGCGTCAAAATAGGTTAAAATATGTACTCTATATTGTCTTATAAACGAGGGAGCAATCATGTCTAAAGACGCCGAGAAACCACCGGCACAGGCCAATAACTCAGAGCCGACTTTAAAAGATCTTGCAGAAGAAGCATTACTCTCCCTTCATACACTATTCTCTGATGCTTCTAAAGACTCAACTAGCACCTCAATAGAGGCAGTAAACAAAGCATGGGAAAGTGTCCACAATAAAAAGTGCGCTTATATGCCCCTACCCACAGATTTCCCAAAAGGCTACCCAAAAGGAATGGATGAATACCATCGTAAGGTTGATGCGTGGATCCGCGCTACTTTACCTGGTGGATTTAAGCCTGAGATGAATCGCTTATACCAACACCTTCAGAGTGCCAAGGAAAATGTCCTTCACGAGATTGCAATCCCAACACATTTACACGCTCTTAATGAAGGGCTTGAGAAGGCTAAAGATCTCTCATCTAACATCACAGCTCTCGAAATAGAAAAACTATGGAGCGCATTTGAAAGAAAAATTAATGCTCGCCATCCTCAGTTATCCTACAAGGCTTCTCCTCAAGAAAAGGATGATCGCAGAATAAAAGTCGACCATTGCATTCGCTCAGCTTTAAAGGAGCTATTCTCTCCTGAAATAACATTTTTATTTATCCGCCTTGAAAATCAGACGTTCGCTACGATTAAGCGTGTATCGGCCAAGCAATGCCTACTCACTCTTAATGCCACTTTCAATAACAAGGAAAAATCCAGCAAGGCTATTGAGTCTGCATGGCGTCAGTTCAGTGATACCCTACAGCAGGCGTTTCCAGGCTTACACAGGAAGCAGCGGCCATCTAGGCGACCCAACCAAGCTCGGAGACCCGTCGGAGCAATCGACGCTTTTATTAAGGCGATCTTGGGCAGTGACTTTTTTGAAAGCAACGATCAGCGCTGTACCTATGACATACTCAAAGAAAAAAAGAACGACCTTTCATTTGCTCTTGATTTAACGCAACAAAGCAGCGGACAAGAAGCCATAAAAGCACTTAAAGCATGGGATCAGCTGATAGAGAAGAAGAACTCTTCAGCAGACGACCTTTGGGAGGCTCAAGAGGAGCTTCAGAGAACCTTTCATGACATTTGGCCACGCATTACTGCTTCTGATGCTGAAAAACTAAATAGACAATTAGCGATTCTTCTCGACATAATTCTTCCTCATCGCATAAAAATCGATGACAATGGAAAAACGACAACGCATGCCTACGACAATTTACGCAATATGTCCCGTGACATCGAAAACAAAGAAGAAGAAGAAGAAGAAGAAGAAGAAGAAGAAGAAGAAAAAGAGAGTGCTGTTATTGAAGAAGCAACTCCACCGGCCGAAGCTCAAACCACTTTAGAGAAACAGGCTCCGAAACAAGCTGAAGATGATGAGGTTCAGGCGCAACAGAAACAACACGCCAAACCTACAACAGCTAAAGTCGACAATTTGAAGAAAAAGAAAAAAGAAGAATCTTCTGCTCGCCCCTCAGCAGATCCACAGCAAGAACTCACTCAAACTGCTGAAGAAATTCAAGACCCACCGACTGGACCTGTTGTTACAAACACAGCAAAATCAAAGACTACTTTAGGACCGTTGAAAAAAGCTGAAATCGCTGCATGGATTGTAAGCGCCGCAGCTGGAACAGGGGCTGCCGTGCTCACAGGCTCTGTTATGGTGAATGCAGCTATGCTTTCTCAAGCTCTGAACACTACCTTTTCTCACGCAGGAGCAATCCCATTAGCAACTGCAATCACAGCTGCCTTATGTATTGCCGCAATCATCGCGGGCTCACTGCTTAATTCAGCTCGCCGTAAAACAATGTTGTTTGATCCAAAAACACAAACATGCATTAAAAACATCTTTGTTGGAAAATCAGAAAGCCTCAACCATTTGCCATCCGAAGGCAACGCAGTGACGTCGGGGACCCAGGCTTGATCCGTTGTTACTTTGTAACAACTAGCGATCTTTCAAATTAAGGATTAGATCCTCCGGTCAAGCCGGAGGACTCCGCGAAGCAAAGCTTCGCTTCGCTTCGACATTATTGTGAGTACAACCCTGCACATTGGTTTATAAATTAAAATTCCTAAATTTATAAAGATCCTTAGTCCATGCTTCGCACGAACTGGATCGAAGCTAGGCCCCCGACGTCACGAAAGCTCCTGGGGGTGACACATAAGAGGTCACGAAAGTTCCTGGGGGTGACAGAGAGAGGAGTGACGTTAAATCCAGATCTATTTATGCAGTAAGGCCTTTTACACGGGGTGACAACAGTGGAGGGGTTTAAAAAATATAAACACAACTCTGCACGCTGCTTTAAAAAATGAAACCGTAAACCATTGCTTTTTCTAAAGAAAAGCACTGACCAACAATACCCTTTATTAATTAATACATTTGACACTTTATATCAAAATAGGTTAAAATATGTACTCTGCATTATCTGATAAACGAGGAAGAAATCATGTCTAAAGCCCCCGACAACTCTCATTCCGCCTCAAGCAATCATGGTGAAGGCACTGCTGCTGATCACCAAACACCAGCCAATGACGCAACAGAACCAGCAACAGCTGCTCCTGCTCAAGTAGAACAAACTGCTGATATCCAGTCAGAGGCCAATGACTCAACAAAGACTGCTGAATCTGACCAAGCAAAACAACTGACTCCCGAAGAACTCGCCAACATAGAAGCAGCAAAGCAAAAAGCAATTGATGCTATTCAGCAATACAGAGCAGCTATTGATCAGCCCTCATCCGTTAGCGATATTAAAGAAAAAAATCGAGCTTATAATAAAACTATTGAACAGTATGGAGAACTGATCATAAGCAACCCCACGGCAAGTGAAAAAGAGAGGGTCACGTTTGTTAACGCCCTGATTAAAGAGGCCTTGCCAGATCTTAATAACTCAATAGAGAACCCTCACAAGCACCTCCATCAACGTAAAAAAGCGATCTTAAACGGTTTTGCAGAGAAAGCATTACACAAGCTTTCAGCAATGCTGGATAAAATCGATGAGGCAGCAGCTGGCACTACAGAAGAGGAGATAGTAGCTCTATGGAAAAGTTTCAAAAAAGCACAGTCTGCTTATATGCCTTCGCCTAAGAAAAAAGCCGCTAAACAAGTGAAAGCCCAATATACAAAAGTACTTGATACCTGGATCCGCTCTACCTTAAGTAGTATAGCTAGTAAGCTTCCTAAAAAGAATGTGTACGAAACTCTTCAACGTGGCAAAAACAATCGCTGTGAGCCATGGAGAGCCGAAGGCGCAGGCGAATAGTCCGCGATAGCCACGGATTTTCTATCGAGCGTAAGCGAACATAGAAAATCTTTACGTGGCGTTGAGTCACTTGAGAGACCACAGCGTAGTCAAGCCGTTA
>JAJRRL010000027.1 GCA_024279495.1 Gammaproteobacteria bacterium | reverse complement strand
CGTAGTCAAGCCGTTAGGTTGCGTAGCGTGGGTGACGAGGACGAGTCGCGGCACAGATAACGATCGCCTTCGCGAGTCGATTTGCGCTAGGATGGCGTTAATCTATCTCGAGCGGTGCGATACACTTGGCCATCAATAAAATAAAGAGCATTAAACTCTCCGAGCCGCTACTTGCCCTTAATAACATACTTGAACAAGCTCAAGATCTTACAGGTAACATCACACCTGGAGAAATAATAAATGCGTGGAACGCATTCGATAAAATACTTAAAACGCTTTACCCCCCCTCAATAGACGGATATTCACACACCCCTAAGCGTGATGCCTGTATCCAATCTGCCTTTGGCCCACCATCCAAGAACTCTACTACTACATATCAAGACCTTCTTGCGCACATGAAAAAATCCCGCGACTATGTGACGCGTCGCGGTGCAGCCCAAAATGCGTTGCTCGCCCTTAAAAATGAATTCAAGGATGCGTCGAACTCAAGCCACAGCATTAACCTTACGTGGAATCATTTCCGCCGTACTCTACTCCAAATAATCCGAGGGGCACAGATACGCGACATGAAAAACCGCCCCATCAAAGAAACCGATACTTTTATTAAGGCCGTCTTGGGCGATGACTTTTTCTCAAACGACGATACGCGCTGTACTTTTGACATACTTGAAGAAAGAAAGAACCTCATTGAAATTGATAGAGCAAATCGCGAAGAAGTTAAAGACTTACTAAGTCAACGGCGCAGCAATAAATTAACACAGACACTTAAAAAATGGGATGATCTTCTAAAACAAGAGAATCCTTCAGCAGACAAGCTTTGGAAGCTTCAACAAACCTTTGACGGCGCCTGCAGGCAAATTTGGGCAGGCACTCGCCTATGTGATTTTGAGAAGCGTAATCGACAATCGGAAATGCTTGCCGACATAATTCTTCCACATCGCATCACAACGGATGCGCATGGGAAAACGACATGTGCTTATGACAATTTATCTAAATTGTCTTCTGATATCAGAAAAACAGAAAGTAACGCGAAAGAAGCTATCAAAAAGACGCGCGAGGATGCTGTTGTTGAAGCAGCCACCAAACTACTTTCAACTATCAATAACCCTGACAGCACATTAGCTGCCATTAAAGCAGCAAAGGATAAATATGAGAAAAAAAGCAAAGAACTTAACGCTTTAAAGCCCTCTCGTCATTTAGATTCTTACTCCCCCTATTCAAATTCTTACTCCTCCTATTCAGATCCTTACTCCGACTATTCCGGTAGTCAATATCCCTTCTCGCAGATTAGTCTAGACCAGATGCTTGACAACCAAGCTCTTGATGCACTTTTAAAGAGAGTGGATTCTTTAAGCTCTGTTCCTTCGCCCAATGACCACCTGAAAAAGCTGTATCAAGCCGCTATAGAAAGGCTAACACCGACACAAGCCACCCAAGAGAATGATGGGGATCGAGTACAACAAGCTGAGGAAGAAGAAAATCCTCCTCAAACTGATACTAATGACGGCGTTCATCCACAACCCGCTGCAACAGCTAAAGCCGCTAATCCAAAGAAAAAGAAAAAAGAGACTGCTGTTGTTGAATCAGAAGCTCCTCCAGTCGACGCTCAAACGACTTTAGAAGAACAGGCTTTCAAGCAAGCTAAAGATAATAAGGTTCAGGCGAAACAAGGAAAATCCGCAGAAGCCAAAGACCCGAAGAAGAAAAAAGAAGCTGGACCTGCTGTTACAAACAAAACCAAAACAAACCTAAAAACCACATCAGGACCACTGAAAAAATCTGAACTCTCTGCATGGATTGTAGGAGCCGCAGCTGGAACAGGGGCTGCCATGCTCACAGGCTATGTTATGGTGAGTGCAGCTATGCTTTCTCAAGCTCTGAACACTGCCTTTTCTCACGCAGGAGCAATCCCATTAGCAGCTGCAATCACAGCCGCCTTATGTATTGCCGCAATCATCGCGGGCTCACTGCTTAATTCAGCTCGTCGTAAAACAATGTTGTTTGATCCAAAAACACAAACATGCATTAAAAATATCTTTGTTAGAAACGAAAACTCTAATCGTAAAGGCATTGATAATAAAATGGGGCCGCAAGACTAGCGCCCTCCACCTGAGCTGCCTGTACCGTTAAAAAACGTTGTCATCCGAAGGCAAGAACGTGACGTCGGGGACCCAGGCTTGATCCCTTAGAAAACGTTGTCATCCCGTCAAACGAATAAATTAAAATGCCGAACGAAGCGCAAAGCGCTAGAGAGGCGCTACTCCGTAGAAGTGCTCGTGCTTGACACGGGTAGCACAGACGAAAATCAGAAAGCCCCAACCATTTGTCATCCCCAGGAACAACGTGACGTAGGGGACCCAGCTTTTATGATTTCATTTCAGCAAAGCTGACACTAGAAAGTCGGATAGTCTCAGCCACTTGTCATCCCCAGGAACAATGTGACGTAGGGGACCCAGGCTTGATCCGTTGTTATGAAATAACAACTAGCGATCTTTCAAATTAAGGATTAGATCCTCCGGTCAAGCCGGAGGACTCCGCGAAGCAAAGCTTCGCTTCGACATTATTGTGAGTGCAACCCCGCACATTGGTTTATAAATTAAAATTCCTAAATTTATAAAGATCCTTAGCTCGCATTTCATGCGAACTGGATCGAAGCTAGGCCCCCGACGTCACGAAAGTTCCTGGGGGTGACACATAGGAGGTCACGCAAGTTCCTGGGGGTGACACATAGGAGGTCACGAAAGTTCCTGGGGGTGACAACAGAGGGGTGTCATTTTTCAACGGGTGACAACAGAGGTGCACTTGTTCTCACTCATCTTTATTATCTAAGGGGAAACGACAACTAAACGTAGAGCCTTTATTAGGCTCGCTGGTAATGACAAGCTCGGCATCATGACGAACCAACACATGTTTCACAATCGCCAAACCTAAACCGGTTCCTCCACTAGCTTGTGAACGCGCCTGATCAACCCGATAAAACCGCTGGGTAAGCTTATCGATATGCTTTGCGCTAATACCTATGCCTGTATCCGACACAGAAAAAACCGCACAATCTTTTTCTTTTTTCCAGCTGACTTTAATGTCGCCGCGCCCCGGCGTATACCGAACGGCATTCATAATTAAATTGGAAAAAGTACTTTGGATTTCATTCACCTCTCCCATCAAACTCAAACTATTATCGATATCACACTTAAATGTATGTCTACCCTGGCTTACTTGTTTTGCATCACGAACAATACTCTCTAACAAAGCTCCTGGGGAAAACAATTGATGCATCGAAAGATCAGGCCCGTTACTTTCCAAGCGAGACAATAAAAGTAAACCTTTAACCAGTGATTCCATGCGATGACATTGATCATTCATTTGCTGCAAAACAGGACTATCGTGACCTAAGTCAGTAATAGCCCCATCTTGAATTAATTCTAAATACCCTCGAAAAACAGTTAGCGGCGTGCGCAATTCATGCGATACATTAGCAATAAAGTCTTTTCGCATATTTACAAAGCCCTCGAGCTCTGTGGTATCTTGCACAATTAGCAGTTGACCTCCAGCGCGATATTCACGCAAAGACAACGTTAAATGCCACGTTTTTCGCCTTACCTTTCGAACAATCGACAACGACTCAATGTGATTTGAAAACAAGGTTCGAATACCTGTTCCTTTCAGCAATCGCATGATTTCTTTTTGATGGTGCTCTGGACGCAACCCTAATAAACGCTCTGCTGAAGCGTTCCACCAATTCAATCGGCCAGTATCACTTAAGGCAACCACACCATCTGATAAAGCGTCTGCAAGCAAACGCTCACGTTCAAAACCAAGTACGGTCATAATGGTTTATCCTGCTTGACTGAAAAACGATAACCCAATCCGTGAATGGTTTGAACCATACCGTCTAGGCCATACGGCTTAAGTACTTTTCGCAAACGTCGAATATGCACATCCACCGTTCGCTGATCCAAGTAAGCACTCACTCCCCAAACCAATGACAAAAGATCGTCTCGCGTATACGCCCGATCCTGATGTGTGACAAAAAAAGCAAGTAAACGATACTCAAGTGGACCCAATTTAATTTCTTGACCAGCAAAACTAGCTCGCTGCGCATCCACATTGACCAGCAACTCTCCGACGTGAATGGTTCCATCAGGTTGTTTGATAGGACCGCGACGCAACACCGCATTGATTCTTGCCAGCAACTCTCGAGGAGAAAAAGGTTTCACCATGTAATCATCAGCGCCGGCTTCTAAACCCGTGACTTTATCGTCTTCGAGCGCTTTTGCGGTTAATAAAATAATGGGGATATTTTGTGTATGCCGATGCCGTTTCAGCTCTTTTGCAAAATCAATACCGCTAATACTCGGAAGCATCCAATCTAATAGTATTAAATCTGGAAGGGCGGTTTCTTGCAGGTAACGTCTGGCCATTTTAACGTGTGCAGCCTCAATCACACGCATACCAGCATGTTCCAAGGCAAATCGAAGCATTTGCCGAATGGCTGTTTCATCTTCAACAACGAGGATCGTTGGTTTTGAAAGGGGCATTGCGTACTCCCAAGCTAAGACTAAAGCAGTCAAAGCTTAGAGTAGCTGATTCAAGCCTTAAACGCACCCTTAGGGTTTAGAGTCTCTCATGGTTTCAAAAAACTCTGCGTTTGTTCTCACTTGATGCATACGCTCAAGCAAAAATTCACTCGCTGAAATCTCATCCATTGGATGCAAGACTTTTCGAATAATCCACGTACGACGCAACTCTTCTGGCGTCATCATAAGCTCTTCACGTCGCGTACCAGAACGATTAATGTTAATCGCTGGGAAGATACGTTTTTCTGCAATACGACGATCGAGATGGACTTCCATGTTGCCGGTACCCTTGAATTCTTCAAAGAGGACTTCATCCATTTTGGAACCTGTGTCGACCAAAGCTGTTGCAATAATTGTCAAGCTACCGCCTTCTTCCACATTCCGGGCGGCACCCAAAATACGTTTTGGACGTTGTAACGCGTTAGCGTCCACACCACCCGTTAGCACTTTACCTGAGGAGGGAATCACTGTGTTATAAGCTCGAGCCAAACGCGTAATGGAATCTAACAAAACAACCACGTCACGCTTATGTTCTACCAAACGACGAGCACGTTCCATCACCATCTCTGCCACTTGGACATGTCGCGATGCAGGTTCATCGAAGGTACTAGCGACCACTTCACCTTTAACAGAGCGTTGCATGTCTGTCACTTCTTCAGGTCGCTCATCAATTAGCAACACAATCAGATGACACTCTGGATGATTAGCACTAATGGAATGCGCCAAACTTTGCAGCATCATGGTTTTACCCGCTTTTGGCGGCGACACAATCAAACCACGTTGGCCTTTACCGATTGGGCAAAAAGCTTGAACAACTCGAGGGGCTAAATCTTCAGATGTACCATTACCCATTTCTAACTTCAGCATCTCAGTAGGGAAAAGAGGCGTTAAATTTCCGAAAGGGATTTTATCTTCCAAGCTACCTGGCTTGTCGTAGTTGATTTCATCCACTTTTAAAATAGCAAAATAACGTTCATCATCTCGAGGTGCGCGCACTCGACCAGAAATCATATCACCTGTTTTTAAGTGATGACGATCAATCTGACTAGGAGACACATACACATCATCTGGACCAGCCAAATAAGAACTTTCAATGCAGCGAAGAAAACCAAAACCATCAGGCAGAATTTCAAGAACACCGTTACTAGCGTAAAGAATATCACCTTTTTCTGCGTGCATAGTTAGCAGTGAAAAAATTAACTCGGATTTATCTGCTCGGTAAGTATCAATGCCATACTCTTTTGCCACCTTAGATAGCTGGCCGGCTTTTTTGCTTTTCAAAACATGAATATCGATGGTTTCGGCACCTTCTCGAGTTCGTTCCAACTCTTCTCGTAACAATACTTCGTCGGAAATTCCTGACTCACGGTATTTCCCATTACGACGATTAAAATTTCCCTGACTATTATTTGATGTTTTATTAAAAGGCTTACGTTGCGGAGCACTTCCCTGACGAGTATTGGGACGACCACCTGCCACATGAGTTTGATGCCCACCAGAATGCCGGCTGTTAGTAGGACGAGAATTAACTCTGGAATGCGACCTAGCCGGTGGTTTTTCAGAAGCCTCTGACCTTGAGGGCGATGGCTTCGCAGCTGCTCTTTGCCTTTGCCTAGCTGGAGCTGCTGGAGCAGACTTAGCTGGAGCAGGTTTGGCTGGAGCAGGTTTGGCTGGAGCTGACGTTGGTGGAGTTGAAGCAGGTTCAGCTGCTGTAGACTTAGTTCTACTGCCAAATCCTCGACGAGTCATGCGTCGACCACCAAGCACACGTGCTCTTGGTTTAGACTGTTCTGTTGAATCATTTGTATCGTTATTATTTGATGCTTGTGTACCAGACTCCACTTTTGGTGTGGTATCGTTGCTATCAGATGAATTTGCCATAGTAGACCCTATGTGAACGTAAGTTTAGTTAAGATAACAGCCAACTCAAGCGTTGAGAAAAAACCGTTAATCATGATGTACTTCTCTTGATTAACCCTCTAGATGCTCTTCAAGAAAAGCTTGCAATTGCGCTTGGGACACAACGCCCACATTTTTCCCAGCAAGAACACCATCCTTGAACAGGATTAAGCAAGGAATACTTTGAACGCTATAACGAGCAGCGACATCTCTGTTATCAGCTACATCCATTTTCATGACTCGTAACTTGCCTTCTTTTGCAGAAGCCACTTCATCAAGAACAGGAGCAATGAGTTTACAGGGTTGACACCATGGAGCCCAAAAATCAACTAACACAGGTAAGGTCGACTTCAATACGCTATCTTCAAATTCTGCGTCTGTTATCGATACTATAAGCTCGCTCATCGGTATTCTCCGTTGATTATAGACAGGGGGTGATGTTTCCTCAACCTTCGCTTGAAGGAGATCGTTTGATAAAGAGGAATGAATCGTGGTGGTATAATGCCAACTGGCCTAGTTTCTGCCTTCTTAAAAGACAGTAACAATCATCCTAACAGTGATTTTTTTAAAATGCAATGGGTTGGCTACGGCATCCTAGGACTTCATCCAAACCCTGAAACAACGAGAACTCTTTGTAAAATATAAAGATTTCCAGTTTCAATAAAGCTGAAACAAAATAATTATTAGGCCCTCGACATCACTTCTTTACCTAGGGGTGACACAGAAGCGAGAGGGAATCACTTTTTTTTTCTCCTGAGGATAGCGCTCCTAGGACAGTCAAATGTCTACAAATAAGGAGCCGCCTATTCGACACCAACGTGCACCGCAACGTAATGCCTGCTGATAATCTCGCGACATTCCCATGGAGAGACACGAAAAGTCTCCTTCAAAGCGCTGCTCCAAGTCTTCTGCCCATAGCGCACATCGACTAAAGGCTACCTGCTGATAAGCTTCATCAGCCTCACCTGGTAACAGGGTCATCAAGCCTTGCACCTTGAGATTTGGAAACGCACTAATCGCCTCTACGAAAGGAAATAATTTATTGTATCCTAAGCCGTCTTTTGACGCCTCACCACTCACATTCACCTGCACACAAACAGATAATGGTGGTTTTCCTGAAGGCCTGGCTTCCGATAAGAGCTTTGCATGCTTTATTTGACACACACTGTGAACCCAATCGCAGGTCTTTGCTATATCGAAACACTTGTTTGATTGAAGACGACCAATGAAATGCCAACGAAGATTCAAGTCAGACAAAGCAAGCTGCTTGCTCTCTAGCTCCTGCCAGTAGCTTTCACCAAAATCTTTCTGCCCCAAAGAAGCCAACTCCCGAATGGCCGATTCAGAACGACCTTTAGTAACCGCCAACAAACTAGCAGACGGCTGGAGATCACTTATCTCTTTGCATAACGCCCGATAACGCTCGGCTAAGTCTGTCATGATTCAAATGCTGGATAAGCCTTAGGTCCCGCATGACTCACAGCCTCTGATACATCAAAACGCTGAAAATTCTTTTGAAACAAATCTATCAAGGCATTAGCTTTCTCAGCATACGCTTGCTCACTTACCCATACTTTCCTAGGGTCTAAGTATTTTGAATCAACCCCTGGAACAAAAGACGCATAATCAAAACCAAAGCCTGGCAGGGTTTCTTTAAATTCGGCGCTACCAGCAATCACAGAACGAACAACAGCTCGTGTTGTTGGAATTGAAAAACGTTCTCCGCCTTCACCAAAGCTACCACCAGTCCAACCCGTGTTAACCAAATAAACAGGTGTCTTTTGCTCTTCCATACGTCGCATTAGTAAGTCTGCATAAACAGCAGCCGGTCTTGGGAAGAATGGAGCACCAAAACAAGTGCTAAAAGTTGATTTAATCGCTGCAGACTGACCCATCTCAGTTGAACCAACCAAAGCTGTATATCCACTCAAGAAATAATAAGCGGCTTGTTCTTTGTTTAGCTTGGAAAGAGGAGGGAGCACACCAGACATATCACAGGTTAGAAAGATAACGGCTCCTGGCACACTGCCACGTGACGCAATAATACGCTTTGAAACGTGAGTAAGCGGGTAAGCCGCTCGCGTATTCTGTGTGTAACGGCCGTCTGCGTAATCGGGATTTCCATCAGAATCTAAAACAACATTTTCCATTAAAGCGCCGTCTTTAATGGCGGCCATGATCACAGGCTCTCGTTCTGCTGATAAGTCGTTGCATTTAGCATAGCAACCACCTTCAAAATTAAAAGCCTCTTGCGATGACCAACCGTGCTCATCATCACCGATTAGAAAACGCTCTGAATCACTGGATAAAGTTGTTTTCCCTGTGCCAGACAAACCGAAAAACAAAGCCACATTGTCACCATCGGCATCAGCATTAGCCGCACAATGCATGGGCAACACATCTTGTGTCGGTAAAAAATAATTGAGCACCGTAAACATGGCTTTTTTCATTTCACCTGCGTAAGGCATACCAACCAACAACACTTTCCTCGCAGTGATGTTAATCATAACGACTCCGTCACTGTGAACACCATCTTCAGAAGGATCTGTCGCCAAACCCGGCGTACTTAAGATTGTCCAAACAGGCATGCGGCTATCATCAACAGCCTGGCCATTAAAATCTCGAACAAACATATGCTTCGCAAAAAGAGTATCTCGAGCTCTCTCGGTGATAACCCGAAGCTTTAAAGCATGTTGCGGATGTGCTCCAACGTAAAGATCCGATACATAACCATCTTTAGTTGCCAGGTAATTGTATGCCTTTTCCCAAAGGGCATCGAAAGCACTTGCCTCTATCGGTTGATTAACCGTTCCCCAATCAATTTGATCGGCCGTGTGCTTGTCTTTGACAAGGTAGCGATCGAGAGGCGAGCGACCGGTTCTTTTACCCGTTGTAACGGATAAAGCACCATTTCGACATAGCACTCCCTCACCATTAGCGATAGCTAAATCTAACAGCTTTTGTATGCTCAAATTTGATTGTAAAAGTGGCTTGGCAAAGGTTTCCATCATGTGCTCTACTCCTAAAAACTCTCGGGCTTCTTAGAGTGCGCATCTAAAATACGCATCTAATACGGGTTGAAAAAGTCTCAAAATTATTGCAGATTCTGATTAGATTGAACAGCGCTTTTTATCCAAGCTCACACTTACCTCTGCAACTTGCCTTTTATTGATGCACTGAGTGACACCACACAAGGAACTCCTTTTTCATGCTTGCCCAATTTCTCATCGCAACACCACAATCGAAAAAATCTCCTATTTTTCAAAGCATTGTGTACTTATGTCAGCATAAACATCTCTCCGGTGGCTTAGGCGTCGTCATAAATAAACCCATGAAAGACCTTCATTTATCTGGTCTTCTCGACCACATGGGAATGAATTGTGCAGACGATCATACCAACAATATTATGCAAGGTGGCCCGACACATTCCGAAAGAGGTCTGATTATTTATCAAGAAAACACACAAATAACTAAAAAAACTGATGTCGGACTTTCCTACTCGAAAGATTTTCTTCGAAGCATTGCTGATGGAAATGGCCCAGATCATTTTTTTCTAGCCCTAGGCCACACTAATTGGCAAGCAGGGCAATTAGAGAGTGAGCTACAAGAACACCAATGGCTGCTTTATAGCACCGCCTCAAAATCAACTCGTGACGCTCTTCTTTTTTTCACCCCCATCCACAAACGCTATCATTTTGCGTGTGAGCTACTCGGCTTCCAATCCCAACAACTCTCTTGGCAATCTGGCCATGCATAAAACGTACCTTGGCTTTGATTTTGGCATGAAACACATCGGTGTTGCCTTTGGGCAAAGCGACACACAAACAGCAACGCCAATCGCAGCGCTGTCGGCAACAAATGGCATCCCAAACTGGCCTGAGCTCCTATCTTTATTAGTGAAGTGGGAGGTAGAAGCCTGCGTTGTTGGCATTCCCCTTAAGCTTGACGGCGAGCCTCAGCATATCACTCGGTGCGCCACTAAATTTGCCAATCGACTCCACGAGAAAAGCCGGCTGCCTATTTTTCATGCAGATGAAAGATTGACCTCTGTTGAAGCAAAGCAACTCTTTAAAGACCATCAATTAAAAGACAATATTCATGCCTACAGCGCTAAATTGATCCTAGAGTCCTGGCTGAGAGAGAACACCTAGCGGTCTTTTTTTGAGCGATATAAGAGCAACTTGAAATCTTTTCCAAAAAGCCGTTCGTTTCTCTGGATAACTTATCCACAGTTCGATAGAATGGGCCTCCCGTGTCTACTTGCAAAGAAAGCTCGAAACGCGACTTCACTCGCTCAACGACACAAGAAATGATAAGCCTTTAAAAAGATCAATCACTATTCAGAGAGATCAATCACTATGAGCACTTCCATTATCGATGATCAAACCACTAGCCGGCTACAAAGCGAAACAAACGAGCCCAGCCACAAACATGCAGACAGCAGCATGGACCTCATGGCACTTTGGGATAAATGTTACGAAGCGCTAAAAAGCGAGATCTCCCAACAAGAATTTAATATTTGGATACGGCCTCTACAAGCAACACCCGTTGGCTCAGCCATCCACCTACTCTGCCCAAATCGATACTTTATCGAGTGGATCAATGAACACTACATCGCATTGATAAAAAAAATTCTCGATGATTACTGCCAATCAATCCCCGAAATTAAGCTGGTTGTTGGGTCGCGGCAAGGCAACAAAAAAGCAAGCCCAAGCACAAAGACAACACAACCGGCAAGACCAAGAACCAATACAATACAATCGGTTTCCTTTAGTAAAGGTCTGTCGCATAGTAATCTCAACCCTCGCTTTACCTTTGATTCATTCGTTGAAGGTAAATCCAACCAAATTGCGCTGACTGCAGCTATGCATGTCGCAAAAAATCCTGGCCAAACATACAATCCTCTATCCCTTTATGGTGGTGTGGGTTTAGGTAAGACTCACTTAGCGCATGCTGTTGGAAACTTCATTCTCTCGCAAAATCCTGATGCAAAAATTCTCTACTTACATTCTGAACGCTTTGTGGCTGACATGATTAAAGCTCTACAACGAAACGCAATGAATGAATTTAAACGTTTTTATCGTTCCGTAGATGCTCTTTTAATTGATGATATTCAATTTTTTGCTGGCAAAGAACGCTCTCAAGAAGAGTTCTTTCATACTTTCAATGCACTTTTAGATGGCCACCAACAAATCGTTCTCACCTGTGATCGCTATCCTAAAGAAATCAGTGGCCTTGAAGAACGCCTGCAGTCTCGTTTTGGCTGGGGTCTCACCGTTGCAGTTGAACCTCCTGAACTTGAAACAAGAGTCGCTATTCTCCTTGCAAAAGCCAGAGAGACGGGCACTCGAATAACTCAAGATGTAGCCTTCTTCATCGCCAAGAACATCCAATCAAACGTGCGTGAACTTGAGGGCGCCCTCAAACGAGTTGTCGCAAATGCTCATTTTACTGGTAGTGAAATCACCGTAGAATTTGCCCGAGAAGCTTTGAAAGATTTACTGACTTTGCAGGCAAAGTTGGTGACAATCGACAACATTCAACGCACAGTTGCCGAATATCACAAAGTGAAAGTGTCTGATCTGCTCTCAAAACGACGAAACAGATCGATTGCCAGACCAAGACAAATGGCAATGGCTTTAGCGAAAAAACTCACCAACCATAGCTTACCTGAAATTGGGAATGCTTTCGGTGGCAGAGATCACACAACCGTGCTGCATGCATGCAGAAAAATTGAAGAACTGCTGCAGACGTCGTTAGATATACAAGAAGACCATAAAAACCTACTCCGTATATTATCTGCCTAAAAAAGCGTAAGCGGAGCAAAGCGAACGTCCTCCTGCTTGACCAGAGGAGCCAAAGGACCCTGGCTTGATTCGTTGTTACGAAGTAACAACTAGCGATCTTTCAAGATCCAGCCTCAGCATTACCGTGAGTTTAAATCTGCAGATAGATTTGAGAAATTAAAGTTCATATAGATCCTTAGCCCGTGCTTCGCACGAACGGGATCAAAGCTAGCCCCAACCACGTGTCACCCGAAGGCAACGCAGTGACGTCGGGGACCCAGGCTTGATCCGTTGTTACGAAGCAACAACTAGCGATCTTTCAAGATCCAAGCCCAGCATTACCGTGAGCTTAGTTCTGAAAACTGCTTTTGAAAACAAAAATGTATAAAGATTAAGCCTCAATGCTCGACACACAATTCTGTATATACACACTAATACATGCCAAAACTCCGTCAAGGCAGCAGACAAGGCTTAAATCCCACTTACATTTCACGCATTATTGACTGGACTAGCCCTTAAATCCTCTTTAGAATAAGGGCTTTTTAACGGCTAGGAAGTTTCCTTATGACCAACCCAATCCATCTCACTAGAGACTGCCTGCTAGGCCCCTTGCAAAAAGTCATCGGGGTTGTTGAAAAAAAACAAACCATGCCTATTTTATCCAACGTGCAAATGACAATAGAAGATAATTCTGTGTCCTTTATTGGAACAGATTCTGAAGTTGAGCTGATGGGTGAAGCGCTCTTCATCTCCCAAACACCTGTTGAAACTATTCGCCTGACCCTTCCTGGCCGAAAGTTGGTCGATATTTGCCGAGCCTTGCCCGATAATGCTGCCATCGAGCTTTATCAAGAAAAGGAAAGCGTTGTGCTACGCTCAGGAAAAAGCCGATTTACGCTGAGCACCTTGCCTGCTGAAGATTTCCCAACCATCGAACGTGAAAGTGCAGACGTTGAGTTCACACTCTCTCAGACGGCTTTAAAGTCTCTACTCCAGCAAACTCAAGCCTTTATGGCTCAGCAAGACGTTCGTTATTACCTTAATGGGCTGCTACTAACAACTATCGACAATACTCTGATCGCAGCAGCAACGGATGGTCATCGCCTGGCAAAAGCCTGGATAGACAACGCGCCAACTAGCGAAGACATTCACATCATCATACCTAGAAAAGGCGTCATGGAGCTCTTACGCCTTCTATCTGACAGCGATGAATCCGTCACCATTCGCGTGGGCAAAAACCACATCGCTATCTCAAGCCCTCACTTTTCTTTCCTATCAAAACTGATCGACGGGCGTTTTCCTGACTATAGCCGTGTGATACCAAAGAAAACTGACATTTCACTCGCCTTAGATCGAGACCAACTCAAAGAAGCCCTACAGCGAGTCATGATTCTTTGTAGCGAAAAACACAAAGCCATTCGTTTTGAGTTCAGCAAAGGCATGCTAACCATCACTGCCAATAACCCACAATTGGAATCTGCAGAAGAAAGTATCCCTATCGATTACGATCTGGAAAACATGAACATTGGCTTTAATATCAAGTACTTACTAGATACGCTCCAAACCATTCCCTCAGGTCCAATGACACTATCACTAAATGGTCCAGACCAAAGCGTTCTATTCGAGTCGAGCACAGATAATGAAACAGGTGTTCGCAGTTTATTTGTTATCATGCCAATGCGCCTATAGGCTAGAGAGTTTATTATGTGTCGAATCCAACAGCTTGTTATTCGGCAGTTCCGAAATATAGAAGAGCAGGAAATCGACCTTGAGGGCCTCTTAATGCACCTGTTTTGGGGTGGCAATGGCGCTGGGAAAAGCAGCCTTCTTGAAGCGATTTATACTCTCTCTACGGGAAAATCATGGCGAAGCAATCAAATAACTCAGCTAATTCAGCACGAAAAGACTGGTTTCGCCGTATCAGCAAAAATTGTTGACTCTACAGGTCAAAAAAAAGAAATCATGATGCAAAAACATCGCTCTGGCCGAAGCGTCATTACTCTAGACAACAACACCTGTTCTCTAGGAGAGCTAGCGAAGCAGCTTCCTGCTCAATTGATAGGAACCCATAGCTATCGCTTCTTTACAGATGGTCCTAAATTGCGGCGCTCTTTCTTTAACTGGGGCTTGTTTCACGTGGAACCCTCCTTCCATGTAAGCTGGCAACATTGGCAAAAACTATTAAAGCAACGTAATGCTTCTTTGAAGAAGCATTCTCATCCTCAAGAGGTTCATGCTTGGGATATCCCTATCGTCGAGCTTTCAGAGAAAATTGACACTCTGAGACGGTCTCAACACACTGATATTAAAGAACTTTTTTCAAAATACCTCCTAAGGCTAAATCATTCCTGTGAACTAGATATACGCTATGAGCGCGGATGGCCAGAAGAGAGCTCCTTGCTTGATAGCTTGCGGAGCTCCTATAAACGCGACTGCATGCTGGGTTATACACGCCTAGGCCCTCAGAAAGCTGATTTTCAGGTGTTTTATAAAGATCAACCAGCCTCTCAGGTGTTGTCTCAAGGGCAGCAAAAGCTCGCAATGGTCGCTCTTCACTTAGCTCAAGTAGACTACTTAAAACAACACACTGGCAAAAGCGCTATCGTCCTTCTTGATGACTTAACAGCTGAGCTAGACGACCACGCCCAACATTCTTTGCTTAAAATTCTGCAAGAACTGGATTCTCAAACCCTTATCACCTGCATAGATCCTTCCTTTCTTGCTGGGGTAGAAGGGGGGCTTGATGGAAAACTATACCAGGTTGAGTCAGGGGAAATAAGCTGTAAAGTGGAAGAAATATGAGACTTTGCCTTTTTTATGGCCTTATTATGCGCCTTAATGAGTCAAAATCACCCTGATTGTTTCACATGAAACATTCTGAAGAACTCTGAAAACTCTTCAAGCTCCTTAAGGGGGTAACCTAGAGGGGTAGGTGTTGAGTCCTATATTGATCATTTTTTGGATCTGTTTAAACAGATCGAGTATACTGGAACCACTCCCTTCACCCTCCCACTTTTCAGGAGCTATTATCCCATGTGTGGATTATTCGGAACCCGCGGCCATCCAGAAGTCGCATCAAGCGTTATCAAGGGCTTACAAGATTTATCTTACCGTGGATACGACTCTTGGGGCATCGCTCTTCAATCAGGGCAAGAACTACACGTTGTCAGAGACATAGGTTTAGTGCCTGAATCACCTCAATTACCAACTATCTCCTCCTCTTTGGCCATTGGTCACACCCGCTGGAGCACTCACGGCGAACCAACTATCGCCAATGCACATCCTCACACTAGCGTTGATGGCAAAATCGCTGTCGTCCATAACGGAATCATTAATAACTATCAGTCCCTCAAAGACTCTTTGCCGCATATCTCCTTTAAATCTGACACCGACACCGAGGTAGTGGCTCATTTACTCGATGAGGCCTGTAAAGGTGGCTTATCATTAACAGAAGCCCTACGCCAAGTTGCTTCTCGCCTCTCCGGGCGCTTTGCCTTGCTTGTCATCGACTCAAGAGACGATTGCCTGTTAGCTTATAGACAAGGATCTCCTGTGGTTGCAGGCACAGATGGTACACGTCAATGGATTGCCTCCGATACCTTTGCTTTATCAAGATGCTGCGAAGAAGGCATTTACCTCGAAGACGAGCAGCTTTTGGTAGCAGATGCGACAGGGATGCATCTCTACAATGGGTCAGGAGAGAGTATTCCTATTCACGCTGAACCAATTAGCAGTCAGAGCAGCGCCCACAAAAAAGAGGGATACGATCACTTCATGCGCCAAGAAATGGATGAACAAGCGGCTGTGATTCATCGTACGACCCAAGCCTGGGATCGCGAGCAGCCACTTCTTCCTATGCCTTTTGTTCAAAACTTAAAGCGTATCATTATCCTTGGCTGTGGCACCAGCTGGCATGCAGGATTAGTCGCGGAATATTGGCTAGAAAACTTAGCTAAAATCCCTGTCGAAGTTGAATACGCCTCTGAATTTCGCTATCGCGATCCTCTCATTTATTCGAATGACTGTATCATTGCAATCAGTCAAAGTGGTGAAACAGCCGATACAAATGCTGCCGTCAGCGTTGCCAAAGAAAAAGGGGCCACTGTCATTGCCTTGTGCAACACACCAGGCAGCACGCTTACTCGAATGGCAGATACTGTATGTCCCACTCATGCCGGTATGGAAATAGGTGTTGCCTCAACAAAAGCTTTTACCACGCAGCTCACCGTGCTTTATCAGATTGCATTATGGCTAGCCGAAAGAAAAAACCTTTTAAATTCAAATAGTTGCGATGAAAAGCACCTTGCTCTTCGTCAGGTGCCAGAAGCGGTTAAAAAAGCGCTGAAAGCAGATTCTGAGATTAAAGCCATCGCCGCCGATTATCAGCATCACAACAACGCCTTGTATCTAGGGCGAGGTCTACACTTCCCAATTGCCCTAGAGGGTGCTTTAAAGCTGAAAGAGGTCTCTTATGTGCATGCGGAAGGATACCCCGCAGCAGAAATGAAGCACGGGCCCATCGCTTTAATCGACGAAGAAATGCCTGTTGTGGTCATTGCGATTCAAGACCACACCTATGAAAAAGTGTTGGCAAATATTGCAGAGATCAAAGCCCGGCGGGGAAAAGTTATTGCCATTGGCTTAGCTGGGGATGAGCATCTCCGATCGCAATGCGATCATATGATTGCCGTACCCGCTCTACCTACAGAGCTACTTCCCTTTGTAACAGTGGTACCCCTTCAATTACTTGCGTATCATATTGCTGTCTATCGTGATTGCAATATTGATAAACCTCGCAACCTCGCAAAATCAGTTACCGTGGAGTAAAGACATGCCCATCGAAGCTATTATTTTTGATCTTGATGATACTCTTTATGATTGCACAAACACATTGACACAAGCAGCCATTGAGCGAGCTCTAGATGCAATGGTTGATGCCGGATTAAAAGCAAGCTTGCAAGAGGCAAAGCATTTTTTAAAAACGTATCAACAAACAGAAAAAAGAATTCATCCTATTGAAGCGGTGATGAATTATTTTGGACCTAACAAAGAGTGTTTGCTCGATCATGGTATGAGTGCTTACAACATACCAGCGATAGACAGAGACATTTCTCTGTTTCCTGATGTGTTAGACACACTCACTCATTTACGAAACGACTACAAACTTATTTTGGTGACAACTGGCGTTCGAGAAAGGCAACGTAATAAAATTCGACTCCTCGGTTTAAGCAATGCGTTTGACTGCATCCTCATTGATGATGTGTCTGATAAATTAAGTAAACGTGAACGCTTTCTTGCAGCAGCAACTAACTTCAATCTTGCTCCCGATAAAATTGCTGTCGTAGGCGATCGTATTTTTTCTGAAATAAAAATTGGAAATCAGTTGGGGATGACTACTATTCGTTTTCATCATGGCGCCTATCGTTCACTCAAGCCAAGCAAGGATTGGGAAACAGCAGATCACAACATCAATGCATTGTCTGAACTTCCAGCCTTACTAACATCGCTAAACAAACGAGTTCGTAAAAAAATAGTTGTCGTTGGTGGCGGAACAGGTGTTCCTGCTTTATTAAAAGGCTTAAGACCTTATCACACCGAACTCACCGGCATCATTGCCGTAACAGATGCCGGGCGAAGCTCTGGTCGTCTACGCAATTTATTCGATATGGCTCCTCCTGGAGACATACGAAATTGTTTAGCAGCTTTAGCAACCGGGGATGACACACTCACAGCTTTACTGCAATATCGTTTTGATCGTGGCAATTTAAAAGGCCATCCCATTGGTAATTTGTTAATTGCTGCACTCACACAAATGACAGGCTCTTTTAATAAAGCAATAGAAGAACTATCACGTTTATTGCAAATTGATGGCACTGTCCTTCCTAGCTCACCTGCCAACGTTCACATTCAAGCGCAACTTAAAGATGGACAATGGTTAGATAACGAATGTGACATCGTTGCTTCAGACAACCCTAATGTTCATGAAAGAAGTCCGATTCAACACATTCGCTTAAGTGAAGCTGCTCCTGCTAGCCCAGCTGTTTTATTAGCTATTCAAGAGGCCGATGCCATTGTACTTGGCCCTGGTGGTTTATACACAAGCATTTTATCTAACGTTTTAGTTGACGGTGTAAAAGAAGCTATTTGTAACAGTAAAGCTAAAAAAATATATGTGTGTAACTTAGTCACGCAACCATGCCAAACACATCAATATACTGTCGATGATCATGTGCAAGCTATCGAGCACTATCTATCTGAAAATATCATCGATGCGATTCTCATCCACAAGGGAGATGTACCAGATCACTTACTAGCCCCCTTAGAAAAACAACATGCTTCTCCTGTGCTTATCAGTGATAACTCTTCAAACACATCGCGCCTTTGCTTTGGTGATCTCATTAAACAAGAAGACGAAGTAGAAGAACTATGGGAAAAACAAAACCTCCTACAGCACGACCCAGATAAATTAGCGGAACTTATTATGAGTTTGCTTGCATACTAGCGCTTAACTGCGACACAAAAGCGACGCCTCTAAAGAAACATAAAATACAAAAAAAACAACTTGAGATACCTGTTGCGCTGTGCCAAACTGCGATGTAAAGTGACTACATTAGCAAGGAGACGCCTTATGCAACCATTCCCTCAAGATCTTTTCGAATATGCCTGCGTGCTAACTTCTAATGCGTATGCTCCTTATTCTGGTTTCCATGTTGCCTGTGTCATTCGAACAAAAAAGGGAACGATCCACCGCGGAGTCAACGTAGAAAACGTCTCTTACTCTCTCACCAGTTGTGCTGAAAAAAGTGCTGTAGCAGGTATGGTAAGCGCTGGCGAACAAGAGATTGCCGAAGTACTCGTGTTAGGGCCAGGCCCTAGCGTGTGCCCACCTTGTGGCGCATGCCGACAAATTCTAAAAGAATTTGCTGATGACCGCTGCTTAGTCACACTGACCACCCCTGATGGCACTTATTCACAATACCGTTTAGGTACTCTACTCCCTGGCGCGTTTTCAGAAAACTTATTACCAAACAGAGAATTTTCAGTGCCAAAAGAATCTGAACTTGTCGACGCTTAAACGCATCTCTTAAGAACCTTCTTCATTGTATTCAAGAAGATCTCCAGGCTGGCAGTTTAGATAGCGATAAAACAATCATGCGCTTTCCGGGTGGATTATACCAAGTCAAAATAGCACTCAACAAGTCTAAGTGTGTTTCAAAAAAAATTTCTTACCGCGTTACTTTTAATGTTGCACACGTGACCTGCGGACTAAAACATTAGAAAGCCCGAAGCTTTTATCACCCACAAAAAAACACACCTCCTGCTTAAGCAAAGGGTGTGTTACTAACTAATTAATAAAGAGGGCTTTCTGTACTACGTGGCAAGTAATGTTCCCATGACCAGATTCATCAAGTCAATGCTACCGTGGGTGTGCTCTTGGCTTACAGCAACCCAGCAACCTGGAGTTTGTGCAAATTGAGTAGAATCTTCGGGTAAATATTCCCAATGTGCATTCACGTGATACACATTATCGTCATGATGCACAGGGTCAACTACTGGATCATGCACAGGATCTGTGTCTGTCATAGGATCATGCATAGGATCAGTATCTGTCATAGGATCGTGCATAGGATCAGTATCAGTCATAGGATCATGCATAGGATCAGTATCTGTCATAGGATCGTGCATAGGATCAGTCATATCTTCTGAACTAGCAGGGGCCACAAGGTGATCAAAAGAACCCACGCCAACCGCTTTAATCACAACACCAGCTTGCTCGCACCCGTGTTCATCGGCGTTAACAGGCACATGTACACCACCATGAGCTGGAATAATGGTCTCATACTGCTGAGAATACTCTACCATCTGATCACCGTGATAACAGGCGAGCTCATAAATAACAGGCATCACTTGCTCTGACATATTCTTTAGTGACATGTCGTTTGCCATTGCAGTGCTTGCTGCTAAGCCTAACAAAGAGGCCAAGCATATCTTCTGTGTGAATTTAACCATCATGGATTCTTCAAAGTAATTAAAAAGGGCCTTAAAGGAGCCCAGCCTTAAGAGTAAGGCCCCAATAGCCTAAACAAAATCAAAAGACCGACACAAGCTCTCTTAGTGATGAAATACTTATTTTCCCACATTGCTAAGGTCTTTTTGATCAAGCGGAAAAGTTTAAGTGTGAAGGAAAAGGGCTTTTTTCGATCTAATTTCATCTTACTGAAATCACTCAGGTATTTCTTGGAGTGGTTTGTTTTTTAAACTACTTACGGTTATAAAAAATACCTTTATGGACTTTTACATGACCGTTAGGGCTTTTTTCAACTCTTTTTTGGTCAATTCCTGATGGATGCCTCCTCTTTTTTGTACTATACCTGGGAAGCAATGAAGGCTTTCTTTAGCGTATATATAAATAATTCTGACCCTTTTAGGCTCAGCTTTATTGAAAACTCTAAATTAAGAGTCAACAAATGGTACAGATAAGGATATCTCATCATGCGTTATCGAATGACAAGCTTATTACTAATCCCCTCATTATTAGGTGCTGGCTTATCGGGCTGTACCGGCAAAGTGATGCTGGACACACACAAAAACACTGTGGAAGCCTTTGAAAAAATGGCTCGAAAGGCCTCCGAAGACAATGCTAAGCTCAATGCTAAGCACAATAAAGCGATACCTGATGCCGTCTCGAGAGCTCTTTTAACGAGCAAGAACTCAGCACAATCATCAAAGCAATGGCATCATTTCAATTTGGCTGTGAACAACATGCCTGTCAGGCAATTTTTCACCCACCTCTCAAGCATTGAATCTGCCAACATTATTGTTGCTCCCAATGTATCAGGTAACATTACTTTAAACCTAAATCACGTGAGCTTACCTGAAGTATTGAATGCCGTTTCTGATAGTTACGGATTTCAAATTGAACACAAATCGTTTGGCTATAAAGTCGTTAAAGAAAGCCTGACCACTCGCATCTACACGATTGGCTGGTTGGCTCTTAGCCGATCTGGTAGCAGTACCATGGATGTGAACGATGTTCAAAACAGCAACTCCAACAATGGATCAAACTACGGTAATGGCTCTAATAACAATCGCTCTAATAACAACAATGGCGACAATAGCAACGACGCAAATGCAAGTAGTCACGTTTTCACTCATTTCGGTGTTAAAGACTACTGGAAAGAAATCACTGACTCCATTGAAAAAATCATTGCCCCTGCAAATGCAAAAGAGGGCACCGGAAACGCTAGCGTTACGGTTAACAAAGCCAATGGCCTTGTGGTTGTAAGAGCCACGCCAAAAGCACAAAAACTCGTTGGCAAGTACCTACACACTCTAAATAAAACCAATAGCAAGCAGGTCATCGTTGATGCTCGAATCATTGAGGTTGAGTTAACGAAAGATCAAGAAATTGGTGTTTCTGAATTAGGTTTCCCGTTTGTTAAATGGAGTAACTCAAGTAAAGAGTCTACGTTGAGCTATCAAAACAGCGCAACAAAAGCCGCCCATGATGGTTTCAAAGATTTCTCTAATATCATCAACACACTATCGACTGTTGGTCACGTATCTATTCTTTCTAGCCCTCGATTATCCATTCTAAACAACCAAAAAGCCTTGATTAAAGTAGGTGAAGATGAATATTACTCTTTAGGTAGCTCTACCACTTACCTCTCTACCGGTAGTGGTAACGTTGATCCAGTGAGCTCTAATTCATTCCAATCGTTCTTCTCTGGTATTGCCCTTGATGTCACACCTCAAATTGACGAGCATAATAAAATTACCATGCACATACACCCGATTGTCAGTCGGGTGATCTCCGTGGAAACTAAAAGCAAAGGCGAAACCCTAGATCTACCAAAAACAAAAATCCGTGAGGCAGATACCATCGTCAGCTCGAAGAGCGGCCAGGTAATTGTGATCGGCGGATTAATTTCTGAAGGAAGCAAATTACTACACAACAAAATACCTGGTGCAGAAGAAAACGAAAACACAAACACCAACCGAAAAGACACCTACTACAAGAAAGAACTCTTTATCTTGTTACGGGCTCGGGTTGTTGATGACAAGTCATGGGTCAATGAACTTGACCAAGTGGCAGCGCATTTCAGTCACAGTGGAGACACCAACGGAGAGACAAGATAATTTTAACTCACTCTTAAAAGAAAGGAGCATGATATGTACTTAGAACATTTTCAACTAAACCAGCTACCTTTTGCTCTTACTCCAAACTTGTCACTGTATTGTGGGTTATCTCAGCATGAGGAAGCACTAGAGCTAATGCGTTATGGCTTATCGCAAGGTGAGTGCTTAATGAAGGTTGTCGGAGAGGTTGGCTTAGGTAAAACCTTACTATGTCGACAACTGCTTAACTCTCTGAGCGATGAATACGTCACGTGCTATGTGTTTAATCCTTGCCTATCTGGAGAAGATCTCCTTAAGGCTATCAGCATTGACCTAGGCATTCCGGTTCCCAAAAAATGCTCTCGCTTTGATTTAATTCAACAGCTCAATGATGTCTTTTTGTCGCATCATCAAAATAACAAACGCGTTGTGTTGCTCATTGATGAAGCGCAAGTGTTAAGTGATGAAGCCATCGAAACGCTTCGCTTACTGACTAACTTAGAAACCGACTCCAGCAAGTTACTCCAAATTATTTTGGTGGGTCAACCTGAGTTAGATAAACGTCTAGAAAAAGCTAATCTTCGCCAAATACAACAACGCATTGCGTATAGCTGCCATTTAAAGCCTTTAAATTTAGACAGCACAGCAGAATATCTTGCTCGTCGGCTGGTTGCAGCTGGTCACTATCATGGGCAGCTCTTCTCTAAAGGTGCCGTTAAAATGTTGAATCGTTATGCTTGTGGTGTACCTAGAATTATCAACATCTTGTCTAACAAAGCCCTGTTAATTGCTAGCGGCCGAAACAAACAAACAATAACTAGCCAAGATATTAAGCAAGCCGTTCAAGATTCTCGAGGGCTTGTAAAAACCACGACTTACTATGGATCACCTTTAGGTAAGCTAAAACGTCGATTGCTTAGTGCTGCATCTGGATTTATCTCCGCATGCATGCTTGCTAGCACCGCCATTTTTCTATTTACGAGGTAGAGCTGATGAGCATTATTAATGATACTTTAAAATCCATCGAAGAGAAAAAGAGAAAAGAATCTGAGAAAAATCAAGCTCCAGGAAGATTTCGAGAAAAAAATGACTCTTCTCTAAATAATACTCTTGAAGAAAAATCGCGAAAACGCCTCTGGGGAACGTTTATCATTACCGCTATTATTGTGGGCGGCATTACATGGAAAGTTGTCAATCATAATGCACCCGAAGTAGTCACGTCTCACCTTGTTGCTTCAGCAGAGAAAAACCTTCACCATATCAGACCTGCTAAAGCTTATCCGGCACAATCGGTCGTACATAACAAATCGGCTACTTTTAAAATAAGCTCTATCAGTAAAAACACAGCGCCCTCTAATGCAATAAAAAACCAAGAGTCCAATGAAGCCAATCATTTGATGCAAGATTTGTCTAGCGCTACTCGCTCACACGATCATGCTCGGTTTGATGCATTAGTCAAAACACTTTCTTCAAGGCCTCACTGGCGTCGTGAATTAGGTTTGATGATTAGTCAGCTAAAAGCAAGTGAGCAATCAGCAACGGCTGAACTTCTTGTTCAAGCCCTTCAAAAAAGAGCGCCCATGGATGCTCCCTTGAGAATGCAACTAGCTCACCTTTATCTGGATGATCATAAATCAAAAACGGCTGCTTCTCTGTTAGAAGGTGAGACATTAAGCGTAGACAAACACACAGCCTACTATGCGCTGCTTGCCTATGCCTTAATGAAATCGAAAAAATACGAGAAAAGCATCGGACTCTATCAGCAACTGATTTCCATTGATAGTTCTCAGCCAACATGGTGGATGGGGCTAGGTGTTGCTTATTTATATTTGGGTAAATCACATGAAGCTTTAGCCTCCTTTGAGCGTGCTCAAGCACACACAGGGGCGCATGCACCTTACCGTTACTTTCTTTCTGAGCAAATTCACGCACTAAGAGGTGGTCAAACATGAGCACGAATGTCAATTTCCCCACCTTTTTAAACCAAATTAATGTGCTAACTAACAGCATGAAAGACGAACTGTATAGTGACAGCGCCTTTTCTGAATCTGATATTAGCCATCAAACACATGTGCTGCTTGAAAAAGCAAGCATCGATTCAGATACCTTGAATTACTATTTAGCAGAGTGGCAAAAGCTCGCCTCAGCTAATCTGAACCAGATCAATGCTGACTGCATCAAAGAACTACCTGAAAAACCATGCCGACGATTTCATGTCATCCCTTTTCAATGGGAAGACGGAACCTTATGTTTAGCAACGACCAACCCCTTCGATGACGCACTTTTATCAACCCTAAATCAATTGCTACACTGCCCCTACACATTATTTCTATCCACGCCTGAACTCATTAATGACGCGCTAGGACGACACTTCAGAAAAACAGACAGTATTCACCGATTAGCTAGAAGAGCTAAAGGCGTTGCGCTCAAAGACAAGCTATCTGTGTCTGATCATGGTCAAGCGCGCGATTTCGACAACAAAGCCTCTGTCGTGAATCTCGTTGATGACATCCTTCAAGATGCCCTGCAATGTCAGGCAACAGATATTCACATCGAATCCAACTTTGAACACCTTATTTATTACTACCGTGTTGGCCATGAAAGCTCCGAAGTATTCACGCTTCCACAAGAAATTGCGGATATGCTGGTTCAACGACTCATTGTTCTGGGTGATGGTGACATTGCACAGAGACGCTTACCTCAAGATTTAAGCTTCTCATTTAAACGACAAGGTAGAAAAAACCCTATCAATGTTCGTATATCTGTTTTATTTACACTAACAGGTTATTCCATTGTCATGCGTCTACTTTTATCTGAAGCAGACACCATACCTCTAGAAAGTCTATTGCTTGATAAAAAAATCTATCAAACTGTGACAGACTTCTTGCATAGTGAGCACGGTATGATGATTGTTGCCGGTCCTACCGCATCTGGTAAAACAACCCTTCTGTACAGCTTGCTAAAACGCATTCAAGATGGGCACAAAAAAATCATCTCCATTGAAGACCCTGTTGAAATCCAATTTTCTTATCTCAACCAGGTGCAAGTGAACCCCGATATTGGCTTGGACTTTGCAGACGTAATTCGCTCTTCTGTCAGACAAAACCCTGATGTATTAATGATCGGTGAAGCCCGAGATGAAGTGACGGCTAGCATGGCCATGCGATCAGCCATTACTGGTGCGCTTGTTTTCACTACCTTGCATACACCAAGCGCGACAAAAACAGTGTTACGTTTAGTCGACTTAGGCGTGGAACCCTTCTTGATTGGTTCAGCATTACGTTTGATTTTAGCCACTCGCTTACTAAGGCGCGTTTGTCAAAACTGTGCTCAAGAGCCTCGCTTACTTAACGATGAAGAAAAACGACGCTTGTCAAATCAAATTAAGAACCTTGATGCTTTCTCTGTTGTTGAAGGAGCTGGTTGCGATGTCTGCCATCAGACAGGAAATCATGGCCTGATATTAATTACTGAAAATTTAAAACTCACCTCTTCTATGCAAGACGTAATTTCCAGGGGTGATTTTGAAAGTTTCGAACAACAAGCCAAGGAAGCCTTAATGGGTGACCGCCTGCAAGATCAAGCTCAAGCACTGGTTGAAAAACGTGTCATTCCTGTCAATGAGCTAGTTAAATTGGTGAGTGACTTATGATAGATTACTTATATTATTATAAAGCTCACTCCACAGTTGGGAAAAAACACCGCGGTTTTTTATTTTCTTCAGACTTAAGGCAACTTAAGCACATCACTCAACTAAAAGAGCTAAGACTTCAATCAGCAAAAAGAATCCCAATCTGGCTCGGAATAATTCTTGTTTTTATTTGCAAAATTCGGAAAAAATACCGGACGGGATCTCAATCCCGAAGCGTTTTTTTCAGGCATTTAGCAAATCTCATTAAATCAGGCCAAAGCATTCAGAAAGCCGCTGAATCTATGATCAAAGAAGAAAAAAATAAAATCTACCTTCGAAGCTTAAGCTCACTTCAAGAAAGCCTAAACTTAGGGCGAGACTTGGTGGTCAGCATTCAAGAAGCCTTTTTTTTCTTACCTCAAGAATACCAACTGTTATTAACAGGTTGCTCCGATTCCAAAAGTATCTGCCGCATTTTCTTATCTGTTTCCAGTCTGTCTGATAGAAAACAAAACATGACTAGCTCAATTGCTCGCATGAGCATCGTGTTTCTTTTTATTCTTATTGCAACCGCTGGAGCCTTTGCCTTTTACACAAAAATATGGCTTTTCACTGATCGCTTAGGGTTTTTGTTTGACTACAAGTATCCTCCAGCCCCTTACGAACTATTTTACCAAATCTTCTCTGGGCAGATTGCCACCAACTGGAGTTACCTTATTGGCCTTCTCATTGCCTTTGCCATCATCGCGCTTATTCGATATCAGCCTCGCTTACATTTGCTCTGGAAAAAGGTGGCTCTGCGCATTCCTATTTTTGGTGAAGGCATACGAGCTCGAACAGCCAGTTCTTTGTTCTTTTATTTAGAGTTGCAAGCCCAAGCGGGCCAATCCTTGCAGCAATCCCTTACAGCAGCTGTTAGCATCATGCGACGAACACCCTTCTATAATGAGCTTAAACAATTAAGTAATGACTTAATTGAAGGGCGATCGTTTACCGATGCCATTAAAGATTTGCGTATTTTTTCAAGTGATGAAAAATCGCTGCTCCTGTCTTCTTTTTCAAATCAAGATTTACAAGCTTCTTTACTCGTTATCCGACAATACCTCGATCGAAAGCTTCAAACTCGACGTTTGCTTGTGAAAGAATCGATTCGCTTTATTTACATCAGTGCTTTAGTCGTTTTGTACTGTTGGGCTATTTACACCTACCTATACCGAACTCATGGCTTTGTTTTTTGGTAAAACATAAGCTTAACCCATCCAATAACAGGAGATTCATGACACGATACTAAAAACCAATCAAAAAATACCGACTGTTTTTTATGCTATTATG
The DNA here is from genome assembly GCA_024279495.1 of Gammaproteobacteria bacterium. Classification (GTDB taxonomy): domain Bacteria; phylum Pseudomonadota; class Gammaproteobacteria; order JAJRRL01; family JAJRRL01; genus JAJRRL01. The sequence goes on along the minus strand of JAJRRL010000027.1, from coordinate 9,423 downwards.
TTTCATGGACAATACACGCAAGGAGGCGTTATGCCTAGCTGTTCAAAACAATCAAATAAGCGCTCTTCGATCAGCCTTATGTTGCGTGATGACACTCTCTATTATGCTTTTCGATCCAAACATGAGAATGCCATCACAACCGGTGAATGTACTTGGCCCAAAGGCTTCAGTGGGTCTGAGCTAGAAAAGATTCTTGCTGAAAAATCTCACATTCAATGTGTCATACCACCTGAAGATGTTCAAACCATTCAGTTGGATAAACCAGTAGATATGCGTGGCAAGGCCTTACTAGACTACGCTCGCATTGAACTACTTAACTACATCGATGCCCCTCTCGATGACGCTCCTATTCTTTTACTGAACCCTGAAGAAGACAGCTCGTTTCTAACAACCCAAGTCATTTTAAAAAGCACTATTAAATCACACGTGAATAACTTACATAAACAAGGCATTGTGATTAATCGAATCAGCTTTCCTGATGGTGGCTTTGCCGATCGCCCAGGCAATGAGCGAGAAGTGATGTTGGTCTTAGATCCTAAAGCGCCTCGCATTGTGTGCTGCTACCAACACAAGATCACTCACATTCAAACGCTATCTAAAGCTACCGTAGATCCCAGTGAGGGCATTTGTCCAGCCCTTGCCGCAAGCTTAGAGCAATGGTTGCAGCGTCACTGCCAACAATCCAAAGATATATCTGTCTCAGTTGTCTCTAACACCATAGATGGTAGCAACCGTTGGATTAATTATCTTTCCGAAAAACCAAAACTAGCCAACCTACACTTATCACCCTATGCTATCGACGATACCGCCAACTTTTCAAACCACTGGGTTTCTCTTGCTGCTAATCACTTCAAAGAAAAAAATTACATCCACTTTGATATTTGCTGGGCTCAGCCGCGCCACCTCCTATCTCGGCTGTTCCTATGGGGAAGTACAGTTATCTTTTTAGCTAGCGCTGTTTTTATTGGCACTAACCTTTATTTGAATCAAAACAATATCAACTCATTGAAAGACTCTATCGCTAGCGTCTCCAAGTACAACAAAACCATTCGTGATGCCCTGGGTGACAAAGAAGAGGCTGTCATCGGCACTTACTCTCAAAAAAAACTGCGCAACAATCCAGGCTTTCTGTCAAACTGGGGAATGCTTGCCTCTCGCTCTTTCCCTGGTTTATGGATAGACACCTTAACACTTACAAAAAATACCATGACATTGGTGGGAAGTGCGGCGTCAACAAAATTATTCCACGAATACACTGCCTGGTTGGGTTCAAAAACCAATGTCAGAGAAGTCGTTTTGAACAACTTAAGTCCTGAAAAAAGAGAAAAACAACATAACAGCTTTAAACGTTCTCTCGCTAAAATCAATCACCAAATTACTTCCGAAGAGGCTTATGTCAAACAACACAGTGATGCTTCGGTTGATACAAAAAGAAAAGATTTAAAACTCTTAGAAACTCAACGCAATCGCTTGCTACTTAACGACAGCAGCGATCAAGCACCTCGCTTCCACTTCAATTTAACCCTAACACTGAGGTAATGTATCATGAACCATGCCAAATCATTGTTGCCTAAAAATGCACTTCGAAAAATAGGGCCGTCCGTATTGCTGTGTCTCTCAGCTCTCTTGTGGGTCGGCTATTTTTTTACAGCAGGGCATCTAAACACCAAAATCAATCAACTAGAAACTCAACAAGACACCTTAACGCAATACCAAGAGGCCATGAAAGATCCCAATGCTGAAAACACTCGGCTTATTTACATGCATCATATCACTTCTCATTCGCAGCTCAGCTTTAATTTGATGTCTGCTTTGCACAGCTACCCATCGATACAAATCATCAGCATGAACAAGAAACCTGAGCCTCCTAAAAGCAAGCACTCTCGCAGAAAAATGAAGGCAGTAAAAAAAGCTAGTAAACCAATTTCCGCTGCTCCCTACATGAATCTGTTGCCGGGTCAAGCAGCTGTCTTAACTTCTTATCATTTGGAGTTGACGGGGCCTTACCGAGAGTTGTCTTTATTTTTAGGCAAGATTTCTCATTTTGATCCGCCTTTACTGATTCAAAAAGTCACGCTGGTTGGTAACGACTACCCAGTCAACCACCTGAACTTAGATCTCGCATTCTTTTCTAGGGGAGCTTAATATGAAACGCTTACTACCTATCGCTTTTGTACTTAGCACTGCCATTGCCAACTTAGCATGGGCAGACTATGCTCCAACAGCACGACCTTTTCAATACACAAAAAACCCAGCTCATGCTAGCCCTGACGCTTTATCCCCTCTAGAGACTCAGGTCTTAAAACAAATTGCTCCCGAAGAACGTGTCGATTACCAACCAGAAAATGCTAATGGTAAATTACTAACAATGATTGTGAAACGTGACGGTCAATACGTTGCCTTCATTGGTAAAAAAGCCATTCACGTTGGCGACAGACTTGGCCAAATGACTGTCACACACATTTCTCAAACTGAAATGATGTTAGATGATGGACAAAACACGGTGGCCTTAAGCTTAGAAGGCCCAGCCAGATACTCTCATACTCACTCTCATCTATCCCACGATTTGCACCATGCGGCAAAAAAACACGGATAATTTTTCACAGACAGAAGGTAGGCACCTGTCATGACATCATCATGCATCAAAAAAACATTATTGATGATCACTGTGGCCACTCCCCTTGTGATCCAAACTGGCTTTGCTGCAAAACGCAACACACCCGCCTCTTGTCTAAGTGCAGCCATTGCAGCAGCAGAATCCTGGCGTAAAATGGCCACAGATGACGACGTCTTTACAGACCAAACGTTCAGCACAGATGGCTTTATCAAAACCTCTGTCGATTCCAGTGTGAAACGTGGTTTAGTGTATGCAAAATTTGGTAGAGATAACGGCGATCCCAAAAACTACATTGTCGTAGCTTACTTTGGTAAGCAATGCTGGTCTTTAAGCGACAGTAAACTGTTTTGTAACTTAGAAGAAGACGACACCGGCTGGGCCAACGTAACAGACGCCACAACAAGGCCTCTCACAAACGATACGCGAATGGCCTGCCATCTGTGTTTTGATGTTCACCTCACTGCCGCCGGCAGTGAGGCCAATGCCACTGACCCCACACCTTTTTCAAACAATGAGTTGGTCTCTCGCACTAGCGCTCTTACTAGCGCCATCGTCAATGCTAACACCCCCAGTGGCACCGTATTTACCCTAGACTCCACTCCACGCAACTGGAATTCACACTCGCCAACAGCAGATTGCCAAACCATCACCTTTAATTAGACTCTCAAGCTGTTAGAAAATGAACCACTCAACAACTATAATATTCTAAAGAAACGTATCTCAAGGAATGGGGAATTCTTATGCTTACCCACAAACAACGCTTAATCTCCTTTATCACTGGTCTCTTCTTAGCAAGCGCAAGTTTTGCAACCATTCAAAACAACGCCTCTTCTTGCATTAGCGCGGCCACTGCCGCAGCTGGCACTTGGCGTGACATGGTGGAATCTGCCTACATCGATGATGACAAAGCAAATGTCACTTTTAGTAAAGTCACCTTTAGTACTCAAGGCTTTACCTTTGGCTCTCATGATAGTGCCGATTATCAGGGCTTGGTCTATGCCGCTTTTGGCCCAGATGGAAGCCCCAATGGCAACTACGTGGCTACCATGTACTTAGGCAGTGAATGTGGCGCTGCCAGCGATAGCAAGCTTTTATGCTTACTGAAAAAAGATGCCTCCCAATTCAGGACTGATACCGGGACTGTTCCTGATGTAAGTAACGGTGATGCCGCTGGATTTTGGATGGATTGCACACTCTATTGGGATGTGCATATAAGCTCAGGAACTGAAGCAGACGTCACTGACCCCATAGACTTTAGCGAACATATCCTAGAATCAAGGGCCAATGCTATCGATAGCGCACTGGAAAATGTCATGACACACGGTGTCACCTTAAGCTTAACAAGCACAGAATGGACAACCCCTTCTGCTGCAACTACTACCGTTTACTAATAACATGCCTGAAAACTCTACGGCATCTTCAAAAGATGCCATACCTTAGCTCATCTGTGACTGCTTCTATAAACCTTTCGCAAAGTGATGTTACCGCTAAGGACTTGACTTTAAGAGCCTTTTTAAAGGTGATTAATTTTTCACAACGTTTAGGGAAGTAAACGATACCATCGCCTATAGTAAGCCTGAAAATATGTCTCAAACTTATCGCTCATTACTTTGGAAGTCACTTATGAACTTGAAAAAATTAGCGACTTTATCGCTAGCTGCAGTCGGCGCATTGGCTGTTAACTCTTCTTTCGCTGACATTACTCAAACAACTTTCAGTAACGTGGGTGATGCCTCAGGTGGCACTACTGTTACTAGTGGTCAAAAATGTCTATCTAGCGCTCTTCGTGAAGCAGGTTACGTATTAGATGAAGTAAAGCGTGCTTACAATACTTATGATGCAGTTTTCCTGTAAACTAACAACCAGTCTGGAGTAATGTGGCACTCCCTATATCCTCTCCAATTGCCGATCAAATCATGATCCCGGAATTTCTTCGGTAGCGTCTCCTCTGACTGCAGGATGCAAACAACCTCATCAAGGCTTGAAATATCTTTTCCCTGCTTTCTAATCTTTTTAAGATCCTTTCTGAATTTAGTTGATAAGCAAAGATCAAGCATCGCCTATCTCCCTCCATACTTCACTCATAGAACCATAGATCTTACCCCTACCTGCATCCAGTTCATCCATAGCAGCAAGTGTTTCCTTGCTTGGCAGGCGAACTTCGAATGGTAACCCTTTCCGCAAGCATATTTGGGTGTAAAAAATTCGTATAGCTTCAGCCGTTGATAAGCCTACGCCTTCCAAATAGCTTCCGCCTCATGCTTGAGATTTGGGTCTATCCTTGCATTAATTGTCGATGTTTTTTGGGTCTCCAGTATCTGCCGTGGAAGGAAATATACTGTAAAACAAGCCTGTAAGATTGCTATAGACGAAGTTGTCTCCTGGCTATATAATGCGCTTTCACCGCTTTCACCGCTTTCACCGCTTTCACCGCTTTCACCGCTTTCACCGCTTTCACCGCTTTTCAGGGATCATTCTCATGGACTTACTAGACCTTATCAACTTGCCGAATACCCGGGTACTCGATGTCACTAAAAGCAAAAATGGCAATGTCACCATTACAATTGAAACAACGGAATCATCAGTCCCATGCCGCAATTGTGGTAAAGAGCTGAAGTGTTGTCATAGTACTGACAAAGATAGAAAACTAAGGCATCTTCCCGTATTTGGTAGGCCGACCTACATTGTTTATAAGCCGCATCGTTATCTCTGTGAAGATTGCGACGATCAACCGACCACAACAGCCACGCCTTCTTGGCATAAACAAAATAGCAGCTACACCGTTGACTATGAGACACACATTTTAATGGAGTTGGTTAATAGTACGATAGTTGATGTCTGTGTGAAGGAGAGGCTCTCGGAAGGATCGGTTAAAGGAGTTGTAAATAGACATATCGAGGGCAGGATTAATTGGAAGTCGATAAGTCAGATAGGTGTTTTAGGAATTGATGAGATCTCATTACAAAAAGGGTATAAAGATTATGTGACCCTAATCACCTGCCGAGTGGATGGGGTTGTTCGATTATTGTCTGTTATAAAAGGTAGAGAAAAGGCTAAAATAAAGGTGTTTTTAAAAAGTATCCCTAAAAAACTGAAGCGAACTGTTGAAGCCATTTGTACTGACATGTATGACGGGTACGTCAATGCTGCGAAGGAAGTCTTCAAGAAAAAGACCGTTGTTGTCATTGATAGGTTTCATGTTGCGAAGTTGTATCGGAGAGAGCTTGACAGTTATCGGCAGAAAATATTAGCCCAGTTAAAGAAAGAATTATCGGCACGTGAGTATGATAAATTAAAGGGAGCCATGCACATTTTACGCAAAGGAAATGAATGCAGTAGCAAAAAAGAGAAAGCCGTTGTCAGTGAGCTATTCTCGCATTCATCTGAACTCATGGAAGCTTATCGGCTAGGATTAAAGCTCACACAAATTTTCAATACTCACATGAGTAAAGAAGAGGCCGTGAATAAAATTAATGCGTGGATCAAGGAGGTCCGCCGCAGCAATCTTCTCTGCTTCAATAAATTCATGAAGACACTGCGAAAGTATAAAAGCGAAATTGCAAATTATTTTATCGACAGAAACACAAGTGCTTTTGTCGAGGGGATTAACAACAAAGCCAAGGTACTGAAGCGGCGTTGTTATGGGATTTTCAACATAAAACACCTGTTCCAAAGGTTGCATTTAGATATTTCAGGTTACCGATTATTCCTTGGGAAATCAGCATGTTAATCTCCACGGCAGAGTCAGGAGAGCCCTCCTATATTAACAAATACCCCGAAAGATAGCTTACTGATTTTATGTGGGTTTTTAGCAAACCGAACTCAGGTAGTGTAACGTTCTCTCTGGTGCGCCAAGCAAAATGTTTTATTCCATCAATACTGCTGTAACCGAATATAATTAACTTCAGATTTATGCAATCGGTTATACGATAGATTTGAACACTTAGAAAGTGCCTTTATTTCTTGTAATGATCCATTAGCCAATACTGCCCCTTTTGAAGCAAGATAATCAAAAATATTTTCACCTCCTCGATATTTTTAGTGCGAAAAAGCAGTTGATAAATGTGGTGTCGTTCCTCATAGGGCAACCTGTTATGACTTGTCATATCGCCTCCTTAACTTTGTGATTGAAGGGTGCTTGACTCAGAGAATCAGTTGGATTTACTAGGTTCGTGCGAGTAAGAATGGTGCCGCACCCCCCCTAGATATCTAAGTGACTCCTCTGATAAGATACGTTTTTAGGAAGCTTTCGCTATTTAGTCGATTGCGAAATTTTAATCGTGTTATCAATAAGGATAACCACATGCTCGTACCGTACTACCGTCGTTTAAGCTTCGCTTTAACTATTATACTATTCATTCCGACACTTTCCTTGGCTGGCTCTCATAGTGCGCCCGCTCAAAACATACAATCGATGATCGCCGCCGTCAAACCAGCCATTGTTAATGTTTCAGTGATTCGTCAAAACCACGAGCTCACCGGCAGCGCTAAAGCGCTTCGACAGCTCGACAAAACCATGACCGTTGGCTCCGGCATTATTCTCAACAAAAAAAACGGTATGATTATCACCAATGCTCACGTCATTGACCACGCACAGCTCATCATTGTCACCTTGCAAGATGGCCGTCGCTTTGTGGCTAAGATCATCGGACAAGACAATGATTTTGATTTGGCGGTGATTCATATTAACGCCAAACACCTCACCAGCATCCCGTTTGCGAATTCAAGCAGCGTGCACGTGGGTGATTCGGTGGTTGCCATCGGTAGTCCTTTTGGTCTGACTGAGACGGTGACCTCAGGTGTGGTTAGTGCACTGAACCGTTCTGCACTATCAAGCGTCGATGGATTACAAGATCTTATTCAAACCGATTCATCCATTAACATGGGCAACTCTGGTGGTGGGCTCATCAATATGAAGGGGCAAGTTATTGGTATTAATACAGCGATTATCACACCTAACAGTGGTAGCATTGGGATCGGTTTTGCGATTCCTAGCGACATTGCATATTCTGTTGCATTACAGCTCATTCAATTTGGTAAGGTAAAGCGTGGTTTTTTAGGCGTTATTGTTCAAGACAACACGGGGAAATTAGCCAAATATTTGCATTTCGATCACCATAAAGGCGTTTTAATTTCCGAAATTATTCCTAATAGCGCTGCCGATAAAGCATCATTAAAACCCTTAGATTTAATTGAATCGGTAAACGGTTATCGCGTTGAAGATTCTGGTGAGTTACATAACTTATTAGCCGTTACACCACCTGAAAAACCACTGACTATCCGCATTCAACGAGCCGGGAAAAAGATGACGATACAGGCCATTACAGGTTCTCCTGACGAGAAACTACAAACACATACACTTCCCTTTTTAAATGGGACCACTTTGCGTGAAACACGCCGAATTTTACCGGGAAGTGATATTATTTCAGACGGTATTCTTATCTCTGGTGTGAGCCCAAGTTCTTCTGCAGCTTTAGCGGGCGTGGTTCCAGGTGATGTGATTTTATCCATCAATAAAAAAACGATCCACTCACTCAAGGAGCTCATTAATATGCTCCACAAAAAACAGGATCAGCTGATGCTAACGCTAAACCGATCGGGGCAGGCTTTCTTTCTTGTTATTGAGTCTGAAGCGAAGGAAGCTAAGTAGTTCACGGGCCCATTTCTGGCCCATCCATTTAGATCCATCATCTGTCGATGAGGCGGGGCCGTCAAGTCAAGGTTGAATCACATTAAGGAAGCTTCATTGTTGCATCGTTCACTAGAGATCGCCTCATCAGAGGTAGCTCCTTTTGCCTTCACTTCGCTGGGTGTATCTTGTAGCTCTTCTGTATTACTTCAAGCATTGAATATCCTAACAATTTTAAGCTCTGTTCTGTTTATAACTATATTGGTTTCAGATATTATTCAAGTTGGCTTATCTGTTTATGATCTGGTTAAAAAAAAGTCTCAGCGAAAGAAATATTTAATTGATGAGGCGTTAAATGTAACTCTTCATTCCATTTGTTTTGTTACCGCGTTGTCGACTATTGTGATTGCCTTATCGATGGGGGTGACTATAGTGTCGTTGTTGCCCGTTATGATGCCTATTATATTCGGCTTGAAGGCTCTTACTTTGCTTGTTAAAGTGATTAAGGGGTGGATGGATTTTGTCAAAAGTTGCAACCAAAACAAAACTTATTCGGTAGTCAAGAAAAACGAAAAGTTGACTCATTTAATCATTAAAAGCGCTCTAACACTTAGTTTGTCGGGAGTAGCAGTAGGCGTTTTACTCCTACAAACTTATCCTTTACTGTTGTTGGTTATGGCTTCATTGTCGCTGTCTATATTGGTGGGAGCTCTAGTCTTTAAACGATGCGTGAGTTCAGGTCGATTTCCTGACAAAAGAATAGCCGTGAAATCAACTTTATTTTTTGAGGAAAATGTTTCGCGAACTCAACCTGCTACCGCAACAGTTCAGGCATAGTTGATAAAGCAACATCTGTTCTGGTCCACCAAGCAAAGCGCTTTATTTTCACCGCTTACAAAAAAACATTAAATTGCAGCCAAAACCTAGGAGACCGTACTACGATAAACTCAAGTAGCGCAATGAGCCTCTTGAATGAGTTGAACATTAATTGATCCATCAGGGAGATTTAACCCTTTTTTACCAGGATCGGGGCCAGGGGCACTGTTGCAAAAAATTGACTTACTGCTAACCTAGACTTAGTTCACACAGAGACAGAAATAATGGCTAACAATAAGTACAAAAACACCGAAAAACCGTTCAAATGGAAGCATCATGTGGGAGAGCTCATTCTCTGGCT
>JAJRRL010000026.1 GCA_024279495.1 Gammaproteobacteria bacterium | reverse complement strand
GCACATCTTTTGCTTGGTGGCGATCAAATCAATGCTCATGCCGAAAGCACCGACATGTACAAAACCATCGATCTTGTGATACACAAGCTCACCGTGCAAATTGAAAAACACAAAGATAAACACTAGCTCTTATAACGAGCTGTTTTATCTCTTTTTTCAAAGAAACTTACTTTGTTCCATCCTCCAGGTATTGACACAAAAAACAATGCCTGGAGTGTTTGGCACAAGCGTTTGAACACCGACATCCGTGTCTTTAGCCTTCGCTCTGTTAGTACCAAGCAAAGCTAATTCCGAACACCTATACACTTTAAAGCAACTGGCTGAAATGCTCAGCGATCCAAGAAACACTCACGCCCTAGAACAATCAACAAGTGCCGAAGAATTATGGAACAACTTCTCCCAAATGATGGCCATCCCCACACCATAATCCACGCCAACGCCATGCTGTTAAGCAACGAGCTTGGCCTACTTATTTTGGGTGATCCTGGCATTGGAAAAACAGAATTCTGCATCACCTTGCTAAAGCAAGGCCATCAACTTATTTCAGATGACGCGGTTTTATTATCTCGCATCGATGACACGCTCATCGCCAAAGCTCCCAAGCGCATTCACAACCTAATGCATCGTAAAAAAGAAGGATTTCTCTCAATAACAGATCATTTTGGTGATCATGCTCTTGCTCATGTTTGCCATATTCATGCTGCTATTGAACTGACAAAAGAAAATAAAACAACGACTCGTGAGAGCTGTATTTTCTTGGGTCTGTCTATTCCTAAAATAAAGTGCCATCACTTGGCTTCCAGTAAAGAGTTTCAGACATTTGTTGAACAACTTTAGTCGCATTTCTGTTGACATTTTAAACCATTGAAGATAAAGTCGGAGGCATTATTTAACTTGAACGATGGAGAAAGCAATGCCTAGACGTAAAAACAGACAGCCTGGTGGATCTGGAAACACCAATACAAACTCAAGAAAAGCACAAATGCTTGCCCGCTTACAACGAAAGAAAAAACAAAATCAGAAAATAGAAGATGCAAATAGCCTTGTTCAAAAATATGCAAAGATAACACAACCCCTTGCCGAAAGCGGTCAAAGCATGCTTGATACTGGCAATGATATGATAAGCTACAGCTTGGGCGCTATGGAAGACCTGCTACATAAGCAAGAGCTAACTTTAAGTGCGACTTTACAGTTAAAGAAGCCCGAGCTTAAAACAACAGATTCACACTTCATTGCTCTTTTAAGAAAGGCAAAAAAAGAAGACCCAGAGTATCAAGACCTACTCAAAAGCTGTGAACGCAATGGTCGCATGGCTGATACAACACAAGCTATGAGAGAGCTTTCAAAAGCGGCAATACAACCTCAAAGCCTTCAAGGCAACTTGCAGCTTGTGCAAAAATTTTTTGGAACCGGCGGCCTATTTAATCAATTATCAACTAACCTTGACGAGCAATTTGCTGCTCTAGACGCTACCTTCGCAGGCCTTGACAGTGAATCTGATACTGAAGCAGATGAAGCAGATAGCGCTACCTCTTCCGCAGCAGCGCGACAACGACTAAACATGTTCAGTAATTCCAAATCTGGTGACGACGCAAGTCCAAAACAAGAAAGAAGAAGAATGCTCCCTCGCGCTAAGTAAGAGTGTGATTTACGCCGCCATTCTCTCGACTTGTCATCCGAAGGCAATGAAATGACGTAGGGGATTAAGCTGCATGATTGAATTGCTATCCCACGCATTGTCATCCCCAGGAATGTAATGACATCGGGGACCCATCTTAAGGATTTCGTTTCAGCTTTAGCTGACACTAGAAATCTTTATAACCTAAGCCCTAACATTATTGTGAGCTCATATCTGAAGACTGCTTTTAAAAATTAAATTTCCTAAATTGATAAAGATCCTTAGTCCATGCTTCGCACGAACTGGATCGAAGCTAGGCCCCCGACGTCACG
>JAJRRL010000025.1 GCA_024279495.1 Gammaproteobacteria bacterium | reverse complement strand
AGAGACCACAGCGTAGTCAAGCCGTTAGGTTGCGTAGCGTGGGTGACGAGGACGAGTCGCGGCACAGATAACGATCGCCTTCGCGAGTCGATTTGCGCTAGGATGGCGTTAATCTATCTCGAGCGGTGCGATACACTTGCTTATATAAGAGACAAAAAGAATATAGCCCATTGAAAAAACCAACTTTTTAAGAGGTTTTAAAAAGGTATCCTTGTCGGGAGGTATACTTTATGTGGATTGTATCCTTCTCTGCAGGTATATGACCAAGTGCCATAAAAGGGCCTTTAGGCTGTAATTTATTGATATAAATCAACTTTTTTATTTTTATGATGAAAGACCCCCTTATTCACCGCATGTTTTTCGGTGAATAGCTTACTTAATCACCGCAGAGTATGTATATTTAAAAGACAAACTCACTAAGTTAGGTGTCGTATGTGGATTTATAACGACTTAGATTGGCCCCATTTCACTTGGGATTTAGAGGCTTTAATGCCGAAGCTTTCAACAGTGCGGCATCAGCAAGGAATTTTACTTGGTAAGCTTGGTTCTTTGGGTTTGATACTTCAGCAAGAAGCCAGTTTAAATACCTTAACGACTGACGTATTAACTTCTTCAGCTATTGAAGGTGAGATACTTGATAGGGAGGAGGTACGTTCTTCAGTTGCCCGCCGTCTTGGCATGGAAGTTGCAGGTTTAGTTCCAGCAAGTCGTCATGTTGAAGGAGTCGTTGCAATGATGTTGGATGCCACGCAACAATGCTTTGAACCACTGACTCAAGAGCGTTTATTTAACTGGCACGGCGCTTTGTTTCCGACGGGAAGAAGTGGGTTATATTCCATTATTGTTGCTTCTTGGCGTCAATTAGAAGATGGACCTATGCAAGTTGTTTCTGGTCCAGTTGGTCGAGAGAAGGTTCACTTTGAAGCTCCGAGTGCGGATAGAGTTGCTTCTGAAATGGAGGCATACCTTCTTTGGTTAAACCAAGAGAATAATTTAGATCCAATTGTTAAAGCGGGTATAGCTCATCTATGGTTTTTAATGATACATCCCTTTGAGGATGGTAACGGCCGTATTGCTAGAGCTATTTCTGATTATCTATTGGCTCGAGGGGATGGTACGGCAGATCGTTTTTATAGTGTGTCTTCTGAGATTGAGCGCCAACGTAAGTATTACTATCGCTATCTAGAGAGGCAACAGCGAGGAACTTTAGATATTACAACGTGGTTACTATGGTTTGTGGAATGTGTTGAAAAAGCGATAGGAAATGCGGATAGCACTTTAAGTCATGTGCTATTTAAGGCTGATGTTTGGGAGCGTTTGGGTGTACATCCTGCTAACGAAAGGCAAAAACAGGTCCTTAACCGGATGCTGGAAGAGTCCTTTGAGGGTTATATGAATACCTCAAAGTACGCAAAGCTTGCCAAGTGTTCGACAGACACAGCGTTTCGTGACATACAGCATTTAGTGAGCTGGGGTGTTTTGCTTAAAAATCCTGGAGGAGGAAGAAGTACTAGCTACTCTTTTTTAAGATCATGACTGCTTCGCTAAAAACTCTGCCAAACCAAGGTAGGTGGAAGGAGTGAGTTCTAGCAACGACTCTTTTTGATCGCCTGGGATATCTAAGTTGTCGATAAATTCTTTCAATGTGTTTTCATCGATGGCTTGGCCACGGGTCACAGCTTTGAGTTGTTCGTAAGCATCAGCAATGCCATTGGCTCGCATAACAGTTTGCACGGCTTCTGCTAATACTTCCCAGTGACCATCGCATTCTTCTTTAAGTTTTTTGGTGTTAGGTGAGAGTTTCTTTAAGCCTTTTAGTAACGCTTGGTAGGCTAAATCGCTGTGCCCTATCATCACACCAATGTTGCGAAGAACGGTGGAATCAGATAAGTCTCGTTGTAAACGAGAAACAGGTAGTTTGCATGCCATGTGATGAGCAAGCGCATTGGCAATGCCTAAGTTTCCTTCAGCGTTTTCAAAATCGATGGGGTTGGTTTTGTGTGGCATGGTAGAAGAGCCAACTTCTGAGCTAACGGAACTTTGTGTGAAATACCCGTTGCTGATGTATTGCCAGATATCTCGAGAAGCATCGATGAGCACAGTGTTGAGTCGGGACAAGGCGTGTGACCAACTGCCGATGCCATCGTGTGCTTCAATTTGAGTGCTGTGTGCTTGCCATATAAGCCCTAAGCTTTCCACAAATTCACGACTGAGTTTTGGCCAATCGACGCTCGGGTAAGCTGCAACATGTGCGTTGTAGTTACCAACAGCGCCATTGCATTTGCCATAACACCCCTGATCAGAAAAATGAGCGTGAGCTTGTTTTAAACGAGAGGCGATGTTCCGGCATTCTTTACCTAAGGTCGTTGGGCTAGCTGCTTGTCCGTGCGTTCTAGATAGCATGGGCACGCCAGCATTTTCATTTGCCATCGTATCTAGCTCTTGATAAAGCTCACTGGCACGACTTAGAAGATGGTTTTGGCATTGCAATAACATGATGCCATAAGCAAGGTTGTTGATATCTTCTGATGTACAAGCAAAATGAACCCATGCTCGTAAAAAACCAAGTTCTGCTTTATCGAGTTGTTCTGCTAACCAATACTCAACAGCTTTAACATCGTGTTTTGTGGTTGCCTCTATTGCTTTAATGGCTTCTGCATCGGCAAGTGAAAAGTGATGATTGATGTGGTCGGCAAGATGCTGAAGCTTAGAGAGAGAGTCGGGGTCGGTTAACACCAGGTGTTCGCCTAGCAAACACAACCAACCTAGCTCAACTTGAACACGTCCACGAATCAGAGCAAATTCACTGAAAAGGGGTCTTAATGCATCCATCTTAGAATAATAACGACCATCGAGAGGGGAAATGGCGAGTAGGGGATTGTTTTGTTCTGTCATGGCGGAGTCCTCTCTATTAACGGAAGCTATACTGTACCGCTTTTGGTCTTTTCCAGCAAGAAGGCAGGGTTATTTAGAGACTTAAGGGTTCCTTAACCGATTGATTTAAAAGGATTGTTTTGTAAGCTCCTCAGTTAAGTCTGTAAAAAAATCAAATTTGCCTAAAATGACCCGAGTAAAAAAACCAAAAAGGGTTAAAATGACCCGGCCAGAAAACCTAAGAGAAGAAAAAGAGATAAGAATCAAGGGTCTATGGTTTTTTGATATCATCAACAAATCAGTGCTTCTTTGCTATAGTTTAGATATCTGTTTACAGAGGCCCATGACATACCGAGAAAAAACACCAACCATAGTTTCGATTTTACAGCGTCGTCTGAAACCTGGAAAGACTTTCGAGGATTTTCAGAAGGCACATTTGCCTAGTGATGACGCAAAGAAGAATGATTATGGTTATGAGACCAATCATTTTGCTGTACCAACGCGAGTGATTAATGCTGTTAGTGCGGAAGACCCTTCCGTTATTTACTCGATAGGTTTGAGTTACGGTGATCCTGAAGCCATTTTTGATGAAGCGATGAAAGGTGCTAGTGACGATAAAAAAGCTGGGAATCGGCGAGATAAATTAAGCGAGGTCTGTGATTCGCTGGCTTTACCTATTGTTGCGTTTGTTGGAGCAGATAATGATTACGGAGGCCGTGATCCAGAGTGTGAGCAAGTCCCACTCGCAAAAGTAACATCAGAAGTGGTAGAGGCGATGCAGGCGATTAAAGCGCAGAGTTCGAAGCCGGGTGATAATTAAGTTACGTTGGGCTTCTTTTAATGCGAGGAGGTTTTGTTGGGGTTTGAGGAGGGTGACGAATATCCATTATTTGTTTCCAAAAAGGTCGGCCAAAGAGGCGACCAGCAACCCTTAGGGTTGGTTTAGAGACTGCTTTTCTTGTCATTTGTTTTTTAAATGTTCTTCGCGCTAGGAATTCGGTGATAATGAGGGAGGCTCTCTCGAGTGTGGGCATGACCAATTGCAAATAAGCCAGTGGGTATTCGTTTGGTACATTGCTTCCGCCGCTAGTGGCTATGCTGTATTTATGAGCCCTGCCAGCACCGTCACTTACAGGTAATTTTCGGGTGTCTAGAATAAAAGGACGAGAGGGGTCATCCAACGTGGTTGGTTTTTCGTTAGGGTCTGATATAAGGCTGGGATTTTTGCAATCACCGTGTGGTATATCTGCAGTGACACGACAAAACAATTGTGTTTCAGAGGAGTTTTTTTGTTTGAAAAAAGGAAGAAATCCAGGGTGTTTTTCAGGTAGTTTTGATCGTCTATTTAAGGTTTCAATAAGGTGTTTTCGAAAACCCATAGTATCAGCCAGAAAAGCGCGCCCGGCTTGTTGGCAGTTTGTGCACATCATGCGTGTAGAGTGCATATCCAAAGAAATAGCTTCAATTGCTTCGATGCTTGAATAGAAAATCTGATCTTCTTTTTTTGCGTCAGGATTGCTTGCTTGCAAGGGTGCTTGTGAAAGTAATCGCTTAACTAGATGGTATTGCACATCGCCATCGTAGAGATAATAAAAAACAGCTTGTTCACTGTGGCTACAGCTTTCTGCTTTCGCTGCCTTTAGAGAGGGGTTTGTTTTTTTTATAGTGCGATTAAAAATAAGGTCTTGCAAATATAAGCTGCCTTCAGAGTTGGTTTTTTCGCCGATGAATCGATCTCTTCTTGTGTCGTTAATAGAAAAGACAGATTGCTTTAAGGCAATGGGTAAAGTGATTGTTTCATGACTTTGATCTTGTTTTTTAACCACAAAAGAGAGAGAGGCGCATACAAAATTAGTGGTATCGCTAGAGGGTGGTAAGGCGGGCATTGCATCTCGAGCAGATAGTTTCTTTTCGATAGTCTTTATTTCTGTATCAATTTCCTTGTTTGGTTTGTTATGTCGGTACATTTTATCACTGTTGCTAAGTTGTTTTGTTATTGTTTGAGGTGTTTGAGCACCTTCACTTTCTAGGTGTTCATCAACAATCGATTTCAAGTTCATCTTTGATGTAACGATTAAAGCGGATGCTTTAGTGAGGTATTCTTTTATTAGTCTTTTTTGAACTTTCCCTCCTTGGGTTGTTAAGTAAGAACGCATATTTTTTTTATTTTCGTCGCCTATTTCAGAAATAATAGCGACTATTATTTTTTCTTGAAACTGAAGGAGAGATTCTTTCAGGCTTTCTGTTAGGTTCCGATTAAAGATACTCTCCAGAATGCTTTCAACATACGCTCTTGGGTTGTGCTGATCTTTATTTTCTTCTAGAGCTTTTATTAGTTTTCCGAATGTAAGGCGTTCTTTGTACTGTTGGCAGGATCGTCTAAACGCATGCTCCACATTTCTGAGTTCTGTATGAATATCAAAGCCTGGTAATATATATTGTTGGCCTGATGTTAGTGTGATACCAAGGTTAGAGTTAGCTTCTGAGTATTCTTGCTGAAATAAAATGCCTGGGCTTTGGCTTCGCTCTCGTATGGGAAGTAGTGATTGATACACACCTTGCTCTTTTTTTCTATGCTTTTCATCGCCGTCGAATAGATCTGGACAGTAGTCATGGGGAGTTTTTCCATTGTTATCTTTAATGTTTGGGTCAGCCCCGCATTGTTGCCAAAGAAACTCTATGCACGTTGCCAACCCCTGACTATCGTTTCCACTAACCTCGCTGTAGCGCTTTGCTGCATACCCCAAGGCTGTTCGGCCGCGGGTGCCATCTTTTTCTTCAAGTGGAGCGCCAGCTATGTACAATTCACGAAGCATAGAAATTTGTCCATAGTGGGCTGCCCAATGCAGAGCTGTTCCACCATGAATAGGATCTTTTCTAGCCATGTTTTGGTGGGATCGTAAAAACTCTAAAAGATCACCCATGTTTCCAGACTTGGTGCTTTCAGTGATCATTTTGTCATCAGGGCTGGGCTCGCTCCACCCTGGTCGATAAGCCATGAAGTGATTAAAGCCGTTGTAATAAATTTTCCGAACGGGTTTCGTTTTTTCGAGAGTTTTACGGTAAGGATTAGTAAAATCTTCCTCTTGGAAGATTTGAAAATTAATTTGCATGATGGCCGCTACAACATCCACCATGGAGGTGCCGCCTATTTGGGGTTGAAAAACGAACCAGCCATTTTTCCCGTAATATTGCCTGATGTAGCCCTCATAGACTTTATTGTTTTCGCAGAGGTCTCGAAATTTTTTATGGGCTTTTTCATGGGCACGAATAGCTTCTTGGTGGTTTTGTTGAGCATGGTGACGTTCAGCCTCTTTTGAGGGATCGTCTTGTAGAGATTCAAAAGTATGTCGGGCATTTTTTAAAGCCTCATCGGCACCTAAAAAATCTACAACAGTATCTTTCAAGGTTTTATTAAACGCTCCGTATTTATCGACACACATGGCACGTGGTAACGCAAAGCGAGGCCAGTTGAGGGAGCCCTTTTTGTTTTTCATTTGTCTTTGGGCATCTAGGTAGTCACAATGACCTTTAGCGATTTCAGAGGCCTCTTCTTTGGGCATTCCTTTGGTGATTCCGAGCAGTCTAAATGTTTGTTCGCGGCGTCTGAGTTTTTCTTCCTCGTAGCTCTCGTCAAGTAATTCTTCTAGAATATCCTCTTCCTGAGACAGTTCATGCACAACGGTTAAAACAGCTGCGTTCATTATTTCGGGAGCCAGTAGTAGTCGGTAGTAGGATCGCTTTCCTTCATCGTCGGTGAGGGCTTCTTCAACAATAAAGTCTCGATCAATACCGGCTGCTACATCGAAACAGTTCCATCCGTTTTGTGCTGCTGCGTTAGGAATTAGGTCTTCTCTACTCATGGCGGGCCTTCAATATTAATTATGCACGTTGAAAGATAGTATCATCTGGATCAAAGAAGTCGATGATTAGCTGCATTTGATTGCCCTCAAAGTTTTGAGGAATACCATGCCCGCAAGAAGGGCATAGGTAGCCTGTGACGTGAGTGTTGTTTTATCGGAAGGTAAGTGGTTCTCAAGCAAGTTAGAGCTAAACGCTGTAATCCCTTTAAAATCATTTTGCTCTGCAGCTAGGGTGTTGACTAAACCTGCTCCGTTTGAAAATCCGCTGGCAAAGAGCTGCTTGGAGTTCACCTCTGGCATGGTGATGGAAGAGCGTGGGCGTAAAGTGAGATGAGGCAGGTGAGAGGTGCACAAAGAGTATGAGAGAGCTTAGGCATAAGAAACCTCCAAGGCAAAGTGAGAGAATAGTGTATACGTTGAGGTTCGGGCGGCCAATTAAGGTAATATTAAAATAATAAATTTATTAAGGTTGGCTAGAAGCTAGGCTTCCTGAAATGTCTAGTTTTGAGACTTTTTAGTCGAATAAGTGATGAGAAAACGGAGTATACATAAGTAATAGGAGTTTACACGGACACTTTGAAGAGGTTTTTGTCTAAGATTGGCCAAAAACGAGAATTTGCATATTTTACATGCAATTCTCACCGTGTTGCATGAGTGATAAAAGATGGTATACTCGCTCCGAATTGATTGTTGGTCGATAGGAGTGGGCATGGTTTTGTGCGGTGTTTCACCAGCCACTTTACGTGTTCGTCAGATTGCGTATCGGTTTTTGGCGGTACAGGCCTTGGTGGTTCTTTTGGCAGCTTTGCTTGCCTTTTTTTGGGGAACGACTGTTGCCGGTTCTGTCTGTTTGGGTGGAATCTCAGTGTTGCTTCCAGGTTTGTTGTTTGTTTTCCTTTTCTGTAAAACAGCAAGTGGTAGAGATGCAAAGCGTATTGTTAGCCGTATGTATGCCGGCTCAGCGCTTAAGTTGCTTCTCTGTGCACTGATGGCGCTAGGTTTTGTGTGCTATTTTCGTCCGGCAATGATCCCTTTTTGGATCGGTTTTGTTGGCGCTCAGTTGGGTCATTGGTTGGCTCCATGGGTTGTCAGTATGGATATAACGACATAGGTAACGACATATGAGTCACCCGCAATTACTTACCTCAAGTGAATACATCGGGCATCACATGCAGCACTGGATGTTGAATTTGCACACGATGAAGGTGGGCAGTTCCGGTGGTTTCATGACCCTAAACCTAGATACAATCGTTATTTCTTTTTTGCTGGGTATGTTATTCACCGGTATCTTTTATTGCGCTGCGCGTTGCGCAACGTCAGGTATTCCGGCCGCTTGGCAAAATTTCGTTGAGTTTGCTGTAGAGAAGGTAGATAGTACCGTTTCAGAAGGTTTCCATGGCGATCGTCGCTTGCTTGCGCCTTTGGCGCTGACCATCTTTATCTGGGTTTTTCTCATGAATTTCATGGACTTAATTCCAGTCGACCTGATTCCAAGAGGCCTTTCCCTTGCGGGCGTGCATCACTTTAAGGCCGTGCCGACTGCAGATCTCACCATGACTTTAGCGCTGTCATTTACAGTGTTTATTCTTACCATTTATTACAACATCAAAATTAAAGGCGGCTTCGCGTTCTTAAAAGAGTCGTTCACTAGCCCGTTTCCAGCTTATTTGTTTCCCATAAATTTCATGTTTCGTCTCATTGATGAGTGTGTTAAGCCTATGTCATTGGCTTTGCGACTCTACGGTAACTTGTTTGCCGGAGAGCTCATCTTTATTTTGATCGCCCTGCTTCCCTGGTGGATGGGGGTACCTTTGGGTTTGGCGTGGACTTTGTTCCATGTCCTGATCATTTCTATTCAAGCGTTCATATTTATGATGTTGACGATCGTCTACATCAGTATGGCGCATGATGCTCACTAACACTTTTTTATAACACTCGAGAGGGGAAAAACTATGGTAGCTTCTATTGCACAACTTGTTGCTCACGTTCAGGGGCTTAGTGCCGTTGCTGTTGGTTTGTTAATTGGCTTGGCTGCGATGGGTACAGCGATTGGCTTTGGTGTTTTGGGTGGCAAATTCCTAGAAGGTGTTGCCAGACAGCCAGAGCTTACTTCCATGTTGATGGGTCGTATGTTTCTAATGGCTGGTTTGGTTGATGCGTTTGCTGCTATTTCGTTAGCAATGGGACTTGTGCTTTTATTTGCAAACAATCCGTTGTTGAGTGTCGTTCTGAAATACGCACACGCTGCATCTTAAGAATCTCTGACCTAAACGCTAAAAAGAGGAAGGCTGATGGATATTAACATTACCTTGTTAGTCGAAATGGTGTTCTTTATCATTTTTATTGCGATCACCATGAAGTGCATTTGGCCTAAGGTCATAGGGGCTTTGGAAGCAAGGCAGAAAACGATCGCTGACGGTTTGGCTGCTGCTGAAAAAGGTCAGCGTGACTTAGAGCTCGCGCAGGTTCGAGTTGACGAGATCATTAACGATGCAAAAGTAAAAAGTGCAACGATAGTTGATCACGCCAGTCAGCGTGCTCACCAAATGATGGAAGAAGCAAAAGCGAAGAGTCGTGATCAAGGTGAGAAAATGGTTGATTTAGCCAGACTTCAAATTGATCAAGAACGCCAGGCACTTCAAGACAGTGTAATGAAAGATATTTCTAGGCTTGTCGTGGATTGTGCGGAAGGTGTTCTTAAGCGCGAAATCAACGCTAAAGATAGTGAAGTGATCATTGATCAGTTACTTGGAGAAGCTTAAGCATGGCTAGTTACGCGACTCTTGCCAGACCCTATGCCCAAGCTGTGTTTCAGGTGGCTCAATCTTCCAATTCGGAAGATAATTGGGCTGCTACGTTGCCAGTGCTTAAGGCGGTGATGTTGCATGATGGCGTGTCACGGCTTGTTAGCGATCCAACCATGACCGCTAAAGAGTGGGAATCCTTGTTTATGGATATTCTTCAGTCTGCTTGCGCAGCGGAAGTATCTGCTTTGGGTGAGCATCTTTTGCAGTTTGTTCGTTTGGTGATTGAAGCGCGCCGGCAGCTGGTTTTGCCTGAAATTGCCGATGTGTATAAGCAGCTATTAGCTGATTTAAGGGGTATTCAAGATGTTAGTTTAACATCAGCGTTTCCTCTGTCTGATGAGAAGCAGGCATTTTATATAAAGAGCTTGAAAAAGCAGTTCGATAGCGATTTGAAAGTGACCTTTTTAGTTGATTCCAGCTTGATTGGTGGGGCGATTGTTCGTTCCGGTGATCGAGTGATGGATGGTTCTATCCGAGGTAAATTAAATAGACTTGCCCAGCAACTGCTAGGCAGCGACACGAGAGAGGGAGTGTAAGCATGGTTGATCAATTAAACCCGTCTGAAATTAGCAATCTCATAGCTTCTCGCATACAAGACGTAATGAAAAAGCGTCCTGAAGTATGTACAGAAGGAACCATCGTTAGTTTGGGTGATGGTATTGTTAGAATTCATGGCCTCAGAGATGTGATGGCCGGTGAGACTATTGAGTTCCCAGGAGGCACTTACGGCTTGGCGCTTAACTTAGAGCGCGACAGTGTTGGTGCGGTGGTGCTTGGTTCCTACGAGCACTTATCTGAAGGCATGACTGTTAAATGTACCGGAACTATTCTTGAGGCGCCTGTTGGCGATGCCTTGCTTGGCCGTATTGTTAATGCTTTGGGTCATCCGATCGATGGCAAAGGTCCTATCGAAACCACAGAAACAGCTCCTATAGAAAAAGTGGCTCCTGGTGTGATTGATCGTCAGTCTGTGGATGAGCCTATGCAAACAGGTTTGAAATCTATTGACTCAATGGTGCCGATTGGCCGAGGTCAGCGTGAGCTTATCATTGGTGATCGCCAGACAGGTAAAACCGCTATTGCAATTGATGCGATCATCAATCAAAAAAATACCGGCGTGAAATGTATCTATGTTGCTATTGGTCAAAAGGCTTCGTCTGTTGCTACTTTAGTGCGTAAATTGGAAGAAAATGGCGCGCTTGCTCACACAATCATAGTGGCTGCATCAGCCGCAGAAGCGGCTGCGATGCAATTTTTGGCGCCTTATACCGGTTCTACTATGGGTGAGTTTTTCAGGGATCGTGGAGAAGATGCTCTTATCGTATTCGATGACTTAACCAAGCAGGCGTGGGCTTACCGTCAAATGTCTTTGCTACTACGTCGACCACCTGGCCGAGAAGCGTACCCCGGCGATGTTTTCTATTTGCATTCACGTTTATTAGAGCGTTCGTCTCGTGTAAGCGCGGCTTATGTTGAAAAAATGACAAACGGTAAAGTGAAGGGCAAAACAGGATCACTGACAGCTTTGCCTATCATTGAAACTCAAGCTGGAGACGTATCTGCGTTTATTCCAACTAACGTTATTTCAATTACTGATGGTCAAATCTTTTTGGATGTTGATCTCTTTAACTCTGGTATTCGTCCTGCGATTAACGCTGGTTTGTCAGTGTCTCGTGTGGGTGGAGCTGCGCAAACGAAGTTGATTAAAAAGCTTGTTGGCGGTATTCGTATTGCTCTTTCTCAATACCGAGAGTTGGAAGCTTTCTCCCAGTTTGCATCAGACCTAGATGAAGCCACTCGTAAACAACTAGAACGTGGCCAGCGCGTCATGGAAATGCTGAAACAGCCTCAGTACACACCCTTTTCTGTTGCTGAGATGGCCGTTGTTTGGTTTGCGATGACAAAAGGTTTTGTTGATGATGTTCCTGTTGAAGGTGTTGTTGAATTCGAACGATCTTTACGACAATTTGCGCGTCAGGATAGAGCGGATCTCTTAAAAACACTGAACGACAACCCAACCTACAACGACGAGATTGAGTCAATGTTGAGGGATTGTGTGGAAGCGTTTAAAGCCACTTTGGCGTAAATTGAGGCGATCTTATGTCACAAGCACGAGAAATTCGAAGCAAAATTAAAAACATAGAAAACACTGGTCAGATTACCAGTGCGATGGGTTTGGTTGCGGCGAGTAAAATGCGTAAAACGCAAAACTTGATGAAGAAGGCTCTACCTTATGCGGACATGATTCGTGAAGTGATGGGGCATGTTGCTGCTAGTCAAAGTCTTGGTCACCCTTATCTTTCACAAAAAAATGATGCCAAGCGAGTCGCCTATTTGGTTGTTAGTACCGATAGAGGCCTTTGTGGCGGTTTGAATGTGAATTTATTTAGACGTTTGCTTACTGATGTGCAAGAGCATCAAGCCAATTCAGTTGAGGTTGAGCTTGCCATCATCGGACGTAAAGCATCAGCTTTTTTAAAACGTTTGGATATGCCAATTGTAGCGATTGCTGAACAAATCGGCGATCAACCTGAACTATCTGACTTGCTGGGAGTTCTTGGCGCTTTGATTAAGCGTTACGACGAAGGAGAATTAGATAGGGTCTTCGTGATTAGCAATAAATTTGTGAATACCATGGTTCAAAAGCCTCGTATTCAACAATTGCTTCCTTTGGAAATTGATAAAGTCGCTAGCAGCTTAGGCCATTGGGACTACATCTATGAGCCAGATGAAGCAAAAGAAATTCTAACTCAGCTGGTGCTTAGGTATATCGAGTCTCAAGTGTATCGCGGAGTTGTTGAGAACATTGCTTGTGAGCAAGCTTCTCGAATGCTTGCTATGCGTAATGCGACTGATAATGCTGCTTCTTTGGTTGAAGAATTACAATTGATTTACAACAAAGCCCGTCAGGCGAGCATTACAAATGAAATTGCTGAGATCGTTGCAGGTGCGGATGCAATTGGTTAATTAACAACGACTGGGCTGTAAAAGCCCATATCAAAAAGAGGAACATGCTTATGTGTGCAGTACCAACAGATCATCAAGAGAACATGGCAGAAGGTTGTGTTGAGCAAATCATCGGTGCCGTTGTGGATGTATCTTTCCCTCATGGCAAGGTACCTAAGGTATACGATGCTTTAGAAATCAATATGGATGACAAGACCTTGGTTCTTGAGGTGCAACAACAGCTAGGTGATGCTGTTGTTCGTACGATCGCGATGGGCGTGACAGATGGTTTGAAGCGTCACGTACCGGTGAAAAATTTAGGCAGACCTATCGAAGTACCTGTGGGTGAAAAAACACTGGGTCGCATCATGAATGTATTGGGTCAACCCATCGATGAAGCAGGTGATATTGGCGAAGAAAAACGCATGCCTATTCACCGAAAGCCTCTAGCTTATACTGAGCAAGCGAGTGGTAATGAATTGCTAGTTACTGGTATTAAAGTCATTGACTTGCTTTGCCCAATTGCGAAAGGTGGTAAAGTGGGTTTGTTTGGCGGCGCCGGTGTTGGTAAAACGGTTAACATGATGGAGCTGATTCGAAACATTGCGACTGAGCACAGTGGTTATTCTGTGTTTGCCGGTGTGGGTGAGCGAACCCGAGAAGGTAATGATTTCTACCACGAAATGAAAGACTCAAACGTTCTTAATAAAGTATCTCTTGTTTACGGACAAATGAACGAGCCTCCAGGAAACCGTTTGCGAGTTGCTTTAACAGGCTTAACCATTGCGGAAGATTTCCGTGATGAAGGCAAAGACGTATTGTTATTTATTGATAATATTTATCGCTACACATTAGCTGGTGTGGAAGTATCTGCGCTGTTGGGTCGTATGCCGTCTGCGGTGGGTTATCAACCGACCTTGGCTGAAGAAATGGGGCAGCTACAAGAACGAATTACCTCAACTAAAAATGGATCCATTACATCTATTCAAGCTGTTTATGTACCAGCTGATGATTTGACTGATCCATCCCCTGCCACAACATTCTCTCATTTGGATGCAACGGTTGTGTTATCTCGTGCGATTGTGGATCAAGGTATTTATCCTGCGATTGACCCACTTGATTCAACAAGTCGACAATTAGATCCTCTCGTGGTTGGCGAAGAACATTATTCCATTGCTCGGGGTGTTCAAGAAATTCTACAGCGTAACAAAGAATTGAAAGACATCATTGCTATCTTGGGTATGGATGAGTTGTCTGAAGAAGATAAGCAAATTGTTCGACGCGCTCGACGTATCACGAAGTTCTTGTCTCAACCATTCTTTGTGGCTGAGGTGTTTACTGGTACGCCCGGGAAATATGTTTCTTTGGAAGACACTATCCGAGGATTTAAAGGAATCCTCGATGGTGAATACGATGATCTACCAGAACAAGCGTTCTATATGGTCGGTAGTATTGAAGAAGCTGTTGAGAAAGCTAAAAGCTTATAGCCAGAAAGAGGAGTGTGAACCATGGCTATTAAAACAATGCAACTTACTATTGTCAGTGCTGAAGCGAGCCTTTTTTCTGGAGAGATTCAGCGCTTTAGCCTGACGGGTAAGCAAGGCGAATTAGGTATTCATCCAGGCCATATGGCTTTGATCACACCACTTAAGCCAGGCCAAATAGAAATTGTGTTGGCCGACGGTTCTGAGCATTATTTTTATGTGTCTAGCGGTTTATTGGAAGTGCAACCTCAGTCAGCAACTGTGTTGGCAGATACGGCACTTCGAGCTGAAGATATTGATGAGGCAGCTGTCTTGGCTGCTAAAGAATTAGCGGAGAAGCGTTTGAGTGAACGCAAATCCACTATAGAGAACGCACAAGCACTTGCAGAGTTAGCGGAATTAGCGGCACAGCTTAAAGCTTTGAAATCGTTACGTCGCTAAAGCAAGCATAACGACTTTGCCTTAAGTTGCGATGTGTTCACAACTGAGGTGGTGATTATGACATTGAAAGTAATTATTCTTGCAGCGGGCAAAGGGTCTCGTATGCTAGCGGACCTTCCCAAGGTATTACATCCTTTAGGAGGCATTCCGCTTTTAGGGCATGTTATCGATACTGCTCAAGAACTTAATCCTGAAGCGGTTTGCGTGATTTACAATCATGAAAACACACGCGTTAAAGACGCCTTGGCTTCAGAAGAAGTGACTTGGGTTCCTCAAAAAGAAGTATTGGGTACTGGTCATGCAGTTAGTCAGGCTTTGCCGCATATTAACGACGACGATCAAGTGTTAGTTCTGTATGGTGATGTACCGCTTATCACCGAAGGAACCTTGAGTTATTTAGTAAACACTACCCCGAAAGAGGGCATTGGTTTGTTGGTTGCGAATGTGGCTGACCCAAGTGGTTTGGGACGCATTTGTAGAGACGAGCAGAATAATATTCAACGTATTGTTGAACATAAAGATGCAACGCCAAGTGAGTTGCGTATCAAAGAAACTAACACAGGTATTGTGTCGACTTGGGGTGGCTTGCTTAAGCGATGGCTGCCAAGTTTAACCAACGACAATCAACAGAAAGAATATTACTTAACAGACATTGTGAGACTGGCAGTATCAGAGTCTCGATCAGTTGTTGGTATCGAAGCATTTTCCGCGCATGAAATACAAGGCGTGAATAATCGCTGGCAATTAGCGCAGCTTGAACGTTACTACCAACAAATAAAAGCCAAGCAATTTAGTTTAGCTGGAGTAGCCATTAAAGATTTTGCACGTTTTGATGTGCGAGGTCGTGATGTCACCATAGATCCTGATGTGGTCATTGACGTCAATGTTATTTTATCCGGTCATGTGCATCTTGGTGAGGGATCTTATGTTGGACCTGGTTGTTGCTTGGAAAACGTGACAGTTGGAAAAAATGTAACGATAGATGCGTACTCTGCCATTAAAAACACAGTCATTGAGGATGGTGCGCATATTGGACCGTTTACTCACATTCACGATGACTGCCATATCGGCAAGAAAGCACAGGTTGGTAATTTTGTTGAAATGAAGCAAACGTCTGTTGGCGAAGAATCAAAGGCAAAACATTTGACTTATCTTGGAAATGCAACGATAGGAAAATCCGTGAATGTTGGCGCTGGAACTATTATTTGCAATTACGATGGCAAACAAAAGTGGGAAACTATCATTAAAGATGGTGCGTTCATAGGATCAAATACCGCTTTAATTGCCCCGATCACCATCAACGAAAAGGCAATCGTCGGCGCAGGCTCAACGATTTCTTCCGATGTTCCCGCATCAGCTCTTGTCGTGACACGCGCCAAAGAGCGAGTGGTGAAAGACTGGGTGAAAGAATAGGCAATGTTTCTTCTGGGTAATATAGAGAGTTACGAGAGAAATGCTTTAGGCTTGGTGGTATACCATACGGATCGTTGCGGCAATAGAGAAATCTTTTCTTATAATGGCAAAGCGGGTGTTTACATTTATTTGGATGAACTTAGAAGGTGGGGTGATAGGACTTTTGTATCTGAGTTTAAGCAAAGTCAGATTTTGAAAAATTTTAAGAACGCAATGAGCCATCAAGATGTAGATATCTAAGATTCTCAAGCGGAGTGATGGAATGTTAATTTCAAGAGGTTTTCTATGTTTTCAGATTACGTGCTCAAGTTTTTACTAGGGGTATTTGAGATTTTAACGATACCCTACTATTCTGCTTTAGTCTTATCTTTTTTTCTGGCTAAGTATGTCAAATATAAAGTTTTCAAGGCTGGCAAGAAGGGAGCAGAAGCAACCAAACGTTTCGCAAAATTTGCAAACCGCATAATTATGATCATTGGTATTATTTACGCCTGTTTATTGTTTTTATCGGGGTTGACACACTGGGTTATTCCCGTTCTAGCTGCTATTCCTCTGTTAGCTTTTATTTTTTCCTCGATTAGTAATATGTTAATTGACGTTCGCTCAGGTTTTCAGCTTCTTTTATCTCCATTGCTTGATTGGGATACTACTATAAGCATTATTTTGCCTACTGAGGATATTGTGGGAAAAGTCTCAGACATAGGATTGTGCTATACAGATATTGCTACGGATAATGGTATAAGAAAAGTATCGAATAGCATTGTATATAAAACCATCGGAGGCTACATTAAGTAGGTGCAGCCTTGAGTAACCGAGAAGAAAGAAAATCAGTAGCGAAGCAAGAAGAGACAGGCTTTCATCGCCCAGTGTCTGTGGGTGTTACGAACGAAGGTCAAGCCACTCAAGAGCAAAGGTTGTATAGCAAGCCATGTGCTAACAATGGTTTTTTACCCCAACAGTTCATGTAAGCTTGCATGTTTTCCGTAGAGAATCCAGTTACGTTATTCACGGTCTTCGATGCTTTTAAAACTTAGAGGCTGATTTTGCAATTTATCTTTGGGTTGCAGCCATATGGGCAATAAGGGGGAAGCCTGTTCTCTGAGCAGTGAACGGTTGAGTTTACAAAGCCATCATTAGAGCTAATATTTGCGTGAAGAACGGCATTTGAATAGGTGGTTGTGACTTTTAGGTAGGTAACGGTGACATCATTTGGAAGTGAGGTGGGACACGTCCGTTTTCTTTTAGTTGGGTGGAACCTGTTTGCACCTTTACATTCTCCGCTCATCACAAGGACTCCATTTTTTTTGTCAAAACTAGAAAGGGTCATATTGGCAACGGTGGCGTTAACAAAGGTAAACGTTGATTGGGCTATAGCTAAGCCGCTGGCAAATAAAGTGCCGATAGCGAGTAAGCCTGCAATTTTGTGATGTATTGTCATACATTTCTCCAGAAGATATTTTAAGAATAATTTTACAGTAAATGGAGTATAAAAAAAGAACTCTAGATGTCCCTATGTTTCATCGCTAGAGTAGAGGTGTTAAGATCGCCCAGAAGTGTAAGATCGTTTTAATAAGGGTGGGTATCTGTATCCCACATCATTGCGGGGCGATCTTTATGTGGCATCAAAGATGATGTATCCTGATTGCGACCAACCCTAGGAATACATCAATGAAAGCACTAAAAAATCAAAATCTCAAAGCCTACACTTTGTTCTTGCTGGCACAGTTGATGGTGGCTGTGTGTGTTGTGAGTGGGAAGTTTTTGTTGCACACGGTTTCTTCCGGCATGATTTTAAGTTTGCGTTTTTCTGTTGCGTCTGTGTTTCTTTTTGTGCTGTCATTTCTTGTTCGGGAGAATGGATTTAGGGAAATCAAAAAAACAAATAAAAAAGATATTGTTTTAATTTTTCTTCAAGGGCTTTTTGCAGGCGCCCTGTTTAATGGTTTTTTATTGTGGGGCTTGCATCATACAACCGCAGCTCATGCAGGGGTTGTCATTAGTACCTTGCCTGTGATGGTGGCTTTATTCGGCATTATTTTTTTACGAGACAAGTTGAAGTCGTCGACAATCATGTGTGTTTTCTTGGCGATGATAGGATTAATGATTATGCATTATCGTCCAAGCGGGCATGCTGGTCCATCTCATGTGCTGGGTGATTGTTTGATATTGCTCGCTCTCATTCCAGAGGCTTTGTACTATATCATTGCTCGAATCTATAAAAACAAGCTACCAATTTTTTATCTCTCAGCAGTGATTAATGTCATTAATGTGCCTTTTTGCGCTCTACTATTTTTTCTGCATCCGGGGTCTTTTTCCGGCATGTCTTTAACAACACTGTTTGCTTTGCTTGTCTCTGGTCTGGCTTCAGCTCTTTTCTATGTGTTTTGGCATTTGGGTAGTCGTTACACACGAAGCCCTTTGGTGGGTTTAACCACGGCTTTCCCTCCAGTTGCCATTATGTTTTTAGCCGCTTTCTTTTTGCATGAATCTAGAACGCTATTTAAAAATAGCTGGCATGTGTGTGATTTTGGCTGCCATTGCGTATCCGGTCTTATTGAAGAGCAATACAGAAAACTCTAACAGTATTTCAAATAAGCTTTGATTGACAGACGTTTTTAGAGCTTCTTAAAAAAGCACTTTGCTTAATGTTGGTAGAGTAAAAACCCAGAGGAAAATAGTAAAGATAAAACGTTGAGCGTGGATGGGCGCTGATTTGTCAATGAAGTAAGCGCGCAAGTGATTCAAGCTAGATAAGCCAAAAAAGAGTAAAGCCACGAGGCAAATAGCAGCTTGAGCTTGAGGGTTAAAATGAAAGAGAAGGGCAATAACAGCAGCTAGTGCAGTGGCTAAATTATTTAAAGCAGACTGTGTTTGATAAGGGCTGCCCTCTTTCCAGCCTTTGGCTAAAGCGGCTTTTTTAGAAAAGAATAAAGATTCAATCGCCGTTAAACCAGTTAAAGGTAAGAAAACTAAGGCAAGAAGCCAGAACACCGCGTGATTGGGAATCCAGTACGCCATAAAAAAGCCTATTGCGACGAGCAGAATTCGTAAGGCTTCCAATAATTTTGTCATGAGTGAGCTGCTCCATGCTGGGTCATAGGGAAACCCTATACCTTATAAGAATAGCAGGTTTGTAGATATCTATTCTTTTAAAGAGAAGTAGAAAAATTGGAGAGGTATTGTTTCACAAGCTCAGGCTTTTCCAGCCATGACGTATGACCTGCTTCATCTATTTTTTGAGGTGTGTGTTGATATGGTATCTGTTTTGAAGATCACATTAGAGGTTATCGATATGTGATTCACCTGCATCAAATAAATACACATTGGCTTATGGTGTCCCACCCCAAGCCAGTGCAATAAATAATCCTGCCATTGAAGCCATGGCTAGATTCCAGCGACCAACGTGGTCTGTTTGAGAGTTGAATATATGTAATTCCCTCTGGAAATGAGAGGGTGCAGGATTTTGGTTTGCGAGAGCTCTGTCGCGATCCGCAAGAAGCACTTGCTAAATGTGTGCCGCCCTTCTCATCAAACCCAGCGAGAGACAAGTGATAGTCACTGTTGTTGATTAATGTGAATGTTGAGTCAGCCACGGCTACACTAGCGGAAAAAAATGTTAAAAAAAGTATCGCAGTGGTTTTCATAAGATCAGTTTCCAAGGTAATTATTTATTTGTTCATCCCGACTTTTTAAAAATGATTATGACTTGAGCGTTATGAAAGCATCACTGTGAATAGAAGCTGATGGGACTCCTGCCAAAAAGGCTTCAGTTTTCATTTTGTTAGTCGTTTCAGTGGGGCCGCATATAAAAAGTTGTACTTCATGCATGATACCACAGAGATTTTTAATAAGTATTTTATCTATAGATGCCTGTTCGATTCCATTACTTTTATGGAGTACGCAAGGCGCATAAGTAAAATTTGAATGGGCTTTTTGTATGGCACACAATGTGTCGTGTAGATATAAGTCAGTTTCATCGACACCACCATGAATAAGAATAATTTCCCCTTGATGCTTATGGGCTAAAGCATCTTGTGCTATACCGATAAGTGGTGCTAAGCCTGTGCCGGTACCTGCTAAAACAATGGGGAATGTTTCATTGTCAGTATTATAATAAAAGCACTCGCCTAAAGGTCCTCTAATATGGGCAGCTGTGCCAATCTTTGCTACGGTGCTTAGCCAATGACTCATGAGTCCATTTGGTATTAATTTTACATGTAATTCTAAATAGTTTGATTGAATGTCTGCTATTGAGTAGCTGCGAACAAGACTATCAGAGGCAACAAGGTTAATGTATTGTCCCGCCTTAAAAAGGTTTGGGTTATCTATTGACAGCCGTACACATAACACATTTGCATTAAGGTGGGATAATTTTATTATTTTCGAAGGTGTTGAAACAGCGTTTTCATTTGCTCGTGCTATAACAATATTATTTTCAGGATTGCATTGACAGGCAAGAAAATAATTTTGTGCCACTAGTGTTGGCTTTAATCCATGCTGAGATTCTGATGAAACGGTACCATCTACTAGCTTAGTTAAGCATGATTGACACGTACCTATTTTGCAAGAATGGGGGTAGTCGACCCCATTCTTTAAAAGGGTATCTAAAACCGAATCATTGTCTTCAACAGTATAGGATTGCTTATTTAAGGTAATGCTCGACATACGATTAACGATTTAAGACGTCATTTCGAACACTATTGGCAATCGCAGCAACTTCGGTGATGTCTTCATCTTTAGCGCCGAGTTCTTGCAATGTACTACCAAGATGTTCAATGATGATGTCAACATGTGAATCATTAAGCCCTTTTAGAACTAGATGTTTGTGGCCTTCGCGCATGTCTTTGCCAGTATAATTATTCGGTCCGCCAAAGACCATGGTTAAGAATCCTTTTTGCTTTTGAATTTGTTTTTCCATGTCCACGCCATCAAAATAGCCATTGACACGATCATCAGCAAGCACTTTGCGGTAAAAGATGTCAACAGCAGCATTAACTGCATTTTCGCCACCCAAGCGTTCAAAAAGTGTAGTATCATTCATGGTAGTTAGCTCCTAGCAACAAGCGTGCGATAAGATGTATTTAAAATACATCTTATGACATGTGACCTTACAATGCAATGTTTTTTGAGGGCGTGGTATTATGCAACTCACACAATTTACAGATTATGCCTTACGTACACTTATATACATCGCAGTACGCGATGGTGATGTATGCACTATTACTGAAATAGCTGATAGTTACCGTATTTCGAAAAATCATTTAATGAAGGTTGCACACCGCTTAGGTCAACTTAATGTTTTAAAAACGATTCGGGGTAAGCATGGTGGGCTATTACTTAATACGACACCTGAATTGATTAATATTGGCCATCTTGTTAAGCAACTAGAAAATAATTTTTTTATTGTTGAATGTTTTGATCAATCTAAAAAATCATGCCGGATAGCACCTGTTTGTAAGTTAAAGCATATTTTACAAGAAGCAAAAGATAATTTTTTTCAAACTCTTGAGCAGTACACTTTAAAAGATATTGTAAAAAATCAGGTGGAGCTAAGTCATATTTTACTTAAGAATAAAAATCGTCATTAGGAAAGGTTGTCTGTCAACATTGGTTTTTGTATTCCTTCATGCGAATATTCTTGAGAGGAATGCTATCTATAATGGTATCGCCGTAGATGTCGTTTAGGTCTTTGTTGTCGTAGAAGATAGAATCTGGAATGGTGACGGGAAAATCTTTGAATCCCACAACCATCAGCTCAACATCTTTCATGCCGGGGCAACAAAAAGAAGAGGCGGTGGAATTTTCGGTAGTCGCATTATATTTTGGCATCAACTCAGAGCCAGAAAACGAGAGGTCGCATGATTGGTTGTTGTAGGTGAGTGTGAATTTAAGGTGGTTGGATGAGGCGATGGATTTGTCGTTAGGGTAAGCAATTAAAACACCATTGGCGACGCCGCCATTATGTGAAGTGACGGTTATGTTTCCGTTTGATTGAAGATTAGAGGTGGCAAAATGAACGTTCTCACCGCCTGTATCGGTGAGGGTGATTAAGCTGTATGTGTGAGAAGCCATTGCATTTGCACAAGTAAGGATTAATCCGGAAAGCAGAAGTAAGCCGCGCGCTGTTTTTGTCATGATATTGGCCTTGGAGTAAATGGATGAAAGCAGTAATGGTATGTTTACACATCTCTTATTTTAGGGCAATGGCTTAGCTTAAATTTCAAGTGTACTTGAAAAGAGAGCCCCTGAAGACTCAAAGTGTTTGAAATCAAACAGTTAAGCATTTTTTTCTTGGAGGGCAGGAAAAGTGTGATGCTAAAATTGGGGTAAAGGGCGGCAAAATATCGACTATTGTAAAGTGAAATGCACAATGGTCTTGACTATTGTGAGTTACGACTTATAATAGTCAATATGGAACGAGTACAGACAGAAGCGATCCTTGCGGATCTCAATAAAAAAATGGTCCTTATTGTGGGCCCACGCCAAGCGGGTAAAACATGGTTGGCTAAACGAGTCGCCGAGCATTTCGAGCGACCGGTTTATCTCAACTACGATAACATCATGCATCGCGAGCAAATGATTGAAAAAGGCTGGTTGGCTGATACTGAGCTTCTAATTTTAGATGAGCTGCATAAAATGCCCGAGTGGAAAAATTATCTGAAAGGGCTTTATGATACTAAATCAGCTCACTTAAAGATTATTGTTACAGGCAGCGCCAGATTAGATGCCTTTAAGCAAGCAGGAGATTCGCTAGCGGGGCGCTATTTTGTTCACCACCTGTTGCCATTTTCTCTTTCTGAGTTAAGTCAGCTTGATCAACCTTTAGATATAAATAGGTTGTTATCACGTAGTGGTTTTCCGGAACCGTATTTTTCGGAATCCAGTGTTGATGCAAAAAGGTGGCGTCAGGAATACATTAACAGCCTGATTACAGTCGATGTGCTTGATTTCGATAACATTAAAAATTTAGGAGCTATGCGAACCCTGTTAACTCTTCTGCAGCATCGAGTTGGGTCACCGGTATCCTATCGAAGTCTTTCAGAAGATCTAAATATTGCATCTGTAACAGTAAAAAAATATATTGATGTGTTAGAATCCTTATATATTGTTTTTCGAGTAACACCTTATAACAAGAGCATCGCACGAAGCATTTTAAAAGAACCAAAAATTTATTTTTTCGATACTGGCCTTGTACTTGGAGATAAAGGAGCTCAATTCGAAAATTTAGTGGCAATGTCGTTGTTGAAAAGCGCTTATGCAAGAAGGGACTACTTAGCAGAAGAGTGTCGTGTACATTACTTAAGAACAAAAGAAAAAAAAGAAGTTGATTTTGCCTTAGTGAAAGATGGTCGCATTGAGAGAATTATAGAAGCCAAGTATGCTGATGCGTCGCTCGATAAAAACGTATACTATTTCCATCAGAAATATAGTCTAGAAGCTACCCAACTTGTCAAGGAGTTGACTTTAGAAAGAATGGTTGATGATATCAGCATAGTAAAAGCGATTAATTTTCTTAAAGAGCTTTATCTATAAAAAATACTAAATCAAAAACTCTAAACCTAGTGAGAGTACAAGCAAGATGGCGAGTATTCGATTGATGAGGGTCATGTGTTTTTCGTTGCTGACAAAACGTTTCAGTGTTTCACCCGCTATAAGCCAAACCCCAACACAAACTAAACAGACGATGGCATACACCAAACCCATGGCGAAAGCGTTTTTAAAAGGTGAGCTATAGAGATGATATAGACTAATGGCTGCCATGATCATGGCCCATGCCTTAGGGTTGATCCACTGAAAAAGACAGGCTTGAACAAAGGTAAAGGGTTTGCTGCCAAATTTTTTGTTGGTGGAGCTGCTAAAAAAGATAATCCAGGCAAGATAGACAATCAGTAAGCAAGATAATACTTGCATCGCCGTTTTTATCCAAGGGAATTGATGAAAAAGAGCTCCGCCAAGCAGAGAGATTAAAAAGACCATGACACCAAAACCAAAGCAAATGCCGAGGTAGTGAGGGATGCATCGTTTGATTCCGTGCTTGAGTGAGTTGTTGAGCATGAGAAAGTTATTCGCGCCGGGAGTAATGCTAGAAACAATGGTAAAAAGAAGAAAGGGGGTGATATTAGCAAGCATGAATATAACCTCTTTGTGGACTGTAAAAAGGAATTGTAACAAGCGCGATTCCAAAAAAAAAGCCCACATAAGGGGGCTTTTTCGTTCTTGTGCTAAAGCTTAAGAACGACTCATGATGCGCAGCTGTTGATGAACATATGCATGTTTATATTTGCTGGCATGTTAAAGCTTCCATCGCTACGAAGATCGGCGCTTGAAATAAGGTGGTCTTGCTTAAATGAGAGCACCCCTGCTTGCAAGCTATTATCGAAGTTGGGGCAGCAAATAGATCTGGGAGCGGTGTTCGCTGCTAGATCTAAGCCGTTGAAAGACAGCTGGCAAGTATGATTTTGATAGCTGAATGTTATGTTAATGTAGTTGCCAAAGGATGTGGTTGGGGTTGCTCCGGTAGGCATTACAAAGACGTTGCTATCGTCCGCTTGTATTGTGGAAATGGATCCACCAGAATGCACTTGAGAAACAGTAGGGTCTGAGTTTTCTCCATAGAAAAAGAAATTACTGTATGTATACGAGGAAGCAAAGGCTGAACCAAGGCTGAGGGCGCTGAATGCGGCTATTGCTACGAGGGTGTTTTTGATCATGAGGTGCTCCTTGTTTATGTACTCATTGCTCTAGTAGAGCACAAAGAAAAATTAAGTCAACCCGTGAATTCCCGACAATTACAAGGAGTTGCTGAGTGTTCCTCTTGAAGGGTGATTCGAAAAAAGAGAGAAGGTTTGCTATGATTTACACTTATTGATGGCTCCCTGAGGTATGGGCATGATAGCAAAGCGGATTTTTTTATTTGAAGCCATACGTAACACCTTGTTTTGTATCGTTGTGGTCGTTTTGTTTTCATGGTATGGCTCAAATGAGCAGACACTTATGATCGTGTTAAATATATCCGCGATGGCTTGTCTTGCTAATTTTTTTCCTCAACGAAAACCAAGTTGGTTTGTATTGTTTGCCGCCAGCGTGGCGGTGCTTGCTGTTGCAGTGGGCGGTTCTGTAGGGTTTCATTTTCCCATTGGCTCAAAGGTGTTGGCCATATGTCTAGCTGGGTGTGCTTTTTATTTTTCGAAGCGAGAAGCAACGCTTAATGCCACAGTGACAGCCGTGGTAACGTTTTTTTGTTTTTTATCCTTGCCTTACCAGCACGGCCATGTGGGAGACTATTTGCTTTATGCTGGCATCATTGCGATTGCTTATGCAGCCTTACATCATCTGGTTGAAGGGAAAATATATGCCAATCTTCCTATGAAAGCATCGCCTGTTAGCCCACACCGATTCGAAAAAGCATTGCTAGTAGTGGTGAGTTTGATTGTTGGAGAGGCTATTGTTTATTTGTTTCAGCATCACACACAGATCGTTCATCTTTATTGGATACCCTTAACCATCATGTTGGTGATAAGAGGGTCTCATGAGCAGACGGTTAAGCGATCGCTTTGGCGTATCTTGGCGAATACTGCTGGTGCGGTTTTGATGGTGTGGTTTTTGTCTTGGCTGCCAAAAATATTTTGGCTAAATTGCGTGATTTTGTTTACGTTTCTTTTTGTCTTTTTTACCTTGGGTTTTTGTTATGTTTGGCGAACCGTTGTAGTCGAGTTATTCATTATTATGATGATTTATATGCTTGATCATAGTGTGGTGGCTTACGATCGGGTAATTTTAACAATCACCGGAGGTGCCATTGTGATTGTTGTGTCGTTATTGGTAAGGTTGGGGATGCATTTTAAACGTTCTCGTTGCTGTCACCCCACATAAATTGCACTAAGCTCATG
The DNA here is from genome assembly GCA_024279495.1 of Gammaproteobacteria bacterium. Lineage (GTDB taxonomy): Bacteria > Pseudomonadota > Gammaproteobacteria > JAJRRL01 > JAJRRL01 > JAJRRL01. The sequence goes on along the minus strand of JAJRRL010000025.1, from coordinate 35,030 downwards.
GCTGTAAGGCAGGCTGTTTCGGTTCGTAGGGTTCTTGGGCCTAAACTTAATCCTTGAAAATGATGTTCGCGAGCGATTAGCTCTTCTTTATCAGTCAATCCTGAAGCTGGGCCAATCAGTAAAGCCAGTGATGTAGGTTTGGATAAAGTAGACAAGCTCAAAGAATTTTTTTGTAAACTAGAAATTAGCTTTTGTTCTTCGTCTCGATTTTGAAGCCAGTCTTCGAGAGTGCTGGGGCGGTGGAAAATGGGTATGTTGCAGCGACCGGATTGTTCGCTCGCGCTAATGGTGATTTGCTCCCAATGATGTTGCTTTTTATCAGAGTGTTTGTGGCGTACACTTTTTTCTGTTAGCAAGGGTGTTATTTCAGATACGCCTAATTCAGTTGCTTTTTGTATGGCTAAATCAAAGCGGCTGCCAGTTGATATTCCTATTCCTAAGTGGCAGTGAAGAGGTGAAGGTTTTAAACCTGCTCGATCGCTGATGATGGTGACAGTACTTTGTTTTTTTGATAAGAGTGTAAAATTGCCAACATATTCTCGGTCAGAGTTATTGAATAGGATAATAGAATCGCCAGAGGTATGACGGCGCACGGTGCTAACGTGATGGTGGGTGTATGGAGGTAGGTTGATAGTGTCTCCAACAGATAGAGCTTGGTTTAGGTAAAGCCGCATAGGTGATCTTCCGATTTAAGCGTGGTACAATAACGCAACCTAAAATAACATAAAAACGATAGGGTTGCGATGACCGAGGGCGCCGAACTTTGTGCCCGCACTGAGCCTAGAATGTAAAGGTCGCGGTTTAAAACAATCTTTAAGGCGATTATGACTGATACAAAACACATAGCAGATCACACAAAGTGTCGCAGAAAACGAAGAGTTTCTGTTGCTTTGAGCTGTGTTTTTTTGTTACTTGGTTGCCTATGGGTGGTGAGGCGGTCAGATGTGGTTCAAGACGCATGGGTGCATTTCGATTACGTTGACTCAGGGACGTATCACCATCGTTTAATTCGGCAGCTTAAAGGCGCTCGTTCGTATTTAGATTTTCGATTGAGGCAAAATGCCAGACAAGATTCCCCGCAGCGTTTGGCTTTAATTATGGCAATTGATGAAACGGCCTTGGTTGATGATGCCATGTATCGGCATAGTTTGCGGGAGTCTCGGCAATATGGTGTTATGACTCCCGTGCGAGCTTTTTATGGTTATGCCAAATCAAAAGGTGTTGCCATTTTTTTTGTAAGTGCTCGAGGAGCGCGTCGTCGAGATGAAACAGAAAAGTGGTTGCAAAAGGCAGGTTATCGTCAGTGGAATGGTCTTTTCTTAATTCCTAAGAACACAACAAATGTTAGCCAGTTCAAACAACAACAGCGTGCTTATATTGAAAGAATAGGGTATAAAATCATTCTTAATATTGGTACTAATCCATTGGATTTGCGAGGAGAAAATGCAGAGTTACCCGTTTTGTTACCCGTCCCTTACCGATTGTACTAGGAGTAGTAAATGCCAAATTTAAAGCAAACCCTTCCCAATTTTTCGTCGATTTCTTACGATTCAGTTCAGTCGGAATTAGAAGCTATCTTAGCTAATAATCGGCTTGAGCTAGAACGTTTATTGAGCGCAAAAAGTCATTACACATGGGCTAATTTATTAGCTCCTCTCGAAGAAGCAGACGATCAGCTACATCGTTTTTGGTCTCGCATATCTCATTTAAATAGTGTTCGACATTGCGATAAGATACGTTCTGTATATGAGTCTTGCATACCTTTACTATCAGCTTATGGTACTGAGTTATCGCAACATGAAGGTTTGTATCAGGCCATAGTGCACATAGGGTCCTCATTTGAATATGATGCCTTAACAACATCGCAGAAAAAAAGTATTGAATACGCGTTGCGAGATTTCCGTTTGGCGGGCGTGCATTTGTCCAAGCCTGATAAAAAGATCGTTGCGGAGCTATCAGAATCTTTGGCGACTCTATCAACTCAGTTTTCTAACCATGTGTTAGATGCAACCCAAGCTTGGTCTTTAAGTGTGACGGATGAATCTCAACTAGCAGGGATACCTGAACATGTTTGTGCAATGGCTAAAGCTAAGGCGGAGTCTTCTAACAAAGAAGGCTGGTGTTTTTCTCTAGATTTTCCTGTGTACTATGCTGTGATGTCGCAAGCAGAAGATCGATCTGTACGAGAGTCGATGTATCGAGCGTATGTGACTCGAGCTTCTGATGTGGGTCCTAACGCGGGCGAATTCGATAATAGTCCAATCATGCAAGCCATGTTAGACAAGCGTTTTTCTTTGGCGGAAGTGTTGGGCTTCGATAATTATGCACACTATGCTTTGGCAACGCGCATGGTAAAAAAACCTGAAGACGTGATATCATTTATCGATACACTTGCCAAACCATCTGTTAAAAAAGCCAAAGAAGAGCTGTCAGCTTTAGAAGCATTTTCAAAAGAGAGCCTAGAGATTGACACACTAAGTGCTTGGGATGTTGCTTTTGCCTCTGAGCGTTTGCGTCAAGATCAATACGATGTGTCTCAAGAAGCGCTGCGCCCTTATTTCCCGTTTCATCAAGTGCAAGAGGCTTTGTTTGATACCATACAGCGTTTGTTTGGGATAAAAGCCAACGTAATAGAAAACTGCGATGCTTGGCATGACGATGTGATGCTTTATTCACTGAGTGATGCCGAAGGTAAGCTTAGAAGTTATTGCTACATCGATGTATATGCTCGATCAGACAAACAAGGTGGCGCTTGGATGAATGATTTGCAAGGTAAGCGAAAACGAGTTGATGGCAGCGAGCAGTTGCCGATTGCTTTGGTGAATTGTAATTTTATGCCACCCGATGGTGATCGCCCGTCTCTGCTAACGTTCGATGATGTGGAAACACTTTTCCATGAGTTTGGTCATGCTTTGCAGCACATGTTAACGACGGTTGATTCAGCAGCAGACGTTGCTGGCATTAGCGGAATTCCTTGGGATGCTGTTGAGTTTCCTAGCCAGTTTATGGAGCACTGGGCTTGGGATAGAAGTGTGATGACACAAATGGCGAAGCATTACGAAACCAAAGAGCCCTTGAGCGAGACCATGATGGATAACATGAATCGAGCGCGCCATTTTCAGTCTGCTATGCGCATGGCAAGGCAGTTAGAATTTTCATGGTTTGATATGGCCTTGCATACGCAAACGTCTTTTTCAGAAGACAGCGTAATAGACACTTTGAAAAAAGCAGAGTCTCAATTTGCTGTTGTGTCGGCATGTGACCCGTATCGTTTTCCACATACTTTTTCGCATTTATTTGCTGGTGGATATGCAGCGGGTTACTACAGTTATAAATGGGCAGAAGTGATGGCCGTTGATGCGTATCATTTGTTTCAAGCCCGCGGAGGCTTCGATAAAAAAACAGCACATGATTTTTTACGTTATGTGTTAGAGCCGGGTGGCTCCGAAGAGCCCGAGGTATTGTTCAGGCAGTTTGCTGATCGTGATCCAGATCCAATGGTTTTATTGTATCATGACGGTATTTTACAAAAGGGGTAGATTGATGAGTCAGTATGATGAGGCAAAAAAACGGGTAGCCTTAGAGGCGTTAAAATACATTAAATCTGATGCGGTGATTGGTGTGGGAACGGGTTCAACTGTGAATGCCTTGATTGATGTTCTGCCTCAAGTGGCTTCTCGCTGTCAGGCTTTTGTGGCTAGTTCTAAAGTAACAGCAGAGCGATTGAAGCAAGTAGGGTGTTTGGTTGATTCACCCAATCAACATGCTTTTGTGGATGTTTACTTTGATGGTGCAGATGAGTGTGACCCACATGGTCGTCTTATTAAAGGCGGCGGTGGAGCCATGACCGGAGAACGTATCGTGGCAAGCATGGCCAAACAATTTATCTGCTTGGTCGATCATAGTAAGTTAGTTCCTAGATTGGGTCGTTTTCCCGTTGCAGTGGAAGTGCTATCAATGGCTCGAAGTCAGGTGGCGCGTAGTTTGCTGGCCTTAGGTGGAGACCCAGTCTATCGGGAAAATTTTAAAACGGATCATGGTAATGATGTGTTGGATGTGTATGGTCTGCCTCTTACAGATCCTGTTCGAATAGCCGATACAATTGAACGCTTGATTGGGGTAGTGGGTCACGGTCTTTTTGTGGACCTAAAACCGGCGTTTACCTTGGTTGCTTACGAAGATCGAGTCCAAACACTTAGTTATTAACGCATCATTAAGTTATTGATTTTCATTAAAAATAGAAAAAACCCTAACTTTAAAGGGGTCTTTTGGCGCTTTAATTTCTTTTAAGTGTCCTGTTCCGGGTTGCAGTTTATCTGATCAGGAGTATAATCGCAGACTCACGAGTTAGTATTTGTGGTATAGAGTTGTGCTTTATGAGCGACGCGGAATGGTTGGTTTTACCTTTATCGCCGTTGTTTTTTAAAATTAAAGAAGCCTGCTACTGATGCCATTACAATAACCTATTGGGGCAAGGGAATTAGCCATGTTAGTGTTAACACGATCCACCGGTGAGCGATTGGTCATTGGTGATGAAGGTGAGATAGTACTCACCATCTTGGATGTACGGGGCAACCAAGTCAGAATTGGTGTTCAAGCACCGCGTCATATTGCGGTTCACCGAGAAGAAATTTTCGAACGCATTCGTGCTGAAGAAAAGGAAAAGGAAAAGGAAAAAGAACAAGACGAAGAAAGAGAAGAGTAACGCTAAAGATTTTTGGGGTAGCCGTTACAAAACACTTCTTTTCATTGTTTCTTTTTTTCATTGGAAGCCTAGGGACGTCTATTAAGTCCATGCCTGAATCTCGCCGTTGTTGACAAAAACTCGGTGGGCGGGCACTCTATTGCATATTGTGTTAAATGGAGATAACTAGTGGTAAAAAAACGAAAAATGTCGGTTGATCTTATCTGTGCAGAGCTTGCTTATTTGTTACCGATCTTAGGTCATGAACTCCCGATTAAACCAGACAAAAAAAAGGCTTGGACGCCAGGAAAGCAGCAATTGCTATTATCGTCAGCACATCAGTTTTGTGCTGGTTTGCCGCCAGAGCCAGGTTCTGATGAAGCATCGATGGCGCATTATCTGCGTTGGTCAGAAGGCATGGGTAGAGATACCAGCCGTTCTATGCTGCGAGAGCTTGTTCGCACTTTGCCAAAAGAAGAGCAAGTCATGCTAATACGCTTTCTAATGAAGCAGCTAGCTGAGCCATCAGAATAGAACATTCCCCGTCGTTATTGCTAACTCAAGGCTTAAAAAAAACTTAAATCAAGGGTTTTCGGAAATCCATAACGCATTGAATAATAAGGTTATTTTTAAAAAACCTGCCAGATACCGTTTTTGCTCCCATTGCTGAGTTATAATAAAGGCATGTGAATATATATGTGGTGGAATGTGTCATGGCCGTACCAGAGGAACAATTTGAACAGCTTCAAAAAGTAGAAGAACTGTTTTCGGTTTATCGAAGAAGTCAGCGTACGCTCAAGAAAATAGGGGGTGATGTTGCAAAAATTGATATCTATAGAGAGATAACAAAAGAGCTCAAGGAGACTAAAGAACAGCTTAATATAATGTTGTTGGATACTGAAAGTGATGCTTCGGAAGAGGAAGATGATGATTTAGAACACACTCCCAAGCCTGTGACTATTGAAGAGCGTGTTTTTCAGTTCAGAGAAGAGAGTATTCAAGAAGTACTTTCCAATAAACCGATTGAGATTAAAAAGGCATTAGATAAAATGAGCTTGCCTGATCTCACGCGATTTTTGGCAACGAAAACGCAATTCGGACATGATGTTGTTGAAGCGGCAATCAGGAATTTCTCAGGGCATGATAAAATAGAAACGTTATTGGTCTTGCTAGATGCTGCCTACAAAGTGAATCCAAAAAGAGATTTAAAAGCAGAGTTACTATCGATTATCATACAAATAAAACAAGGTCTGCTAAGTGAGAAAGAAGAGTTAAGCAAGTTGAATCGAACGGTAGGTTGGGATTTGGGAGCTCTTGTTATAGATTCCTGTGAGTTTGCAAAGAAGCACTTATCGCCGGGCTTCTCTAAAAAGTTACAAGAAGCTGTGTCACTGTGGGTGTTTGATATACGAGAAGATTGGGCAAAAGCAGAAGAAGAGAAAGCTAAGCTGGTTTCCAAAAGGCGATACAAAATCATAAGTCATCTTGCTTCTGAAAGAGGCTTTGGTGTAGGTGGTTTCTTAGTGGCGGCAATAGCGACCTTATTTACGGCTCCTGCCTTTGTAAATGCTACATCAGCAGCAAGTGTGCTTAGCACAGCAGGCGGTGTTGCCGGTGTTAGTTTGATAGCAATCTTTTCTTTTGTTGCTTTAGCATGCGCTATTTCGGCTATGACAAAAGCAAGCAAAAGAGGGGCCGTCATGCATCGTGCAAAAAGTTTATTTTCAGATAAAAAACAAGCGAAGATTAATAAAATTGATTACAAGCATCAATAAGCTTTTTAAGATTAACTCCCGCAGGCGTTTTTTTTCTGTAATAGTAATGATCGAGATAATGTTTTAAGTGATATTCGTGACCTGGCGTTTCGAGCAAGCGATACACTTGTCTGGCAAGCGCTAATTTATCGCCTTGTCTGTAATCGAAGCGCTGAAAAAAGACAGCAGCTAAAACAGCACCCAAAGAATGCTTTCTGCCAGGCTCTGCTGTTTTGAAGTGTTGCATGCAATAGTGAAGCGCTTTTGATTTATCCCAGTCGCGCCAAGCATGGTATTGTTGAATGGCTTCGTGGTTGTAATCCACTAAACCATGCGGATGTTCGGTGATGTCATCGGAGAGTAAAAAGAAAATAGCAGGTACGCAGCCGGCAATACTAGCCCAAGAGCAGTTCCCGGCGACCTGAGGCTCTATCATTATGCGGCCGACAATGCTTAGCTTTAGTTTCTCCATCAGGGTACGATCTAAAAAAGCAGGGTCTTTCTTGTCAAAGAGAAGGACGCGCATGAGGTGTTTGTCGAAGGCTCTAGGATTCCCCATTTTAAAAAAGACGATCCCGTTGACTTGGTCATCGACCAGGCGGCGATCACAGCGAACCAATAAATTCCCATAACGAATATAAGCAGTGGCATGGCCATCGCAATTGACAGGGATAATAAGCAGTTCTTGGCTTAGTAACGAATCGATTCGTTTTTTATGGTCACGAACGCTTATTTGATATTGTTGGTATTTCATTAGCTCTGCAGCTGTGTGCATGGCCATAATAATGCGCTTGTAAATATTAAAATGTTCTTTGTGTTTTTGACCTGCAAAATTATGAATAAAACCCTGAAGGGATTGTCGCATGATATGCAAACTAGACTCTAAGAAAAAACCTTCAAGCGAAAGCTCTGCAAAACCACCATTGGAATTGACCACATCTACTTCACCTGTTAGGTCGTAGCGATGGGCTAGCAATTTAATTTGAATGTAGTCATTGGCAAATCGTGTTTTGGCACCAGCTTCGATGAGTCGTTTTTTCAGCGATTCTTGTTCTCGAAGCATGGGTCGAATAAGCACAGGTTCTGCAGATAGATTGTGAGCATTTGGATCGGCTCCTGCGTTAAGCAGGATATCAACCATGTCTAGATTGTTGTTTTCCACGGCCCAATGCAGGGCTGTTCCACCCACAGAATCTTTTTTGTTGGGGTCGGCATTTCGAGAGAGTAAATATTTTGTTAATTTGGGGTAATTAGCAATCGCACTTTCAGTGAGAGGTGTAAAGCCATACTCATCAAATTCATCGATAGGAACACCCATGTTGAGATACTGCTCTACTAGCAGTTGGTTTCCTTCAATGATTGCGTTTGCTAAGCTCATCTGTTTTTCCTACATGCCCGGAGGCGCGGCTGTGGGTGGGGCGTGATTGTTTTGATTTTGCTGCTGTAGCTGCAACTGTAGCTGTAACTGTTTTTCCATGGCTGCATCGTTTTTTTGAGGATCTGCATTAATCTCAGGAGGCATGCCATCAAACTGTGCTTCGTTTGCAAGCAAAGGGTGGCTTTGCAGTTGAATGCCTTGGCCTTGTTCTTTAAAAGGATTTTTTAAAGGCGTTTCGATGTTGCCAAATCGAGACTCAACGTTTCGATCATCTTGTCGCCTTTTGTTATCGATAACCGCATCGGATTCTGCAAAGTACTCGGCCTCTTCGTTAAAAAAATCGCTGTTTTTTAAAATGAAGACGCAGTCTGTCAGTGTGTTTTGTTCTAAAGAGACTGTGCCAAGATTGAAGGTGTCATCTTCATGCGTGACCTCAATAAGGAAAGTCCCTTTTTTTAAATCGAATTGGGCGACTGAAGCGTCGGAATTGTTGATGTATTCGGTTGGTTTTTCTTGCGAATCAAGCTGAGAAACAGTCCACTCAAGGCCGTGATAAATCACACCACCGTGGGCGAAAGAGATCGCTGTGAGACGTAAACTAGCAGCTAGAGAGCCTGTTTGATAAACCGTTACCATGAATGCATTAACCTTCTTCTCTGAACACTTTAATCATAGCAAATTAGAGGGTTGGCGTCATGCTGGTGTGGTGTATCGAGTCACATCAGTAAGCTTGGCTTCTGCAAAGCCTTGTTTTCGAAGTGAACAGCTATCGCATCGGCCGCAAGCTTCGCCAGAGCTGTTGGCTTGGTAGCAAGAGATGGTTTGGCTGTAGTCCACGCCCAAGGTAGTGCCTAGCGCGATTGTTTGTGCTTTGCTTAAGTGAAGCAGCGGTGTTTTGATGTGAACAGGGCTACCTTCAACAGCTGCTTTTGTGGCTAAATTGGCCATATTTTCAAAGGCTTGGATAAACTCCGGGCGACAATCGGGGTAGTGCGAGTAATCAATGGAGCTGACCCCTGTAAAAATGGCAGATGCCTTGTAGACTTCTGCAAGCCCTAAGGCAAAGCTCAAGAAAATCGTGTTGCGAGCAGGAACGTAGGTGACAGGAATGCTGCTATCACCTGTGTGGTCGGGTACATCAATGCTGTTGTCAGTCAACGCTGAGCCAGAAAAGCTCTCTGTAGGTAAGCGAATCACATGGTGTTTTGCGCCATAATGAGCGCTAAGTGCTTGAGCTGCCTGCATTTCTGCCTTATGCCGTTGACCGTAATCAAAGCTTACTGTATGGCACTCATAGCCGCTAACTTTGGCAAGAGCAAGGCAGGTGGTGGAGTCTAAACCACCTGAAAAAAGAACAATAGCAGTTGGCATGTTGATCTCCTTGTGGATGAATGATGCCCCGATTATGCCCAAGTCTGTTCTTTTTTTGAAGAGGGGCTTGTTTTTTTGTCGCTGCGTCCCCATCTGAGTCTTAGGAAATAATAAGTTAGGAGTGTTCGTGGAACAGTTTCGAGGAACTACCATTTTGTCCGTGCGTCGAGGCGGTAAAGTGGTTATTGGTGGTGATGGTCAAGTCTCCATGGGAAATACCATCTTGAAAGGCAATGCCCGGAAAGTACGGCGTCTTTATAAAGAGAAAGTGATCGCTGGTTTTGCTGGCGGTACGGCAGATGCCTTCACTTTGTTTGAGCGCTTTGAAGGGAAGCTTGAAAAACACCAGGGCAATCTGGTGCGAGCAGCTGTTGAGCTTGCCAAAGATTGGCGTACCGACAAAATGCTGCGCCGCTTAGAAGCATTGTTGGTGGTTGCAGATAAAAAAGAATCGCTCATTATCACCGGTAATGGCGATGTCATTGAGCCGGAAAATTATTTGATGGCGATTGGTTCAGGCGGTCATTTCGCTCAGTCAGCAGCGAAGGCACTTTTAGATGCTACGGACTTGCCGGCAGGAGACATTGTGCAGCGTGGTTTGAAAATTGCATCAGAGGTATGCGTTTACTCAAACGGCAACATTATCATTGAATCAATGGATAGCGATACATAACGTAACGACAGAGGATTAATTCATGACAGACTTAGTGACTACCGAAGACACCCCCATGTTTTCACCCACACCCATGACTCCGCGAGAGATTGTCTCAGAGCTGGATCGTTATATTATTGGGCAGAAAGACGCAAAACGCGCTGTTGCCATTGCTCTTAGAAACCGCTGGCGTCGCATGCAACTTGAAGAAGATCTACGTAAAGAGGTCACACCGAAAAACATTTTGATGATCGGTCCAACAGGTGTGGGTAAAACAGAAATTGCTAGGCGTTTATCTCAGCTGGCTGATGCACCCTTTATTAAAGTAGAGGCTACCAAGTTTACTGAAGTAGGTTATGTGGGTCGCGACGTGGAATCCATTATTCGTGATTTGCTCGATGTCTCTATTAAGCGAGCTCGTGAGCATGCGATTGCAAAAAAACGAGCAATGGCAGAATCAGTGGCTGAAGATCGTATTTTGGATGCGCTAATTCCAACGCCTGCAGGTTCCACACCAGAAGGAGATAGCGCTTCTGAAGAGGGAGAAACAGACCGTAAAGACACAGCCACGCGTAAATTGTTTCGGAAAAAACTGCAAGACGGCGAGCTAGATGATCGTGAAATCGATATTGATATCGCACAAAATGCAGCAAACGTGGAAATTATGGGTCCTCCTGGAATGGAAGAGATGGTTGGTCAGCTGCAAAGCATGATGGAATCTGTCTCAAACAAACGTAAAAAGAACCGCCGACTGACTGTGAAAGAAGCAAAAAAACTGCTTATCGAAGAAGAGGCCGAAAACCTCATCGATGAAGAAGAAATTCGTCAAATAGCCATTGAAAGCGCTGAGCAAAACGGCATCGTGTTTATTGATGAGTTTGATAAAATCACTAAATCCAGTGAAGCACGTGGCGGTGATGTGTCTCGAGAGGGAGTGCAGCGTGATTTACTACCGTTGGTTGAGGGCTGTTCTGTCAGCACCAAACACGGCATGGTCAAAACTGATCACATGTTGTTTATTGCTTCTGGCGCATTTCATTTCTCGAAACCGTCTGATTTAGTACCTGAGTTGCAAGGCCGATTCCCAATTCGCGTGGAGCTTAAAGAGCTAACCACTGAGGATTTCAAGCGTATTCTTACCGAGCCTAAAGCGTCTCTTACCGAACAATACGCCGCGCTTCTGAAAACAGAGGACGTTCACATTGAGTTTACAGAAGAAGGCGTGATGACGTTAGCAGAAGTGGCTTATCACGTGAATGATACCACCGAAAATATCGGTGCGCGTCGTTTGCATACGGTCATGGAGCGCTTGCTCGATGATATTTCCTTCGAAGCAACAGATCGCGCAGGCGAGAAGATAACTATCGATGGGGCGTATGTGAAAGAACGGCTTAAGGCCCTATCAGAAGATGAAGATTTAAGCCGCTGGATACTTTAAAGGTCGAAATTTCCATTTTTGGCCAATCTTGAACGAAAAATCTCTTCGAAGTGCTCAAGTACTTTGTGTACGTTCCGCTTTCTTATCGATTTTTCGTCCAACCTTGTCTCAAAACTGAAAGTTTCCTATTTGTAGGTCGAAATTGTTTTTATATTTATGGCTGATTTAGGTTTCATTGCGTTCCGTTGCTCGAGCCTCCTCAAAGGGCGGAAAAATCATTCTCTTCTAGGTTTTTAAGCTGCTATCTTCACCTAAACCTGTCATCCCCAGGAATGTAATGACGTCGGGGACCCAGGCTTGATCCGTTGTTACTCCGTAACAACTAGCGATCTTTCAAGATTCAGTCCTAGCATTATTGTGAGTGTAACTCTGCAGAGAGGTTTTAAGAATTAAAATTGATAAAGATCCTTAGTTCATGCTTTGCACGAACTGGATCGAAGCTAGGCCCCCGATGTCATTACATTTCTGGGGGTGACACAATGGGCGGACAATGGCGGGGCTTTTAATTTAAAGGTGAGTGCAAGCTCGCAGATTACCGTGAAAATATAGCTTGGTGTTTTTTGAAAACACGAAGGCATACGAAAGCAGTAGCGTTTCACTCCGTACACCCTTACAGGGAAATTAAAACACACAAAAAGTAAATCATTTATTGACCCTATATGGCTATAGGAGTATGTTCAAAATAAAAGCACGGAGTATTTTATGCTATCTAGAAAAGCACGTTCACGAAGAAATGTAGCAATATTGCCGCGAAACACTCCAAGACACCTTGCTCTTGATGAAAACCAAAGCGATCATTTTGGTGGTAACGAAAGCGACGACAGTCTCGATCGTTTATTAGCAGGCGCAGAAAGCGATGAAGAGGAACAGCAAGAGCAAGAGCAAGAGGCTCCAGGGCGATCTCGTTTTGAATCTCTAAATGAAGAAGAAGAGCCTGAAGCAGCAAGTAAAGGTTCTTCAGAGGGTTCTCTTCAAGAAACAAAGATCATCGATGCCAGCGCAGCAAACACCCCAGCAGGTGGTTCAGAAGCTGGAACTCCAGAAGTGGTGGCAGAGTTGACGCAGGCGAATCAGGCGCTGAATGCGAGAAGAGAGGCGCTGATTAATAGAAGAATGGCGGCCATGCAAGGTCGTAGGTCGGGGGCGAGAGCAGCTACGCCAACAGCCAATTCTGTGCGTTCAGCACGTTCTACTCGACATTCAGCGGTAACGCCCGGAGCAAGAACGCCAGCGCAAAGACAAGCATTAATCGAAAGAAGAAAGCAGGGCCTTGCGAGAGCTAAGCAAAGAGCACAGTCACCAGGTGAAGGTGAGAATAAATCTCCTGATGCGGCTTCTACGCCAGCACATTCTCGTCGTAACGCAGGACCATCTGCATTAACCCCAAGCCAGAAGAAATTGATAGAAAGGCGCCAGGCTGCTCAGCAATCAGGCGGGGAAGCAGGTAGTACTCGGGCTGGTTATGCAAGAAGCATGCGTAATGCAACAAGCACGCGCGCAAGAAGTATGAGGGCAGCTAGTAGTCGATTTGGAGGGCAGCGGCCACCTAGACCAACCGCAACACCAAGAAATAAGAGCTTGTTAACTCCAAGAGAGCGTACTTTATATGAGAGAAGAGGCAAAACGCCACGAGGAGCTTCTGCACCGACACCAAGAGACAGAGCTTTAGGTCAAATACGGAAGCAGCAGCAAGCAGGGCGTCGTAAATTCGGCATTACTGCGGATAGGGGCGCCCGAAGAGGTGGAACACCTTCATCATCAAGCCACGCGCAGCCATAATAATCGCTACAGCTATTGTTTTTATCATGTCCATTAAAAGAAGGATATACCGTTATGCCAACTACCACTAGACCTCGTACCCTCCAGGATGAGGTGCAATCAGCCAGAAGAAAACATAACGAGCAACAGCTAGCGACTATTCGGAATGTCTCGCCGATGCATCTTTCCGAGTTAACTCAAAATCGTGACAAGCTAAAAGATTTTTGGGGTTTCTTAGGAGAGATTGCTTATGAGGATGAGGAAACAGGCATAGATTTAGCGCCACTTATTTTACATTTAACTGAGCATGCTTTTCCTGTGTTAGAAAACATGTTATTTGGTGACGGGAAAATTTCTGAGCTTAGCCAGAAAGAAAAAAAGGCGTATGAAACGGCTGAGGAATTATATAACGCGACCAAGGGTGAGTCTCGTTTCGACATAGAAGAAGAAATAGCTGCGCTAGAAGAAAAAATAAGAAATCTGGAGCAGGAGATTGATTACGATGACCTTGATGGGACAGATCCAGAGGGCAAGCTATTTGATCAAATTGAAGCGCTGGATAAGCAAAAGTCAGAATTAGAGCCACTTGTTCAGCCTAGAGAAGTCGATGAGTTATGGGGTGCATACCTTAATAACCGAAAAAGCGTCCGACATTTTTTGAAAGTACGTCTAAAAAAAGCAGATCAAGCCAAGAGAAATGCTGCGGCAACTACGTTGAAACCCTTGAATTTGAGGAAGGCTGCTCTTGCTGGTCAGCTTAGAAAGGATGATGCGAAAGCAAAGCCAGATGAGTCTTCGGATACGCCCGGGGGAGCGTTTACAGTTGCAGATTGTGACGATTTCAGAACCCCAGAGCGTACTGAAAGCTGGGGTATGGCAACTCAAACCAGCCCATGGTTAATGCAAGGTTATGTGGAGAAAGCAGCAGAAGGTCAGGTTGGCAAAGCGATTCAAGCGCTACAGCGCGATTTTGAAAAAGAACGAGCAACGTTTGAGAGAGAATACGCAGAGCAAGCAGAATTTGATGTGCTTGAGGCAAAGTGTCAGCTTGAAGACGAATATCAAAAAGAAAGAGGCCAGTTAGAAGCAGGGCATGAGCTAATAATTGTAGCTCATGCAGAGAGTGTAAAGCTTGATAAAAAAATCTTGACAACAGAACATGCAAAGCAGATGAAAGCGAAAGAAGAAGAGTGTGTTTCGGCTTTAAAGACAGGCCTTACAGCTCTTACAAAAAGGCTTGGTGCAAGTTTCACCGCGAGACTTGAAAAAGAGAAAGCCATCATCAAAGCGGACTTTGAAGGGCTGCTTAAGCAGACAACAATAAAGATCAATGAAGCTGCAAAGCAAAACATTGCGACTGTAAAAGAAGAGGCTCAAAAGCAAATAGCTGAGAAAGAGCAAACCATTAGCCAAGCGGCAGAGGTAAAGATAAAAGCAGTTAAAGGCGAAGCAGCAGGAGAACTTCAAAAAACCATTGCTTTGAAGGCAAAAGAACTAGAAGCCTCTTCTGAAAAAGCGATTGAAGCAGCGGTGGCTAAAATACAAGCTTCTTTTGCCGAGAAGGAAGGCAAGACCGAAGAAAATGCCGCGACTCAAATTGCAGAAGCGAGAGTAGCATTTGAAAAAAGCGCTACAAAACAGCTTGAAACTGAATTAAGAACCATCAAGCAAGAGTCACAAGAGAGTCTTGAAGGTAGTATTCAGGAAATTAAAGTAGAAGCACAAACAGCTATTGCAGAAGCTAAAGTCGAAGCTCGACAACAGGCTCAGCAAACGGTTAAGACAAGAGAAACTGAGATTAAAGCACAAGCGCAGCAGCAAATTAAGACGCAAACAGCAGCAATAAAAAAACAAGAACAAGCGGCGACCAAAGAAAAATTAAAAGTTATGAAAACAGAATCTGCTGAAGTAGTTAAACAAGAAAGAGCAAAGCTTGAAGAAGGTCACAAGCAGCAGATAAGCACACTGACAAAAGACGCCGCCTTAGATTTGAAAGACAAGCTTGCTGAAAAAGACCATGAGATCGAGGCCATGCAAGCAAGGCATGAGCAAGATTTAGATAAGCAGTGGGAAAACTTCACGGAGCAAGCAGAAAGAAAGGCAGAAGAGCAGCAGGGGAAATTACAGGAACAGTTCGATGCAGACATGGCTGGTTTAGACAAGCGCCATGGGGAAGCGATGAAAGAAGCATTGGCCGCTCAGAAAGAGGAACTTAAAAAAGAGAGTAGGAAAGCTGCTCCTATAACAGCCGAGATTGGGACAAGCCCAGGTCTTCCAGACGCTTTAAGAAAACAGAAAGCTGCTCCTATAATGGTAACGACTGCTACAGGCGCAAGCTCTATAGTTCTTGATGGCTATCAGTTTAAAACACCAGAGAAAGGGAAAGGTTCACAAGCAAGAAGAGAAGCTTCGAATGGCACTAGCCTTGAAGGCGAAAAAGATAGGCTAGCAGTTGAGAATGGTGAGCGAAAGTTTGGTGGCACGCCAACACATTTTGCGGCAGATGGCCAAGCTTGGGTAAATGGTCAGTCACAGACGGCAGCATCTAATACAGATGCTGTTATTGCTGTAGCCCCTTCCTCAAACCCTGGTGTGTCTGTAACAGCAGCATTAGCTCAAGGTCCGGCTGGTTCTACAGAGACCGTTCCTCCATCTCCAGTAGTAGATGGTTCATTAGTACAGGCACCCCCCAGAAAATCTCTTCCTGAGCCATCAGCTACTGCGCCGCGACATATTTTTGATACGCCAGGCAGAGCGATAATGGTCACTGGTTTTGGCGCGGCGTTTATTTCCTTAATTGCTACAGGTGCGGTGTATTTATCGCTTAACCCTGACCCTATGGTAGCTCTAAGTGGATTTATGGCTGCCAATCCAGCTCTACCAGGTTTGTTAGCTTTTGCTTTTGCTATGGCAGTGATTGGTTTTATTGGTTTAGGCATGGCTCGTCATGAAAATAAAAGCAGACAGCTGGCTCGATCTCCGTTTAGGGTGACGGCTAATCCGAACCCTCCTTTAGACAGAGACCCTGCTGAAGCTGAGCACGCTACTACTAAGGTTTAATCTTATAAAGACCCTTAGTTCGCATGACATGCGTACTGGATCGAAGATAGGTCCCCGACGTCACTTCGTTGCCTTTGGGTGACAACAGAGGGGCGTATTGAATAAGCTGCTATCCTCAAGAACTGTCATCCCCGAGAAACGAAGTGCCATCGAGGACCCAGGCTTGATCCGTTGTTACGACGTAACAACTAGCGATCTTTCACTATTCAGCCCCAGCATTATTGTGAGTGCAACCCTGCAGATAGGTTTGAAAGATTAAAATGTATAAAGATCCTTGGTCCGTGCTTCTGCGGGGTCACTTTGTTGCCTTCGGGTGACAAGCTTAGATGATTCCCCTCCGCTTGAGTGATCTGCTCATTTGTGGTACAAATGGCGCAGTGCGAAAAGCCAGTAGAGGGCATGATGACAGACGCAGAGAAACACACGGACTTTGGTTATGAAACGGTTACCACCTCTGAGAAAACAGAGCGGGTGAAGGCTGTTTTTTCTTCTGTTGCCAGCAATTACGATATCATGAACGACCTGATGTCTTTGGGTATGCATCGTTTGTGGAAGCGTATGCTGATTCATGTAGCGGGTTTAAAGCCAGGCCAGAAGGTCTTGGATTTAGCAGGGGGTACAGGCGATATCACGGCACTCATACACCCAAAGATTGCGCCCGATGGCCATGTGTGGTTAACCGATATCAACGCCGAGATGCTAGCCAAAGGTAAAGATCGGCTGCTGGATCAAGGCATTGTGGATCGAGTGTCTGTGGTTCAGTCACCAGCAGAAAGCTTGCCTTACGACGATAGTTTTTTTGATCGTGTCTTTATTAGTTTTGGTTTGCGTAACGCAACCGACAAAGACCAAGCCCTAAAAGAAATGTATCGCGTATTAAAACCTGGCGGTTGTTTGTTTGTCTTGGAATTCTCACAGCCATCGTGGTTTGGGTTAAAACCGATTTACGATATCTATTCATTTTCTTTGTTACCTAAAATGGGTGAGTGGGTCGCAGGCGATGCCGACAGTTATCGTTATTTAGCTGAATCCATACGAATGCATCCCGATCAAGAGTCACTGAAAGCCATGATGATGCTTGCAGGTTTTGAAGACGTGACGTATCACAATTTAAGCGGCGGAATTGTCGCGATACATAAAGGATATAAATACTAATGCAACAGTTGATACACGGTGCGATTGAAAGCGCGATTGCCTTTTCATTAAAGCACGATTCTGTGACTCAAGATGGCTTAAGCTCTTGGGCGGGCAAACATTTGCGGGTTCACCTGACCGATTGGCGTGTGGATATGCTGATGGCGATCGACGATAAAGGTTGCATAAAAGTGTTTGCATACAAAGAAGACGAAACGGTTGATGCTTCCATCACGGGCACTTTATCTGGCTTTTTAAGTGTGGCGATTAAAAAAGGCGATGCGAGTTCGCTTAAAGAAGCAGGCGTTGTGATTGAAGGTGATTTGAGTTTTGCGCAAGGTCTTCAGAAAATATTGGTGGAATTAGACATTGACTGGGAAGGTGCTTTGGCATCTGTGTTTGGCGATACCTTAGCTCGTGGAATAGGAGCAGGTGTGCGAGAGTTGATGCAATTCTCACGTCGATTAGGGAATGATTTTGAAGATAACCTAAGTCGCTATCTCACAGCAGAAATATCGCTATTACCAACACAGCATGAAGTCACCAGTTTTATCAAAGACGTGACCGTACTTCGTCATGATGTGGATCGCTTGTTAGCAAAATTTGAAGGAGAGCATCACGATGGGTAAATGTCGCCGTGCCTTGGCCATGACAAAGGTGTTTCTTCGTTATGGATTAACACCGCCTTTGACAGGAAACTCAAAGCACAGGTCGTTGCGATGGGCAACTCGACTGAATCCATTTAAATTAAACGTGACCGATAAAGCACGCGGTGATGTGTTGTGCGATATGTTAGAAGAGCTAGGACCTATTTTTGTGAAATTTGGTCAGCAGATGTCGGTGCATCCTGATTTGTTTCCCGCTGATATTATTGCAGGCCTCACACGTCTTCAAGATGACGTTAAGCCATTTGCAAGTGAGTTGGCGGTAAAAAACATAGAAGATACTTTGGGAGGCTCGGTTGATGAGCTGTTTTCTTCTTTCGATGAAAAGCCTTTAGCCTCAGCATCTATTGCTCAAGTGCATACTGCTGTGCTGCTAAGCGGCGAGTCGGTGGTGATTAAATTATTAAGACCCGGCATTGAAGCACAAATCAAACAAGACATCGCCTTGATGTATGTGGCTGCTCGTTGGGTGAAGCGATGGTGCTCTTTTGGTAAGCGTTTAAAACCTGTTGAGTTGGTAAAAGAATTTGAAGAAACTATTTTAGGCGAGCTGGATTTAAAAAAAGAAGCGGCGAGTGCCTCACAGCTGCGCCGCAATTTTGAAAAAAGCACAATCATGTATGTGCCAAAAGTGTATTGGCCTTACACACATTCCAACATGATGGTCATGGAGCGGGTGTATGGTGTTCGGGTCTCTGATGTGGATGTGTTAAAAGAGTCGAATACCAATTTAAAAGCGCTGGCGGAATATGGCGTTGAGATTTTTTTCACGCAAGTATTGCGCGATAGCTTTTTTCATGCAGACATGCATCCAGGCAATTTGTTTATCGATATTAGTAACCCTCAAAGCCCACGTTACATTGGTGTGGATTTTGGTATCATGGGTTCGCTCTCCGATAACGATCAATATTATCTTGCCAAAAACTTAGCTGCTTTTTTTAGCCAGGATTATCGTGAAGTCGCGCGATTGCACTTGGCTTGCGGCTGGGTGCCTCGTGATGTGAGGGTCGATCAATTTGAGGCGGCGATTCGTTCGGTTTGCGAGCCTATTTTTCAACGTCCACTAAAAGAGATCTCTTTTGCTGAGGTATTGTTAGGCTTGTTGAAAACAGCGCGGCAATTTAAGATGGAAATGCAGCCACAGCTTTTGTTGTTGCAAAAGACCTTGGTTAACATTGAAGGTTTGGGCCGCAGGTTGTATCCTGATTTAGATTTATGGAAAACCGCAAAACCAATCATTGACCAGTGGCTTCGAGCTCGTTATGGTAGTTGTCGATCGATTAAACGCTTTATGGGCGATTTGCCTCAGTGGGTAGATCAGGTGCGAGCCTTGCCAGAGCTATCACGCATTTTGTTGGAAGAAAAAGTAGCAAATGTGAAGCAGCCACCTAAGCGATTTAGAGGCTGGTTTGGTTTTTCTTTAGGTTTGCTTGCAGGCTTTGCGATTACCCAAGCACCTGTAACGATTACTTATAAATTAAGTGCTGCGTGTGTTGCAGCCCTAGTTGCTTTGTGTATAGGAAAACGATCATGAAACGTATTACTTCTATGAAAAACCCGTTGATTCAGCAAGCGAGATCAGCCACTGTTGATGCAGAAAGTACGAGGGTTTTATTGCAAGATTGGGCGGCTTGCCGATGGGCTTTGGATGCAGGCTTACGTCTAGAGCATATTTTTGTGTCTGATGATTCTTCTCAGAAAGCCGAGATAGAGCGAACACTCAAAGAGAAAGAGATTCGCTATTATGTTGTCACGCCAGGCATAATACAAAAAATCAAACAAACGAAGTATTCGTCGCCTGTGGTAGCTGTGTGCGATCCGTCTAGTTTAATTAAACCACCGTCTGGATCGTTGGTCTTGATACTAGATCAATTGCAAGATCCGGGAAATATCGGCACGATTATTCGTTCAGCGCGTGCCTTTGGTGTGAGCCATTGTGTGTTTGTGGGCAAATCTGCTTTGTTTCATAAAAAAACCATTAGCGCCTCACGAGGGCATGTGTTTACAGGTAGTTGTCAGGTATTTGAGACAGCAGATGAGGCAGCCGATTATTGTCGGCAAGCAGGTTATACTGTTGCCTTTACCACAATGAATGCTGACATGACTTTAAGCGAAGCGAGTTCTCGCATTAAAGGGCCTTTGGCTTTGGCGTTTGGTAATGAAGCACAAGGTTGTGATGAGCACTGGGCATCGTGCGCCGACACATCCATTAGCATACCCATGAATACTCAAGTGGAATCACTGAATGTGGCTGTTACGGCTGGCCTGTGTTGCTATTTGTTGGCAAGCCCAATAGGCTCCTAGTCGAATTCGAGAGACCACTAGTATCCTGTTGTGAGAAGTCATCGAACCTTTCCTGCGGTGTTTGCTTGTTATCCTCTGATGAGCCATTATTTTTGGCGGAGTCATCACTGTCGTCGGAGTCAAAATCAGCATTTTTTGTTTTATCTGACGACTGGTTCTTAGTACGAGAGAATTCTGTCTTGAAGCCTTTAAAGAGCCTACGCCCATGTTTGTGCTGACCATATTTAATGCCTTTTGCGCTCAGTGCTATTATTCCTGAGATAGCGGCAATACAGGCACCTAAAATAACACCTGTTAGAATTGCGCCGCCCACGTTTGATGAAAGAGCTTTCGATAAGGTATGAAACAATTGTGTGATAGGTGTGAGTATGGTTTTCATGGCGCTAGAATTAGTCGCAGCCAAAACACCAACCGTGCCGGCCATGGCAACAGTGATACCAACAGCACTGATCAGAAAAGTTCGATCACTTACGATTGCTTCATTAAGTTTAAGCTTTTTAAGAAAGACATCTACTTTTGCAGAGCCAATAGTGAGAATTTTTTCAGGAGAGACTAGCGTGTCGTTATAGAGAGCGTCTGCTTTCTCATTTAGTTCACGGGCAATGCTGGCAAGACCAAGAATAGCCTCACTAAAGGCTCCAGAATTAAGGAGTAAACCTCCAGCCTTTATCTTCTTTTTGTCGCGACTTAAGGTAAGAGTCATGGCTAAAAAAGAGTCGTCGCCCATGATCAGCTCTTTTTTAAGCCATTCGTTGGTGTGGTCTAAAAGCTGGTCTTCAGTGAGTTTGGGGCTACTAGAGTCGTTCTCATCATCAAGGTCAATCGTGGCAGAAGCCGCTTCCTGAGAGTCTAGGTATTCTTTAAGGTTCTTGATTAGACCTTCATTAATCTCATGCTCTTTACCAAGTAATTCTTCTATAAATGTATCGATGCGCATTGCTTTTCTCCTACTATATACACATAGGATAGCACATGAACATTAAAGTTTGATTAATTAGTGAACATATATTCAATCACTTAGCTGTTTTTAATGTGTTTTTTTAAGCTTCGACAGCACATTCTGGCTGTTTTGTTTGATGCTGGAGATTGGCGAGCATGTAAGCGCGGCAAACACGATTGATATGTTGTTGATATTTCCCAGGAATTGACTGGAACCACTCTAAGACATCGCAATCCAAGCGAATTGAAATTTGTTTCTTTTTCGGTCGATAATGCTGGGTATCGACCTTTATAGCAGGATGCATGGGCTGACCAATCGCGTGTGCTTGATGAGAAAGCAGTTGCTCACTCAAAAAGTGCTCAAAAGGATCTTTTACCTGATGAGTTGCTTGATGTTTGGCAGATGATGCTTGTACAGATTCCGCGCGAGCGCGCAAACTGATGCGAGGTTTGTCCGACATGATCAACGCTCCCTGTAGATGACGTCTGAAAGGACTTGTGTGATACAGCAGGCCCAAGCTTATATTCAGTCTAGAGGGCGCAATAAATTCGGCAAGGGGACATAAGGGGTTACTTAAGTGAGATATCAACCAGGCTTACTTTACTGGGGGGGCTGACTAAACACCAGCATTTGTTCGAGATGTTCTGCTTGAAGTCCTACTTCCTCTAAGTCTGCCTGGGTTTGCCCTAAGCGAAGCAGACGAAGTGCTCGGCGCGTGGAGAAATGTTTCTCTTTCATCCAATGGGATAGCAGCTGTTGGATTGTGGGAGTGAGCTGTTGCCGGTTTTCAAAATCAGACCAACTGAGTTGGCTATTGAGCATGCCTTGCCGGTTTTTTTGTCGTAATCGAGCTTGTTGAATGATTACAATTAGATTCTCATGTTGATAGTTGGAGTGATGCGGTGGAGACCAAAATGCTTTGGGAGGAATCGCTTTGACTTCGCAGTGAAGATCGATGCGATCCATAAGAGGGCCAGAGAGTTTATCGCGATAGCGTTGGCGACTGTTAGCTGAACATCGGCAACGGTCTGTGCCATCGTCGTAGAAACCACAAGGGCAGGGGTTCATGGCTGCGATTAGCTGAAATCGAGCCGGGTAAGTCGCTTGTGATCCTACGCGAGCAACATGAATGCAGCCAGACTCGATGGGTTCTCGTAAAGCTTCTAATACAGCTCTTGGGTATTCTGGGAATTCATCTAAAAAAAGCACGCCATGGTGGGCTAATGAGATATTGCCAGGAGACGTGGGTCTGCCACCACCGATCATGGCGCTGACAGAGGTGTTGTGATGAGGCGATTGGAAAGGCCTTTGTCGCCAAGCGGTGGGGTTGAAGCCTTTAGGGTGCAGGCTTTTAATCATGGCAACTTCGACGGCTTCTTTTTGGGTGAGAGGAGGTAGCAACTCAGATAAGCAAGACGCAAGCATGGTTTTGCCAGATCCTGGAGGACCAAAAAAGAGTAGGTGATGCCCGCCGGCTGCTGCAAGCAAGAGGGCTTTTTTTGCTAGAGCTTGGCCTCGTACGTGATTGATCAGAGCTTTTCTTTTGGGAGTTTGCTGTTTTTGGGTGAGGGCTTGGAGTTTGGGTAGACTGCTGATTTGCCTGATGTGTTCGCATACTGCAAGCAAATGAGAGGCAAGACACACTTCCTGAGAGTCTGAAAACACAAGTTGCGCTTCTTCTTCGTTATCTTGAGGAATGATTAATTGGCGATTCGTGCTTTGTGCGCTTAATACCCACGATAAAATACCTCGAACGCTGTGTAGTTGACCGGATAGAGATAGTTCGCCGGCGCATTCCAGTTGTGTTAATGCTTGAGCGGGCAGTTGTTTTGAGGCAGCTAAAATGGCAAGTGCAATGGCTAAATCGAAACGGCCACCTTGTTTGGGCAGGCTGGCTGGAGCAAGGTTTACGGTGATGCGCTGATCGTAAGGGAACATAAAATGGCTGCTTAAAATGGCAGATCGAACGCGTTCTTTACTCTCTTTGACCACGGTTTCAGGCAAGCCGACCAGTAGGAAGGCCGGTTGGCCATTCGATAAGTGCGCTTCAACGCTGACTTCTGGCGAATGAATGCCTTGAGTCGCGCGACTATATACTTTTGCATAACTCATATTTAAATCCCCATTTTTGGTCAATCTTAGACGAAAATTCTCTTCAAAATGCTCATGTACCGTATGTACACTCCGCCTTTTTCATCGACTTTTCGTCTAACCTTGCCTCAAAACTGGAAATTTTATAATCCCCATTTTTGGTCATAATTAAAAATAGTCTTAACCTTTTGTCATCCCCAGGAACTTTCGTGACGTCGGGGACCTAGGCTTGATCTTGTCCGCATGAAATACGGACTAAGGATCTTTCTAGATCAATAAAATTCTCTTCAAAATGCTTATGCGGAGCAAGTTTTCTTGTGAACGTTCTCGCGAAGGCGAGGAGCCACCTCTAATGCTCGCCAAGAAGTTGCTCCCCTAAGCACTTGTCATCCGAAGGCAACTTTCGTGACGTCGGGGACCTAGGCTTTGATCCGTTGTTACGAAGTAACAACTAGCGATCTTTAAAGATCCAGCCCTAAGCTTGCCTTAAAACTGGAAATTTTATGTGTCGTTTAAGTTTCGCGTAGGCTCTGGCTTTATCATAGGGATTCGTAGGGTTTGCACTACAGTATTTTTCACGGTAGTAAGATTGGTCAAAAAATGATAGACTTGATCGCAGAGATAAGCTGAGATAAGTACAGTAGGGGAGGAGGAAAAGCGATGAAACCTCAAATAAAGAAAGTTATTTTTTCATGTATTTTGTTGATTTTAGTAGGATTGACAGGGTCTTTATCGATTGATATGTACGCGCCAGCGATGCCTGCGATTGCCAAAACCTTAGGGGTATCAGCAACGGCTGTGCAATGGAGTTTATCTCTTTATGCGCTGGTGAGCCTGATTGGCTTGTTTACCTATGGCGCCTTGTCTGACTGCTTTGGGCGAAAACGTATTTTGCTGGTTGGTTTGTCGGTGGGTGTGTTTGGAGCAGCAATTTGTGCGATGGCCACAACAATTCATCTTTTCTATTTAGGTCGTGTCTTGCAAGGTTTGGGTTTGGCTGTGGTTCCTTCTGTGTTGCCAGCTGTGTCTCGAGATCTATTTAGCGGTAAGTTGTTTCAACAAGTCGCCTCGATCGTGTCGGTGGCCTTTGGTTTGGGTCCGGTGTTTTCACCACTTATTGGTAGCTATGTGAGTCACGTATATGGGTGGCATGAGATTTTCATGGTCTTGGCTTTTTATGCTTTGATGGCTATGTTAGTGGTCGCTTTTTTTCTAGGTGAGACGCATGATAAAGAAAAACGAAGTACCTTTAATTTAAAACCCATGCTGAGAAATTATGGCATGATTATTACGAACCCTATTTTCTTTAAAAACATGTTTGCCAAAGCGGTTGCATGGATGAGTTTTTTGGTGTTTTACACAGCCTCTCCCTTTATGCTGCAAGAGCATTTGCACATGAACATGCTGCATTATGGTTCGGTGACGCTTGCTATCACCGGCGCTATTTTTCTCTCGAAGGTGATTAATACATTCTTATTAAACATCATGGACGTTAACGCCATTGTGCGCATGTCTTTGTGGATCATGGTATTTGGAGCGGCTCTTTTGTTAGGTTTCGGTATTGCCGGTTATTATTCTGTGGCAACGATCGTTGGGCCTTTTATTATTGTTGGTTTTGCATCAGGATTTTTGTTTTCAAACACAATGGCTGCTTCTTTTCAGGGTTTTAGGGGTGTGTCGTCAGGTAGCGTGGCTGGTTTGTTAAACGGAACGCAGGTTTTGGTTGGCTTTTTGGGTTCAGCAACAGCAGCTCATATTTCGATAAACAGCCTATGGCCTTTGGGAACATTAATGACAACTGCTAGCGTTATGTGTCTGCTTGTTTATTATTATTTGAGCCGGAAGCAGATTGCGTAGAATCGTTAGATAAGACGCTGTTTTTAGATCCCTTAGGAAATCTCAAATGATGAATGCTCATGCCAAAAACGGCAGTAGAGGCAATGGTAAGAGCGATTGCAACGACTAGCGTAGCAATGCTAGCAGGAGATGACACAAGGCCAGAGAGGCCAGCTGCTTGAGCATAGAGAGTGGTTAAAAGAGCGCTACTCATTAAGGCAGCAGGAGTGCCAAGCATAAGAGAGCCACTAGCAATAGCAAAAGCAATGAGCGCACGAGAGGGCAATTTTACTTGAGTTTTAAGTGTTGTTGGCATTTTGTCGTTTTTTCTAGAAGAACGTTTCGTTGATTTGTTTTCTGCAATAAAGCGAGCGGCCATGGCTTGTAATTGTTCGAGCAACCCTTCTTTTAATATTAGGTAGAGAGGTATAGTTGGAATGTCCACCAGTTCTTCAAGATCTGTAGGCTTAAGCTCATCATGATTGCTCTTGTTTGAAAGGGGTGATTCACGACGAAGGCTTAGCTTTTTTAAAAGTTCTGTTGTATCGCTTTCTGCCCAATCTGCTTTATTCAGAGCTGTACGTTCAATTTTTGTTAGCTTGAGCGGTGTTTTTGATTTAAGTAACTCTTTAAGAGTATCTATTTTAATAGTGTCACTGTTGTAGGTAGCTGTGTTTTTTTCGGCATTAAGCGATAGATCAAACATGTTTAGATCAGAGAAGCTATTGCTTCTTCTTTTTCGTTGACGTTTTTGTGTATGAGAAGAAGAAGCGCCTTCTATGGAAACTATAATCTCCACGAGCGAATCCGAGAAGAGCTCAGAAGTTGCTTTGCTATTACTTTGCTCATTTTCATTTTTTAATGCATTGAGAACAGTTATTGTTTTTTTAAGCATTTACTTGCCTTTAACATTTACTATGTTTCTTTATTATACGTTGTATGGTTGTTGAAAACCAGTTTTTTTGTTTGTTAGACGAGTGTAAAAACAATGAGTTAGGGTTAAGTGGTAGTGAAAAGATAATGCTAAAGCGCTTAGTTAGCGCCTTTTAAAGCAAAGCCGTATATTCAGTGACGTCATGTTTTACCCTGGGTACCGGCTTTCACCGGTATGACAACAGAGAGAGACCCAGGCTTGATCCGTTGTTATGAAATAACAACTAGCGATCTTTTAAATTAAGGATTAGATCCTCCGGTCAAGCTGGAGGATCTTCGCGAAGCTTTGCTTCACTTCGACATTATTGTGAGTGCAACCCTGCAGATAGGTTTGAAAAATTAAAATTTATAAAGACCCTTAGTCCGCATGATATGCGAACTGGATCAAAGCTGGGCCCCCTACGTCACGAAAGTTCCTGGGGGTGACACTGGAGGGGGAGAAACAAAAATTTAACTTCCAGCATTAAGCTTTTTTTCAAGGGCATCGAGTTTGGCGCGTGTGCGAGCGAGTACTTTGACTTGAGCATCGAACTCTTCTCGGGTCACCAAGTTCATGCGTTCAAAAGCACCTTCTAAAATGAGCCGCAGGTTTTTGCGAACGTCTTCAGGGATTTGCTTGAGCCCCGGTGGAATGGCGGCAGCGAGTTGTTCAATGAGTTCGTTCAGGCTGTTTTGTGACATTTTTTTGTCCTTTTGGATCGTTTCTACGTTTGGAGTGTAAACCACATCGGCTTAAAGTTCGAGCAGGGCATGCATGCAGGACAATGCCAGTAACGCTTGCGGTAATCAAAGCGGCAACGGCGAGTATCAAAAAGGCTGATACCGGAGCATTAGTGCTAAGAATGTGAAGCAATGATTGAGTCATATCACTTTTACTCATCATTTCTCCAGCAATGCCGGCGCTCACAAGAGCAATCGTGAAGCTGAATAATAAAAGGCCGTGTGTGTGTGTGAAGCGAAAATGACAGCCCGGTGTGGCGCTCGCTGTTGCTTCTGGTTTTGGATCTGCTTGAGCTGCTACTCGTGTTTCGGTTTTAGTTGCTGTTTGTTGCTCTTGAGTGTTATCTGTGTCTTCTTCTTGAGGCTGTTTCTTTGAAGTATCACTGTTTTTAGGTGCTCTAGGTAGAGATTTTGCGTCTCTATCAGGAAGCGCAGGCCCTTTCTTTTTCTCGTGGCTCTCTACTTTCTGTGGTGATGCTTGTTGAGGAGCTTGGGTTTCTTGGGTGCCTATTGGAGGTACTGGCTGGGAGTGCGAGTGAGGTCGGCCGCTTGTTGTTCGTAATGTAGGGAGAGGCTTTTCAGGTGTCTTTAGGGCTTCTAATAAACTTTTTCGCCGCTTTTTAAAAACACCTTCAAGGGTCTTTCGTCTACCAGCTGATGTACATCTCTTTAAAATATCCGCCTCTGCTTCCATTTGAGGCTTTAATAATTCGTCGACGAGAGCTCCCTTTGGGAAAAGATCTCGTAAGGGTGTAGGGTATTTAGCCACTTCCTCTTTCATTTTATGACAAGCCGTCTGAAGTTTTTTTATGTCTTCTTCGCTGAGGCCGTCGTTGCCTGGTTCTTCAGGGATATGGTAATCAAGCCAGGCTTCATTATCGTTAGGACTTTGTGGGTCGGAGTTTAGGGTTTTTGGTGTGTTAAGAGGGTCTGTTTTTGGAGTGGCGCTTACTCTTGGCGTGGCAGTGGGGCTACGTTTTTCTTTGCTCTTTCGTCCACGCTCATTGAGGCCAGGCATAGCAGCAGCGACTCGTGCTTCTTGAGCAGTCTCTTCTTTTTCGGCTGCCAGTGCGGCTTCTCTTTTTGCTTTTGCTGCATCTAGAGCTTCTTTTCCCTTTGTGTCTGCAATGGCTAGTCGTCTTGCTTCAGCTTCTTGTTTCTTTTGTTCAGCGACTAAATCAGAGTTTGCAGGTTTACCTTTACCACTCATGGCGCATATCCTTATGTAAAATGATTTGTTCAAACACAGTACAGAGAAACAAAAAAAGCGTCAAGAGACGCTTTTTTTGAGAGAGTATTTTAATCCTAAGCTAAGGAATTTTAGTTTTCATTGTACTGAGGAGTGTATGTAGTAGCAGTAGCAGCAGCAGTAGTAGCAGGGTTGTAGGTTGCCTTATTGTACAAACCTTTATTGACGCACTGCGAACGCTGCCATGCGCCTTTTGCAGGTTTGTTTTTGTGTAATAACACAGCACCGGCGATGATGCAGGCCACAAGCAAAGCCGCTGCAACACCTGCGCCAGCCATAAGAGGCACGCTATTGCTTAGCATGTGCATAACACCTGGTAATACAGAGCCTTGAGTGACATAAGCAGCTGCAGCTAAAGCACCAGCTTCAAGCGCTAAGCCAACAAAACCTGTGCTTAGTAAAGCAACACCTGCGCCGTAGCCTTTGGGTGTGGGGTATTGTTCTTGTCTTTGTCTTCTCATCTGGCCGCCTTTGGAGAATGAGAGAGATGATGCTTCTTCTTCTCTTCCTGCTTTAACAACAATACCGGCGTGAAATACTGGCCCAGAGGCTGTTGCGACATATTGCGGCTGCGCTTTTTCTTGCTGCTGCTGCTGAGAGTGCACACCGCCTGTAGTGCTGTCGGTCGGAGGCTGGTACTGCTGTTGCCCGCCGTCCTGGCTGAACGGCTGTGGTTGCTCACTGGAATTATTGCGGAACTTGTTCCAATCGGCGTTCTCTTGTTGTTTTTGTTCTTGTGCTAGTACTTGTGCTCTTTGTTGTTCTCGTGCTGCTGCTACTCTTTGTTGTTGGCCTGGCATAATAATGCTCCTTAAAATGACGTGTGTGTGGGTTGAATGCTAAGGTGGGTTACCCATGGGAATGGAGTAAACCGAGGGTGTGTAGGCTTAGCAAAGCTAAAGACCGCTTTTTTATTAGGTTTCGAAAACAAAACAAGCATATTGGGGAAAACGGCCTCAAAATACTCTTATTCTGTGTTTAAATTAACCGATTCGGCTAAATTAAAGAATCCTAAAACCTTAAAAGTGGCTTAGTAAGTGCTTGACCTAGCGTGAATTACCCTTTCCTAATGACATTAACTTGGGCTATTGTACACGGTTTGATTTGTTTTGTCAGCTCAAGGTATAGTGAGGCACGCCCTAGCTGCCCCTAGCTGCGTGGAATAAGAGGATAATAATCATGACTAATCCCCACATTGAATGTGCTAATGCGATCCGTGTTTTGGCGGTGGATGCTGTTCAAAAGGCTCGCTCAGGGCATCCGGGTATGCCCATGGGTATGGCGGATTGCGCGGCTGTGTTGTGGCGAGAGATTTTGCGAGTGAATCCTGTAAACCCTGCTTGGATTAACCGCGATCGGTTTGTGTTATCGAATGGTCACGGCGCGATGCTTCAATACGCAGTGTTACATTTATCAGGTTTTCCGGTATCGATCAGCGATCTTCAGCAGTTTCGGCAGTTGCATTCTGCCACGCCGGGTCATCCTGAATATGGCCATACCCCTGGGGTCGAAACCACCACGGGTCCTTTGGGTCAGGGTTTGGCAAACGCAGTGGGCATGGCTATTGCGCAGCAGCAAGTGGCTGCTCGTTATCACCGTGATGACCATCGAGTGCTCGATCATCACACCTATGCTTTTGTGGGTGATGGTTGCCTGATGGAAGGGATTTCTCACGAAGTGTGTTCACTTGCCGGTACCCTAGGTTTGGGGCGATTGATTGTGCTTTGGGATAATAACGGAATTTCGATTGATGGCCAGATTGCTCCTTGGTTTAGTGAAGACGTAGCCGCGAGGTTTAAAGCCTATGGTTGGCAGGTGTTGGAAGCTGTGGATGGCCACGACCCCAAACAAATCGCTGAAGCTTTCCAAGCGGCAAAAGCAGACGATCAAAAACCAACGCTTATCGATTGTCGTACACACATTGGTTTTGGTTCACCCAATAAAGTAGACACAGCGTCTGTGCATGGTTCTCCTTTGGGAGACGACGAAATTGCTTTAATGCGAGAGACCTTAGGCTGGGAGCATCCTCCTTTTGTCATTCCTCAAAGTGTCTACGATGCATTTTCTCTTGTCGATAAAGGTGCGCAAGCGCAAGCAGACTGGCAAACACAGTGGGATGCCTATGCTAGAGCTTATCCAGAGTTAGCAAAAGAGTGTTTGCGTTGCATGCAAGGTGACTTACCTAGCAATTGGATTAGCATTGTTCAAAACAGTTTGACTGCTATGCGCGAGATCGATAAACCCATGGCCACGCGGCAGTCGTCGCAGCGATGTTTGTCTGTGCTTCAAAAAAGCTTGCCCGAGTTGGTGGGTGGTTCTGCTGATTTGAGCGGTTCAAACGGTACAAAAAACGCGGAGTCAATTGCTTTTTCGAAAGAGAATCAGAGCGGCAACTATTTGCATTACGGTGTTCGAGAGTTTGGTATGGCTGCTATTATGAATGGCATGGCTTTGCATGGTGGCATCATTCCTTATGGCGGCACGTTTTTAGTGTTTGTTGATTACATGCGAAACGCTGTGCGTTTGTCGGCCCTCATGAAACAACGTGTGATTTATGTGTTAACGCACGATTCCATTGCGTTAGGTGAAGATGGCCCGACGCATCAGCCCATCGAGCATGCCAACATGCTGCGTGCAACACCGGGTTTGTATGTGTGGCGACCAGCAGATGCATTGGAAACAGGCATTGCTTGGACCCAAGCCATGGCGCATCAGGGGCCAAGTGCACTGTTGCTGACTCGGCAAGCTTTGCCTGATTTACATTTAACAGATAAGCAAGTGGCTCAAGCAGCGTGTGGCGCGTATGTATTATCAGATGCAGTAAATGCTAAAGCGGTGATCATAGCAACGGGCTCTGAGGTGAGTTTAGCCTTGGAAGCACGCAATGCATTGAGCGAGCTTGGCATTCCTGTACGCGTGGTTTCCATGCCATGCGAAGAAGCGTTTTTAGAACAATCGCAAGCGTATCGCGATGAGATTTTGCCTTCTAGTCTTTCTATAAGGGTAGCAGTGGAAGCAGGTGCAACAGCGAGTTGGTACCGATGGGTCGGCTTGCAAGGTGATGTGGTGGGTATTGATCGCTTTGGTGTATCGGCCCCTGCTAATGAAGCGTATGCTTATTTAGGTGTTACTAAAGAAGTGATTGTGGAGCGTGTGAAGCTCCTGATAAACAACTAATAAAAGAGGGATATCATGACATATCGAGTAGCTATTAACGGTTATGGGCGTATTGGACGAAATATTTTAAGGGCTTGGCTGGAAAGCAAGCATAGAGGTAAGATTGAGATTGTGGCGATTAATGATTTATCCGCGCCAGAGATCAATGCACACCTTACACGTTACGATACAGTGCATGGTCGATTGGCAGAATCAGTCGATTTAGTGGGTGATTGTTTGGTAGTAGATGGGCAGAGCATTCGTTTAACAGCGCATCGTAATCCTGCTGAACTACCTTGGGCTGAGCTCGGCATTGATTGCGTTCTTGAATGCACAGGTGTGTTTGCCTCAAAAGAAAAAGCAGCATTGCACTTAGAAAGTGGCGCTAAAAAAGTATTGATATCTGCACCGGCAGGTAGTGATGTGCCAACGGTTGTTTACGGTGTTAACCACGATATTTTACGTGCAGAAGATACGATTGTGTCGAATGCATCCTGCACAACCAATTGTTTGGCTCCTTTGGTAAAAGTGTTGCACGAACATGTTGGTATTGTCAGCGGTCTCATGACCACCATTCATGCTTACACAAACGATCAGCATCTAACAGATAGCGCGCATACAGATTTACGAAGAGCTCGTTCTGCGACACAGTCTATGATTCCAACTAAAACTGGTGCGGCTAAAGCCGTGGGAATGGTATTGCCTGAGATGGCCGGGAAGCTCGATGGCTATGCGATTCGTGTGCCAACTATTAATGTGTCTGTTGTGGATTTAACATTTCAGTCTGATAAGGCAACCACAGTAGAAGCGATTAACGCAGTCATGAAAGAAGCGTCTTTAGGTAAATTAAAAGGTGTGTTGGGTTATAATACAGAGCCTTTGGTTTCGTGTGACTTTAATCATTGCCCCGATTCGTCGGTCTTTGATGCCACACAAACTCGTGTGTTAAAGCATTGCGTGAAAGTAGTGTCTTGGTATGACAACGAATGGGGTTTTTCAAACCGCATGTTAGACACAGTCAATCATATGCGAACTCTTTAATCATAGAGGTTATCATGTCTTACCCTACTTTAAGCGATATCTCTTGCGCTCATCGTCGTGTTTTTTTGCGTGCTGATTTAAACGTACCGATGTCAGATGGGAAAGTAATCGACGACACGCGCATTCAGAAAGTACTGCCAAGTATTCGGCGTATCATGCAAGAATCAAAGCAGTTGATTATTGCCTCGCATGCGGGTCGACCAAAGGCGGGTGTGTGGACTGAAAAAGATTCTTTGGCTCCTGTCGCTTCTGTTTTATCACATTATTTAGGGTGCGACGTTCCTTTGGTGAGAAGCGATTTTAAAGAAGCTTTGCCTGATTACCCAATCATGCTTCTAGAAAACATTCGTTTTTTAGAGGGCGAGACAAGCAACGATGAGAACTTAGCAAAACGTATGGCATCGTGTGCCGATGTGTTTGTCATGGATGCGTTTGCCACAGCGCATCGAGCACATGCGTCATGCGATGCGATTGCGCGTTATGTGTCGCAAGCGTGTGTGGGTCCTTTGTTTAAAGAAGAAGTTGACACAATACAAAAGGTGATGCATTCACCGAAGCGGCCATTATATGCGGTGGTAGGCGGCGCAAAAGTATCGACAAAGTTACCTCTGTTAAAAGCCTTACTTGATAAAGTCGATGGTTTGATTGTGGGCGGAGGTATTGCCAACACTTTTCTTGTAGCTGCTGGCTATGATGTGAGAGCGTCATTGTATGAACCAGATTATGTTGAGTTAGCGAAAGATCTACTAAAATCTGCTTCTGACAAAGGCGTGTCGATTCCGTTGCCGGTGGATGTGGTGGTGACAGAAGCTATCGATCAGCCAAGTAAAGCACATGAAGTCGCTATCACAGAGCTAGCATCAAATGAGTTAATTGTGGATGTGGGTTCACGCACACAGGCAATGTATGCCAAGCACATACAGCAAGCAGCAACCGTTATTTGGAACGGGCCTTTGGGTATCTTTGAAATACCTGAATATGCATCTGGGACACAAGCCATGGCGGAAGCCATTGCCAACAGTTCGGCTTATTCTTTGGCCGGTGGCGGAGATACCTTAGCTGCGTTGGCTCAGTTTGATAAAACGGATGCAATGTCTTATATCTCTACAGGAGGGGGCGCTCTTTTGGCGGTTCTTCAAGGGCAAATATTGCCCATTTTAAAAACACTAGGAGAATTACGGTGATTGATGTCGATGATATGTTGCAGCGCACAAAAATTGTAGCGACCTTGGGCCCAGCATCTACCGATGAGTGTGTTCTGAGTGACATGATTTTGGCGGGTGTGAATGTGGTTCGCATCAATTGTTCGCATGGTACTCATGAGCAATACGCGAAGTGGGTTCGATCAGTGCGGCATCTTTCTGAAAAGCATCATCTGATAGTGGCTGTTTTGGCTGATTTGCAAGGCCCAAAAATTCGAATCGCTCGTTTTAAAACAGGCAGCATTATGTTACGTGAAGGTGAGTTATTCACATTAGATCCTGACATGGATGATGACTCTGGTCACGAGCATGCTGTTGGGGTCGACTATAAAGAATTGGCTAGTGATGTTGAGACGGGTGATATTCTATTGTTGAATGATGGGCTCATTCGATTGCGTGTGTTGTCAGTGGAAGAAAATCACATTCACACAGAAGTGCTCATTGGTGGCGAGTTATCGAATAATAAAGGGATTAATCGTTTAGGCGGTGGTTTAACAGCGCCAGCTTTAACAGATAAAGACAGAGAAGACTTAGCGTTTATGCTTAAGCAAGGCGTTGATTATGTGGCTGTGTCATTTCCTAGAGATGCCAACGACATGACAACAGCACGTGATTTGCTGGGCAAAGACCATCAACACGTGGGCTTGATTGCAAAGATAGAAAGAAAAGAAGCGATGGATCACTTGGATGATATCATTAAAGCAAGTGATGGCATCATGGTGGCACGTGGTGATTTAGGTGTGGAAATTGGTGAAGCGCAGGTGCCTTTAGCGCAGCGCCATATGATTTCGCGCGCTCGTAAGTTGGATAAACCGGTGATTATTGCCACACAAATGATGGAGTCCATGGTGCATCAATGCGTGCCTACTCGTGCAGAAGTATCGGATGTGGCAACAGCTGTGTTAGATAATGCGGATGCGGTGATGTTATCGGCTGAAACAGCAACAGGGCAATACCCGGTTGAAGCAGTGAGGGCTATGGCAAATACGGCAAAAGCAGTGGAAAAAAATCCAGAATCGCATCAGTCTTCTCACCGAGTCAACAGTCAGTTTGGGCGAACCGATGAAGCCATTGCTATGGCAACGATGTATGCGGCCAATCATTTATCGTTAGAAGGTATTGTAACCTTAAGTGAAACTGGAAAAACACCGTTGTGGATGTCTCGCATTCGTACGGCCATTCCGATTTATGCTTTAAGCCGGCATCGTTTAACCTTAGCTAAAATGGCCTTGTATCGTGGCGTTTACCCTGTTTACTTTGATCCAACAAAAGTAGAACGTAATGCGGTGAATCGTGAAGCGATTGATTGTGTGGTTAAAGCGGGTTATTTAAAAGAAGGCGATTGTGTGATTTTAACGAAAGGTGATCACATGGGTATCGGCGGCGGTTCGAATGCGTTGAAAATTTTGACTGTGGGGCAGGTGGAGTAAACGTGGAGTTTGATCTTGAAAGATCACTAGTTGCTACTTCGTAACAACGGATCAAGCCTAGGCCCCCGACGTCATTGCATTCCTGGGGGTGACAGAAGACAAGTGTATCGCACCGCTCGAGATAGATTAACGCCATCCTAGCGCAAATCGACTCGCGAAGGCGATCGTTATCTGTGCCGCGACTCGTCCTCGTCACCCACGCTACGCAACCTAACGGCTTGACTACGCTGTGGT
>JAJRRL010000024.1 GCA_024279495.1 Gammaproteobacteria bacterium | reverse complement strand
AGACCACAGCGTAGTCAAGCCGTTAGGTTGCGTAGCGTGGGTGACGAGGACGAGTCGCGGCACAGATAACGATCGCCTTCGCGAGTCGATTTGCGCTAGGATGGCGTTAATCTATCTCGAGCGGTGCGATACACTTGGTTGTTACTTCCTTTATTGTTTCGCCTGCTTTTAACGAGCTCAAAACGTCTTCTATTAGCCTAGGAGAGAAGGTGAGATTATTGTTTTCAGCAAAGCGTTGATACACAGTATAAGCGTGCCCAAAACCACGACCCATACACCGATACTCAATGTGTTTGCTTTGTCGCGCCGTACCTGGGTAAATGTGCTTGATACCGTATTTTTCCATTTCGTTTTTGAGCAGGGAGGCTGCAATGGAAAGGCAGTCATCAAAATCGAGAGAAGCAACATGGTGAGTAGTCATTATTAGGCTTTAAATATTGAAAATGAATAAGCATAATAAAGCATTTTAAATGTATATGTCAATATTTGGACAGCTTGAGTGTTCGCCCAGTGACATATCAAGGACTTAGTATGAGGTGTGGCGAGTGGATATTGATTTAACGTTATGAAATCTATGGAGTCTTTAAGGATAGTGGTTCAGATTTGAGTTTGTGGTAACCTTGGGCCTCGGTTCCTCTCTATAAGGTGTCATCATGACGAAACCAGTTTTACTTACCGGCGATACGCCCACAGGGCAATTGCATTTAGGTCATTGGGTGGGTTCTCTTGAAAATCGAGTGGCGATGCAAAATTCGCATGAGTGTCATTTTTTATTGGCAAACACACACGCGTTCACTACGCGCTTGAACAAGCACGATGGCATTGCCGATAGTGTGCGTGATATTACCCTCGATTATTTGGCAGCTGGCATAGACCCAGAAAAGGCCACTATTTTTGTGGAATCCGATATTCCAGCTATTTTTGAATTGACGTCTTTGTTTAGTATGCTGATTCCTTACGGTCGCCTGATGCGCAATCCAACCATCAAAGATGAGATTCGCGATAAACAATTGGGTGATGGTTATTCCTTTGGCTTTTTGCTTTACCCTGTGTTGCAGGTAGCTGATATTTTGTGTGTGAAAGGTGAGGTGGTTCCAGTCGGTGAAGATCAACTCCCTCATTTAGAAATGACTCGCGAAGTAGCCAGAAAATTCAATCAACTGTTTTGTGGCGTGGATTCACATGCACCCGATGATGAAGCCGTGGCCCAGGGGGGCATTTTTCCGATTCCCAAAGCCTTGCTTGGCAGAACCAAACGTTTGGTGGGAACAGGTGGGCCATCAGATAATGGCGCGCTTTTGAAGATGAGTAAATCACTCAACAATGCCATTTTGATAAGCGACGATGCAGACACGGTGAAAAAGAAAGTGATGCGTATGTACACGGATCCGAGCCGCTTAAAAGCAAGCGATCCAGGAACCGTCGAAAATAATCCCTTGTGGATTTTCCACGATACGTTTAACTCAGACAAAGCGTGGGTTGAAGAAGCCAAAGCGAGTTACCGAGCTGGAACCATTGGCGACGTAACGTGCAAAAAAGAATTGGTGCGAGTTATTAATGAGCTGTTAGAACCCATGCGAGAGCGCCGTGCAGCCTTTGAAGTACAACCCAACTTGGTACGAGATGTGTTGGTCCATGGCGCAGATAAAGTAAAGGCGACTGCTAACGAAACGTTAGCTCAAGTGGCTGACGCAATGGGTTTGTCTAGGCATTTGAAGTAGTCTAGTTTGCAGCGTACTGACATAAGTCGTAGCAGACTTTTTTCGATGGTACACAACCGCAGTTGCTGTTGCATTGCCCAATGTGCAAGTACTTGTTGACAGAAGTACTGGTTTTTTGAATGGCATGAACATGAGAGGCTTTTAGGTCGGCTATGTATTTGGCATTGCCGGCGCATTCTTCATTCGCTTCGCTACATAAGGCTTGGCAGCGTTTCATATGAGACATGCAGGTTGTGAAGCAAGGTTCTTTTGGTTCTTTCGGGATTACTTGCGGCTTTGATGAGCAAGCAGTGATGATGGTAGCAGCGAGTGCAGCAGTAGCCGACCAACGTATTAAAGTAGATAAAGAAACCATAACAAACCTCCTGTATTATGTATGGATTAGCAGGGGCAAACCTCTGCAAAAAGAGTAGCTAAATTGGTGTGCTCCCAAGTGAAATCCAGGTCGTTTCGACCAAAGTGGCCGTAGCTCGCTGTCTTTTGATAGATTGGGCGTAGTAAATCTAAGGTTTTGATGATCATGCCAGGGCGAAGATCGACGTTGTCTTGGATAAGTTGGCAGAGAATAGTATCGTCACACTTACCTGTTCCAAACGTGTTAACGTTAATTGAGGTGGGTTCTGCTACACCGATAGCATAGGAAAGTTGTACTTCACAGCGTTCGGCTAAACCTGCAGCCACAATGTTTTTAGCCACATAGCGAGCAGCGTAAGCGCCGGAACGGTCTACCTTAGAAGGATCTTTGCCTGAGAAAGCACCGCCACCATGGTGAGCAAGGCCACCATAGGTATCCACAATGATTTTACGGCCGGTGAGTCCGCAGTCACCTACAGGGCCACCAATCACAAATCGGCCTGTTGGGTTGATCAGAATTCGAGTTTTATCGGTCATCCATTCGGGTGGTAAAGTCGGCTTGATAATGCACTCCATCACCGCTTCTTGGATGGTTTCGTTGGTGATGTCTTCACGATGTTGAGTGGAAAGAACCACGCAGTCGATGCCGATGGGTTTACCGTTTTCATATATAAAAGAGAGTTGTGATTTGGCATCTGGGCCTAGCCAAGGAAGCGTGCCGTTGTGGCGTAGCTCAGCTTGTTTTTTAACAAGACGATGAGAGTAGGTGATGGGGGCGGGCATAAGAACGTCGGTTTCGTTGGTTGCATAACCAAACATCATGCCTTGGTCTCCGGCGCCAAGTTGCTCGTCGCCAGGTCGATCAACACCTTGAGCAATATCTCTCGATTGTTTACCAATCGCTGAAATGACGGCACAGGTTCGGCCATCGAAGCCTAAAGACGCATGATTATAACCAATATTACACAGTGTATCTCTGGCAATGCTTTCAACGTCAACCCAGGCGCTGGTTGTGATTTCACCAGCCAAAACAACCATACCTGTTTTTACTAAGGTCTCACACGCAACTCGAGCATGGGGATCTTTTGTGAGAATGGCGTCTAAGATGGCATCGGAGATTTGGTCAGCGATTTTATCTGGGTGTCCTTCGCTAACAGACTCGGAAGTGAGGATGTGGTGGGGCATAGAAATTCCTGTTGAATCGATGAGAGTAAGGTTTATACAGTGAAAACAGCAAATTTGCTGTGACGTTCAAGTTTTATGTATATAGGCCCCGTATGGTACTGGATCTTTATCCAGTTTTGAAGCGACTCCTGAGTTTCCTATTAAGTAATGAGCTGATATGGTAAATTCTTTGTCGGATTTGCAGGAGGATTTGTGAGTAAGCAGCAAAAAAGAGCACATTTCCCAGTGCGAACTGTATTTTATTTGATCACTCTGTTACTGTCAGCAACTATTTGTGTGCGATTGAGCCTTTGGCAGCACGCACGATGGCTTGAAAAAAAACAGATCATTGCCAGTGTGAAACAAGAAAAGCAGAGGCGACCAACGCAGGTGATCGATTGGTCAAAAAAGAAACCAAAATTCAGGCGTTTACTCGTTTCTGGTCGGTGGGTTGTTGATCGACAGTTTTTATTGGCCAATCAAATGAGATCTGGCCGTTATGGGTACGACGTGATGACTCCTTTTAAAGTGCCTGGTTCTAAGGCTTGGCTTTTGGTTGATCGTGGTTGGGTTGCTGCCGATGAGCATTATGAGGCTCCCGATATTAGTCTCTCACCTGCAAAGGCATCGATTATGGGTTATGTCTTTTATCCTTCAAAGCGACATCTGATACTGGGTGATGTGTGGCTGTCTTCTCATAAGTGGCCTCAAAAAGTACAGCGCATGAGTTTTCCTTTATTCTCCAAGCGATTAGAGCATTCAGTGCTTCCATTTGTATTAAGAATGCAGAAACCAACGCAGCAGTCTTATGCTACAGACTGGGTTTTGGTCTCATTTCCCGCTTCGCGACACTTATCTTATATGATACAGTGGTTGGTCTTTGCAGGGCTCTTCTTTTTGGGGGCTGTATTATTGAGTTGGAAAGAATGGTGGAAGAGGTGAGAGGACACACACTGTGGCAGCGCTGGCGACATCTCGCCATTGTTGGATTAATTCTCTTTATTTGTGCTGCTCCTTTGTGGTTAGCTCATGTGTTGATGCATCGAGCGATGTCAAAATCATGGGGAACAAACGCGAAAGGCATTTTGATTAAACCTGTCAGTGTCTCCAAGTGCGATGCTTGGCGTGGTGATACACTAATTCATTTAAATGCTTTGCCGAGGCGTTGGCATTTGGTCTACATGACACGAGCGTGCTGTGATGCCTCTTGTCAGAAAACCTTGTTTCATCTCAATCAAATCAGACGCGTTATTCGTCATGCTTGGGATCATACAAACGTGGTTTTGGTTCGACCGAAGCAATGTCAGAAGCCACTACCAAGCAACATCAAGCCAACAGTGCTGGCGATGACGCCAAGCCAAGTTCACAGTTGGGAACAGTTGCTACCAAAAAATTTACAAAGCACAGATGCCAGCTCTCAAGTGTATTTGATTGATCCCAGTGGTTATCTCATGATGGCTTACACAGATAAAGATCCATCCATGAAAGTGCTTAGCGATTTAAAACATGTTTTGTGGGTGACGCGTGGTGATCGAAGTGATTAAACAAGCCAGTTGGCGTGATTATCTTGATATGTGCAAGCCACGTGTGGTGGTCTTGATGCTACTGACCAGTATTATTGGGATGTGTTTGGCTACTCCATCGTGGGTACCTTGGCATGTGTTGGTTTGGGGTAATATCGGTATTGCCTTGGCTGCTTCTTCAGCTGCAGCAATCAATCATCTTGTAGACAGATACATCGATCAGAAAATGAAACGCACACAAAATAGGCCAGTTGCGCAAGGCCGAGTTAGTGTGAAGCAAGGTGTTATCTTTAGCCTTGTGATGGCTTTTTTGTCGTTGCTTGTTTTGTTTGTGATGATTAATACCTTGATGGCAGTGTTGACCTTACTCTCTATTGTTGCTTATGCGCTGGTTTACTCCTTGTATTTAAAGCATACAACTCCTCAAAACATTGTGATAGGTGGGATCGCAGGAGCAGCGCCGCCATTGTTAGGTTGGGTTGCGGTGACAGGTCATATTGACCCGGGTGCATGGGCATTGTTACTTATTATTTTTGTATGGACGCCGCCTCATTTTTGGGCCTTGGCGATTGCTCGCTTGGATGATTACAAGCAAGCTAAAGTTCCCATGTTGCCTGTAGTGTATGGAGTAGCTTACACAAAAATAGCGATTATCCAATACACAGTATTGTTGATTTTAGTGACTTTCATTCCTGTTTATATTCAGTTATCAGGTTGGATTTATTCCATCAGTGCTTTGCTTTTAAATGCAGTCTTCTTATATGAAGTGATTGCTTTGAAACGTTCTGATTCGAAAGCAAGAGCAATGCAAGTGTTTCGTTATTCAATTACGTATTTAATGTTGTTGTTCTGCGCTTTGTTATTGGATCATTACTTCCTATTCAAAATGTAACGTTTTTTTAACACAAGGAGATAATCATGAGTGACTCAACTGCCAAAACTCGTAATCGACGAGCTGCCTGGATGATACTACTAGTATGCCTTTTAATTGGCTCTATTGCTGTTTATAAAGTATTAACGGGTCGTCATCAACCAGCAATGATGTTTGCATCGTCGCAACACGCCGACATTAACGGGTCTATTTTAAGGAAGCCGCAATTCATTCCTGGTTTTGAGTTGATACAAGGTAATGGAAAGCCTTTTACACGACGTCAGTTGAATTCTCGTTGGACGCTGCTTTTCTTTGGTTTTGCTGATTGCCCATACGTGTGTCCAACTACTT
Source organism: Gammaproteobacteria bacterium (assembly GCA_024279495.1). Lineage (GTDB taxonomy): Bacteria > Pseudomonadota > Gammaproteobacteria > JAJRRL01 > JAJRRL01 > JAJRRL01. The sequence goes on along the minus strand of JAJRRL010000024.1, from coordinate 5,519 downwards.
TGGCTGAGCTTAACAAAACCATGACATCGCTCTCTGAACAGTTGCCAAAGCATTTATTGCCTCATGTGGTGATGGTATCCGTCGATCCAAAGCGAGACACACCAAAGCGTATGAAATCCTACGTTGAGTCATTCAACAAATCGTTTGTTGGAGTGACAGGGTCGATGCAAAAAATATTAGATCTTTCAAGATCGCTACACATTTCTTTTGCAAAAATAGAATCAGGCGATGGAAATCAAAATCACTACACAGTGACACACACAGCAACGATCATGGTGGTGGGTCCTGCTGGTCGCATACGAGCTTATTTGTCTTACCCGCATCATGCCCAGGAGATGACAAAAGACTACCTTACTTTAATGCATGTTTTTCATCAGGTATCTTAATATGAAAGGACTACGTCTAGGTGTTGTTCTTTCCTTAGCGTTTATTTTCCCTGCCTGCCATCGTGAATCAGTGTCGTTGGTTGGGGGAAAACAAGTGTCGGCATCCGCTTGGAAAAATCGGTGGGTGATTGTAACGTACTGGGCTGATTGGTGTGAGCAATGCCAAAAAGAAATTCCAGCATTGAATGCTTATGCAAATCGTCATTCATCAAAGGTATTAGTGTTTGGTGTTAATTTCGATGGTCTGTATGGTTCGAAACTGGATCACGTGGTAAAAAAATTGGGTATTCAATTTCCGGTGATCGATGGCGCTCTTCCGTTTAAAGTACCTAGACCCGATGTGCTGCCAGTGACTTACCTGCTCGATAAACAAAAACACCGCGTGATCAAAACGTGGGTTGGACCAGAGTTTTTAGTGTGGCTTAAAAAAGCGACTATGAAGTAGGGCACGCCTTGGACTTGCCTTAAGGGTACTTTGTTATTTCCGCTTAAGCTTTTACTTTAACGTTACTTGCATCAAACTCTGTGAGCTCATTACTTAAACCTAAGACGGCTACATGATCGACGGGTTCATTGCTAGAAAGAGTGATGTGACCAGTTACCATTGAAGCATGTTTAATGTTTTTGAGTGCTTTAGTTAGAGCTGCTTCTGTGTAGCTTGAACTGTGAGAAATAGCATAACCAACTAGCATAACAGCATCATACCCGAGGGCGGCCTCCTGGGTGGCTGATTTGTTATAGCGTTTTTGGTAGGCCTGTTTAAAGTGTTGCAGTTCTGCTGACGGCTCATTGCTTCCCACAAAAACGTGTGAGGTGTAATAAAGAGGGGCAACGTGAGTGCCTTTAAAAAGCCTGACATGCTGGGCGGGCAAAGGTGAAGCTAGCATGACAGCGGCCTTGATTCCTTGAGATCGCATGGAAGAAATCAGCACGGCGGCTTGCTTTGCTGGCACGGCTAAATAAACAACTGCTTCATCTGTATTTGGTAATTGATTTTTTAGGTGAGCAAGAAGGCGAGCGTTTTCATGTTTGGATGAAGCGTCAGGTAAGGCCATGTGTTGAGTGATGCCACCGTAGTTAGTGAAACGTGTCTGGAAATGCTGAGCAAGTGTTTGATCGTTAGGTCTGGAGCTTGCAATGATAACAGCACGTTTCTTTTTCAATTGTGTGTAAAGGAACTGTGCTCCTTTGTTTGCTTGCTGTTCAAGTGTGGCAGCGGTCATAAAATAATGATCGCCTAATGTGCGTTGAGTTTCTTCACTGGCTGAGTCGGTGTTGATGAAAATATTTTTTGCTTGCGTGAGCGGAGACACAATGCGGCAAAGAGTGTTGGAGTGGGTGAGTCCAATCATGATGGGTGAGCTATGCTGCTTAGAGCGCATGCTCGTAATAGCATGTTGCATGCCTGCACGTGATTGTCCGTCATAGAGCATTAAGGACACTGGAATACGTTGTGTCTTCAATTCTTCTGCAGCAAGTTCAGCCCCTCGCCATGCATCATGATCAACAGGTTCTTCTTTTCCTGTGATGTTGTAGAGAACATCAATTGGGTAATTTGCAGAAAACGCAGTTGTTCCTAAACATAGCGTGCCAAGTAATAAAGTGGTCAGAGAACGTAGCATGGGTCCCTCCGCATAGTGATCAGTTAGTAGCGTCATTGCTTAGAAAACTAGAAAACTAGAAAACTAGAAAATTAGTATAACCGAAAGTGGTGGAGATTCAATCTTGCGGCAAGAGGGCGCCAAGTGAGCTGGCATAACGCTTACAAATATAAAGGCGATAATCTCAACTTAAATAAATCACGGTAGTAATTACGGTATTGAAAGTTTGTATAAAGCAGTAGGATGGCACAAAACAATCAGCGGAGTATCCCAATGAAAAAGAAGGCCTTTTTAAGCATTATTTTGCTATGTGTAGCACCCATCGTGTTTGCTACTAATGGTGGAGATGTCATTAGCGGCATGTTGGAAAATTTGGTGGGCTTGTTGCAATCTAAGATGGCGCGATTGTCTGCTGTTGTTGCATTTATATACGTTGGTTACTCCACTCTATATCTTGGGCGAATGCAAAAGGATAGAGCCTGCGCTGTTGTGTTGGGTTTGGGTATTATTTTTAGTGCGGGTTTCATTATGGAGAAGTTGGGTTATGGAGTGTGATGCCGATCGCCGATTCAATACAGTTTTTTTAGCATTAACTAGGCCTACTTGTGTTCTAGGAGTTGGTGTGGACTATCTCTTTTTTTTAATTGTACTCGTTTTCTCCCTTTTTCTTTTGTTCAATGATCCGCGCGTTTTATTTCTGTCGATACCTTTATGGTTGTTTGGGCGTTGGTGCTATTACAGCGACTCTGCTTTGTTAACTATTTTTCTTTCTCGTGCTCGTTATTTGAACCAAAGCAGCAAACACAGTTTGGGAGTATTCTATTATGATCCTTTCTAGAGAAGCAGTGGTAGATTTGGCTTTTATTCCAAAAGTATCGGATTGTTTTCATCTTCAAACACTCATATCAGACGACATTTTCCTAACAGAAGATGGTTCTATAGGAAGCGCTTTTCTTGTTGAAGGAGTTGATGAGTCATTATTCAGTCAAACAGCTTCGGATGAAGCTCATATGGCATGGCAGCGAGCGATTCAAGCTTTGAATCAATATTGCGTCATCCAAGTCATGCAGTCTCAAAATCGATGCCAGCAGTTGCCAGAAGAAACGTCTGATAAGAAGGAGATAGATCCTACGCGTGATTTAAGAAACGACTTTCAGAAAGTGTTATTGAAAAAAGGTTTGCATGATAGCCATGCCTATGTTTTTTTATGGTATAGAAAAAAAAAGAACAAACAAAAAGAGTTATTCTCTTCGTTTAGACAAAAAAATAAATTGCATAAAGAAGTGTCCTCTAGGTTAGAAGAATTTTCTCATATAAGAAAACAATTTGAATGTCAGATGAAAGCTTTTAAATGTGAACTCTTAGGTGTGCCACATCAAATAGATGATATGATTTACGCTATTAGTTTGGCTGTGAATGGTGGGGGTGTTTCTTATGCTGATTCTAATAGAAAAAAAGAGCTGCTGTCTGCTTATGTTGATTTGTCATCTTTGTTAGCTAAATATCATATCACGATAGCTGGAAATATTTCATTTTCAAGCGGCAATGAAAAACATTATGCGTCGGTTCTTTCTTTGAATCATTATCCGGCTACAACAAGTGCTGGTTGTTGTTGTGTCTTGGGTGATACGCAAGCAACAGTTATTAAACTGGATACCTTTATTCCGATGAGCCAGTCAGAGGCAGGGTCTCGTTTGAACCGAACATTAGCAAAATACGAAACGAGTGAGGATAAAGCGATTGATCATGTGGCTGCTATTCGCTCAGCAATGGTAAGCATTGCGCAAGACGATATTGCTTTGGGTTTGCATCAGCAGTCAATCATGTTGGTTTCATCTGATGAAACGAATTTATCTGAGTTGGTTAACTATGTGAAGGCAGCTTATGCTAACCAAGGATCCTCTGTTATAGAAGAGAGGTTGGGTTTACCTTTAGCTTTTTGGTCGTTTTGCCCGGGAGGTTTTCGCTATTTGTCAAGATTAGTGCCGATCACCTCAAAAAACTTTTCTGATCTATGTTCTTTGAAAAGACAGCCTCGAAGCCATCATGGCTATGCAGCCTTTCTTGGGAAGCCTAAACCTCTTGCGTGGCTGCGAACTCGAGCCAATACCGCTTATCAGTTTAATTGTCATATGGAGGGAGGAGATAAAAAAGTACCGTTGGGGCATACATTAATCATTGGAGGGAGCGGGTCGGGAAAGACAGTTTTCTTGGCGTGGCTTTCGGCACAGCTAAGGCAATATGAAGGACGACTTTTTTATTTTGATAGAGATCAATCAGCGCACGCGTATTTTGATAGAATGAACGCACTGTGTTTGATCCTGAAACCAGAAACAGGCTTGCATCTTAATCCTTTTTCTTTAGCAGATAGCGTTGAGCACAGGCTTTTTCTTCAATTCTGGATAAGCACTTTATGTGATGAAGAATTATTGCAGCCGGAAGACTATCATGCCATTAAGTTTAGTGTGGATTATGTATACGATGAACTTAAACAGAAAAATCGATGCTTATCTGCGGCGGCCTCAGTTCTCCCTGTTAATTTTTCGTGTTGGTATTCTCTGTCTCGTTGGTTGGATTCATCGGAACATAGAGAAAAGGGTGAGTACGCTGATTTATTGTCAAGTGAAGAAGACTCTTTGCAATTGCAAGATTTTGTGTATATAGATATTAGCTTTCTATTGGATAGTGAAGACTCTTCTCTAATGAGGGTTATTTTGAGTTATGTGTTTTATCGTATTGAGCAAGAGATGGGTAAGGGCTTAAGCAGTATTTTATTAGATGAAGCATGGGCATATTTAAAAGATCCTTTTTGGTGTCGTCGATTTAAGCAATGGTTGCCAACACTTAGAAAGAAACATGCCCATGTTGTCATGGCCACACAGTCAGTAAAGCACATCACTCAATCGGATGCTTGTTCGGCAGTATTGGATAACATGGCAACAACTGTTTATTTTAAGCAGCCGATGGCTAACGTTTCAGATTATCAGCATCAACTTCATTTAAGTGAAAAAGAGTTCAAGGTGATTAAACATGAGCTAAGAAGCAAAGAAGTGCTTGTGAAGCAAGGGAAAGACAGTGTGATTGTTGAGCTTGATTTATCTGAGATGCCTTATTTCCTTTCTCTGCTCCAAGGTGAGTTGTTGTGCTGAGAAGTGTTTGCGGCTCTTTTTTTTGCTTGATTTGCCTTGTCTTAAGCTCAACTTATGCTTTTATGCCGGTGATAGACGTGCATGCTATTCAATCGCTCAGTAATCAATTGCATCAAATGAAAAAAGATTATTTAGCTATCAAGGAAGTGAGTCATGTGTCGTCTGTGGGTTTAAATCATGTTGCTTCTGAGCTTCAGGGGCAGTTTTCTTATGGGAGCTTAAATAATGATTGGGATAGCATACACTCGCTGTGAGCCATGGAGAGCCGAAGGCGCAGGCGAATAGTCCGCGATAGCCACGGATTTTCTATCGAGCGTAAGCGAACATAGAAAATCTTTACGTGGCGTTGAGTCACTTGAGAGACCACAGCGTAGTCAAGCCGT
>JAJRRL010000023.1 GCA_024279495.1 Gammaproteobacteria bacterium | reverse complement strand
GGCTTGACTACGCTGTGGTCTCTCAAGTGACTCAACGCCACGTAAAGATTTTCTATGTTCGCTTACGCTCGATAGAAAATCCGTGGCTATCGCGGACTATTCGCCTGCGCCTTCGGCTCTCCATGGCTCACAGCGAGTGATTTTTCCAGAACCATTTGCAGAAGCTGTAGAACTCCTTGGAGAAATATCTGATAGCTCATAAGGAACATAAGACAAAAATCCCGTTTCACTGAGCCGAATGGATCTTAAAAGCTTATTAGCTTCCATGTATACCTGCAGACGCTCTTTAAGCTTAAAGAAAACCACATCCCGATACAAAAGAACAAAACAAAAACAGTGGCGTAATGAAAAAGTAAAAGGGCGGCAGTTCGGTGTGTTAACAACAATAGAATTATTTACAAGCAAACTGGTTTCTTTATATTTAAGCATTAACGCTTGAGTCTCTTTCGGCTTGTCAAAGTCAGCCAAAAGCAATTGTATGTAAATGCTATTCGTTTTCTCATTCACTCTAGCCAAACACACTGTTCTTGCAAATGTAAGAAACTGAAGCAGCTGCTCTGTGTTCTTAACATTTACGTGTGTTTCATGGCGATTACCTTCGCCCATGCTAAAAACCAATAAGCTTTTAATTCTCTCGGCGATTTCTTGACAAACCTTTGGCTTGATATTTTCCCGAGCACTAGAAACAACCGCTCTAATATCGTCAATCATTTTTGACTTGAACGCTAATGGCTTGGGCCTCATCATGTTAATAAAATTTGGAAGTCCAGTAAACATAAGGGATATATCAATGGAAGAAAAAACAAACTCCAACATGTAGTTACCGTAAGGTTTTTCTTGAGCTAAGAGGCATAAATCAATGAGCGACTCTAAAGTAGATTTTTCATCTCCCCAATGCTTCCAAACATTTTGAAGAAATTCTCCACATGCTTTTGGACTGGGGTCTTTTTCTTCATTTGAATAGGCAGCATCAAACACTTGAATCACCTCAGCATTAGAAGTAACCCAATCAAGCACCTTCTCATGAGAAGAAAGCTCTTGGAGTAAACGTGAACGTGTTCGTTTATGCCGACCACATCCGAGCAGTAGATCTATTACCCCTTCCAAAGAATTTATTTGAGCTTTGTATATTCCATCCCGCCCAACAAGCCGTTGAACAAAAGGTGTGACAAAACCCCTAAAGCGAAACACCACCTTAATAAGCGCTTTAACATTATCTAACGACTCAAGCAGTGCATTCCATCGATCTGGCTTAAATAAATCCCAAATCATTATTTTAGTGATGGTGTTTCCTTTTTTGTGGGTTTCAATTTTTTCAAACCACTCCTCTATCGAAGCTATCTTAGTGAATCCCATTTTTTTTGAAAATACGTCATTAAAAGCTTGCTTAATCTCTTGATGGTCCGTTAAGTCCACCGCCTTTAACTTGATGAAAAAATGGTTCCCTGAATGATAACTAGAAAACAGCTTGTCCAGAAGTGTCTGATCTCCTGCTATTTTTTCAAGAAACCTAATGATCTCTTCTTGATATGGGAAATAGTTAAAAAGGAAGAATACTTTATGCCTATAATTCATGGTTTTTTTCCAAATTAAATCACAAGCACTTAAAAAGATTAACCAATCAGATCTGTTTTCTTCGAAATCGTTTTCTAAATATTCAAAAAAACGAGAGCATAAGTAATCAATCAAAGCATCTGGGAGAACGATATTGCCACTTACCAAGTAAGAAAATAATTTTTTGGCAAGTAAAACGTCATTGCCAACTGTTTCGTGACATAGATCTTCATTCACTAAGGGAGCAATAAGAACTTGCTTGGCTTCAGCAGAATCAGCTGCACTTAAGTGCTCGGATAAATTCCGTGATATTTCCGAACCAGAAAAATGTTCTTCCCTTACACTCAAGTGCTTGGATAAATTTCGTGATGTTTCCGAACCAGAAAAATATTCTTCCCTCTCTTGCCACATAAGTATTCCTGCTTGCGTGATGTAATGGGATTTTATTCAAGCATACATCACTTGGAATGTCACCCCCCGGGAACGCAATGCCGTCGGGGGCCTAGCTTCGATCCAGTTTGTGCGTAGCACGGACTAAGGATCTATATGAACTTTAATTTTTCAAAGAAATCTGCAGAACTAAGATTACGACCCCCCCTTCGCTGTCACCCCCAGGAACAACGTGACGTCGGGGGCCTAGCTTCGATCCAGTTTGCATGAAATGCGAACTAAGGATCTTTATAAAATTATATTTGTATAAAACAGTGTGCAGAGTTGTACTCACGGTAATGCTAGGGCTGAATCTTTAAAGATCGCTAGTTGCTACTTCGTAACAACGGATCAAGCCTGGGTCCTCGACGTCACTACGTTGCCTTCGGATGACAAAAGGCTAAGACTATTTTATTTTAACCGGAAATGGGGATTTGTTTAGGAAATCTCTTTCTCTACCATATGCGCCATGATGCCTTCTAGCTCTGCCAAACTATGATATTGAATGACCAATCGACCACCGGATTTATTAGTCGCTTCTTGAATAGCCACTTCCGCCCCCAAGCGTTCCGACAAATCACGTTCAAAACGAGTGATGTTCGGATCTCTTCTCTTCTTCGGTGTTTTTACTGTGTCATCTTGATGAACATAACGCTGAATCAACTGTTCTGTTTGTCGAACAGACAAAGCGCGCATCACAATCACTTGGGCTACTTTTATTTGCTGAGCTTCCGGCAAGGCCAATAGAGCTCGAGCATGCCCCATATCTAACTTACCTTTTTCCACTAGCTGTCGAACATCGGGGTGACATTTCAACAAACGTAAAAGGTTGGTCACCGCTGCACGAGAACGACCCACTGCTTTAGCCACTTCTTGATGAGTCATGGAAAATTCATCGATCAGACGCTTAAGCGCCATGGCTTCTTCCATCACATTCAAATCTTGACGTTGAATGTTTTCGATTAGAGCCATCGCTAGCAACGTTTGATCGGGAAGATCACGAACAATAACAGGTACAAAATCGCATTCGGCCAATTGCGCGGCTCGCCAACGACGCTCACCTGCAATGATTTCGTAATCATCGCCTGCTTGTCGAACGACAATCGGCTGAATAATTCCTTGTGAACGAATAGAGTTCGCCAACTCTTGCAACAACGCAGGGTCCATGTTTTTTCTTGGCTGAAAAGGCCCCGGCTTAAGTTGACTAACAGGCAATTGTTGAAAACGAATACCGCCTTCTGTTTTTTGTTCTGCTGATTCTTTTTGTTTTTTCACAGAAACAGGCGCTTGTATTTGGCCTAGCAGCTCGCTAACGCCCATGTCTGCCAAGCCTCGGCCTAAACCTTTTTTCTTTACGGGCATTGTGTCTCCTTAAGCAGTTTCTAACGCTTCTTTCGTTTTTTTGGAAGATGATGGCGTTCGCAAACCAGCTTGTCGCCGCATCAATTCAGCAGCCAAAGCCAAGTAAGCTTGCCCACCCAGGGAGTGAGGATCGTAAGAGACCACGGGAGCTCCATGACTTGGTGATTCAGCCACGCGCACATTTCTCGGAATGGCTGTTTGGTACAGCTTATCTGAAAAATGGTTAGTAAGTTCATCAGAGACATCACGCGCCAAACGATTACGCCCATCGAACATGGTGCGAACCAAACCTTCTATTTGTAAGCTTGGATTAGCGTTTGCCTTGATTTGCTCAATGGTTCCTAAAAGGCTGGTTAAGCCTTCAAGTGCATAGTACTCACACTGAATGGGAACCAACACAGAATCAGCAGCGACCATTGCGTTGAGCGTTAACATGTTTAACGAAGGGGGGCAGTCAATCAGAATATATTGGTATTTATCCATGATAGGTTCTAGCGCTTTTTTTAGGCATTGTTCACGAGATTCTTTTTCTAGCAGCCGAACCTCTGCCACGGTTAAGTCGCCATTAGCAGGAAGTACGTCGTAACCCCACTGTGTTTTCACAATCACTGACTTGGCTTTTTTATCACCTAAAATAACGTCTTTTACGGTGACTTTGGCTTTCCTGGAAGGAATACCACTACCAACGCTGGCATTGCCTTGGGGATCGAGGTCTATCAACAACACCTTTGCTTTAGATGCGGCCAAACCTGCTGCTAAATTCACTGTTGTGGTGGTTTTGCCAACACCGCCTTTTTGATTAGCTACTGCGATTATCTTCGCCAAAATTATCTCCTCTCATTGGGTATCACGATGACATGACGCGGATGGTCAATCCCCGGAACATAAACCTCTATCTGTTCGTGAGGGTAGCCAATACCGGCTTCCTCTTCTGAAGAAACCACCCCCTTCATCAACGACCACTGCCCGGTGTCAGATAACAAATGAGCAGACTGTTTAATAAGGGTAGATGCATCAGCCACAGCACGTGCCACAATAGTATCAAAACCTAGCTCATCACTAAAGGATTCCATGCGGCTTTTCACCACCGTAACTGAGGTCAAGTCCAACTGCCAGCAGACGTGACGGACAAACTGAGTGCGTTTTAGCCGAGAATCCAACAAACAAAACGCCAAATCGGGTTTAACAATAGCTAAGGGAATGCCTGGCAGACCAGCCCCGGTTCCCACATCACAGACTCGCTTACCCTTTAAATAGGGTAACAAAGACAAACTATCGAGCAAATGATAAGCCACCATGGTCTCTGGGTCTTTGTGGCCCGACAGATTCATACGTTGGTTCCACTCAACCAACAACTCCAAATAAGCAATTAGCTGATCGCACTGATGATCGCCAAGCACAAGGCCCATCAGGGCAAGACCTGATTTTAGACTCTCTAGAAGAGCAGGAGTTTTTTTACTCATAAATCACCGTTTTTAAGTTTCTCACCCTAGAGTACCTCATTGCGCATTAATTTTTCAATAACTTACGCGTAAGTCTCTTTAAATTCATTACTTCACTACTTGACTTAAGGTTAATTAATGCGCAAGAATACTAATTGATTATTAACTTTACCTTTATAGGAGACGACTCTCATGGCTGGATCAGGACCAAACGGCGAACCACGAGTAACAATACAACAAGTTTCATGTAAAACACTGACAGGGCATACCGTTCTTTTAGAGTTCAACGCAAACCACGATGCCTTTGAAGACATCATGAGAAGAGTGTCTCAGAAAGTCTTTCCTGGCTTTAAACCGACTGACGGCACATACAGCAATCATTTAATGATGATTCGTGAAGGCCAACGCGTGGTAGAAAAAGCTCAACCTGGGCAGAGCGCTCTTGAGTTTAATGAAACAAAAACCAGCTTCCACACAATTAACTGTGTCCATATTCTGCCTTACTCAGACGAAATGAAGAATTCTTTAAAAGATAACGCAGAAAAGACTCTAGAAGATCTTAACAAGCACACATCCTCACCAGCAGCAGACGAGATTGTTGATGCTGAACGTATCGTTGAACGACTCTCAGACCTTCCTTCTTTCTTTAGCGCACAGTTGGAATACAACCAAGCACTAGGCATGTCTAAAAATGCCTCTATGTTACAAGCTTTAACTGTGTTTTCATGGGTTGCATCTGCTGGTTTTGCCGCTGGTGGCGCAGCTTGGCTATCTGTAACAAGCAACCTAAGCTCTTTGGTTAATCTCAACCCTACCGCTCTTATTGCTGTTAGTGCCGTTGCTGTATTTGCTATCGCATCCTTGGTTTTTGCCGCTTTAGGTACTAAATCTTGTGTTAAAACCAACCGAGAAATCAGCCGCATAAACAACGTGTTTGATTCAACTCACCGTTTTAATGTAACAGAAGAAGAATGTGCAGCTATTCCTATTGCTCGAATGGCTCCTGAACAATAAACTACCGTTGAACCCGCTTTAGGCGGATCATCAGTAATTGCACCGCGGCAGGTGTCACGCCAGGAATGCGTGATGCCTGCCCTAGCGTGTGCGGACGCACTGTGGATAACTTCTCTATCATTTCATTCGACAATCCACGTACACCTACGTAATCAAAATCCGCTGGCAAAACAGCAGACTCATGCTCTTTGAGTTTATCCACAACCGACTGCTGCCGATCCAAATACCCGGCATACCTAGCCTGGTTATTTATTTGCTCACAATCTCGTTTTGTTAACTCAGAAGACATTATATTATCTGGAAAGCATTCCATGAGTTGTTGAACGTCCACTTCAGGCCTACGCAACAAGGATTCAGCCGACTGCGACTCTCGTAGTGGTGAAAGCAACTCCGAAAAACGCTTGCCTGACTCTTTACTGGGGTGAACATGCGTCGATTTGAGCCAATCTTGCGCCTTTCCGACGCGTTCTTTCATTTTCATGACGTAATTGTATCTCGCTTCGCTCACGCAACCGAGCTTGTAGCCGATCTCAGTGAGTCGCCAATCAGCGTTATCCTGACGAAGCTCTAATCGAAATTCCGCGCGTGACGTAAACATGCGGTAAGGCTCTTGAGTACCTTGTGTGCTAAGGTCATCGACCAACACACCAATATACGATGTATCGCGAGTTGGTATCCATAAGTCTCGATCTTGCGTCGATAATGCAGCATTTATACCGGCCAACACACCTTGAGCACCTGCTTCTTCATAACCCGTGGTGCCATTAATTTGACCAGCAAAGAATAAACCAGGCACATCAGGAACCGCTAGGGTGGGTGATAGAGCGCGAGGATCAAAGAAATCATACTCAATCGCGTAACCTGGCCGCATGATCGCAGCTTTTTCCAAACCTTTCATGCTGTGGATAAAAGCGACCTGGGCCTCATACGACAAACTTGTCGATACACCATTGGGATACACTTCATGTGTGTGAAGGCCTTCTGGCTCTAAAAACACCTGATGGCTGTCTCTTCCAGAAAAACGAATGATTTTATCTTCTATAGAAGGGCAGTAACGTGGACCGCTGCCTTCGATCACCCCTGTGTACATCGGCGATTCAGACAAAGCGCCCCTAATGATGTCGTGTGTTTTTACATTGGTATGCGTGATGTAGCAATGACGTTGTTCTGGGTGAGAGCAGGGCGACTCATCGAAATAAGACATCATGATATCCGGCTTTTCACTGGGCTGAGCCTGAAGCTCGCTAAAATCAATCGTTCTCGCGTCCAAACGAGGTGGGGTACCCGTCTTTAAGCGCCCAACCGGTAACGATAGCGAACGTAAAAACTCACTTAAGCGTGTTGCAGAAGGATCACCTGCTCGGCCCCCCGTGGATTGTTTTAAGCCCACATGAATTTTACCAGCCAAGAAAGTACCCACAGTCAGTACCACAGATTTAGCGTAAAAACGCACGCCCATGGCCGTTGCAACACCCACAACGCGACCATTCTCGATGAGTAAATCATCCACAGCTTGTTGAAAAAACGAGAGATTTTCTTGATTTTGTAATAATTCGAGCACAGCTTGTTTGTAAAGTGCGCGATCAGCTTGCATGCGAGTCGCTTGCACAGCCGGGCCTTTTCGTTCATTTAAGACACGAATATGAATAGCCGCTCGATCAATCGCTTTTGCCATGATGCCATCTAGAGCATCGATCTCTTTGGTGAGGTGCGTTTTACCAATTCCACCAATGGCTGGATTACAGGACATTTGACCGATCGTGTCGATATTATGCGTTAAAAGAAGCGTTCGTGCTCCCATCCTAGCGGAAGATGCAGCAGCCTCTGTACCAGCATGACCACCGCCAACCACAATCACATCAAAGTGTTGATCACTCATAGCTCAGATTTCCTAACAGTTACTCACAGGGCCCATGTTTGGGCCACAGGGTATTTCGTCTTTAAATTTGATCAAAACTGTACCAGTTTTTGGGCTTCCCGCCAAGTCTTCATCTGTTGTTTCTTGAAGCTCTCTAACGTATACTAAATATACATTGTATACAAAAAGGTGGCATATGGCTCGTCCCTCTCAATCATCAACCACATTAAGTATCCGAATAAATCAGAAATCTAGAGAAAAGCTCGAGACGCTCTCTGATGCAACGGGCAGAAGCAAATCCTTTTTAGCAGCAGAAGCTATTGAAAACTACTTAGATACTCAAACCTGGCAAGTAGAAGCCATAGCTAAAGCTGTGACGAAAGCTGACAGTAAAGAAGCGCACTTTATTAGTCACAACAAAGTAGAGCAGTGGGTTAATTCTTGGGATACCGACACAGAAATGGATATGCCCAAATGAAAGTAGAATGGCTTAGTAGCGCAAAAACGGACTTACTCTCGGTTCGACATTATATTTCCGAGGAGAACCCTCTTGCAGCAAAACGCGTTGTTCAGTCAATTTTATCGTCTATTAAAAACCTCGGCGAATACCCTTACATTGGAAGACCTGGCAGAGTAATCAATACAAGAGAACTCCTCGTCTCAAACACACCCTATATTGTTCCGTATAGGGTGAAAGAAAAATGCATTCAAATACTTCGTGTTATCCATTCTGCTAAAAAATGGCCAGCGATTCTTTAGAGTAGAGCGTAAATAACACTTTTAATTGTGGTGGCCCGGCTTCCCAGCGCCGCCTGAAGCAGGCTCATCACACAATTTAGCTACCAACGCAGCACTCTTAGATCCCAAAGCAGAATACTTTTTAATTAAACCTTTCTTACATTGATGAACCAAGGTTCGTCTGACGCTGTGTGCATCACGCGCAGGCATTGCTGCCAATATAGCGGGAATAAACAGTAAAGCACCGGGAGTCTCTCTGACCATGAGTCGATGAATAAGAACTAATGCTTTATTGGGAGAGTTTAACTCTTGAGCGGTAACAGCTATGAATTTTTCTGTATGCTCGCTCGCATCAACCGCCGTGTTGTTTATTATCATCTCTTGCAGCTGAGCAGACCTTAAACCCACCCGACCAGAAAAGAAAAACTCAATGGTTGGCATACTTGGAATAGGTCTCTCTGTTGTAGAAAGAGTATTTCGAACAGATAAAGTGAAATCACCTAACTCGATTTTTGTCGGTGTAGGCGCTCCTTCAACTTGTTGGCTTAATAATTCTTCAGTCGCTTCACTAAGGGCTGTTCGACGAAATAAATCCAATATGCCACAGGATAACTCAACGTGAAGTTGACCCTCTATACACTCCCCATCAGGCCGAGTAACCGAAAAAGGTTGGGCAAAACCAGCGGGAGGAGCCATGAGCCCACCCCTACTTCTTTCTAGTAAATGCAGATCACCATCAGATGTCTTAAAAGCAAATACAGAACCTGTTTTGTACCACCTTGCTTGTCCTTGCTTATCAAGAGCGCTTATTTTGCCGCTGTTAACAGCTCGAAGTAGGGAGTAACTCCCTCTTTCTAGAAAAACCTTTAGAACCTCACCATTGAAGGTAAAATCTTTAATAAAAACAAACTGTCCGTTATTTTTAAGACTATTTCCAATCTCCTTATCTATTGCTTTTTCTTCCGGCGTTAAAGAAACCTCTGGGAGATCACTGTATTTACTTACAGGGGTATTAGGATCATTCGCCCCAAATGAGACTATCTTGGTTTGTCTTTCAAACCTTATGGTTTTTGTGTGAGTTCTATCATCAACAGAACCTCCCTTCACAACACCTTGGGGCATTCCCCTCGTCAATGAACCCAAAGAAGCGTTAACATATTGATACCCGTTTTTAGACATTAGATTAGCCTTATTTTGATTTAAAAATACGTATATAAAATATCAGCTAAGCAATTAATAATCAAAAAGGAGGATTTTTCATAGAATAAACAATAAGCTACCATAAACAACTCAAGCCCTAGGGTTACGACTTTATCGAGATAACAGCAAAGGAGGAGCTCAGGCGACAGTGATAGAAGCTATTTACCAATACAAAAACTAGAAAAGATATCCCCAAGCAGCGCATCGGCGGTGGTTTCACCTGTTAGCTCACCCAAGTAAGTATCCACAGCCTTCAAGTCTTCAGCTAATAATTCCAAAGCCGGATCTGTAACCAGCGCTTCTAAACATTGAGTCAGTAGCTTACCTGCCTTCGTAAGGGCATCCAGATGTCTCCTTCTAGCTAAAAAGGGAGCCTCTTGCTCTGATTGGTAACCCATTAAATCAGTAATCGCGTACCGAAGCCGCTCCATACCCTCTCCAGTCTTGGCTGATAGGGTAATATTATATCCCTTTATTGTTTTCTCGCATTTATCTTGCTTATTCGCAATTGAGATCACAGGTATGCTTGTGGATAAACGCGATTGCATTTCCTGCCACATGGGATCATCTTCTAAAGTAGCGTAAATGCTTGCATCACTCACGAAAATGATGGCATCTGCTTCGTTTAGGGCCGACCATGCGCGACTAATACCTTCTTTTTCAACCATATCATCTGTTTCTCGAATACCAGCTGTATCTATGATATGAATCGGCAAACCATGACAATGAATCAGCTCTTTTAAAGTATCTCGAGTTGTCCCAGCTTGGCTGGTCACAATCGCTGAATCCCGGCCAGTCAGTTGATTCAATAAACTTGATTTACCCACGTTTGGGGAGCCAATTATCGCGATCGTGGCGCCTTCTTGCAGCAAAACACCCTGTTTAGCAGATTCCAGTAAACCTTCCAATTGCTCAGAAACACTGTTTAATCGCTCAACAACAGCCCCTTCACTTAAAAAATCGATTTCTTCATCTGTGAAATCAATGGAGGCTTCGATATACACACGCAAACCATTCACAGCCTCTCGAAGAGCATTCACCTCTGCAGAAAATTGACCTTGCAAGGATTGTGCTGCTGAACGCATAGCCTGCTCTGAACCCGCAGAAATCATATCTGCAATAGCCTCAGCTTGAAGTAAGTCCATCTTGCCATTGAGATAGGCCCTATAGCTGAATTCACCGGGTTTGGCGAGTCGTACCCCTGTAGATAACACCGAGACCAACACGGCTTCTAAAACAAACCGCCCCCCATGAGCTTGAAGCTCTAATACCGATTCACCGGTAAAAGAATGTGGAGCAGGGAAGTAAAGGGCAATGCCATGATCAATCACGATGTGATCTGCATCAAAGAAGGGCGTGTAAGTCGCGTATCGTGGCTTAAGAGATCGCTGGCAAAGGCTTTGAATCACTGTATCTAATTTTTTACCTGATACCCGAACGATACCAACACCGCCAGCGCCTGGCGGTGTTGCAATCGCAGCGATGGTATCGAAGCTCATTTAAGCGCGCTTTTTCTTAAGCTTCTTACGATACTTTCCTGCGTGAAACCGTTTTGTTACATACCATTGCTGAAAGGCTTGCACTAAGTTATTCACACACCAGTAAAGCACCAAACCAGACGGGAAGTGTCTGAATAGAAAACCCATCACCAAAGGCAAAATCAACATCATTTTAGCTTGCGATGGGTCGGTTGCCGTTGGGGATAAAAATTGCTGCAAGACCATACTCAACACCATTATGATTGGCAAAACGTAGTAAGGATCAGGTGCAGATAAATCGTGAACCCAAAACATAAACGGCGCATGACGCAATTCAACGCTCTCAAAAATAACGTAATACAGCGCAATAAAGACGGGAATTTGAATGATCATCGGCAAACAGCCGCCAAGTGGACTAACGCCCTCTTTCTTATACAACCCCATAGTAGCCTGACTCAAGGCTTGTTTATCGTCAGCGTGTTGCTTCTGTAAAGCTTTCAGTTTGGGTTGAAGATCCCGCATTTTAGCCATTGAGATAAAGCTCTTAGCGGAGAACCAGTAAAAAACGATCTTGATCATGATTGTTGTTAACACAATCGACCAACCCCAGTTACCCAAGAAACGATTACAGAAAGCCATCAACGAGAACAGAAGGCTAGATATAGGCCACAACCACCCAAAATCAATCGTGTGATTCAAGCCAGGAGCCAATAGGGCAAGATGTTTGGTATCTTCAGGGCCTACGTAAAGCGTGGCGCCTACCTCTCCAGATTGGCCTGGAGCCAAAGATAAGTCAGCCCCTTTAAAACCAACCACGTAAACTGGCCGTTGATTCAATTTATCTAACACATAGCTATAGAAGTGGTTGCTTATTTTTTGGTTAGCAGGCACCCAAGCAGACAAAAAGTAATGCTGCTGCATCGCAATCCAACCACCTTGGTTTGTTGCGGACACATCTTTTTTATTCATGTCTTTGTAGGAAAGCTTATGATAAGGACGCTTAGGACTAGAGATTGAAGCGCCCAAGTAACTACGACGATAAAAACTACTGCCGCCCTTACTTATAGGCTTCTTACGAACCAGTTGCGTGTAAAGACTGACACTTTCCGGCGTTGCTGTTGTGTTTATTACCTTCTCATTTAAATCTATTTTGTAACGGCCTTTCCAGAACGTATACGTTTTATACACTTTCAAACCAGAAGCAGTCTTCCCTGTTAAATTAACCACCAACTTATCTCGACCACCGATGCTATAACTTTGCTTAGCCGTAGTGTAAGTAACGCTTTCACTCTTATCACTACCCGCTTTAGCCAGATAACTTTGAGCGACATAAAGTTCGTGAGTATCGTCCGAGAGGATGGTCATTGGTGTTTTACCACCAACTGATTTCGTGTATTTAGGTAAAGAAACCTGGGTTACATTACCGCCATGTAAGTCAATCAATGCAGACAAAGTTTTGGTAGAAACCTTTATGTAAGACGTGTGATCTGGGGTTTTACCCAGTTTATCCACAGCTTCTGCATGCTTCATTACTGGTGTTTTTTGCGCTTTACTTACGCTGCTAGCCGCAATGGGCCTCATAGTATTCAGGTTATCCACAGAATCACCTGGTTTTTGTTGCGCTTTTTCAACCACCTTTTCAGGTTCTTGAGGTGGATAGTCTTTATACCACTTATTGACCAAAATAACGCTTAGCACAGCAAAAATAAGATACAAAAATACTCGTTTGAGTAATTTTAGGTGTTTCATGAGTCACCTCTATGTTTGAATTGTTGTGGAACGGGATCATAACCACCCGCATGGAAAGGATGACATGATAACAGCCGTCGCGTCATAAGCCACCCTCCTTTGATTAAACCGAAGCGTTGAATAGCTTCAAGTGCATAATGTGAACAGCTAGGCATAAAACGACAACGCCGAGCTATCCATGGACTAATAAGCCGCTGATAACCACGTATCATGAGTATCACGATTTTTCCTGGAATTTGGCAACTTTTTTTAGCAATGTATTGATACATATACGCAACTCGCGTCTGTCAGCTGATCCACTGCTTCGCCTCGCTAAAATCACAAGGTCACCATACAGTGTTGCCCTATTAAAGCAGCGAAAGTCCTCTCGAACAATACGGCGAATTAAATTTCTTCTTACAGCATGCTTTGATGTTTTTTTACTGACAACCGCACAAAATCGAGCTGCTGACTGGCTATCAGACCAAAAAACAGTGAAGAAACGTCCATTGAGTCGTTTATTGTGATTAAAGCAATGCCTAATCTCGGCTGGATAACGAAGCCTTTGATCTTTAAGTAACTTAAATGACATTTAAGCTGACAGTTTGCTACGACCTTTACTGCGTCTGCGTCGAATCACAGCACGACCACCTTTGGTTTTCATGCGTGCACGGAAACCATGAGTACGTTTGCGACGTAGATTGCTTGGTTGGAAAGTTCTTTTCATAAGAGTGACTCACGTCAAGGGTTCAAAAGTGAACTGAATCATAATAAAACACAGGCATTCTGTCAAACGTTTTAGAAGCCGAACCTGATAACAACACAATAAGTACGTCTCTATTAATACTTATATATAAAAAATTAGTAGTTATAGTAGGGCCTGTGTATAACTAGGATATCTCTTTTTTGTAAATGTAAATCAATAACTTAGAGGTCTCTTCAGTAGTTACTAACAGGGAGGTTCAGGTGTGTGGTTTATGTCGATAAGTCGAGGTGTTTTTCAACCCTCTCTTTTTTCCACAAATAATCCACAGTTATCCCCAGCTCATCCCCACATACTTATACATTTACTTAGTATTCATAAGGTTTCTCTTTAAAAAAGAAATCACAGTACTACTAACATAAATATATTAATAAATAATGTAGTGATGATAGTAGGGGGCGACGATTTCTGTGGATAACCTTATTTCACCTTTTAAATCAAAGGTTTACGTAACATCTTTTCTTGTGTGTAACTAGCCATAGGGGGTGTGCTCTTCCGGTGGATCGTTGTGGGTAAGTTTATCCGTGGTAGTTTTGACCTTATTTTAATCACAAAGTATTAACACTTTAATCCATAACTTATCCACAGAAACTGTTTATATCTCTACTCTACTGGCGTTATTTTGGTGATTTTTTGCGCTTCTTTGCTCAATAATAACCCAACCACCACACATTAGAGCAAGATCTAAATCAGTTTCTAAATTAAACCCTTCGGGGTTTGTTTATATTTTTACTCTACTGGTGTTGTTTTGGTTGTTTTTTGCGCTTCCCTGCTCGCAAGGAGAGTAAATGTTCACTCATAAGCTGTTATCTCCACCTAAACCTGTCATCCGAAGGCAACGCAGTGACGTCGGGGACCCAGGCTTGATCCGTTGCTACGAAGTGGCAACTAGCGATCTTTCAAGATTTAGCCCCAGCATTACCGTGAGCTTAGCTCTGCAGGCTGTTTTGAAGAAGATAGCCGTTATTACCCTGGGCCCCATTTTTCAACGTTGCAGGCAACACAAACGGCTTTAAGGCTTACTCATAAGCTGCTACCTCACCTAAACTTGTCATCCCCAGGAACACAGTGACGTCGGGGACCTAGGCTTGATCCGTTGCTACGAAGTGGCAACTAGCGATCTTTTAAGATTCAGCTCCAGC
>JAJRRL010000022.1 GCA_024279495.1 Gammaproteobacteria bacterium | reverse complement strand
TCTGTGTGGAAGGGCCATCGCTCAACGGATAAAAGGTACTCCGGGGATAACAGGCTGATACCGCCCAAGAGGTCATATCGACGGCGGTGTTTGGCACCTCGATGTCGGCTCATCACATCCTGGGGCTGAAGCCGGTCCCAAGGGTATGGCTGTTCGCCATTTAAAGTGGTACGCGAGCTGGGTTCAGAACGTCGTGAGACAGTTCGGTCCCTATCTGTCGTGGGCGTTGGAAATTTGAGAGGAGCTGCTCCTAGTACGAGAGGACCGGAGTGGACGAACCTCTGGTGAACCGGTTGTCACGCCAGTGGCATCGCCGGGTAGCTACGTTCGGAAAGGATAACCGCTGAAAGCATCTAAGCGGGAAGCCTCCCTCAAGATAAGATTTCCCTGGGGCCTCGAGCCCCCTAAAGGTTCGTTGAAGACTACGACGTTGATAGGCAGGGTGTGGAAGCGCAGTAATGTGTGAAGCTAACCTGTACTAATTAACCGTGAGGCTTGATTATGTAATCCTAAATAATTACTATCGAATAATTCTTTGAGAAGTACTTTTTTAGAGACATACAAAATATTTTATAACGATCCCATAGAAGCGTTTATGTAAATAACATACCGCAGTACTTTATTTTGCTTTTGCCAGTTGTCAGAGCTTAACCAGTTTTGGCGATTATAGCGAGTGTGACCCACCTGATCCCATCCCGAACTCAGCAGTGAAACCACTTAGCGCCGATGATAGTGTGGGGTTTCCCATGTGAAAGTAGGTCGTCGCCAATTTTTATCCTAAAGCCTTACGCGTAAAACCGTAGGGCTTTTTTTTTGCCTGTTTATATTTCTACTGTGCCGGCACTATTTGAATGATTTTTTGCGTGTCGCTGCTCACGTACCGTATGTACGCTGCGCTGCAATACTCAATAATCCTCCAACTAGCACTCAGCTCAGCGAAATCTAAATCAGCCATTTTTCTTTTTTGGATTGAGATGTACTAACGTGTACATTGCGTTTTCTTAAAAAACGCTCTCATCCCGTCAAGCGTAGTTAACGCGATTGAAAAATAAGAGCAGCATTTTAGCGCACTTATTTTTTGTGAGGCTTATGCCCGTACCTCCTTCGCTAGACATAAACTTCGGCGGGGAGCTATCTTTAATGCTCGGGAGGAGTTCCTATTTCCACCATTTGCTTGCACCGTTGAAAAACGGTGTCATCCCCTGGAATGTAATGACGTCGGGGACCCAGGCTTGATCCGTTGTTACAACGTAACAACTAGGATCTTTCAAGATTTGATTCTAAAATAGCCCTAAGCTCTTGTCATCCGAAGGCAACGCAGTGACGTCGGGGACCTAGAATTACCGTGAGCTTAAATCTGCAGATAGGTTTGAGACATTAAAGTTCATAAATAAATTTAATTTAAAATCCCAATAACGTAATGAGGTTTGTATGAGAACGTTATCTAAAATTCTACCTTTTTTCGCTGCTTTCTATCTTTCACTTGGTTCCGCTTATGCGATGACAGATGTTAACATAATTAATCAATTGTCAGACAGCGATTCTCTTACTGTTAATGGTCATGCTATTTCTCCAGGTGAATCCAAGACGGAAGGCATCGACATATTTACTTCTACCATGCCGATTAAAGTCTGCACGTCAGATGACTCATGCAAGCTGTTTGAGTTAAAAGATGATCATAAGCCTTGTGATCTATTAAGTCTGGGTCGAGGTGAGCGCATCATTTCCTCGTGGCATTTTGAGATGTTGGTTGATGGTCGTAAAATATCGACGTGGTGTGGAGACATCAATGACCCATTTGCTTTTTTTGGCGACCCAATTATACATGCCAAGCTAAGGTTTTTTTCAGAAGAAGGTTCTTATCATCTGATTTTGACGGGAGCTCCCACCGGAAACCTTAGTAGCACGCGTCCAGCTCTTGGAAGCTACTATGATCCACTGACTTATAGCTGGCAATAGTTAAGCTGCGTGAAAAATAAATGCAGCATTTTAGCGCACTTATTTTTTATGAGAGTTATCCCCCGCGAAGGCGGGGAGCTATCTTTAATGCTCGGGAGAAGTTCCTATTCCCATCATTTTCTTGCACCGTTGATAAAAGGTGTCATCCGAAGGCAACATAGTGACATCGGGGACCCAGCTTTTGATGCTGTTAGTGCAAAGAACGAACTAAGCATCTTTAAAAATTAAACACTAGCATTACCCTGAGCTCAACTCCGCGGAGAGATTTTAGAGGAATGAAGAGTTCTGCGGCATCAGTTAGTGTTGGCTTCTTTTTAAAAAAGAAGACTGAGAGCTTTCAAGGCACTTTGTCCTTGCTCTTTGTCTTGCTGGAAAGACGGTAAATTTAGAGGGTTTAAGGTAGATTATTTTTCTCTTACTCGAGGTTTCGCAGGCAGAGCCATTTTTTTCTGCGAGGAGAGCTCTTTCCTTCCGAGTATTGTCTTTATTTTCCCTAGAGGGAAAGCAAGTTCCAGAAGAATAGACAGAGGTTCTAGCTGAGGGCCGCATGCTAAAAAGGAGGGTGGCGTTCAATGCATTTTTTAGGCACGCATCTGCTATTAGCTTCACTACATCTCTATTTTTTATCTCAAAATATGCTTTAAAGCTATTTCTGATCTTAAAGAGGTCATCAGGTCTCATTAAATTGTTTGGGTTTTCACGTCTATCCCAATTTCTAGAGATCAGGATTCCCGAAACAAGACCTTGAGCATGGGCATTATGCTCACGAGTTATGCCGCCAATAATTTGCTTTCCTCTTGCATGCATTTTGTATTCAGAAATAACATCATCAAGCATGTCATTGATTCGTTCCTTGAAGCTTGTTTCATTTTCAATGCAGCTTGATCGTTTCCAGTCGCCTTGTTTTTTTATTATTTCTTCTTGCATCCATGCTCGATCTGAATCAGTTATGGACGTTTCGTTTGAATGACCCTGCTGTTTTTTAAAGCTTAATCGGTTTTGAAGCAATTCTCTTGTTGCGCTAGCTAAAAGGAGGTTGTCAAATTTCTGGCAGTCCTTTTTGATTGTTGCTGAGTCGTTTAAAAAATCAGGAGCATCTTGTTTTATTTTGTTTACTACCCATTGAATATCTATCTCTGTAGGGGGGGAATTCTCACCTGGTATTTGTGTTGTTTGAAGTCTTTCCGTAAGTATTTTTTGGAATAGATCACTTTTTAGTGCTTTCATTGAGCTTACCTTAATACACAGTTAATAATACAATAGTATGTCGAATTATGCATTATTTATTACCTAAACACAAGGAGTCATCTGGCCTTAAGCTCCATACAGGTTCAAGCGAAGAGATTTCGATAAGATTTCTCCGGCCTTTAAGAATTATCATGTTCAGGAAATCAAAATCACTGAAAACGAAGGTCGCCGCCTGAATTTTCTATAAAGCTAGCTTTGTGTGTGTTTATGTTTCTCGGGAATCCACTTAGTAAATCAGTAAAAAGTGAGAAAAAGGAAAGGCTTAAAGTTGTTTTAAGATTAAAAAGCTGTTGATTCTCCCACGAAATAGGATACTATGCGCCCCAGATAAAAAATGGATATTTTACTGAGTTTTCATAATAACTAGATAAGGGGAAAGGTATTATGCCATCTTACACAAAACGAGATTCTGCAGGCTATGAAAAAGAACCAGAAGAGTTCTCTTTTCCTCTTGAAGAGGAGGATATGAGGATTCAAATTAGAACCTCCCGGGCTTCTGAGAATTCCGCTAAAAGAATTAAGAAAACTACTCCCCAGACAGATTGTAATGATTCTCTAGATGAGCTTGCGACTGCAGTAAGACATTTTTACAAGCAGATCGTGTTTACAGAAAGTGAGAGGCAGTTTCAAAAAGACATGTCTACTTTAATAGCGGCTATGCAAATAAAAATTCCTTTTGATTCTGATCTTTCTTTGAGAGAACCTCAGCGGAACTCTGTGGTTTTACAAGAGTTACAGCAGCCTTCAGAGCAAGCGGCTTCTTCTGTAAGAGCTAGTGCTCCAAGAAAAAATCTTTCTTCACGCCCATCTCCTTACAAAGCTGTTATTCCTAAGAGAGCCACTAGCCCAGTAAAAGAGCTTGCTTCAGCACCTTCTTTTGGGAAAGCTGTTGCTCCTGCACGCCCGAATTCTCCAGTAGGAAAACTTATGCCGGGCTCATCTTTAGCCGCAGAAAGCAGTGATTCTGATGATGAGCGTAGGTACTCGCCCGTGAGTGTGATAAAAAAGGCGGAAAATAACCGATTTTCATTTAGTCTCTTTAAAGTTGGACCAGCGGCTAGGAAAACAGTAATTAATTCTGGTGACGTACAGGAAGTTACAGCAGGTACTGCTGCTTCCTATGATTGGGGATCTGTTGCTGCATCTGCGGGCCAAGAGCTCGTGACAGGTGATCCCGGTTTTATGCGAGATGATGTTGATAATGAAGAACACTATGCGATGAACAGATTACACTAAAAAAATAGTCTTAAGACCCATGAACACAGTGGATATAATGCAGCTTCAGCTTCTCAGTGTGTGTATGCTTTTCTTTTTTTAGTTGAAAGGAGGAAAGCATGCCAACACAGAATTCAGCACCTAGAGTAAGTTTTCAGGCCTTTGTAGCGGCAGTTCGAATAAGACAGCCAGGGTGTTTCGAACTTTCAATTAGAAGAGCTCTGGCTTGCTGTAGGCAATACACTTCCTCCCAATAGTTGGACACGCCTTTTTTGCTCGCAGAGTACGAGATTGTTGTTTAACGAATTAAACCCACGATAAATCAAAGAACTACCCGTATTTTCTCCCATTTCGCAAAGGGATTATTCACTTTTTTCTTTATTTAAAGTAGAATTGGGGCCTTGCGTTTATTTGTAAAAGAAAGGAGTTAATAATGGGTGGTAGTTTTAATGATGGTATTCCAATGGTTGAGCGTAAGTCGCCTGCTCGTACCTTAGGTGGGTTTGTTGAAAGCCAAGGCATTCCAGTAGCTGAAGAAGAGACGCAAGAGAAACCTCTAGGTTGTTTGCAGCGCTCAGGTATTGTTTACACGATTGGTGGCCCTATTGGGAAGCCCATGATAGATGAGCCTAACCCTTTTGCTGTGCTGAAAGAGGACCCTGATCATTTTCATTTGAACCTTGCTCAGCGATTAACGTTAACGTATCGAGTCTTGATGGGTAATCATTACGATTTTGGAGGCGCAGGCCATGGCCGAAAAGGCTTGATAGATATCTTTCTTTTTCCTTTACTGGCGCGTGTTTTATTGGCTCAAGTCCATTCCCCTAAGAGGCACCCTTTCGTTAAATTTCTAGCAGGTGCTGTCGGTTATCCTCTGGAATTTCTGCGTCACGCACTTGGTGTTGTCTTGACGATTGCAGCGCTTCCTGTTGTGATTCTTGCCCATTTTGTTTTATCGATTATTGGGTGTTTTCGTCCTAACCATCGGGCTGTGAGCCAGGTACGGCAAAGCCAATCCCCACAGAGAGTGTTTGCTCGTGAACAGCAAAGTGTTATGGAAAATCCTGCTCAGCAAGTAGAGCCTACGGAAAATCCTGTTGGACAAGAAGTAGAGTCAGAGAAACACGAATTTTCATAGAGCACTTGATCCTTATAAGTCTAATACGGCAGCAGCACGTAGAGAAATAGAAAAATTAAAAAGGGAGGAGTACGCTAAGGATGGAGAACTCAAGCGTTTAAAGGAGCGTTTGAACGAGCAACAGCAATCCATGAATGAGACAATCTCTAGCTCATCGGCTGGAGGTGCTTCTAAAAGAGAGAAAAAAGAGGAGAGGAGTGCTGACCCACAAGCTAGAATGACTCCATAAGAGAGTGCTTTAGGGTTTAGTAAGGTATAAGCAGGCTCTTCTGGCTCTGCCAGGATAGTGTCAGTGTTTGCCTCTATGCCAGATTCTAGTTCTTCTGTAGTGAGCGCTGTTGTTACTCCTGTGGCGCCGGCAAGTGCTGCTTCTTAGGTCACTGAGGAGGGAGGAGCTGATTTTGTTTTTCCTTCACGCATTGCCTCCTCTGTTTCTTTCTTAAATGCCAAGAAGGGAAGGAAGAGAGAAGGAGTGAAACAGAAGGCGGGAGGGGATCCAAAAAGATTTGGCGGTCCGCAATCTGAGAGGGGTCTAAGCTAGAGGTAGTAAGCACCCTAAGCCACCGACAAAAGTAGGCTCAAGCATGGCATGTTAAACTCACTCTCCCTAGCGTCACAAAAAAAGGAGAGCTCGAGCATGCGAGAACAGAGTCATAGGATTGGCGCACTGGGTATCTTTATTTGGTCCATCGCCGCTGTTTTTTATTTGTATGAGTTTTTTTTACGAACCTTTGTGGGTTCGATAGCGCCCCAGTTGATTCATGATTTAAGTTTAACGGTATCGGAATTTACGATTATCGGCGCTGCGTATTACATTGCTTATGGCACTATGCAATTACCAGTTGGGCTCTTGGTGGATCGTTTCGGTGTCAAAAAAGCCTTAGCGTATTCGAGTGCTCTCTGCGTGCTATCCATCGTGGTTTTTTCGCAAGCAAGCAATTTCATGCCGGCTATTTGGGGTCGCATTTTAATGGGGATTGGCTCATCGTTTGCTTTTGTATGTTTATTATTGATTGTGTCTAATTGGTTTCCTAAGCGATTGTTTGGTCTTCTTTCGGGTGTGTCGATTTTAATTGGTACCATGGGCCCTGCCTTGGCCGGAGGACCTTTAATTTCTTTGCTGAACGATGCGCACATTAGCTGGCGCTCAGCGCTTTACTTGATTGCCGGATTCGGAGTGATAATTACGGTCTTCATTGCTTGTTTTGTGAATTGTAAGCCGAAGTCTCAGGAAGTGACAACGAAAAAGAGTTCAGAGCCACTGCTCGTGCAACTCAAACAATTGTTTCACAATAAGCAGGGTTGGTTTATAGCGGTTTATTCGGCAACTAACTATGTGGCCTTGGGAGCCATGGCTGCTGTTTGGGGAACGGAATACCTCGATACTCTAGGCTTTTCTCAAAGTACCTCAGCTTATATGATTTCAACGGCATGGGTGGCCTATGCTGTGGCTTGTCCGGGCTTTGGTTTTCTGTCGGATTTAATGCAGCGACGAAAACCGTTTTTAGTTTTTTGTTCACTTTTAGGCTTAGTTAGTATGACTCTGATGCTTTATGGTCATTTCCAGAGTGCTTGGGCGTATGAAGTCTTGTTTGCGATGCTAGGAATTGCTGCATCAGGGTCTACTTTAGGTTTTGCTGTAGCTGTTGATATTAATAAGCCAGAGTTAAGAGCAAGTTCCTTGGGCTTCAATAATGCTGTTGTCATGTTAACCAGTGCGATTATGCCTATTTTGATTGGTGTTTTGGTGTCTTGGTCGGATGGTAGTTCTGATGCGGGTCATATGCCGATTCATGCGATGACAGTAGGGCTTTCTTTGCTGCCAGTTATGTATGTTATTTCGTTGTCAGTTAGTCTCTTCTTCTATCGAGACCAAAATAAAAAACCAGGGTTTGTTTTGAAGCCGACCTTAGCTTTTCATGCCAAAGCGCGAATGGAAGAGGCGTGAGGCAAACCAAAGTAGAGCGACGGTTAGCAGTGTAAGAATCAACATAGATTCACCGAGCATATGAGTTGGGGTATTCAAAAGAGTATATCGAAACCCGTTAATGATATAGAAAACAGGGTTGACTAGCGATATTTTTTGCCAGATAGGAGGAAGTGCAGAGACGGCGTAAAACACACCACCTAAATAGGTTAGAGGTGTGAGGATAAAGTTTGGAATCATAGAGATTTGTTCGAAATTTTTGGCATAAATGGCATTGATTAAACCAAGCGATGAGAACAAGGCACTGCTAATGGTAACCAACAGAATGGAAAGAAAGAGTGAATGAACATGAAGCCCAGTGAAGAAATAAACCACTAGGCCGACCATTGTTGCAGAAATAAGGCCTCGTAAAATACCGACAGTGAGAAAAGCCGATAAAATCAAACTAGTTGGCATGGGTGATACTTGAATTTCTTCGAAGGTACGCTGAAATTTTGATGAAAAAAGCGAAAAAGCAGAAGCTGAAAAAGCAGAGTTAATCATTGCAAGGATGATAAGCCCGGGTGCGATGTAGGTCATGTAAGGGATGCCATCAACTAAGCCTATGTGTTTACCAAGCACATGACCAAAAATCATTAGATACAAAGCGGTGGTGATAATATTGGGCAAAAACACCTGAACCCAGACACGAAAAAAGCGTAAAATTTCTTTTTTAACTAAGGTTTTGTAGGCAATGAGGAAAGGCAGCATGTTAGAGGCCCTCGCGTTTGGTGAGTTTTAAGAAAAGAGATTCGAGTCGGTTGGTTTTGTTACGTAAGCTTTGTACTAAAATGTTTGCTTTGCAGAGGTGATATAGGCATCGACTGATGCCAAGATCACGAGGAACATCCACCTCTAAGGTGAGAGAGTCAATCTGTCGGATGGATAACTCTGGGATGTCAGGAAGGTTTTGTAAAGGTTCGGAAAGATACAGCACGAACTGCTCACAATCTAAGTGACGTAGCAGGCTAGGCATGTCGCTTTGGCAGACTAGTTTTCCGCGATCGATAATCGCCACATTATCGCAAAGTTGTTCGGCCTCTTCTAGGTAGTGAGTGGTGAGGATAATGGTTTTGCCAGCCTTGTTGAGGTCTTTTAAAAAATCCCACATGTGCTGACGAATTTCGATATCCACGCCGGCCGTGGGTTCATCTAAGATAATAATATCGGGGTCATTCATAAGAGCACGTGCAATCATCACACGACGCTTCATGCCGCCAGATAAGCTTCGTGTCACTTGGTCGGCTTTGTCTGATAAAGATAAGCGATCGAGCAAGTCTAAGGCGCGTTTTTTAGCAATGGCTTTTGGAACGCCGTAATACCCAGCTTGGTTAATAAGTATGGGCAAGACTTTATCGAAAACACCTAAGTTAATTTCTTGTGGCATAACACCTAGATGTAATTTGGCTTGCCTGGAGTGGGTATCGATATCGTGTCCGGCAATGGCCACCTTACCACCGGTTTTTTGGACTAAAGAGCTAAGGACATTAATTAGTGTGGATTTGCCTGCTCCATTTGGCCCAAGCAGAGCAAAAAAATCGCCAGCTTGAATGTCGAAAGAGACGCCGTCTAAAGCGGTAACACCGCTGGCGTAGGTTTTAGATAGGTTCTCGATATGAATGATCGACATAATGGGTCTCCCTGGAAGCTATTTGGATGATAGTACAGATTGGTGAACCTTAACAAGACTTAGGCGCTTAGTGTTATCTTAATATGAGCAAGAATGCATCAAGAAATGATGCTTCCGTTAGCTTTTGCTTCGATGTGGATGACACATAAGCATTAGCGCTGCTATGATGACCCTTGAGTCAGTTTGAGGAAACATTTAATGGCGCTATCTGAGTCGTCACTGCCAAGTATTTGGGTTGATGCGGATGCTTGTCCGAAGGCAGTTAAATCTATTTTATTACGCGCTTCGGAACGAGTAGGCATACAGCTTATTTTTGTGGCGAATCAAGCCTTGTTTTTACCACCATCCGAGACGGTTAGCAGTGTGGTTGTGTCGAAAGGGTTCGATAAAGCGGATGCGTATATCACCGAACACTGTAAAGCGGGAGATTTAGTGGTGACTGCCGATATTCCTTTGGCTGCAGATGTGGTGAAGCGGCATGCACTTGCTTTGAATCCCAGAGGAAGGCTGTATAGCGACGATAATATCCGTGAAATATTAAGCATGCGTGATGCTATGGCGAGTTTACGTGA
Organism: Gammaproteobacteria bacterium; assembly: GCA_024279495.1. GTDB lineage: Bacteria > Pseudomonadota > Gammaproteobacteria > JAJRRL01 > JAJRRL01 > JAJRRL01. The sequence goes on along the minus strand of JAJRRL010000022.1, from coordinate 7,527 downwards.
GACGGGTCTCGTGAGGGGAGGGCCGAGTCCTCTGGCAGAGAAGGATCGTCAGGCTTTTGCAAACACCTTAGATAGATGGCTTACTAAGCAAAGATAAAGGAGTATCTTATGCATGTATGGAAAATGTCTCCCACCTTGAGAGCGATAGCTTTGCTAAGCTTTTCGTCAGGCTTACCTTTGCTGTTAGTCGGTTCTACTTTGCAGGCTTGGTACACCGTTTCTGGTGTAGGGCTTCATACAATAGGTTTGCTGACTTTAGTTGGAATGCCTTATGTTTATAAATTTTTATGGGCTCCACTGCTAGACCGTTATCAAGTGTCTCGTTTTGGAAGGCGGGTGTTTTGGGTTCGCCTGATGCAGATTCTAATGATTGTCAGCTTAGTGATCATGGCTTTCTTGAACCCATCTAGTTCACCAAGCGCTTTGGCAATGTTGGCTTTATGTATGGCTTTCTTTTCGGCCACTCAAGACACAGCTATCGATGCCTATCGAACAGATATGGTTGATGCCAATCAGCGAGCTACGGCATCAGCTATTACCAATGTGTCTTACCGATCTGCCATGATAGTGGCCGGCGCCTTGGCCATGGTGTTAGCGGGTGTGTGGGGTTGGCGTTTCACTTATCTGTTAATGGCAGGAATTATGCTGGGCTTACTGTTGTTAACACAGCGAGTACCACGGTCATCTCCAGTGATCCATGAGCAGTCATCATGGCGTTCTTCTATCACTCAACCGTTCCAGCAATTCTGGAAGGCGCACGGAAGATCCCACTCTTTAATGTGGTTAGTCTTGATTGTTTTGTATAAGTTTTCAGAAGCGCTAACCTTATCACTCAACACACCTTTTTTGATTCGTCATTGTGGGTTTAGTTTGATAGAAGTGGGGGCCATTTCAAAGTTTGTTGGGATAGGAGCTACCTTATTAGGCTCTGTATTAGCTGGCGTTCTCATGCCGCGTTTGGGCTTATACCGATCGCTTTTTTGGTTTGGCTTTTGTCAGACACTTGCCAGTTTAGGATTCATGGCTTTGGCGCATCTTGGGCATCATATTGGTGTGATGGTTGCGGTATTATCATTCGATTATCTGTTTGGTGGTTTATCTGGTGTGGCAGCTGTTGTTTTGCTGATGGGTTTGTGTGACAAACGTTTTAGTGCAACGCAATATGCTTTATTTTCTGCACTTTCGGCATTACCTCGAGTGATGATTGGCCCTTTAGCAGCGTGGCTGGTTGGTCTTTTGGGTTGGTTTAATTTCTATGGAATTTGCTTATTGCTTGGAGCCCCGGCTTTGTTATTGTTGTGGCGATTGAAGAAGCCTATTTCGGCTGTCTCTTCTCTTAAGCTAGATGCTTGACCCTACTGAAAGGAATTGCTAAAAGAGCAAACATGGCCGAAATAATGCCTGCAATAACAAAAAAGTCAGTTGCAATAGTGAGAGAGTGCGTGTGCTCATAAATACGAGGGATGACAAATGGTTAGGATTATCGGACTTTCTAGTTTTAACTAAAGCAAAAACGAAATCATTAAGATGGGTCCCCGATGGCACTTCGTTTCTCGGGGATGACATCCGTGGGGTAGCTGCTCATGAGTAAATACTCAACCGGAAGCGGAGAGTCGACAAAAGAGAAGGAGAAAAGAGCCTTTTTACTTTGTCAACGCAGATTTAATAGTGCTTTTTTTAACTGTATGAAAAAGGGCTGTTTTTTTCTTATTTGAGGAGAGTCGAGCAACGGAGCAGAGCATACATAAAGTATGTGAGCACCGGAAGCGGAGAGTCGACAAAAGAGAAGGAGGAAAGAGCCTTTTTATTTTGTCAACGCAGATGTCTTAGGGTGAAGCAGGCTTGTAAATGAATACAATAGATCCCCACCATTTCCTAAGCTACCTGATTCAGTTTGAATGGCTAAGCTAGGACTTAAGCTATAGCGAATTTGGTAGATAGAGTAAGCACTTGAAATGCCGCGAGTGTAACGTAGGTAAATATTGGGAGATAAGTAGCGACCCACAACAAAAGCATCGTCGTTACCACTAATCGGTGCGCCGGTATTGGCAAGTGAGGCTCCGGATTGCTCGCCTAATTCACTAAAGCCGATGGCTTGTTTGATAAGCATGCTTCGTGTTTTAGGATCTAAGTTACCACCGTTGTTTGGTAATTCTGCTAGAGCGTTGAGCAAGGTGGCCACGTGAATGGGTTGTCCACGATCACTAGGTCGATCAAAGGCAAAGTAAGAGACAATGTCGTTATTGCTAAGGGAGGGGTCTGACGAGTAAGGTAAAATAGTAGGGTATTTCAAAGGTCCGGTAATGTGTAGGCCAACGCTTCGAGGCTTTTTGTGTCGTCGTAGGTGAGGCGCCTTAATGAGTCGAAATATTTTAACATTAAGAGTTGGCTCTGTGATGGGAGTGTCTAGGTAGCTTAAGTAAGCATCATCAACAAAATAATGATTGGTAAGAATGTCTACCCTTCCATCGCTCACAGAAATGCTTCCGTTACCAAGAAAAGGATGCAGGCCAGGTTCTTTGGTAAGGCGTACTTGTCCACCAAGAGTTGCTTTAAAAATAGTGGTATCGATTTTAACGTTATGGTCAATCTTAAGTTGCACATTCAGGCCTAAATGTTCGTGCTCTTCTTCTTTTTTTCCTGTTCGTATTATCGTGACATCAGAAGGCACTGCGTGAGATCCAGTTAAGCTTGTGGGCTTCAGTGTTGTGTCAGAGACAGTAAGGTTTCCGCTTAGCAGCCAGTTGTGATCAACAAAAGAAGCTTGAATATCTGGATCAGCGTAGACTAAGTAGTCGGGTTGATTGAATAGTAAAAGATGTTTTCCATGAATTTTTGCTTGTGTTGAAAAACGCCATGCGTTTGTATCAAGTTCACCGGTTCCATTAATACTCAAAGCACTAGGGGATTGAGTTGAAAAGAGTTTGTAGTTGATGTGGTTATCTTTCCAGTGCGTTTCAAGAGAGAGACCTTTTAAGTCGGTTCCTAGTGAAGGTAGAGTGGCTGAACCATCCATCAGAGATAGATGGCCATTGATGATTGGTTGACCGATAGAACCGGTGATTAAAGAGTGCATACTTAGTCTGTTATGCGTGAGTCGCAGCATGGGTATGAGGTGTAGAAGAGGTGAAAAATTGTGGCTATCTAGAGTGATGGATGCATGTAATGGACAAGAGCCCCAGGTTTTTCCTGGTGTTCTGTCGACAACGCTGTGCACAGAGAGATGACCTTTTTCTTCTAGTTTGCTTGACCCATCAATGGTCCAGGCTTTATTTGTAAGAGTACTTTTGAAGTGAGCGTTAGTAAAAGCAATCCGGCGATAAGGAGAAGGAAATTCCAAGAGGTCATCAGAGAGTGTTAACTCAGCATCAGCTAGAACAGGTTTGTTTTCATCTCCCGCAATATTCATGATGAGGTGATTGCTACCCTTAGGTTGTATGTGAGGTAAGCTTAAAGACAACCAGGTATCGAGAGGAAGGTTTTGCCCCTTAAAATGAAGCTCCCAATGAGAGTCTAGCCAAGACCAGTGAAAACAGAGTGCACGATGTTTTAATGTCCAACACATGTGAGGTTGCTTGATTCCTTTCTCACTGATGGAAACAAGCGGGTGAGCACCCAAGGTCCATAAGCCATGAGGCCCATTTAAGTTGAAGTATGACCATCGACCTTTCCAGTGGTTACCATTATCACGCTTAGCGTCTAATGCAAAATCACCGTGAGATAAATCCCAGCGAGGGAAATCAGGGAAAATACTTCCCGAGATATGAGCATGTGTTTTGTCACCTTCAATGCTGACATCAGCCTTTTTTAAGGCCAGTAAACTATAGGAGAAGTCAGTGGCTTTTAAGTGAAGGTGGTTGATATAAAACGGAGAGGTGACAGTGTCCCAGGAGGCATCTAAATCGCCAAAGACATTGCCTTTCCAGGATAGGTGAGATGCCTTGATTGATCCTTTCGTATGACCATCGTTCCACGAGCCAGATGTGTCGATATGACCGGAAGGCCAGGATTGCATTAAAGCGTTTAAGCCAGATGCTTTGAGAGCCCAAGTGAAATGGTTAGTATCACCGATGTGTCCTTTGCTGGTAAGGTCGATTAGATTGCTGACGACATGTGCATCGTAGTCAAGATGAGGGTGTTTGTCAGGATCAAGGTAACCATGCGATGCAAGACGTGCAGATGAAATTGCTGGTAGTAAGGAGTCCCATTCGTTTAAGTGAACACCGTCTAGAGAAAGTACGGTCTTCCATTGCCATGTGGGTTCCCAGGTGACATGTATTTTCCCTGATATTTCCCCGCCTAACAGTTTGCTTGGCTTGATTTCGGCGATGAGTTGTTTTCGGCTTCCTGATCCAGTTAAGCTGGTTTGTGTGTGGTCGCCAAATAAATTTACTGAAAAGCGGTAATGTTTCATGCTTCCAGTAAGGTGAATGTTTGCCCGCTGAATGCCAGGTAGTTCTACGTTAGTGCGAGCTTCAATGGCAACTGAATTCTTATGCAGCAAAGCGCTGCCGTGACTGTGTGTTAAGACGATGGGTTGTGCTCGAAGAGGCGAAACAATAACGATTTTATTCACAAGGAGTTCTTGTATGCTTGTTGGTACAAAGCTATCACTAGAAGAAGAGGAAGGGGTTTTTTCGCCAAAAAAGAGATGCGCTTGATCTGCTGTGAGTTGCTGTACGCGAAGCTGGCCTAATAGTAATTTTTCGACTTCCCAGCGCAATGTTAAGTTGGTGACTTGAAATTGATTGTTGTCTTGCGTGATGATGATACTATCGATGTGTATTGGACCCAATAACGTACCAGACACATTTTTTGTGTCGATATGCACACTGTCGCTAAATTGATTCGTCAAAGAAATGCTTAATTTAAGGCCTGCAGGTGTAATGATAAGAACTAGCCCTAAAAAGGCAACAGATAAAACGATGGTTAGCAAGCGCCAGAGGAATCGCATCATATCATGGCTCCTAAGCTAAATTGAAATAGCACAGGGTGATGGCCGGGCGTTGAGACAGCCCAACCAGCACTTAATTCGACATGTCCCATCGGGCTATCCCAAACGAAAGCAGGGCCAACACCGATTTTGGGTTTTTCATGGAAGATATTACTGCCACCCACATTACCCACATCGGTAAAGAGGCCAAAATAATAGTGAGGATAAATTTCTTGATCTAACTCCAGGCTAGCAGTAGCGAGAATACGCCCTGGACCAATAGAGAGATAGCTAAAGCCACGAATACTTTCTGCACCACCAGCAAAGAGTTGCTGGGTTAGAGGAAGATCGCCTAGATTGGTGATGTATGTATAACCCAGTTGGCCTCGTGCGATTAGGCGTTGATGCTTGAAGATACGAGTCATGAAAGCAGCTTTCAAATTACTTTGGAAAAACGTTGTCTTTGAGAGCAAGCTTTTGACTGCACCGGTGAGATGCAGTGAGACATGAAAACCAAAGCTAGGGTTTTTGCTGTTATTTAGGTAGCGACGTTCAACGTCCCAGCTGGGCGTTAGTAGGTAGGTATTTGTTTTAGGGTAGTTGATGGTTGTTGCTGTAATGTCATAGGTTTCGCGTAACATTGATAAGGAGAAGCTTTGAGACCAGTGATTTGCAACGAAGTGGTCTGTTATCGACAACTCTCTTGAGTTAGCAGTACCGTTCAAATCAAGTTGTGTGATCTGCGCACTGATGGTGTAAGTATCTGTTGGTGGGTATTTCCCAGGAATGGAGTAAGTCAGTAATGCCGCGCTGTTGATGGTACTAACGCGTGTGTAAAAGCTAGCTTGATGGCCACGATTGTTAAGACGCTTAAATTGTGTTTTAAGAGAGCCACGTACACCTGTGTCTGTTCCAAAGCCAAGACCAACTGTGTATAGGCGTTTGACTGGTGGAGTTAGTGTGGCGCTGATGGGAACGTTATGTGTTTCTTTATTTGGGTGAGGGTTTAGTGTGACGGTATCGAAGTAGTTACTACTGATAAAGCCATTTCGTGCCAGAGAAAGTTCACTGAATAGGTAAGGGTCTCCGGCTTTATAACGTATAAAACGTTTTAGAAAATTAGGGTCATCGTCACTGGATTTGTTGAAGTGTGTTTTTCCAAAGTGATAGCGACCACCTAAGCCTAAGGTCAAGGTAACTTTAGCCGTGTGATGGTTGAGGTCAACGATTGATTCATGAGTTGTTAGCTGTGCATCTAAATAACCATAGTTACGCGCCGTATTCACAAGCAAGGCTTTTGCTTCTTGGTATTGTGTGGTCAGAAAAGGCTGATTCAGCTTGAGTGGCCATTGGCTTTGGATGTCGTGTTTTGCTTTTTCAGGTAGGCCTTTTGGGAGAGGGGCTTTGAGTTGAGTCAAGATAACCTGGGGGCCAAGGGAGATGCTATAGCGCACCGTCCAGTTATTTCCTTGCTTGGTCAGCGTTTGCTTGAGAGAGCTGTTGTAGTAGCCATAGGGGGCGAGCGCGTCTTGAATGGTCTTGGGCGCGCGCTCTAAAGCAAGTATCATGGATTGGTCGGATTTGAAGTGATTTGGTATTTGGTGCTTTTTATCTAGCTGCAGTGCCGACACAACATTCTCTTTTGTGTCTTTAGGTAATTTTGTGAGTAATGTAACAGTAATTCGCCTGGGTGTCTTAGTGACCTTTTCTTGAGCGAGCGATACTCCGCCTAAACAGGCACCTAAAGTGACAGCGATGGAAAGAAGTAGGTATTTTTTCATGACCTTATTATAGGGTACGTAGCAGAAATAGCGACGCCTCGCGTTGCCGTGTGGTATCGGCGGGAATCGATAGCTTAGGAGAGCGTAAAAACTGGAGCTGACGATAGGATTCGAACCTACGACCGGCTGATTACAAATCAGCTGCTCTACCAACTGAGCTACGTCAGCCTCCAAGAGAAAAGTATTCTATGAAAAAGAAGAGAAGGATGCAAGCCTTGACATTACTGCTTGAAAAAGGAATTCCCTGTTTTTCGTCTAAGCTTGCCTCAAAACTGGAAATTTGACGCAGGCTATTGCCGACTTAGGTCACTGAAACTGGTTGAAAAAAAGCCTAATAAAGTTTTTTTGAGGTCGATACTCGGAGGGATGGGCACACTTTTTTCATGGGTTTGAGTACTCGAGGCATGTCAGCAGTCATCTGTGGCAAGTATTCTTAAGAAAGGATACTTGCATTTTTGGGTCAAATTAAGTACAATCATAAGGGTATTTTGTGCTTTTAGGATAGACTTAGAATGAGAAGAAACGCGCTTGAAAATAATTTAGCTCTTGCTTTGTATCAAGGAGATCGTAAGTCCATTCAAAGGGTTAGCCAGGCAATAATTGCCGATCCAGAGATTATTAATAAGACTTTTCCCTATAAAGTTGCTAATAGTCAAGGAGGCGTTATTGCTCGCGCTGTGAGCCATGGAGAGCCGAAGGCGCAGGCGAATAGTCCGCGATAGCCACGGATTTTCTATCGAGCGTAAGCGAACATAGAAAATCTTTACGTGGCGTTGAGTCACTTGAGAGACCACAGCGTAGTCAAGCCGTTAG
>JAJRRL010000001.1 GCA_024279495.1 Gammaproteobacteria bacterium | reverse complement strand
TAACGGCTTGACTACGCTGTGGTCTCTCAAGTGACTCAACGCCACGTAAAGATTTTCTATGTTCGCTTACGCTCGATAGAAAATCCGTGGCTATCGCGGACTATTCGCCTGCGCCTTCGGCTCTCCATGGCTCACAGCGGTTGAGAGAATGTGTATTATTTAGAATAAACAAACTTAAGTAAGAATAAATCTTGGCCGCCTAATGTGTATTATCGAGCAACATCCCAACAAGAATCCTTGAGTAATCTTAGTGCTCTATTGACCAATCCGTGATTGGTGGTTTACTATGGTAAACCGTTCCTCTGGGGTTCTTATGCCTTTTTTTAAAGATTCACATATAGCATTGAGCTCATCTTCTGATGTCCTAGAAATATGCAGGCCAATTTTCCATGCGCTTGATATTCATACTTTTCGATACTTAAGGGTCTACCTGGATGAGTCTAGAATTTGCCTATCGAACAACCCAAATTGGATCATCCACTTCCATGAAAATAAGCTTTACAAAGAAGCCTGGTTTGATTGCAAGCCAATAGCTGAATACAGCAATGGAAAAACCATTTGGGATGCGAAAGAGGGTGCTGAGGGAAACCGGGTGGGTTATGAAGCAAGACATTTCTTTAATATGCACCATGGACTAACTATAACCAAGAAATCACCTGATTCAGCATATTGTGAATTTTTTAATTTCTCGACCTACAAAGAAAACAGCAACATAAACCACCTGTATGAGTCAGCCGAAGATTTCATACAGAGATTTATATTCTATTTTATCGATAAGGCAGGTCCGTTAATCCGAGAGGCGAGCAAAAATAAAATTATAATCCCAGACTTTCCTCCAAAAGAAATAGCTGATAACCAAGAAAAATTGCTTTTACCGGAAAGACAGCGCCTTAATTTTGATTTCTTTTTAGATGAAACTGAGATATCTAGATACTGGGTTAAGGACTCTATTTATTTGACTAAAAAAGAAGTCGAAATCATTTCCCTCTCTTCTAAAGGGATGTCCACTAAAGAAATTGCGAGCTCAATTAGCTCCTCTTCGCGCACTATTGAATGCCATATTGCGAATGCTAAAAATAAATTAAAATGTAAGAATGTAACGGAACTAATATGTTTTTTCTTGAACTCAAGCATAATAAATTCATTTGAGCTTAGAAAGGAATTGTGAAAAAATCACCGCTTAAAATCCTATTATTTATTTAAGCGCAGAACGTTTCTAGCCATCTGATTTAATTTCTTATCTCTGGATCGCAAACATTGGTTGATTTTTCGAACATGATCAGGCGTCAGTAGAGATCTATTTTTTAGTACTGCAAAGTAAATTGCCTTCATAGCATCATGTTGCATTTTGTGTAATTCTGGGATCAATATATGCAAGACTTTACTTTTTAGAAGCTCATCTGGAGAAAAAAACATACTTGGCTTTAAGTTGATGACACAATCAGAGTATATTCTGTGAGCTACGTTTTCTATAAATGATGGGGAATTTCGATGCTGCTGACTACAAATCGTCTTATCAACCATTTTGTCAGCAATCAAATATAAGTCACTGGTTCCAAACACAGCTTTCGTCAGTTCTTTCAATGTTCCCACACATAATGTTAATTTATCAAACGTAACTGGATCCAAATATTGATTTCGCGCTATCACTGCAAATGTATTGCAAATAATTCGATTTATAAAGAATTTAGTGGGAACACCTGCCGAAAACCATTTCATGTGCTTGCTTAAGAACTTCCCAGGCAAATAAGTGTCTTTGTCTTTCTTCTTCAATTCACCCTGCGCGCAAGCTAAACGATGTAAATTTAAAACCTCTTTGTAGGTGGTTTTGATGAATGAGCGATCACTTTCTCTTATTTTAGAGGTAAAAGAGAATACCCACCCTCCTTTATTTTGAGAATCAGCTGTGTTTTGTTTCAATGCTCTGCAGATATCTTCAAACTGTCTCAGCTCGTGTAAAGTATCGTTCATAATTAAACCCCCACTTCGCGTGTAAGAGAGAAAAAAACATATATAAGATATAGATAGAGTAAGGGGAGAGAGCTCCCAAGTCTATTCGTAAAAATACCTATATTTTTCTTTTAGGGCCTCTCTTTTACGTCCTTAGACTCATAATGAGCTTTTTAACTCTTTTCCAAGCCAGGCGCTGATCTAGCTGGTTTCTATCGAAGTGTTCTTTAGAAAGAGTTACGTTATTTTGAATAGCAAGCAAAGGACTAGCATTTTCCACATTGCTTTTTTTCATGATCGTAATCGCCAGCCCGTCTCCACCAATATTCGTTAAATGAAACTTTCCTTTTGGTACTCGGTAAGCAGTTCCGGCTGAAATTTTTCTGACAGTCTCTACTTCCATTTCTACCCTATCGATTATTTCTTCATCTAGGGAGCAATAGTCTTGCAAGCACAGGCCTTTTACAATTTTAAAGTTGCCCTTCTTATTTGAAATGGGTGTATAGGTCGTGTCTGTGATCTCACCTCTGATTACTTTGCTCTCTAAGTCAAACACATGGGTATGGGCAAAAGGACCCCCTGTCGCTTGTATGGGTAAATCAGGAGCCCAAATATGTAGAAACAAACCTTCTTGATTGTTATTTTGTTTATTTAAAGAAATTCGCATCATGCCAATAGGTTGTACCTGAACAAAACCTCCGATATTAGATAACTCCTCAAGACGCTCCAAGAGCATCGGAATTAAGGTAGCATTATCGTCGTTCAGATTTAACTCTCTTTGGGTCACTACTTTCATCATGAATCCTTATGTTAAATAAATATTTACGTCAAACTCCCACAGAAGACGCATTAGGTCTCCCTTTGAGGATGTTTCAGTTTTCCATTTTATATTTTCGATGTGTTTTTCAATCGTACGTTTAGATATGGCGAGAGTTGCAGCTATTTCTTTAGCTGTTTTACCTTTCATTAATCCAACTGCACACTCTAACTCTCTTCTTGTTAAAGAGAGTGTGGCTCCTCCTTTTTGGAATGTATATTTTTTCAAGGACATTGCTTTCAAGAAATCTTCAGAGTTCTCTAGTGCATTCTCATAAGAAATGGGTACATATATGTTTTCAGCAGGCCTCAAAATTTTATCACCTTCAGCTCTTTTTATTATCTTAGATGCTTTCTCTTTGAATGATTTAATAAAAACTTTTAGCAAGTTTATGTATTTTTCACAAAACATGACTCTTTTATCTATGTGGTCAGATGTAAACCAATATAACTCCCGGTAGGTGTCGAAGAAATCTATTAAAAGAACCCCCTCACCTATTCCAAATAGATCTCTGCAAGGATCAAAAATACTTCTATCATTATTCATGATTTTCAAATTAGATGTTAAATTCACTGTCGACGATAACGCGTCGATTGTATCGTCGCCAAACAGATGAAAGTCATTCTCATAAAAGTAAGACAGCCATTCTGGCTGATTAGTCAGTTTAATCTTAAAGTTGTTATTATAAATTTTTTCATACGTAAATTCTTTGATGCCCAGATAGGTTTCTAAGGGCTCCGCGATGTCTCGAATATCCCTGGAGGATTCGTACAGTATATGTCGTTTTCTAGGAGCGAGATTCATGGCTGTAAACTCTCCGCTTTAAGCCCTGAAGCTGATTTGGTTCAGGCTCAATAGATGGACAGTTTATAACGTATCATTTTCACTACTCATTATCTATAGGTATAAATACGTATTCTTTAGTAATAGAGAAAATTAAAAATACTCAATAGTGGAGAAAAAATGATGTCCCACTTAGTGAGCGTTTTTAATCAATGTTTCGGTAAGCTCAGCATATTGAAGCCTTTCTCCGAAGATTTATTTAAGGCGCTTGCTTTCCTGTCCGAATTTGATACAATTCACCTCTTATAGTTATAGTTTAATCACGAGAACCTTATGAGTAGGCCGGAAAACCCTAGCAGAGTAAACAGAGTAGAAAAAATCGCCTTCTTTTATTTCGGTGGAACAGGCTCTCCCGTCTGGTTTCGTGGAGGCTCCGGTGGCCCTGCCTGCTTGCGACGCTTCAAATACGAGCATAAATTTAAAATGAGCCCTAATTGCCTTCGTGTCTATTTTGAAGGCTGCCATGACCATCGGATTGGTGGTAGACGTTTTGGCGGTGATATCGATCCTAATTTAGACGTGATATCAGAAAAGCTAAGACGTTGTTTTACTCCAGGCTCTGATAAAAAAGCGACCCTCAGCATTGGAGAGCTGAAGCGGCTCTTCGGCAATAGCATCAGAATAGAGCCTGAAGAGTTGGCGGGAGATGATGTCGTCGTCGACGTTACAAAAATTGTGATGTCTGGCTATAGCCGCGGTGCCGTTACTTGTTCTGCAGCTGTTAGATGGCTTGATGAGCTGGCTGTACCCATGCATGCCTTTGCGCAAGATCCAGTTCCTGGCAATACCTTAAGACAAGCCGCTACAGACGGGTCTGAGTATAAGAAAAATGCTGATTTAATAAAATATGCTCACCTAATGGAATTAATTGTCTCCGTGGGCACTTATAGGAGCGATCTCTTCTTTGCGCAAAATATTTTCTTTCGTCAAATGCTTTCCAAGGCTAAAAACCATAGCTACTTCAAGACATATCGCCCTCATCATTTAGCAATGACTAACGATATTGTGATAGCAGAGCTGGAGAAATTTCTCTTCAAGTGTGGCGTTGTCACAGAGCTAGTCAATAACACCCCAAATGTTGCAAAAACACGAACAGTCCCAATTCCTGAGGTATTAACCCATGAGTTGCACGGCGACTTGTCGTTTAAAGACGTGCTTCCCCCTGAGACACAGAAAGAAATACTCGCTGATCGAATAGGTTCTTTTTTCTCAGAAAAGAGAAGCGAAATGGTCACGGATTATGTTCATCAAATGGCTCTGTACGCGCTTAGTCGTCGGTATGAAAAAGAAAGAAATATCCCGCCACAATTACTGAATGCAATTTTTAAGAAACCGAATGTAGCCTCTTTTATTGTGGAAATTGATGCTATTGTCAGGCTAAACATAGAAGGGAGTGACCCCTCTCAAAAAACTAAAAATACAATACACGATTGTTTGAAAAAAATAGATAGGCTTGTATTAGACAGCCAGTGCAAGGAGCTAAAGCTAACTAACATCGCTTTGTATCATAAAATTATAGGGCTTGTTCAATACATGCTGAGAACCCTTCCCCTGCCTCATAAAGGTCGGATGCTACAAAATATACGCAAGGAATTAACTGAGAATCGTTTAAAACTCAACCCCCCATCAGTAGCAGATAAGCTATGCATTAAACGTAAAAAACCGGCGTTTTCTGCTTTGGTAAGTGCTTCTACAATAACCGCAATAGGTGGTTCGTCCGCCGCTTTTTATGCAGGTTTTTTACTTAACACCTGCGCTCAGAGTGCGCAGCTAACATACGGTCTGCTTCTTTCGCTGATAGCACTGGCAACAATTGCTGGGGTGGTTGTCTTATCCTTGAAAGCAGAAGAAAATCACTCTCGCTATTGGACGCTCTTAAAGCCAGGCCCCTCTCCTGACAAGCAATCTGAAGCGAGCACGCTAACTAAAGAATAGAAAGCTACACAATGCCAATATAAATATCGACAATGCTATTGTTAGGATCTGTGGCTCTTTCATCGTAAACTTCAAAGTCAGCAACATAGCTTCGCCTACCATCAAAATCACTCTCGCCCATACTCCAAATATCTTGCCAAGCAGAAATGACTACCCCGGGCATTTTGCCAGGTTCTGTTGTGAATGTTTGATACTGGCTAGCGGGAATGCTTAAGGCTGTGAAGGTATCTAAATCTTGCCCCTCTACTGAATCAACTGCTTCACCTATGAAGTAGGTATACTCACCGTGTTCATCGCTTTCAAAGTTAGTATAAACACAGTAAGTGATTCCTGGGTTGGAACGATGAGCTATTTGCCCACTTAACTGCTCACCAAAATATCTTGCAAGCGTTTTACCAATAATACCTTTTTCAGGATCCATTTCATTTTTATTGTTAGTTCGCTCTGTGATTCCTAGCAGAATAAGTGCGGGTAATTCGGCTTTCCCTTTTTGCATTGTGTTTTCTCCATGTTGTCACTTATTCGTGACGTATTAAAAAGTAGCGCCACCCTGCTCTAAAAACTGACTTTCTTCTTTGCTTGGTTTGCGCCCCAAGATTTGATTTCTGTGGGGGTATCGGGCAAATTGCTCGATGATCTCTTTGTGTTTTCTTTCGAACTCTAAGTTGTATTCCAAGCCAGGTAAAGAAAAGAGCTTGACAGCTTCGGCATGGATGACAGCAGATTCACTATGCATAAACGGCATGTAAAGAAACTGCTTTTCTTGCAAAGAGAGAGTTTCATCTAGGCCTAGGCTAATGGCTTCTTGACTCAAAACCAAGGCTATAGGGTCATACGTAAAGGCTTGAGGTGTATCACGAAACATGTTTCGAGAAAACTGATCTAAGATAATAACTTCAGCTAAGCGCCCTTTAGCAGTCTCTCTCCAAGCCCAAAGCTCTCCTTGAACTGCTTTTTCATGCAGAGAATAAAAACGATCTTTAATTAACTGATCGAGCTCAGGATCTTTAACATACCATTGCTTTGGTGTGAGCTCTTCGAACCAAAAAAATAAAACGTCCGCAGACATAAGCACCTCCTTTTAATCTGTTTTAATATCACGTACGACTGATTGCCCCGACTTTGCCCTAGCATAGAGCTCTTCATCGCTTAAATCAGTTTGCACGAATTCGACAGGTATTCCTGCATCATTGATCATCGCTGCCTTGTAACCGGGGATGGGTTCGTATATATCCATGATGACTTCTTCACCATCAATAGCTTTTTCAATATCATTCACTTTAAAGCCAACATGAGGGTATTGAGCCATTAGGGGATGCAAGGATGTATTTGGACCGAACCTATGAAACTGGGCATTGATTTGACTGTCTTCAACATCTGCAGACCATAGATCAAACTTACTTGAATAGTACTCACCTGGCTTTTTTTCGGTAGTTGGAATCCCTAAATGATGGAATTCATACGTAACGTCTGGTTTTTTTAACATGCTTGGCCTCCTTTAGCATCGCGAATACTCAAAACAATCTTGACTTAATTGTCACATCAATTAATAAGAGTGACAAGCCTCTTGAAGCAATACTGTGTACTTTCTTGCTTAACCAGCATGAGATCCTAGAGTGCCATGACCACCGTCAACATCAATGACTTTCCCAGTGATCCATGAGGCGTCATCAGAGGCTATAAATGCCACCATATTGGCAATGTCTTCTGGTTTTCCTATTCGCCCTAAAGGTATGATTGACTCATAATGAGCTTGTAGCTCTGGGTTGTCTGCTAACCGTTCGGCATTCATTCCATCGGAAACCACACCGGGAGCAACAGCATTTACACGAATGTTGTGCTTTGCCAAATGCACAGCGCTAGATTCCATTATGCTATTGAGTGCCGCTTTCGAAGATGAATAAGCAACTTGAGCAGGCTTTTTAAAATCCACTGCAATAGATGAGATATGAATAATAGAACCCTCAATGTGTTTTTCAATCATGTGATTAGCAACATGTTGAGATAATAAAAAAGGCGCAAAAGTATTGAGTTGAAACGTTGATAGCATTTCTTCTGGCGATATAGAAAAACCTGTACGATTAGGTACACCTGCATTATTAACAAGTATATCAACGGCTCCAAGTTCAGCAATAGCTTTCTTAGAAAAATCTGAGACTCCTTGAGGTGTTGAAAAATCTGCTTGCATAGCAAAAGCCTTCGCCCCAGTTTGCTCAATCATGGATAGCGTTTCGAAAGCGCCTTTGTCATTATTACAATAAGTAATCAAAACGTCTGCTCCTTCCTGAGCAAGTTTTAAAGCAATGGCTCGGCCAATGCTACGCCCTGCTCCGGTAACGATAGCTTTTTTAGATGCTAGTTTCATTTGAATGTTCCTTTTAGCTTTTCTTTAAGGTGGCTTGCCAACCATTTATTGTGTGTGTTTTTAAGCTCTGATTATGGTATTCTCACTTTCACTTTAGGTCAATGTCTATACAAGGTTTTTTTATGCAAACCGTTGATGTGTTAATTATTGGAGCCGGCGCTGCCGGTTTGTTTTGCGGAATACACGCAGCTAAGCGCGGCCGCAAAGTCTTGATTTTAGAAAAATCCAAAAAGGCTGGTCGTAAAATACTGATGTCTGGTGGTGGTCGCTGTAACTTCACCAACCTGCACGTCTCACCAGAAAAGTATCTCTCACAGAATCCTCATTTTTGTAAATCCGCTTTGGCTCGTTACACGCAGTGGGACTTTATAGATTGGGTTGAAAGCCACAGCATTGCGTATCATGAAAAAACCCTAGGGCAACTGTTTTGCGACACTAAGGCCAGCGCCTTACTTGATGCCCTTTTAGCAGACCTCAAGCAAGCAGGTGGATTACTGCAGTTGAGTACTGACGTTGAAAACATTACCCCCCTACCCAATCAGGCTGGGTTCATCTGTGATACAACGCATAAAAAAATACGCTGCTCCTCTTTAGTGGTCGCAACGGGTGGTTTATCCATCCCCAGCATGGGGACCACCCCCTTTGCGTATCAACTGGCAGAGTCTTTTAATGTCCCCATTGTGCCAATGCGAGCAGGCTTGGTTCCTTTTACCCTAGATGCAAATGATAAAAAGCAGATTGAACCGCTCTCAGGGATATCGTTTAAAGCGCAATTAAGCTGCAAAGAGGTTTCTTTTACCAACGACGTGCTGCTAACACACCGAGGCGTTAGTGGCCCTGCCGCCTTACAGCTATCTTCCTATTGGAAAGGTGGTGATGTGGTTTGTTTGAATTGCTTTCCTAACGAACCCTTGCCATCACTGTTGTCTGATGCCAAAAAAAATCACCCGACACAAACAGTAAAAAACTATTTAAACCAACACTTGCCTAATCGGCTTGTCTTGGAGAGAACTCCTGATGGCTTGCTGGCCAAGCGTCTCGCAGATACCTCGAAAAAGGATATTCTTGAGCTGACTACCTTGTGGAGCTCTTGGCAACTGATTCCTTCCGGGACAGAAGGCTACAGAACGGCTGAGGTGACTCTAGGAGGTGTAGACACACACGCCCTCTCCTCTAAGAGCATGGAAGTGAGCAATACCCCAGGTTTGTTCTTTATTGGCGAGGCTGTTGATGTGACGGGTTGGCTGGGAGGCTATAATTTTCAATGGGCTTGGTCGTCTGCTTGGGTAGCCGCAGAGGTCTGTTAGCTTCTTTATACCTTAATATTGATCAAAATATATGCAGATTTAATGTTTCTGAGTGAAAATTGGAATAACCTGCCCCAAGAGGCTTGTTTATTTTTTTGAATATGCTATTTTGGGTTCACCGTAGATCCTGTCTGGTTCTTTAAATAGTCGCTTAACGATCTTTTTTAATGCATCTATTCAGTCAATCTAATAACTTTAGCATTAAATAAGGAGCTAATTATGGCAGTTGGTACCGTAAAATGGTTTAACACTACTAAGGGATATGGCTTTATCGCCCCTGAAGATGGTTCAAATGATGTTTTTGTGCACATTAACGCACTAGAAAGCTCAGGCCTAAAGCAAATTTCTGAAGGACAACGCGTTTCTTTTGAACTTGCTAGCAACAGAGGCAAAACCTCTGCTGTGGACCTAAAAGTAGTCGAAGACTAGTTTAGCTAATGGCGTTTTGTTCTTTATTGAGCTAAACACCGCTTGCTACTTCTAATCAACGAAACATGTGCTCGCTTCGGCGAGCACATGCGTATCTGGAGATAAATAATTAATTTTGGGTACGATCCTTATGGTGCGTTCTCATTTGTATTCTCCTCTTTGGGCTCAGCGATTTTCCCAAACATCAGCCGCCCTATCGATTTAGGGACAGAGCTTTCTTTTTTGCAGCCCCTAATCATAGCCTGAATAAAAAGAGCAGCTAAGCCCACAGGCAAAACAAAAATAAGTAAAACAACAGCCCCTATATCAAAACCAGAGACGATCTTAGGCGTCGAGACTTTTGTTTTTCTCTTGATCAATCCAGCCAAACCTTTTTTTGAATTCGGATCGAATGCTTCCGACTTTAATTCCATGATATTTTTAGCTACTTGATCCAGAAGCTTTTTATACTCAGGCAGAGGTTTAGATTTTTTTAGCAACTGCTTTAGTCGGCCTTCCCCAATAGCACTCAAAGTCTTAAGAGCATCGCCTTCCTCAACATCAACCATGCATGATGTCAACATTAAAGTGCAATTGTTTGAAGTCATTAATTGTTTAGGAATAACAAGCTTTTGATTTGTGACTAAAAGCCTTATGGTGTCTGAATTTTTACTGGTTAGCGCGCAAGATAATGCTGTCTCTTCAACTTTGTTTTCAAAGTTAACCCAAGCATTGTTTTTTAAAAGGATGGAAGCAAGATCCGCTTTTCCCTTTATAGCAGCCTCCAACAAAGGAAAAGAAAACGCGCCTATATCTGATATATTGTCACAGATAATAGTTAGGATCTCCGCATTACCCTTTTCGACCGCTAATTCTAGTAAGTGCTCTCCAATAATAATCTTAGAACTACTGCCATCTAAGTAGAGACTCCATGACTTATTTAGATCAAGCTTAGACGCTAACTTCTTAACTGTTTCTATGTTGCCAGACCTTACAGCTGCAATTAATTGGTTTTGATGGCTCATTTAATCTCACTCCTTCCTTTTTCGGCTCATGATAACATGAGTAAAAAAACACTGCTAACGACGAGGGGCAGGAAGTCTCTCGGGTTCCTTTTCGCCTGCTCCTTCAGGCCCGTCTTTCAGGGCCTTTTTCCCCTCTGCTTTTTGCTGCCCTTTTTGAACGGCTTTATCAATGGCTTTCACCGCTTTTTCAACTAAACCAAATACTCCACCAAGCAGTTTACCTAGAAAACCACCCACAAAAGGTATGGCAGAAGCAAACTTAGTGATTCCCTTACCAACTGCTTTAAAAAACTTACCAGCCATTTCTGTGCTATTACGTTGCTTTTGTGCAGGGGTCATGTCTTTTCTTTTTTCGTGGTTGTCTGCAAGAGTCGCTATACCTCGCGATATTGACTGCACTGTTCCGGTAATTGCACCTACCATCTTCATGGAGCCACCGGCAATATGTGCAACAAACCCGGCCAAGCTGTCGCTGCGTTCTTTGCCCCAATCTTGCATCTCTTGCCCTTTATTATCAAGAAAGTCCGTGGCTTTTTCTACTCCCGAAGCAACTGCATTGGCTCGTTGGGCGTGAACATTGTCAGAAGCATCTAGCTCTTGTGATTCTGTTTCCGCAGGAAGAGTTTGTTGTTGCTCTTCTTCTCCGTGGCTTTCCTCTATTCTTGCCGACTGTACTTCAGCAGTTGCCACAGAAGCCACCTCTTGCGCATGCTCGGTTATGGGGGGAGTAGAGGCTGGGGCTATGTTTTTATTAGAATTACTATTTTCCAATAGAGCTTTGCTCTCCTTGAGTGTGCTTTTTTCGGCCTGATTCTCGCTTAATTCTTCCCGTCTCGAGGCAATACGTTGCCTATTCTTTTCTCTTCCCCTAGGAGTCCTAGGTTTAAAGCTACCTAGCCTCCGGAGTTCGCCGATGATTTTCATTTTTTCGGCGCTTAAAACACTCAATCTTTCCCTTATCTCTTGGAGCTGATTTTTGAGCGCCACAGGTGGTACGTGTTTTTTTTGTTGAGGTGGAGCGCTAGGCTGTTTTGACTCTCTGGGTTTAGCCGCTGAAGCGCTAGGCCCTTTAGTTGTATTCGCTTTAGCTGTGCTCTCAGGATCTTTAGGAGTATTTGTAGGTGCCTCTGGAATCGCATCCCCATAAGCTAAGTCAGCCTCATCTTGAACCTCATTCATCACAGCAGCTAGCTCATCAGGATCAGGCTCCTCTACAAGTCTACCCATAATATCATTCACAGCGTCTGTATTTCTATCTGCTTCTTGGGCTGTTAGAAGAGCCTCTCTTAAAGAGTCTGGTCCTGGCATCACATTTCCCCTAACTAATAACCCTACCTAGTAAGTATAGCTTATTGCCCCTGAATATGCCTATTTATCGAGCACCTTAGGGTGGGTTTAAGTGCCTGAAAAATAAGGTTTAACCGCCGGGACGTGGAGAATAACTGTGCTCATTGCTCTTATTGTTCTCTTTTTCCTTCTCACCGTTACCACCACTATGGCTGTGACTGCTGCCGCCACTGTTATGATTGGTGTTTTTATTTTCTTTACCGTGACCTTTGCCTTTGTCTTTCTCAGAAGCGTTATTCATAGCCTTCATTCCAGCTTGTGCGTGCTGACAATGCTTCGATGCAGCATGTCCCATTGCTTTGCCCTGATTGCCCATCCCTTGAGTTGCAGATTTAAGGTGCTTCATAAGACTTTTCATGGCGTGCTCTAGTAACTTAGAAGCGCCATGCCCACTTTGCTTACCTTGCCCACTTTGTTTACCTTGAGAGTGCTGCTTTCCGGCTTGTTTCATCGCCCCACCAGCTGCTTTCATCATACTCCCCACATGATTGGCTGCCATTTTAGTAACGCCACCTTGCTTTTTACCAGCTTGCTGTATTCCTTTGCCGGCTTTTTGCATAGCGTTTCCAAGAGATTTCATTTGTTTGGCGGGGTCAGATCCTGCACCACTTTTCTGAGATGAACCACCTGCTTGCTTACTGTTACCTGAACCACCTTGCTGAGATGATGAGCCACCTGCTTGCTTGCTGCTGCCGGAACCACTCTTTTGAGATGACCCTCCAGCTTGATTACTGCTACCAGAACCACTTTGTTGAGATGATCCCCCGGCTTGATTACTGCTACCTGAACCACTTTGTTGAGATGATCCTCCGGCTTGATTACTGCTACCTGAACCACTTTGTTGAGATGACCCTCCAGCTTGATTGCCACCTCCTGAACCTGCTTGCGCACTTGAACCACTTTGTTGAAATGATCCTCCTGCTTGATTACCACCTCCAGAACCTGCTTGCGCACTTGAACCTTGGCCGCTACTTTGACTTTGATCTCCGCCGCCAGAGCCACTTTGCGGTGATGGCCCGCTTGCTTGATTTCCGCCTCCTGAGGAAGCTTGTGAACTCTGATCTTGGCCTTGACTTGAATCTCCTCCGCCACTTTGACTTGAACCACCTCCTGCTGATGCTCCGCTTCCTTGTGAACTTTGATCTTGGCCTTGACTTGAATCTCCTCCACCACTTTGCTGGGATGATCCGCCTCCTGAGGAAGCTTGTGAACTCTGATCTTGGCTTTGATCTTGACTTGAGTCTTCGCCACCAGAGCCATCTTGCGGTGATGGACCACTGGCCTGATTGTCGCTTCCTGAAGAAGCCTGCGAACTCTGATCTTGACCCTGGTCTTGGCTTTCATCTTGCATGCTTGGATCTTGATCATCAACAGTATCATTAAGTTCAGAGGCCTGATCTGTTAAGCTTTGGTCTTCTGAGTTGCTTATATCTTCTTTTTCTTCAGTTTCACTCGTCGCGTCAGCTGAATCACCTCCAGACGCAGCTTCTGGATCAACAACTTCTTGAGAATCTTCGACCAATTGAGTTTCTGTATTAGCCTCGGCAGCATCTGTATTTTCTTGATCTTGTTCTTGCTCTTGGTTTTGTTCTTCAGCCTCTTGATTCTCTTCTTCATTCGTCTCATCAGCACCTGGACCGTCAGCTTCTTGCTCTTTATTTGCTTCTTCCTGTTGCTGAGCCGCTGCTTCGTTAGCTTGTTCCTCTTCTTTATTATCCTCTTCAGGCTTTGCCTCAAGAGTCTCTGCATTAGCTGTCTCAGCTTCAACAGCTTGTTCTTCTTCTTCTTGTTTTTGAGCTTCTTCCTGTTCCTGAGCTGCTGCTTCACTAGCTTGCTCTTCTTCTTTATTATCTTCTTCAGGCTTTGCCTCAAGAGTCTCTGCATTAGCTGTCTCAGCTTCAACGGTTTGCTCTTCTTCTTGTTTTTGAGCTTCTTCTTGCTGCTGAGCCGCTGCTTCACTAGCTTGCTCCTCTTCTTTATTATCTTGCTCAGGTTCTGCTTCAAGACTCGCAGTTTCTGAACTGTCTGTCCCAGCCTCAACGGTTTGCTCTTCTTCTTGTTTTTGAGCTTCTTCTTGCTGCTGAGCCGCTGCTTCACTAGCTTGCTCTTCTTCTTTATTATCTTCTTCAGGCTTTGCCTCAAGAGTCGATTCTTCTGTATTAGCTGTCTCAGCTTCAACAGCATGCTCTGGTTCTGGCTCTTGCTTTGCTTCTTCTTCTAGTTGCTTGCCTTCTTCCTCACGTTTCGCAGCCTCTTCGTCGAGATTGTTAGCAGTTTCTTCTACGGCCTTAGAACTCTCTTCATCTACCTCAGGTCCAGCCTCTTTTAACTCCTCACGTATCACAGCAGCTTCTTCTCTTAGACTGGCAGCCTCTCCTTTTAGCTCAGCCGAACGATCCATTTTTTCTTCAGGGCTAGGCTCAGGTTCGGGTGTATCCACTGGTGCAGCTTCAGGCTCAACAGAAAGCTCTTGCTTCGCGTCTTCCTCCAACCCCCCAGCCGCTTCTTCCATAGCGTCAGCTCGTTCAGTATTTTCTTTAATACCATCTTTATAATCGTCAACTTCCTCTTTAGGCATCTCAGATTCATGCGCATCTAAATGCGCTTGTGTTGCTTCAGCATCTGCTCGAGCAACTTCTGCTCCTTCCCTAAAGTCACTGGCTAATTCTTGCTTCTGTTCCGGCGTTTTAGCATTGTCAGAAAGCTCTTTGATCTGGGCTTTATAATCTTTGTTTGTATAATCCTCTTTTTTTAAAGGCTCTTTTCTTTTAGAAGAATCCTGAGGCTTTGTTGTTGCTTTGACTTGAGCTTGTGGCGCAGGTTGTTGAGTGAACACCACCTTTATACCAAGCAGACTTAGAATACCTTTGATCAGCCCCTGAAGAGAAGAGAGCATCTCTTTTACTTGTTGGTCATAATTTCCTTCTTGAGATCCGCTCTGCTTGTCTTTACCTTCTTCTCCGCCTTTTCCTCCCTCGCCACCTTTACCTTCTTGTCCACCTTTAGCTCCCTCGGAACCAGCCTTTGCTTGATTGTTTTGCTTTGAGCCCCCTTCAGTAAGCATTTTAATTATCTTTTGGATAATAGAATTCAGATCAAAGATATCCATCTTTTCTTCTTTCTTTTTCGCTTTAGGCTTTTGTTGGCCTTTCTTTTTTTCTGGCTTCTTCTTAGATTTCTTTGGCTCTTCTTCAGGCTCTTTGGAGGATGCTCCAGCGCTTTGAGCCTGTGACTCGTCCTCTGCTGCAGCCGCAGCGTTTTGTTGGTCCTGATTATCTTTGGGATCATCGGTTTTCATGAGACACGTCCTTCAAGGATATTTCACTTAAATATAGTCAATTAGGCGTGTTTTTTCATATCTCAAGAAAGTTTTTTAGAAGGTTGATTTATCAGCTTATTTTGCCTTTTTGGTGGCCTTTTCTTCTTCAGGGGGTTGATTAAAGCGCTTACCACGAGATGTTTTGTATTCCTCAATGAAACCTGCTGTGATAATACCGGCTGGTACGGCAAATAAACTGATTCCTAAAATCACCGTTAAAGAAGAAATAACCTTGCCCAGCAGCGTGATTGGGTATACAGAAATATAGCCAGAGGTTGTTAAAGCGGATATTGTCCACCAAATGCAATCGAAAATATTTGAAAACACTTTAGGTTGAGCGGTTCCCTCTGCGTAATACAACAACGCGGAGAAGGCCAAAATAACAATTCCGATCATCGAAAAAGAAAACAACAGTTGCCGGTAAGTGCGCTTAAGCATCTGCTTGAAAAGCTTGGCAGTTTTTGTTGTTCTGAAAAACTTCACCACTCGTAATAGCCGCAAGAAAGTCATGTGAGATACATGCCATCCAAAAATCATAGACAATAGCGCTGGATAAATAGAAATAACATCGACAATGGATGTAAATCGTAATGCAAATTTAACTGGGTTGTCTTGGCTATAACGCATACGCAATATATACTCGATAGCAAAAATAACGGTAATGCCTGCATTAACAGAATGAATAATGGTTTTTGCAAGTGGATGCAGAGAGTCAATCGTGGCAACCATGATTAAAGCCACGTTGATAAACACCAAAAAGCTGATAAACAAGTTCATCCGTCGAAGTCGTTTCTTTTGGTATGGTCCTCGAAACGAGTCCCTCAGGAAGGTGTTAATGGCAGAGAGTGATGGCATGATTCGCTCCTGAATCAAGATCAAAGCTAAATTATAGAGGCTTGGTCAATAATTTTCCACAAGCAGGCCATTCCATGCTTGAAACCTCCGTGATACAATCAGTGAGCTCTCTCTTTTTTCAGGACTTTTCGCCCATGATGGATTCGCACTACCTAACAGAACGAGCTCTCAGTTGGCTAAAAAAATACATGAATCGCGATGCTGATTTAAATTTACACGTATTAACAGACTTTTTTTCCGACCCCTTTACCTTGCGTATGAACGGCCTTGTCTACGATAAAATGTCACTTGATGTGCATCTAACTAATCTGAACGTCTATCGCAGCGGCATTATTGACTTAAACTATAAAGTCATCGACAGCTATTACGATATAGATCGATCCGTTAGCCTGTTATCGCTTCGTGTGGTCCGAGAAGATCAGGACCCTATTTTCAGTGATGTGATGCTACGCCTTGGTTTTGACGAAAAAGGCTTGATCGATTTATGGCATAGGCTACTCTACCCCATTCAAAACATGTAAAATCAGTTGACTTAGAGCTCCTGTTGTATAAAATCGCGTTGGTTACCTTAACTCAATAAAATAAGAGGTTTTCAATGCCCCAACCAGTTCAACTGCTCCGCTTTGTCAATCTTATCGCTCGAGCAGGCAGGCGATTGCAGAGAAACCCCGCCGACCTTTACGATTTAATACTTAATGGTCACCCTAGCCGAGGCGGCCGCCGTCAGTCATCTCTCAATCTCCTTTTTACGGCAGTAGCTAACGATTTCAGAGCTCACCCCACTAATGAGTCCACCCCTCGTGATCCGGCGAGAAGCACTATGTTGCACTGGTTAGCACTCTGCAATCAAGCGGACCTACTAAGCGCTTGTTCACCACAGCCGGATGTTTTAGAACTCCGTGATGAAAATGGCTACACACCTGCCATGGTGGCAGCTAATTACAACTCAGCAGAAGCGCTTGCTGAGTTACTCAAACATGGCGCAGATTCTGAGACGGTTGATAACAAAGGCTTTACACCTCTTTATTTAGCGGCGCAACAAAGACATCTTGAGTCTGTCTCCACCCTTGTCGATGGAGGAGCAAATCCAAACGCTATCGTCACAGCTAAAAATGAGCCATTGGACTGCCTCTCTCAAGGCACCCCTTTAATGGCAACTGCTTTGCAAGGTGATATTCCCACTGCCAACTGCCTCCTTCAAGGTGGAGCAAATGTTAATCAAGCCTGTGCGGGTGGTGCAACAGCCTTAGCTGTAGCGACCCAAATGAATCATTTGGGAATGGTTGATTATCTCTTGCTCTCTGGCGCAGAGATTGATCAGCCGGTTAAAAAGGAAGTTACAGCTCTCTATATGGCTGTTAGACTGGCTATGCCTGAGATGGCTGCACTTTTGCTGCAGCATGGCGCCAATCCTCAAATACCATGCGGAAAAGACGGTGACACACCTATCGCTCGTAGCATTAGAGATGACAACGGTTTATTTCTGATACTAAAAGGGTATATCAACAAAGGCCGGTCGTCTCCGTCACCTGGAGATGCGTTTTCAGCTTAAATCTGGTAAACTGATCTCCCTGTTTTTTGCTGATAAAAAGGATTTCTCATGAGCAATCGTCACCTTTCCACCACCCTTTACCTTATCTTTTCTAACACAAAAGACACCCTTTCTTCTATTTTGGCTGTTCTTACTAACGCAAATATGGCTATTCAGTCTGTTGAACGATTGGTAAACAAAACACTTCCTGGTGAGCATTACCATATCGCTATCGATCCCGCCAGCGATACCAGCATTCTAGAAAAAGCGGTACAAGAAATTTTAGCCTCGAGTGACGTCACTACTTGCGACGTACTTAACCCTATTTTTGAGCTTCATTTGGGCGGCAAAATAAGAGTGATCCCTAACCTAGATAACATGAGCCGAGAAGATTTAGCTAAAGTCTACACACCAGGTGTTGCCGAGGTTTGCAAAAAAATACATGAAGACCCTGAAAGTGCTTTTCGCTTTACTATCCGAAAAAACACAGTTGCCATTGTTACTGATGGCTCTGCCATTTTAGGTTTAGGTGATTTGGGTCCTGAAGCTGCCTTACCTGTCATGGAAGGTAAAGCCATGCTCTTTAAATCCTTTGCAGACGTAGATGCTTTCCCTATTTGCCTTAACACACAAGATGTTGATGAAATCGTCTCTCATGTTCAAGCTATTGCTCCAACCTTTGGCGGTATTAACCTAGAAGATATTGCAGCCCCTCGCTGTTTTGAGATTGAAAAACGCTTAAAAGAAACTCTTGATATCCCTGTCTTTCACGATGACCAACACGGAACAGCCGTTGTTGTCATGGCTGCCCTTCTAAACGCACTGAAGCTCACCAAAAAAGACCCAAAAGACATTAAAGTCGTGATCAACGGTGTTGGCGCTGCCGGAACTGCCTGCATGCACCTCATGCGAAAGCTAGGTGTTAAAGATATTATTGGTTGTGATAGTCGTGGTATTTTATTCCAAGGTCGAGAAGGCATGAACTCTGCCAAAATAGAATTTGCGGAACTAACTAATTCTGATAAGCAGCAAGGCGCGCTATCTGATGCAGTGGTTAACGCGGATGTTTTCCTTGGTGTGTCTGCACCGAATGTACTGACCGTCGAAGACCTCAAGCGCATGAAGAAAGATCCCATTGTGTTTGCTCTAGCTAACCCTACCCCAGAAATCATGCCAGAAATTGCTAACGCTCATGTAGCCGTCATGGCAACAGGTCGAAGTGACTATCCAAATCAGATTAATAACCTGCTCGCTTTCCCAGGCATCTTCCGAGGCGCTCTTGATTGCCGAGCATCAGACATTACCAGTGATATGCTAATGGTAGCAGCGCAAGCCATTGCGGATGTTATTCCAGACGATGAGCTAAACGCAGAGTACATCATCCCTAGCGTCTTCAATGAAGCCGTTGCTCTTCGCGTTGCCGATGCTGTGATGCGCTTGATGTTAGCGGATTAAAAATCTTTTCTGCGCTTACCTTGCTGGTTTCACCTTAGTCTTGCTGGGTTCTTTTCTCTGTAATTCCTGCAAGAAAGAAGTAGGTTGGCTTGATTTCACTAAGTTTTTCCTAGCGTATCCAGCGCAAACAATCAGTCCTGCAAGAGCTATCAGTGCTATAGCTGAAATCGTCGCCACAGAAGCAGGAAGAGAGTTCACTTGCATTATTAGAGGAATAGCATAAGCAGACAAACCAGCAAGCCCTCCTCCAAAAAGGCCAAACGCAATCGATCCAAGCAAGCATGAAACAAAAGCGTGATATTCTTTAGCTTGATACACACTCTCTGACTTGATAGTCCGTGATAATTGAAAAGGATTTCCATGCAAATACAGGCTTACCTGCCGTATCAGGTGAGGAAACAATGCTAGATCACAAGCAAATTTCAGATGCTTTAGGCGCTTAAAGGATGTCAGCACATAATGATCAAAAGCCAACTTGCTTAAGTGTTTTTCTTCCGTAGAAAGATTGTCTAAAACAAGCATTATTTTGCTTATCTCTTGGGTGCAGTCATTATCTCCATAATTATAATCAACTATGTTCAACAACCCATTAACTTGAATGATGAACTGAGCCACCCTAGCCTCATCCTGAGAGGGTAACTTACTAATCCACCTCTTAAGTACGTCAGGAAGCTCATTTGCGCCCGAATACATTACCGCCAGAGAGTAGATAGCTTCTACCGATAAGTCATCTAAGGTTTCAGCAGTCAGGTTAATGTTCGGCAACGCTTTCAAAAAGATATTTGCACCATCGACCCATTCTTTTTTAATGAGATCAGAATAAGGGATATCCTTGAGTTTAATATTAGTAGGTGAATGTAGATGCTGCAAAAATCCATCTGGGATGCGTTGATGTGCGTTGCGCTCGCTCTGTAAGTTATCAAAAGCGCTTGAATCAGCACATTTATCGGAAAGTTCTTCAAGAAGACCAGCCTCGTACATAAGAAGTGATGCGCTTTTAAATCCGGAAGCGGCTTCGTTGTGAGATCTTTTTGGGTATCTCCTTACAATGACGTTTGTTTTATCGTGAAAGCGAGGAAGCATTTGAGAAAAAAACATGTCCGAGTAAAAAACAGTAAACATCCGATGTAAAAACGAACCGTGACTAAACCTTCCCTTGCTTGCATAGCAACCTAATAAGACCCAGGCATTTTGGATATTCGATAAACGAGACAAATTTTTATTTTTTGAATAAAGAGTCCCCAGCAAAGGAGCTAATTCTTTGGTTTCACCTGGCACAGGGTCCACAGCAATGAGATCGACAGGAATCTTGATATCATGTAGGAACCTAGCAACGGCAAAAGCAGCAACAGCGCCCCGGCTAAAAGCGTATTGAAAGACTTTTTTGACCGATATTCTGTCTTCATGACTACTCGTCAACATAGAGCCACCGAGTTCTTTTTTCAAGAAATTGAGATTTAAACAGACCTCTCCTGAACTAGAATCCACCTCAAAAGAAGATCGTATTGTTCGAGCTATCACATTAAGATCGGGTCTAACTACAGCTGCATAGCCTCTCCTTCCTCCAACAGGGTATTCCTGACAACCAGCAATATAAATGCAAGTGACATCTCTTTTAAAATGTTCTTTAAATGCTTCTTTTGTCTCGTCAGCATTCATTCCTGTTCCACCAAAGAAGAAAAGAACCGTTTTCTGTGGGGAATCACCTTTTCCTGACTTCATGAACATTCTCCTAAAAATATATTAGCAATCCATTTATAATACCTAAATGGCCATTAATTTGCTACCATTTCACCTGAAATGCTTGATATCATCAAAGCGTGATACACAAATCGTTTTCTACGCTTTACCTTCAAAATAAGCCCTTGAGCACTTACAGCACAAAGTGTCGCTCAACCTTGCGTTGAGTCACCCTACGGTGGTTAAATAGGGGCTTTTCAAAGCCTTATCCAGGAAACAAACTCATGATCAACGCGCCAGACTTGGCATTAAACGAAACCCACCGTATGGTGCGCGACACAGTAAGCAGTTTTGCTGCTCAGCACATTCTCCCTATCGCTCAAGACATTGATAAATCAGGAGAATTTCCTCGTTATCTTTGGCCCAAGCTAGGGGCCTTAGGTTTGCATGGCGTGACTGTCCCTCTCGATCAGGGTGGTAGCGGCATGGGTTATTTGGCTCATGCCATCGTCATGGAAGAAATCAGCCGCGCTAGCGGGTCTGTCGGTTTAAGTTATGGGGCACACAGTAATCTATGCATTAATCAGATTGCTCGATATGCCTCGCCAGAGCAGCTCTCACGCTACCTCCCTGCTTTGCTCTCAGGAGAGCATATTGGCGCCTTAGCCATGAGTGAAGCTGGCGCTGGCTCTGATGTCTTGAACATGCAAACGACAGCTGTTGAGCACGAGGACCACTTTCTCCTAAATGGCCACAAGATGTGGATCACCAATGGTCCTGGCGCCGACGTCATTGTTGTCTACGCTAAAACAAATCCCGAAGCTGGCAAACAGGGCATTAGTGCCTTTGCTGTTACTCCAGACCTCCCTGGATTTGAATGCGGACAAAAAATCGATAAATTAGGTATGCGCGCCTCAGATACGTGTGAACTGATTTTTAAAAATTGCAAAGTACCTAAAGAAAGATTGCTGGGAAAGCGCGGCGAAGGTGTTCGTATCCTCATGAGTGGTTTAAATTACGAACGTGTGATTTTAGCAGCTGGTCCTTTGGGTTTAATGCAAGCTTGCTTGGATTTGGTTCTTCCTTATGTTCATGAAAGAAAACAATTTGGAAAAGCAATTGGTGAGTTCCAGCTAATTCAAGCAAAAGTGGCTGACATGTATGTAGCTCTCAATACAGCAAGGAGTTTCGTTTACGCCATTGCTAGATCCTGTGATTCAGGAACCATCACCAACAAAGATGCCGCAGCAGCTATTTTATATGCCTCAGAGCAAGCGACACAGATGGCCCTACAAACCATTCAAATCTTAGGTGGTAACGGCTACACAAATGAATACGCAGCTGGCAGATTACTAAGGGATGCTAAACTTTATGAAATTGGCGCAGGCACATCAGAAATTCGTAGGCTTATTATCGCTCGCGAGCTTTTCAACGAAACAACATAGAGGATGCCTGCATGGCCACACGCTTAACATCTGAGTTATCGATCAATGATGCGAATTACAAAAAAAATGAACTCGCAATGATCTCTCTTTGTGACTCGTTAACTCAGGCCCATCAACAGAATCTCGACAGGCCAGTTCACAAGAAAAGACAGCTTACAGTAAGGCAGCGTATCGAATTATTGATAGACCCTCTCTCGCCCTTTTTAGAGCTCTCACCTTTGGCTGGAAAAGATCTTTACGAGTGGGAGCTTCCAGCTGCCGGTTTAATAACAGGAATCGGCGTTATTCATGGGCAAGAATGTATTATCGTCGCTAATGATCCAACGGTCAAAGCCGGAACCTATTTCCCCATTACATTAAAAAAGCATTTACGTGCGCAGCAAATTGCCGAAGAAAATCATTTGCCATGCGTTTATTTAGTGGATTCTGGCGGCGCTTATTTGCCAGAACAAGCTCAGGTCTTTCCAGACAAAGACTGCTTTGGTCGGATTTTCTTTAATCAAGCACGCTTGTCTGCTAAAAACATTCCCCAATTGGCTGTTGTGATGGGCTCATGTACTGCTGGTGGCGCTTACGTTCCCGCCATGGCAGATGTTAGCATTATGGTTGCCAAACAAGGCACTGTCTTTTTAGCCGGACCTCCTTTGGTAAAAGCCGCAACTGGCGAAGACATTTCTGCAGAAGCTTTAGGCGGTGCGGATGTTCATTGCAGAATATCAGGTGTATCCGATTATTACGCCTCATCAGAAGAGGAAGCTTTGGGGCTTGCCAGACAAAGTGTTTCTCATTTTAATCGCGAGACAAAACCTTCTTTTAGAAAAACCCCTCCTCTCCCTCCTTATCACCCAGAAAGTGAGTTGATGGGTGTTATTCCAGATGACCCCAAAACGCCTATCAATATAAAAGAAGTTATCATGCGACTTGTTGACGACTCTCTTTTTGATGAGTTTAAATCCTGTTACGGAAAAACCTTAGTCTGCGGGTTTACTCATATCGATGGATTTCCTGTTGGTATCGTTGCTAACGATGGGGTGCTCTTTTCTGAAGCTGCACTCAAAGGAACGCATTTTATTTCGCTATGCTGCCAAAGAAAAATCCCCCTACTCTTTTTGCAAAACATCACCGGCTTTATGGTAGGAGAAAAATACGAGCATCAAGGTATTGCCAAGCATGGCGCAAAGCTAGTAGCTGCCGTTTCTTGCGCCAGCGTTCCTAAAATCACAATTATTGTGGGCGGAAGTCATGGCGCTGGCAATTATGCGATGTGTGGACGCGCCTATGATCCTCGATTTTTATTTATGTGGCCAAACGCGCGCATTTCCGTGATGGGTGGTGAGCAGGCTGCTCTCGTCTTAACGCAAATCAAAGAACAAAAACACAAAGCTTTAAATAAGCCACTTGATCAAGCGGCAATATCAGCCATGCAAAAGACTATTCGAAGCACTTACGACACAGAATCCTCTGCCTACTACAGCTCAGCAAGACTCTGGGATGATGGCATCATACAACCAGTTGATACGAGACGAGTACTAAGCTTATGCTTATCTACCGTTTACAATGCACCTATTGCGGATACACATTTCCCTGTGTTTCGCATGTAAGTAAGGAGACTCAACCATGAGCGAGACACTTATTAAACATAGCTATGATAACGGCTGTTTTTCAATAATCTTAAATCGCCCTGAAAAGCGAAATGCATTAACTCCTGAGATGATACAACAACTCACTCGTTTAATTAAAAATATCGACAATCATGCACGTTATGTGACGATTTCAGGAGAAGGCCCTTGCTTTTGTGCAGGTGTCGATATTACGCACATGAAAGCAATGGCAAAGGCATCACCTGAAGAGAATAGAGCTGATGCAGCAATATTTGCCTCTTTACTTAAAGCACTATACGAATGCCCCCACCCCATCGTGGTCGCCTGTCAAGGAGCTGCAACCGGCGGAGCCTTGGGTATTTTAGCTTGCGCTGATATTGTACTTGTCGACCAAAAGTGTTTTTTTCGTTTAAGCGAAACCGCTTTGGGTATCACACCTGGAACAATCGCTCCTTACCTGACAAAAAAAATGGGCTCCTCACGCTTTTTAGCTCATGCCATTAGAGCAAATACATTTCATGCTCAAGAAGCAAAAGATTCTAGTCTAGTTCATGTCATTGCAGCTAATTTAGCTGATGCTTTTCAAGAAACCAAAGACCAGCTTAATGGAAACTCAGCGACAGCCATGCGCTTAGTCAAAGAGCAGTCTCGAGAACTAGGTGGTATCTCAGAGAGCGATCGAAGTCATGGTGTGTCGTGGTTATATCGATCCCGTCACTCAGAAGATGCTATTGAGGGCCTGTCTGCTTTTATAGAAAAAAGAAAGCCTAAATGGAAAGGTTAAAGTTGAATCTTGACAGATACTTAGTCCGCGCTTTGCACGAACAGCATCAAGCCTGGGTCCCCGACGTCACGCTGTTCCTGGGGATGACAAGCGGTGACAGTATTTTTATCTTAAATCTTGACAGATCCTTAGTTCGAGCTTTGCACCAACAGGATTCATTCCAGGGAGATTTAAGTGATTAAGTCATTGCTGATAGCAAACCGAGGTGATGTGGCTTGCCGCATTATTAAAACAGCCAAACAAATGGGTATTAAAACCATTGCTGTTTACTCTTCTTGCGATAGCAATGCCCTTCATGTTAAAGCTGCTGACGAAGCCTATTGGATTGGTGACTCAGAAGCTTCTAGCAGTTATTTAAATGTCGATTCTATTTTAAATGTAGCAAAAATAGCAACTGTTGATGGCATTCATCCTGGCTATGGCTTTTTATCTGAATCTGGCAGTTTTGCGCAAAAGTGTATCGAATCGGGTTTTTTGTTTATTGGGCCAAATCCCGAGATCATCTCGCTAATGGGTGACAAAAAAGCGGCTAAACAAGAAGCAGAGCATTTGGGTCTTCCCATTTTGAAAGATTATCGAGGGGCTATTCCAGCTGATAGCGCTGAACGAAAGCGACTGGTTGAATCGATAGGCTTACCTGTTTTAATCAAGGCTGCTGCAGGTGGTGGCGGTAAAGGCATGCGTTTAGTCACCCACCTCAATGAGCTTGATCAAGCCATAGAAAGTGCTTCTCGAGAGGCAAAAAAAGCATTTTCAAACGACTCTCTGATGATAGAACGTTACCTGCCAAATGCTCGTCATATTGAAGTGCAGATAGCAGGAGATTCTCACGGCAATGTAATTCATTTGTTTGAGCGAGAATGCTCTGTTCAAAGACGACATCAAAAACTCATTGAGGAAGCACCCTCTTCTTGCACTAAGTCGCTTAAAGATACTTTGTTTTCCAACAGCATTCATTTAACAAAGTCATTAGGGTATCACACTCTGGGAACAGTTGAGTTTTTAGTGGATGACAATGACAATCACTATTTTATAGAGATGAACACCCGGCTTCAAGTAGAACATCCCATCACAGAGATGATTACAGGCATTGACTGCGTTGCTCTGCAAATCCGCTTAGCGTGTAACGAACCAATGCCTTATTCTCAAGAGAATGTGATTCAAAGCGGTCATGCTTTTGAATTACGTTTGTGCGCTGAAGACCCTCTATCCTCTTTTTTGCCTTCCACTGGCTCTTTAGTACATTGGTCTTTTTCAAAAAATACCCCCGGCCTTCGTGTTGATACAGGATGTGTTTCCGGGGATGCCATCACTCCTTACTACGATTCCATGTTTGCTAAATGGATAGTCTATCGAAGCAATAGAAAAGAAGCGTTAATAGCCCTTCAGGAGTCGTTGAATACTCTGTGTCTTCGAGGAATCACTACCAACAGAAATTATTTGGCTTGCTTAATTGAGGATGATGATTTTCAGCGAGGACAATACACCACGCAACTGCTTCCCAACACATTAGACCGATGTTTGAATCGCTTATCATACATCCCTAAAGAGGCTCAGTTATTACTGACAGCAGCCCACACTCTTTCTTTGAATGCCTGCGACCCTTGGTCACAAGCAGACACATGGCGGCTTCATGGGTCGGTAACGACAAATCAAAGTTGGCTTATTAACGGTATTAAATGCCCGATTAGCTTTCAGGGATCATTGCTGACTGGTATGGAGGCAACAATACAAGAAAGCCGCTATTTTTTCAAAGCTCGCTATGAAATCTCCAATACTATTTGTTTGGATATCAATGAAAAAACAGTAAAAGCGCGTGTTTTTAGGTTTGGATCTGAATTAATTATTACGTATCAAGGTCGGCAATATTCCTTAGATCTTTCTCTTCAACATCATGCCTTAGAAACCGATAGCAAGCAAAATGAATTATGCTCCCCCATGCCGGGAACTGTTATCAGTGTGAATGTGAAACCCGGCGATAAGGTAAAGACTGGAGACACACTGCTCGTGATTGAAGCCATGAAAATGGAGCATGCCATTAAAGCGCCAAGAGATACTTCTATTAAAAAGATACTAAACTCTGCTGGCGAACAAGTAAAAGAAGGTCGTGTTTTAATTGAATTAATCGAGCTCAACTAAAAGTGCTGAATGATCCGATACTTCATCGGGCATCACTTCAAAATGAGTTTCTTTCAGTTTGGGTGATAATAAAATATAATCTGCAAAGCGCTCTTCTTTTGGGTAAAAGCTTGTGCGAGTTGAGGTAACTTGGTATTTAGAAACTAAATTGCTCATCCCTTTGTTTAAAATAGCCATGCTTTTTGTTTCGGGTCGCAAATTAAAATCGCCACACAATACTTTTGGAATAGATAAAGTGCTCATAAACATTTGAATGCGTTTGGATTGTTCAATTCGGCGCTCGCTGTCTCCCTTTCCTTTGCCATTCCACAAGCAATGAGCATTGAGAATCGCCAAAGGTTCTCCTTTATACATGCATTCTATCCATTGCATGTTTCGAGAGTGTGCGGGACCAAATCCCGGATAATCAGGATTTTCGTGAATGATGATGTCTCCCTCATGCAGCAAAGGCACTCGCTCATGGATAAACATGGCCAAGCCAAAAACACCAGAGACCACAGGTCGGAAGTAGCCGCGGTGATTCGGGAGATATTCACGCATCCTGTCGAAAATATCGAGACAGACCTTCCTATCGTCGGTAGAGACCTTTCCTGGCGCATTATTGTAGACTTCTTGAAAGCAAAACACATCAACATCTTGATTTTGCTTGAAAAAATCTACTAGCGGATCAAAAACATATCCGCCCCAGATATTTAGCGTGATGATTTTCATGAGACATCATTCCCTGTCTTTTAAAGAAGCATGCTAATGATAGATCGTGAAGGGCCGGATTTTCAAGTCTTAATAAAATAACCCTAACTTTTTGCTTGCACCGTTGAAAAATGCTGTCATTGCACATACAAAAACCCCGGCAAAAGCCGGGGTTAAAACGAAGACAGTTTTTTTAGCCTTCTTCAGCAGGAGCTGTTTCACCTTCAGGTTGTGCTACAGCTTCAGTTGGAGCTGCTGCATCAGTCGTACCTTCATCCACTTGCTTTAAGCTCAAGCGAATACGGCCCTGACGATCGATGTCGATCACTTTCACACGATGAACTTGGCCTTCTTGCATGTAATCGGTAATACGATCTACATGTTCGTCAGCGATCTGTGAAATGTGTACCAAGCCTTGTTGCGCGCCACCTAAGAAGCTAACAATCGCACCAAAGTCCATGACTTTCACAACAGTACCTTCGTGGATTTGACCTGCTTCAATCACAGCTGTGATTTGCTCTACACGTTTAACAGCATTTGCTACATCTTGTGAGCAGAAGCCAGATACTTTAACCAAACCTTCATCACTAATTTCAATGTTAGTATTGGTTTCTTCTGTTAGGCCACGAATAGTTGCACCACCTTTACCAATGATGTCGCGGATTTTGTCGAGTGGTACTTGTAGTGCGTGGATACGAGGAGCGTAGTCAGACAAGCTCTCACGTGAACGCGGCATGACTTTATCCATTTCAGCCAAGATATGAAGACGCCCGTCTTTTGCTTGCGCTAGAGCTTTTTCCATAATGGCTTTGGTTAGGCCGCTGATTTTGATATCCATTTGAAGAGCTGTAATACCTTCTTTAGTACCAGCCACTTTAAAGTCCATATCACCTAAATGATCTTCATCACCTAAGATATCAGTCAGAATAGCGAAACGGCTGTCTTCTTTAATAAGACCCATGGCCACACCAGCTACAGGAGCACTGATTGGTACACCAGCATCCATAAGAGCTAAGCTACTACCGCAAACAGTTGCCATAGAGCTTGAACCATTACATGAGGTTACTTCTGATACCAAACGAATGACATATGGGAAGTCAGCAATGGTTGGCGTTACCGCTTGTAGTGCACGTTTAGCCAAACGACCGTGACCAATTTCACGTCGTTTAGGTGAACCCATGAAACCAACTTCGCCTACAGAATAAGGAGGGAAGTTGTAATGAAGCATGAAGTCATCACGACGATCGCCTTCAAGGTCATCAATGGATTGTGCATCACGTTCTGTACCTAAAGTAGCAACAGCCAGTACTTGTGTTTCACCACGTGTAAACACAGCAGAACCATGCGCACGAGGTAAATAACCCGTTTCAATATCGATCGGTCTTACTGTTGTTGTGTCCCGACCATCCATTCGTGGCTTGCCAGATAAAATCTGCTCACGTACATAGTCTTTTTTGATGCCTGCCAAAATAATGTTAACTGCATAAGCATTGCTAACACCATCAACTTCTTGCTCGTAGGCTTTTGTTGCTTTTTCTGCAATTTCGCTTAGCTTCACAGAACGTTCTGCTTTTTCTTTCAGAGTGTAAGCTGAAGCCACGTCTTCAAGTAACTCAGCTGACATACGCTCACGAAGCGCT
Organism: Gammaproteobacteria bacterium; assembly: GCA_024279495.1. GTDB lineage: Bacteria > Pseudomonadota > Gammaproteobacteria > JAJRRL01 > JAJRRL01 > JAJRRL01. The sequence goes on along the minus strand of JAJRRL010000001.1, from coordinate 3,266 downwards.
TCATCAACAGAACGAGTTGCCCATTTAATCGGTGCTTTATTTACTTTCTCTGCAAATTCTTTAATGTGCTTGATAGCCACTTGCATGCTCTCGTGACCAACCATTACTGCTGCTAGCATTTCTTCTTCAGAAAGTTCCATGGCTTCTGATTCAACCATGTTAACGGCGTCTGCAGTACCAGCTACTATTAAGTCTAGTGCTGACTCACCTAGTTCATCAAAAGAAGGGTTAACCATGTATTTCCCATCATTGAAACCAACACGTGCGGCAGCAATTGGGCCTGCAAAAGGAACACCTGAGATGCTCATAGCAGCTGAAGCAGCCAACATAGCAGGAATATCGACAGGAACTTCAGGATCCAGCGAAAGCACTGTAATGATAAGCTGAATGTCTCGTTTAAAGCTTGAATCAACCAAAGGTCTGATTGGTCGATCGATCAATCTGGCGATTAAGGTTTCTTTCTCGGATGGACGACCTTCTCGTTTAAAGTAACCACCGGGAATTCGGCCAGCAGAGTACGCTTTTTCTTGGTAGATAACGGTTAGCTTTAAGAAGTTGCAATCGAGATCATCTTTATTTGAAGCAACCACTGTCGCTAAGACACGAGTTTCACCCATGCTAACAACAACGCCAGCGTCCGCTTGGCGCGCTAGAAGTCCGGTTTGAATGGTAGTGGGTTTACCAGCGTATTCAAAGCTGGTCTCTATTTTATTGAAAGATAGTGACATAAATATATTCCTATTTTGAGGGTGTCTTAGTTAGCACGAAGGCCTAGTTTAGCTATAAGAGCACGGTACCGAGCAATATCCTTGCTTTTCAGGTATTTAAGCAAACGCTTGCGACGAGACACCATTTTCAGCATACCACGTCGTGAGTGATAATCTTTTTTATGGGTTCGAAGGTGTTCGGTTAGATGTTTGATTTTAGTAGTTAAAATAGCCACTTGCACTTCTGGTGAACCTGTGTCCGCATCGTGCAGTTTATTGTCGGCAATAACAGCCTCTATTGATGGTAATGACATGCATTTCCTCCTGCGCTTTTCGCGCGTAAAAGGTTAATAATTAGCCAGTTATCCACTGTCATTGACAGACAAATGACCATTAACGCGCCATTCTACACCGTTACCTACCCTATTGCCACTCTGTTAGCTAAATAGCCTAAATATTGTTACTCTTAGCAACCTCTTTTGCTATTCAAGGCTTTTTGATGTCATACCACATGCACTTTTACCTTTTTTTCGCGTATTTCTTAGCTGTCATCACCGTTTGCGTTCTTGCTTACCATTACTCCGATAACCTCTCCGACTACATCTTAGGTGGTCGCTCCTTAAGTGCTCCAGTGGCCGCTTTAGGTGTAGGCGCTTCCGACATGAGCAGCTGGCTCTTGATGGCTCTTCCAGGTGCAGCCTATCTCTACGGCATGACGCAAATTTGGATGCCCATAGGCTTAGCGATTGGCGCTTACCTTAACTGGGTTCTTGTTGCCAAAAGACTTCGCGTTTATACCGAAATGGCTAACGATTCCCTCACTATCCCTAGCTTTTTTGATGCTCGCGTTGAAGACCCTAGAAGTCTTATCCGTATTATCACAGCCATCGTTATTCTCTTTTTCTTTACTGTCTATGCAGCCGCTGGCTTTAAAGGTGGCGCCTTGGTTTTTTCTAATGTCTTTCATTTAAGTTCTCACGCCGCCCTACTTGGCAGCGCTCTTTTTATCGTGCTATACACCACCATCGGCGGGTTTCTTGCCATTAGCTGGGTGGACTTCTTTCAAGGCTGCCTTTTGTTTGTAGCCATTATTGCCATCCCCATTCTTATTTATTATCACATCCATCCTATTCAGCAACACGCTTGGCTCGCCTCTTTGAGTCACCACTGGATACCCGTAGGTAATCATCAGAGTAGTGCCATTATGATTATGTCATTACTTGCGTGGGGATTGGGGTATTTTGGTCAACCTCATATTTTGGTTCGCTTTATGGCGATAAAAAAACCCGGCGCAATACCTGCCAGTCAACGCATTCATGTTAGCTGGATGATCATGGCTTTACTTGGTACTTTTGCAATAGGCTTGCTTGGGCATTATAGCTTACCAACCACTCTAAAAAACCCAGAATCTGTTTTAATTGCTCTTGCTAATACGCATTTGCCTCGATGGCTCGCAGGCCTTTTGTTTGCCATCATGTTGTCAGCCATCATGAGTGCCATCTCAGCGCAGCTGTTAGCAGCAGCTAGCGCAGTCACCGCCGATCTCTACAACCGATTACGTAGAAAAGAGCTATGCGGCAAGCACCTTCTCTCTGTGGGCCGAGTTACCGTGCTTGCCTTAGGTCTTATTGCTCTCTTTATTGCAGACAACCCATCTAATAATATTTTAAAACTTGTTAGCTATGCTTGGGCTGGTTTAGGGGCGAGTTTTGGGCCGTGTATTTTGCTATCCCTTTACTGGAAAAAGCTCTCTGCAAAAGGCGCTATGGCTGGCATTGTGATTGCTGCCTTCACTGTCGTGGTTTGGAAAATGCTAGGCATTCACTATGGCGGTTTATTCAAGCTCTATGAACTTGTTCCAGCATTTTGCATGAATTTTCTGGTTAGTATCTGCGTTAGCTTATGGTTCCCAGATAAGGGCAATGATAAACGCGACCTATTCGATCGCGTTCAACAACAACTAACTGAGTCTGACTAGACAGTTGCTTCTACAGCTTGAACCGGCTTTGGCACCACTTGATGATTTATTGTTGCAAAAAACTGCGGGCATTGTTTGCGAGCAGCTAACATAATGCCGAGCGCAAAAACAGCTAATACGGCACAAGCCCCTGGACTATTTGCAATATTAATCAATGCTTCACTAGCAGTCGTAGCAATCTGAATCACTGATGGAATAATCGTTAGCAATGCAATGCTAGTTCCAACCGTTAATAAAAGCCCTGCTGTACCAACCCAAGTATCTATAATGCTTCGCTGAGTGCTCAATTGAGCTAGATGCAATTTTCGCTTTGCAACAAGCAACGCTATTGCGTTAGCAGGCGAATCGCCCACAGCCACTATTAATTCTCCAGACAAATAGTCGTTATGGTATCCCTTCCCTAGCGATGAATCGATATTATTATGCCCATTGAGTGGGCGCATCAAGTGTATCGCACCGCTCGAGATAGATTAACGCCATCCTAGCGCAAATCGACTCGCGAAGGCGATCGTTATCTGTGCCGCGACTCGTCCTCGTCACCCACGCTACGCAACCTAACGGCTTGACTACGCTGTGGTCTC
>JAJRRL010000021.1 GCA_024279495.1 Gammaproteobacteria bacterium | reverse complement strand
GGCTTGACTACGCTGTGGTCTCTCAAGTGACTCAACGCCACGTAAAGATTTTCTATGTTCGCTTACGCTCGATAGAAAATCCGTGGCTATCGCGGACTATTCGCCTGCGCCTTCGGCTCTCCATGGCTCACAGCGTGGGTTAGTTGTATCCTTTTATACTGACCATGGTAATAAAGAAGTTCTTGGGCTTATTCTTAAATTGTGTTTTCTTGTTGGAATTTTCTTATATATGATACCGGTTTTTACAACGAAGTATAAAAAAGTAATGTTAATTAAAGTCATATTAATGACAGTTGAGAATCTTGGTCAATTTGACGTTGTGCAGTTGGAAAGAGAAGGCCGGCAATCTGCCAATGGGCATACTGCGGCACACTCGAGCGAGTCTTAGTGTAACTTAGTTTTCGCTACTCAAAAAGAGAGAGGTGAGGTCATTTAAATACCGTTGCCCAAGCTTTGTTGGTGTGATGAAACCGTTTTGGCGAGTGATCCACTGCTTTTGTTCAGCTTCGATCAGTAATGCTTCAGTAAGGGCGTGGTCGCCAAAGCAACGTTCTTTAAAGATGCTCTCCGAAAACCCGTCGGTGAGACGAAAGGCATTTAAGGCGCATTCAAAGGCATGTTCTTTGTTGGCTACCGTTTCTGCGGTGAATCGTTCGTCAGGCGTTGCGCCTAGGTAGCGCGTTGGGTGTTTGAACAGTCGGGTACGAGTGATGGATTGTTTTTTTAGGTCAGTGATTTTTCCATGAGCGCCAGCGCCAATTCCTAGGTAATCACCACATTGCCAGTAATTGAGGTTGTGTTGCGAAGGGCTTTTTTTGCTATAAGCAGAGACTTCGTAGCGCTCAAAGCCTTTGGATTGTAAGAAAGACCTGCCTTGTTGCTCGATCAATTCGATAGTGTCTTCATCAGGTAGCGTGGGGCGCTGATGGTGGAATAAAGTGTTGGGTTCGATGGTGAGTTGATACCAAGAAAAATGATCGATGGGAAGCTCGCAAGCTTGCATGACATCGCTTAAGGCTTCATCTAAGGTTTGATTGGGGAGGCCATACATAATATCGGCATTAATCCGTTTAAAGCCTGCTTTATGCGCAGATTCAACTGTGGTTAAGGCTTGTTTTGAGTCATGAATGCGACCTAATGTTTTGAGTTGTTTTGCGTTGAAGCTTTGTATGCCCACAGACAATCGATTGACCCCAGCATCGCGATAGGCCGCGAGCTGTGATTCATCCATAATGCTGCCAGGATTGGCTTCCATGGTGATTTCGGTGTCGTCAGGTAGTTCAATGAGCTCGTTCATTTGGGTGAATAAGTGTTTGATTGCCGAAGGTTGAATTAGGCTAGGCGTTCCGCCCCCCATAAACACAGAATGAATGGGCCGGTCATTGCCGAAAAAAGACAATTGATGGCGTAAATCAGCGAGTAAAGCATTGATGTAATTTTGCTCAGGTAGTTCGCCTTTTAGCGCATGCGCATTAAAATCACAGTAAGGGCAGCGCTTTAAACACCAGGGAAAATGAATGTAGAGGGAAAGTGGTATGTTCATGCGAGCCATTGTATTATCAATAGGCTCGTGAGGCAATCTCATCACCTCATTGTTAAAGGACAGGACTGCATGGAACTTCTAGATAATCTCTACCAGCACCATGGTTGGGTCGCTGGCGTTGATGAAGTGGGTCGAGGCCCATTGGCCGGTAATGTGGTTGCAGCTGCGGTCATTTTAGACTGGGATCAACCTATCTCTGGCTTAATGGACTCCAAAAAATTATCAGAAAAGCGCCGCGATGCTTTGTTTCCCATTATCATGGAGCAAGCAAAGGCAGTGAGTATTGCGCAAGCAAGCCCCGAAGAAATCGATAAGCTCAATATTTTACACGCAAGTATGTTGGCGATGGAGCGAGCAGTGGCTGGTTTGTCGCTACAGCCAGATTTTGTTTTGGTTGACGGTAATCGTTTGCCTAAGTTCGATTTGCCGGCAGAAGCGATTGTGAAAGGGGATCAGCGGGTGGCTTCGATCAGTGCAGCCTCCATTATTGCGAAAGTTGTTCGTGACCGACAAATGTTAGAAGCAGATGCTCTCTATCCACAGTATGGTTTCAAACAACATAAAGGGTATCCTACAAAGGTGCACGTGGAGCAGCTTCGGCAGCATGGACCTTCCCCCATCCACCGTCATAGTTTTCGTCCTGTACGGGAATCACTGGCCTCTCATGCAGAGGGTGTTGTGTGATTTTTCGAAGCCTTCTGTCATGTTTTTTTATGTGTATCTCTACTCACGTTTTTGCGTGCATGGTTTATTCTGCCGACATAGTCAGACACGGTGCGCGTGCACCAATCCAAGCGTTAAAAGGATCTTATCGCTGGCCTGAATCAGAAGGAGAGCTTCTTCCTGTTGGTTTTCAAGAGCTTTATCAGCGCGGAGAGAAGGCAAAAAAGCGCTTGGTATCAGCCTGCTTATTGCCTGTGAAGAATAACGCAGGTGTTCATTTAAATCAGTTGCTTCGTGTTGACTCTTCAGACTTTGATCGCACATTAATGAGTGCAGAGGCTTTTACAGAGGGTTTATATCCTATGTCGAAGATGGCAGCAGCGATTCCCATTCACACCATGCCGCAAGGAGAGGACACACTCCTGATGGGTTTTGTACCCTGGCATAAAAAAGAAATGCTTCTTTTGTCTCATGCAGATAAGCAGTTGGATGTTTTGTTAAATCAGGCCACACGGGCATGCCCAGCTCAGCTAATGCACGCGAATGTTTTGAAGGGATTGTTTAGTGCAGAAGATGCTTTAATCATGCGTCATTTAGGTAAGAGACCTTACCCAGCTTGGATACCATCAGAATGCCAACGTGAGATGATAGATATTTTCAATAGGACTTGGTCGGATTTGTATTCAGATCGAGTGATGGCTATTCAAGTGACATCTCATTTATTGGGCTTAATTCGTGAAGAGGCTAGGCTTGCCTCCTTGGGTAAAAGCAAGATGCGTTACCATCTTTTTGTTGGTCATGACGATGATATTGCCGCGGTGATGTCTGCTTTTGGCCAGCCTCTCACCGTTCATCCACCCATTGCGTCAGTCATTAGTTTTGAGTTTTATCAAATCTCCAATGATGCTCCGCTGACTGTCAGTATGCGATTTAATGGTCAACCTATTAAGTGGCCGATATGCAAATCACCTTGTCCTGTGTCGCTGATTTGGCCAGAGCCTCAGCCATCTCTAGTACCAAAGACTCAGTCACCTCCCAACTCAAGCAAGCATCGGTAAGGCTTTGCCCGTATTGTCTTGGGCTAGCCGGATCTTGTCTGCCAGCAATCAAATAACTTTCCAACATAAGACCTGCTAATTCTGGTCGATGAACGCTTTGGCGAATGATATTTCTAGCAACGTTAGCTTGTGTTTCATGGCAGCTTTGACTGTTACCATGGCTGCAATCAATGAGGATGCGCGCGGAGCAATTGTAGCTTTGCAAAGCATGTAGGGCCTGATTGATCGAGTCAGGAGAGTAATTGTGTCCAGATCGACTGCCACGTAAAATCAGATGAGCACTTGTGTTTCCCTGGCTGTGAGAGGGGATTAGTTGCCCTTGTTCATTCATCTCTAATACAGTTTGCGCTTGCGTTGCTGCATATACGCTATGGGCTGCAACGGTTAAATCACCAGCTGTTGGGTTTTTAATACCGATAGGCATGGGCAAGTTAGAAGCCAGTTGTCTGTGAATTTGGCTCTCACTGGTTCTTGCGCCGATGCTGGCATAGCTTAGGAGGTCGCTGTAGTAGGGAGTGAGAGCTGGGTTCAGTAGTTCAGCAGCACAGGGTATGCCAAGCTTAAATAACTCAAGTAGCAACGTCCGGGTTGCCTTAATTCCTCTAGATAAGTCATGAGAGCCATTTCGGCTGGGATCGTGGATAAATCCTGACCAGCCCACCGTGGTTCGGGGTTTTTCAACGTATGTTCGCATGATCAGCATTAAGCTATCTGAGACTTTCTCTTGTAGTTTTTTAAGGCGATTGCCGTACTCAATAGCACTTTCGAGATTGTCGATAGAGCAGGGGCCGAGAATAAGCAGGCGTTTAGGTGATTTTATTTGCAAACAATCCGCAATTTTAGAGCGGTAGTCATCGATCCGCTGAAGGCAGAGGTTGCTCTGCTTGTACTGGCGGGGTGGTAAAAGCGCTGACATAGGTTGATTGTTGACAGATGAGTGTTGGGGCATGGTGACGTAGCCAAAAATAGAGAAGAGAAGGATTATAACTGGATTTTCATGCTTCTCATAGTATAGTTATCCTTTATTGGGGTTTTTTTGCCCTGTACGCTTTTGTAGCATAAAAAGAAAGGTGGCTGCGTGAAAAAAATAGTCTTATTAATTGTATCGTTGGGGGCCTTGGCTTTGAGTGGGTGTCAAAAATACTCAGAGTCGCCCCGTTCCGCTGTGGAAATGCGTACTTGGGGGAATTATAAGTGTGTTGCAGAAGCCCCTTCAGGAGAGAAATATACCGGCTGGTCTGTTTTTGAGGTGAAGGCTCGTAAGAACGCTTTGAGGATATGTGAAAGCAAGGCGGAGAATAAGGCTTGTGAGATTAGCTATTGCCTCGATGATAAGAAAGACTAAGACCTAATAAAAAAGCCCCCCAACTAATCGATAGTGGGAGGCTTATTGTGTCAAAGAAATGGCGTCTGATTATTTTTTATTATCAGTTGCTACTTTCTTTGCAACGATGGCGGCTTGATCTTTTCCTGAGATAGAATCAATTGCTTTTTGCAGGAATTGAATCGGAGCAACACCGCCAAAGAAGTGTAGGTTTTCTCTGGTGACAGTACCTTTTGTTGGCATTATGTAGAAAGTAGGTGTGCCTGAGATTTTCAAGGCTCTAGCAAGTGTGAGGTTTTGTTTTAAGTAAGCCTTAGACTGGTCGCTAGAAAGAGACTTCATGACTGATTTGGATAGGCTAACACCAGCTTTTTTCGCGATTGAGCGAACATCACTGTCTTTGAGCTTACCTTCAAGGTGTTTGGCTTTAAACATGAGGTCGTGGAATTTATCGTATTTGCCTTGTTGTGCTGCAGCAACATCAACTTTAGCGGCATACACAGATGCTTTACCGAAGATAGGTAGTAGACGGAAGATAACGCGAAGGTCTTTGTTTTTTGCTGTGAGTTTTTCAATGTCTTTGTAAACTCGGAAGCACATGATGCATTGGTAATCAAAAAATTCGACTAGCGTAACTGAGCCTTTAGGGTTGCCTGCGACAGTATTAAAGCTAGGATTTCGCATGTTATCAGCAGCGTGAATAGACGCTATTATTTTTTCGTCATGTTCTTTCTTTTTCATTTCTTGCTGATAAGCTTGGAGTGACTGAATAAGAACAGTTGGGTTATTCATGATGTAGTCATGAATGCGTTGATCTGCTGGATTCAAAGTAGGAGTTGCTTGAACGGATTTTTGAACGGGCGCAGCTGAATCGGCTATGGAACTGATGGGTAGCGCAACGGTGACGGCTAAAGCAGCACAGGCACCAAATTTGAGAAATGACATAAAAGGACTCCTCCGTGTGTGTCAAAACTACTAGTGTACTGGTGCGGCAAGTGCGCTGCAAGGTTTGAGTGTGTTAGATCGTTGATTGCTTAGGCAGGAAGGTTGGATGTCTCAACTGTTGAGGTTCGAATGGTGCTTCGCTTGCTGGCGGGAGACCAACGCTGGAGTAGGTCGAGCAGTTCTTCCCTGAGAATTGGTTTTGCAATAACTTCGTTCATGCCAACTTGAAAGCAGCGTTCTTTGTCTTGGTCAAAAACATGAGCTGTCATGGCGATAATGGGTACATCTCTGTGGACTCGCTGAGTTTCTCGGATGCGAGTTGTTGCTTCAAAGCCATCAAAGTCTGGTAGGCCAATATCCATCAAGATGAGGTCATGCTTGTCATTGGCGCTACTGACAGCTGCCCGACCGCATTCGGCGATGTTAACTTGGCAACCGGCTTGTTCTAAAAGACGTTGTGTAATTTTTTGATTGATGGGGTTGTCTTCGACCACTAGGACATTCAAAGCCATTGGGTTTGACTTGGTGCCTTGACCCGCATTGTTTCCTTCAGAAAAGGAGGGGTCAATCGCAAATGGAATGGCGCAAGAGAATCGTGAGCCTCTGCCTACTGTACTGGTGACAGAGATGGTTCCACCCATTTTGGTGATAAGTTCTTTGACTACGGTTAGCCCTAAACCAATGCCGTGATGTTGGCGTTGATAGCCTGACCCACTTTGAGAGAAGCGCTTAAATATGTGGTGCAATTTGTGAGCAGGGATGCCTGAGCCTGAGTCGACAACCTCGATGGTAACCAAGTAGGTTTCACCTTTTTTCTCAGCAAGGGCAATTTTGAGTGACACATGCCCTTTGGTTGTGTGTGCAGCAGCATTTTCAAGGAGGTGGTTGGTGATCTGTTTTAAGCGTTTTGGATCTGTGATTAGGCTGTTGGGAATACGAGAGTCATCTGAGAACTGGAAATCGATGCTCGGATTGTTGGCGGTTTTCTGAGATTCACTTAGGCAGGTGTTTAGTAGAGGGCGTATGGCGGTTGGTCTGAGGTTCAAAGAGACACGGTTTGACTCAAGCTGAGCGAAATCAAGCATAGAGCTGAGCGAGTTTAAGAGATTTTTGCCTGACTGAATAATGACATCGAGTTGATCACTTTGCTCAGGTGTAAGAGGGGATTGCTGCAGAATTTGTGCCATACCGAGCACAGCATTTAAAGGAGTTCGGAGTTCGTGGCTCATCATGTCTAAGAAGTGGTTCTGCGACTGGTGGTCTGTTCCTTGCCATGCTGTTGAGCCTGACCAAGTGCTGTGAGCTTCTGTAAGAGTGAGCGAGTTGCGTGGGCGATGGGCGGCGATGCTTGATTCTGTCTGCTGTCGGTAACTGGTTCCATCAGCATAGTTGATCTTTGCTTGGGTGATTGCTTTTGGAGTTGGCGATGTTGCTGGTTGGGCTCTTGGGCTTACCGGCTGCGAGACAGTTGTCACGCCGACAAAGGCAATGCAGCGGCCCTCGTGGAAGAGAGGGTAGCAAGAGTCGGTTGCTTTTGAAAATGAGTTATCGCTTGTTCGAATTTGGTAGCAAAGAGAGTGTGTGTCATCGATATGGGGGGTTTGGATGTAGTCGTTCCAGGCGGTTTTGACTTTATTGTGATCTTTGGGGGTGATGAGTGTAAGCCAGATGTCTGGGTTACTATAGATTGTGTCACGAGGCTGTTGCCAGCGCTCTTCAAACGCAGGGTTCACATAGAGAACTGATTCAAAGTCAGCGGAACGGATCCAGAAGATATCCTGGCTATTTTCAGCCACGCGATAAAAGTAAAGTCCTAATCCATTTATGATGTTTTTAGAATCCATGAGCTTCCTGACCCAATAAAAGGCTTCCTTAGTATAACGAACGGGAGAAAGATGACCAGCCTAGTAGTCAAAAAAATATCTGCATTAATAAAATCTTAAGGTTATTGTCGTGAATGTCTGACTTGTTCTCCTCTTGATCTCTTCTTGTACATGTAAAGGTCTATCCCATGGCTAATTGCCACGGCTAGTCGATATTGGTATTCAGATTGGATGAGTTTTCTTTCTTCTTTGGGATTTGAGAGGAAGCCTGTCTCGATAAGTAGGGAAGGAATGTCGGGTGACTTTAAAACAACAAAGGCTGCTTCTTCGACTCGTCGATGGTGTAGTTTTGTTACGTTGTCCAATTGAATTAAGACAGTTCTGCCGAGGTCCATACTTTCCCTTACACTTGCAGATTGAGATAGGTCAATTAATACACTCTTCAGTAGGTCTGTTTTATTGTCTAAATTGACGCCACCTAACAACTCTGAATCATTTTCTTTCGAAGCCAACCAATGGGCTGCCTCACTACTTGCTCCCCGCTCCGAAAGAGCATAAACAGAGGCTCCATGCGCGCCGTGTCTGCGAAAAGCATCGGCGTGAATTGAGATAAAGAGGTTGGCATGATGGACTCGGGCAATTTTCAAGCGGTCTCGCAAAGTGAGATAGCGATCGTTGTGTCGTGTCAGGATTGCTTGATAATAAGGCTGGCGATTTAAAATCCGTTGAAGTTTTTTAGCAATGGCCAGCACAATGTTTTTTTCAAGGTGACCACGTTCACCACTGGCCCCAGGATCTTTTCCTCCATGACCTGGGTCAACAATGATAATAAATCGTTGTGGGCTTTGGTGTGCTGTGGTGGTTTGTGTGTCTGATGGGGGGACGATGACTCGTTTTCTTGATGAAGGAGCTTTGATTCGCTTTCTTGGTGAAGGAGCTTTGATTCGTTTTAGCCAAATAGGGCTCGCAGCTTGCTGAATACGAGATAGGAGTTTGCTTGTTTTTTTATGCCTGGGAGAGAGTGACAAGTGGATTGTCTTACTGTTCTTTTTTGAGTGGTCTTGTAATATAAGGGTTGAGCTAGCTTGTTTGAGGTCAAACACAAGGCGAGTGTTCGTTTTATGCCATGTTCCAGCGCGAACTTTTTTGACAAGCGACGTGCTTTTTTTCTTGAGAAGCTTGGGTGCTTTTGTTCCAGTAAGGTCAATGACTAGGCGTGGAGGAGATTCAAGTGAGAAGGCATGATGAGCTACTTTCTTGCTTAGGGTGAGCTTGATCTCTGTTCGGTTGCCGGTTTGGTGGATAGAGGAGTGAATCAGGCGAGCAGAAGCGCTTGCCAGAAAAGGCAAAGCGGCCAAACTAATCCCTAGTAGCCAACGACGCATACACAAATTCCCTGATTGCGTTTGAATTCGTTATAGTGATAAAAAAACGTGTTGGAGTCAATAGCGATCGGCATAGGCAGGTGTTACCTTGATATGGTGTTTCTCTTTCTCAATACGTAACTGAATATTGATGGTAGGTTTTGGTAAAGCATCAATGGCTTTATCCGGCCATTCAATCAGCCAAATACTCGCGTTCACATTTGTATCGCCAAGACCACTTTGAAAGTAGTCTTCCTCATTGTGCAAACGGTAAAGGTCTAGGTGATGAAGGGGAGGAGAGGTGTCGTAGCTGTTGATTATTGTGTAGGTGGGGCTGCTGATTGAGCCGGTGTAGCCTAATGCACGAATAACGCCTCGAGCGAGGGTGGTTTTTCCCGTCCCCAGATCGCCTCTTAAGTAGGCAATGGATCCAGGCGTTAGGGTTTTGGCAAGTGTTTTACCAAACGCTTCCATCTCTTCAGGTGAGCTAATGTATTGTTCGGTGGCGTGCATGCTTATGCCTCCTATTGCGTGAGTCGTAGTAGGGCGCAGGGTGGTAATGGTAGTTGCTGGCAGGAATGGCTTTCAAAAACCGATGGGAGAAGTTTGTGTGGTATCTGTGGGCTAAAGCCGAGCTGTTGATAATCAGCACATTCTCAGCGTTGTAGCGATTAGCAGACACTGTGTAATTAAAGGAGCCAGTTTCTAGTTGAGAGTCATCGACGATGATGTATTTATTATGAGCGATAGTCACGGAATCATCGACACGGATAGGAATGTCATATGTCATAAGCTCAGGGATTAGTGATTTGTTTTTAAACTGACTTCTGTCTGTCAATATTTTTATATGGACCCCTCTTTTTTGCGCGCGAATGAGCGCTCTAGCAATAGGCCAGGAAGTAAAGCTATAGGAAGCTAGTTCGATGTTGCTTTTTGCATGGTCGATCAGAGAGGCAATGAGCTCAGCGCACTGTCCTTTTGGTGAAAAGCATGTGGTGTAGTTGGTATTGCGTTCAAAGCTTTTCGCTTGCGAAGTGTTTGTTGAAAAAAGCAAATAAAGGAGTAGGCAGCAGGCAATCAGCGTGTATTGAAAAGGTTTTGCGCGCATGGACTAGGCCTCGCTTATTTCATTGACTTCGGCAGTAGATTCGTCTAGATCCACACTCTCTATTTTTTGAAAGCGGCTGCTAATTTTCTTTGATGATGTGTGCACGAGCTCAACATCGTCGTTTGCTTGAGCGATGTGCTTGGCGAGCTGGTTCATTCGCTTTTGAAAACGATCGAAGTCTTTATTAAGGGCAGAAAGGTGTATTTTTATTAGATGAACTTGATGGCGGGTTGCTTCGTCTTTTAAAACGGCCCTGGCGGTGGTCAGTATGGCCATCATGGTTGTGGGCGACGCGATCCAAACGCGTTGCTCGTATGCGTAATCAATGATGTCTTGGTAACTTGCGTGAATTTCTGCAAACACAGCCTCGGAAGGGAGAAACATAACGGCGCCATCGGCGGTTTCATTGGGAATAATGTATTTACTGGCGATAGCTTGAATATGTGTTTTGATATCTTGCCTAAAGCGTTGCTTTAAGGGTTTTGGGGTGTCTTTGTGTTTATGGGTTAGAAGTTCTCGAAATGTTTCTAGAGGAAACTTGGCATCAATGGCAATGTTTCCCGTTGGCTTTGGTAGCATAAGTAGGCAATCCACTCGCTTACCATTTGAAAGGGTGTGTTGAAGAGAAAAATGCCCTTCAGGGACCATGTTGTGAAGTAAGGCGCTCAGTTGCACCTCACCAAAAGCGCCTCTTGAGCGGTGATCCACCAGAATCGACTGTAAGTCCGCTACGTGACCAGAGAGCTCCATGATCCGTTTCTGAGCTTCGTCAATGATGGTTAATCGCTTGAGTAGATCGTTGAATGTTTGAGTTGTTTTTTCAAATCCGCTGTTCAGTTTGTTGTCGACTTGTTGGCCTATATCCATCAACTGCTGTCTAAGAATTTTATTGAGTTGCTCGTAATGCGTACTGGTTGTTTGAGCATGTTGTTTCAGGGAGCTTGCAATTTCTGTGCGCATATCATTCATTTTTCCTGATAGATGGTCTTGAAGTTTTTCTTGTAGGTTCTGTTGAGCTAAAATTCCTTGCGTTTTCTTTTCGTTTTCAGTTGCTAAAAGATCTGCCTGCTGCTTATTTTGGATACGTTGAAGAAAATAAGGTAATGCCCATATTAGTGATGCGATGGTAAGCGATGCGCATAGGATCGTGATAAGTGAAGGGGTCATGAGTGGATCTCCGTGGAAATTATTCTGTGAGAAAGCGTGTGCCTTTAGTTCTTAGTAAGGTAGCATATAATCGTAATGAGTCTATACCGTGACAATCTTTCAATGTATCAATAAAAGATACAAATAAATATAAGTATATCATTGAGATACAGTTAAGTCCTATGACCTCTTCGAGCTTGCTTGCTAACTTTTGAGCAATGTTCTGTTTTTGCGGGGGAGCCACTTAAAAAAGACTTCAAACACAATGATTTTAAACGCATAATGGCGGATTGCCGGGAATCAAACGGTCTGTATTAAACCTTAATGAGGAAGTGCCATGTTATCAGGAAGTATGACTGCTCTCGTTACCCCAATGCACCCTGATGGGAGTTTGGATAAATCAGCTTTTGAACATTTTGTTGCTTGGCAGATCGACCAAGGAACGGATGCTTTGATTGTTTTAGGAACAACCGGGGAGTCAGTGACGCTGACTTCCGATGAAAAGCAATGGCTGGTTGAGGCCACTTTACGAATATCTGACGGGCGATGTCCTGTGGTTGTTGGCGCTGGTAGTAATGCAACAGCTAAGAGCGTTTCTCTTGCTAAGCAGGCGGAGGCTTGGGGGGCGGATGCTTTACTTGTTGTGACCCCTTATTATAATCGCCCAACGCAAGCTGGCTTGGTGGCTCATTACCGCGCTATTGCGGATGCGACGAGCTTGCCAATCATACTTTATAATGTGCCAACCCGAACAGGATGTGATTTATTGCCCGAGACGGTTGTTGAGCTCTCATCTGTGCCGAATATTGTTGCCTTGAAGGAAGCGACCGGTGATATCAGTCGCGTGAGTCAAATTCATAAGGAAGCCCCCAATTTCATTATTTTAAGTGGCGATGACTCAACAGCAGCTGAATCTGTGCTGCAGGGGGCGAAAGGTGTGATTTCGGTAGCAGGTAATGCTGCTCCAGGGCTGATGAAAGAGCTTATCTCTGCTGCTTTGGCAGGTGATAGGTCGCTTGTTGAATCACTAACTCATCGTTTGACTCCTCTTTTTGAGGCAAGTGCTCTTAGCCCAAACCCTATTCCGATCAAGTGGTTGCTTCATCAGATGGGTTTTATTTCCCCCGGAATTCGATTACCATTGATGCCGCTAGAGTCGGAGCATCATGCCAGTGTTTTGGCGGTTATGGCCGAGTTGGTTTAAAGGAGAGTAGTTTGAATATTATAAAAAGCGCTTTGTTAGCTTCTGTTACTGCAATGGCTCTTGTGGCTTGTCAGCCCCCAACAAATGTTGGAAAAACCTTGAAGCCTGTCGATATGAAGGCTTCAAATGTAACGCCTGGCGTTCCTTATTACCCAGTTGAAAAAGCGCCTAAAGGTGCTAATAATGCTATTGATGCGAGTATTTTACCGCCAGGGCAGGATTTGTCTCCAGCAAAAAAAAACACGTCCAGATTAATGTAATCCACCTAGCAATGCCTATGGCAAAAGCTTGGACTCGTGTTAATGCTGCATTAGTTAAGACTCGCTACTCTGTCATGGATAAAGATGCTGCGATGCATGTGATTTATGTTTTAGATCGCGATCTCACGCAGGGGAAGTTAACTCGTAAAACCCCTATTTATCAAATCCATTTAAGCAAAGTAGTTGATGGC
Organism: Gammaproteobacteria bacterium; assembly: GCA_024279495.1. Lineage (GTDB taxonomy): Bacteria > Pseudomonadota > Gammaproteobacteria > JAJRRL01 > JAJRRL01 > JAJRRL01. The sequence goes on along the minus strand of JAJRRL010000021.1, from coordinate 35,271 downwards.
GTTGACGTAAGTTTGAGTTCTGCGGACCATCACGATCTGCCAAGCTCTATTAAAACGGCTTTGTTGGGCCAGCTGTCGAAAGCACTTTAAAAGGTTGGGGCTAAATCTTGAAAGATCACTAGTTGTTACGTTGTAACAGTGGATCAAGCCTGGGTCCCCGACGTCATTTCATTGCCTTCGGATGACAAGTGGCTAGGGCTATTTTATTTTGGGGCTAAATCTTGAAAGATCACTAGTTGTTACGTTGTAACAACGGATCAAGCCTGGGTCCTCGACGTCACTACGTTGCCTTCGGATGACAATCCGAGGGGTAGCAGCTGAATCATGCAAACTAAATCCCTGACGTCACTACGTTGCCTTTGGATGACACCGTTTTTTAACGGTGCAGGCAAGTGGTTGAGCTATTATCGACGTGAGCCTGTTAGGCGTAGTAGGAAAATAAACAAGTTGATGAAATCTAAATAGAGTTTTAAGGCACCTGTTAAGGCAAGTTTTTGAGATTGAGATCGAGACTCCGCGCCTGATTGTGTGGCGAGGTACATTTGCTTTATCTTCTGATTATCGTAGGCGGTGAGTCCTGCAAAAATCAGCACACCCAAAGAAGAGATGACTTTTTCGCTAGCGCCTGAGTGAATGCTAGGGAAGAAAAAGCCCAGCAACTGAACTATTAAGATACCGACAAGGCCGACCATGCAGAAGCTGCCGACTGCGCCAAGGGAACGTTTTGTGGTTAAGCCAAACAAGCAAAGTGCTGCAAAACTTGCGGCTGCCGCTACAAAGGCGTGAACAATAGAAGCTTTGGTGTAGATCATGAGTAGCACTGAAAAGGTAAGGCCTGTTAGCGCGCAATAAAAGAGAAATAAGGCTGCCAGCGTTCTGTGCGAGCATCGTTGAGCCACTCGGTTAAACATTAGAACGCAGCCAATTTGGAGGATGAAAAGTATCATGGTGGTGCCACCGCTTAAGATGGAGCGTAAAAGAGTAGGGCTTGAGACTACCCAGTTAGCAACAATGGCTGATAAAGCTACCCCAAGGGCCATCCATAGGTAAACAGTGTTCATAAATTTAGCAAGACCAGTATTGGTTTTTTCGTCGCTCTTGCTACCTGTGTAATAGCTTTGTTTTAGAGACATAATTTGGACCTCCCAGTGTGTTTCTTTTCTAGGTTAGCAAAAGTAGGAGGTTTTGTCAGCTCTTTAATATGTAAGGCCTGTCTTCAAAAAGGTTTTTCGGAAGAGATTTAGGGTTCACATCAAATTCCCAGTCTTGAGACAAGTCTTAGATCAATAAAGTGATGAAAGAGCGCAGTGTATATGAGCATCTTGAAGAGATTTTTATTTTTTTTATAAAGATCCTTAGTCCGTATTTCATGCGAACAGGATCAAGCCTGAGTCTCCGACGTCACTGCGTTTCTGGGGATGACACCATTTTTTAAAGGTGCAAGCAAAAGGTTAAAGCTATTTTTAATATGGGCGAAAAGGAAAATTGCCTTTTTCATGCCTAAGTTCTGCGGGTTAAAAAAAGATGACGCCCGAAGGCGCCATCTGTAGCAGGAGCTTGTAAGAAGACAATTTACTTCTTTTTAAATCGAGCGTATTTGTCTTCGAATTCTTTCATACGACCAGCATTGCTCTTGGTGCGTTGCTTGCCTGTGTAGAATGGATGGCAGTGAGAGCATGTCTCAATAGAGAGAGTCTCGCCATTGATAGTGGATTTTGTACTGAGAGTGTGCCCACAGCTGCATGTAACGGCGATAGGGTGATAATCTGGATGAATGTTTGCTTGCATTGTCTTTCCCCGGTAGGTTCGAGCGGTTAATATATTCGGACAGCGCCTAGAATGCAAGCGTATTATGTGCATTACTTGAGAGTATATGTTGCTTGTTGTAAAGCTTTGATAGGCTTTTAGGCTTGTTTTGCTTTTCTCTGAGTTTACCTTAGGAGTCGAGATGTTGAAAGTGGATCATAACCCATTGAATTACATAAATAAATATCGAATCTTACTGTGGGCGACCTTAATTTTAAGCTATGCCTACTACGTCAACATGGCGCCAGTGGTTTTGCCTTTTCCGGTTGGTTCTTTGTTTGGCTTGAATGACTGGCAGAATCTTGGCCTTCTTTATGCCCGTAATTTGTTCGTTTTGGCTGCTCTGTTGATTTTGCTCAGATCTAGACCGTTGTCGTGGCGACGTCATGATCCAATGATGGCTTTATTAGTATTGTCGGCATCGCAGGCGATGTGCGTTTTCTCTAACTCGATTTGGGCGTCGGTTTTGGTGCGTTTGCTTATGTCCACGGGCTTGGCTTTAGCCATGCTTTCTGTCTCCGAGGTCGTAGCTGATCGATGTGAAAGCGTTCTTTCAGAGTGGGTGTGTGTCGGGATCTGTTTTATGTTGATGCATTTTGTGACGGATTTTTTCTGCTACTTGCTGCATAGCTTGGTTGATACATACGGTTGGTTGCTGGCTTATCGTGTCTCAGTACTGTTTGGGTTTTCTCTTCTGTGTGCGCATTTGTTTTATTATCGACATTCCTTTGCTTCTTTGTCGGAGCGAACCTGTCAGCAGGGTTCTCCTAAGTTGTCATGGCGCTTGTTGCTGAAAGACCGCACCTATATTCTGGCCATGTTCTGGCTGATGTTTTTGGCTATTCCCATGATGTATATCACGAGTGAAATGGGTTTGTATTCGTTGTATCACTTACAAAAAAAAGCCATACACTCAATTTTATTAGTGAAAGCTGCTTTTGGAGCAGGTTGGTCTTTTGGTTTTTTGTTTTGGTTGTTAGCCAAGCCCTCAAAGCGAACCTTGCCTTATTGCATGACCTTTTGTTCTGCCCTCATGATGGTTAACGCCATTGGCGTTATTTTTCTGCAACCACTTACGGTATCAAATTCATTGGTTCTTATGTTTTGCATGGGCTTTGCTTTTTCAGGAGTGCTGCTTGCTTTACAGGTGATTCGTTTTCGATTTAAAGGGTATGATGGCAGAATATTAACGAGTTCAATATTTGTCTTTTTATCGTTAGCTGGAGTCTGTGTGTCTTTGTTAGTGTTGTCTGTTTTGGTGTGTGATGCTTGGATGGACTCCGGCTTCCGATATGTCCACTTAGATTCTATTTTTAAAGGGGTTATGTTTATATCGCCCTTTACATCTGTGTTTGCCATATTACTTTCTTTTTACATGAGCCCTATCAAATCTTTGGCGACCTCAAAAGAGGAAAGACAACATGCATGACCCCATTGCTCAGTTTGTTAAATGGTTAAAAGAAGAAACACAATGTTGTGGAAAAGCAGATCCTACGGCAATGTCGTTGGCAACGATAGGCGAAGATGGATATCCGGATTGTCGCATTGTGCTTTTTAAAGGCTTGGTTGATGAAAAAGGCCAGCAAGGTTTGAGTTTTTACACTAACTACAATAGCAAAAAGGGCCATGAGTTAAGTGGCTTACCTAAAGCAGCGTTTACTTGGTATTGGCCGGAAACCTATAGACAAGTGCGAATGGTGGGAGATGTTGAAAAATTGAGTGATGAACAGTCAGATACTTATTTTGATTCGCGACCCAAAGAGAGTCGAGCAAGTGCGATTGTGTCTCCACAAAGTGAGGTGATTCTGTCGCGCCATGCTCTGCAAGAATCAATGACTCAGCTATTAGAGCAGGAGACCCTAGGCCGACCTCTGCATTGGGGAGGGTATTGTCTTCTGCCGCATCGCATTGAATTTTGGCAGGGGAAGAAGCATCGTTTGCATGATCGCTCTCTTTACAAAAAAGAGAATAACAGCTGGGTTGTGGAGCACTTAGCACCCTAATAGTCTATAAAAACCGGACTTTTTATTGTTCAGTGCTTGTGTTAATATTCTGACCTGGCGAGGACTGCCACAGAAGGGGAGCGCAGTATGTCAAAAGAGTTTAACTTCTTGCGAGAGCAGCTTGAAAAGAAGCCTCCGCTACAGCCTAATTTAGATGCTGTTCTCAGCACACTAAGAGACCTTATCCTGACAAAAGAACTTGCTTTAAATCCAGATCGAGAGTTGCTGACAAACATATCTAATTTTGTCAAAAAAAATGAACATACTGTGTGTCAGCAATTGCTTCGGCCTCAGTATTATACCCCTTTTTTAGATAAGCAAAGAGATCATGAAAAGCTAAAAACATTAGTAGCTGTGTTAGCTTACAATAACCCTGATTTTTCCAAAAACATGCTCCAAGCACTTGAAAGACCGAGTCGGCTTTTAAAATTCTGCGATATACCATGTTGGAGAGCTGTTTTAGATGCACCTGATAAAAGCGCTGTGCAAGATTCCTTTGCAAAGAAGTGTCTTCGAAAGCTACTTCCGGCTATTCCTTCTCTGAGCACCCTTACTCAACATGGTTTTGCGAACGTAAGAGGGCGATTTAACGATCAAGGGGGAGAGCGAAGTTTGATTCGTGCTTTAGCTACTCAGGTGTGCCAAGAGGCTCGCCAAGATCGAGCAAAACTCTCGCAAGTGGTTCGCTTCTTATTTGGTGCGCGAGGAGGCTCTTCTTTTGTGATTGCAGTTTTCTCTTGGTTGGTGAGTGTTCTCCCCCGAATAGCAGCTGCTATTTTTGTTGTTCCTCGTATGCCATCTAAATTGTTCAGAGAGCTTCCAAAGGTGATTGCCAACCCTCCCGAAGAGTCAGTAAGATTGGCTTCTCCAATGGCATCTTAGAGGTAATTTGGTATACTTAGGGGTTCTTCCGAACAACTCTTGAGAGATTATTATGAACTCGCGTTTGCCAAGAAGCGGCGTATGCTCTGGCCTGCCCCAATGGTTTGTTGCTGTTTTGTTCTATTGTGTTGAATGGCTGCATCGCGTTGCTCCCACTTTGCTCGTCTCTCCAATGATGCTGCATTATCATCTGTCTGCCCCCATGATTGCAGGCATTTTTTCTATCTATTATTGGGTGTATGCCTTTATGCAATTGCCGGCCGGTGTTTTGCTTGATCGCTATGGCCCAAGAGTCATGCTGACGATGGCGGCATTTTTATTAACTTTAGGCACTTTATCTTATCTTGCGTCACACGCCATACTTGGTTTGTGTTTGGCTCGTGTATTGGTTGGCATTGGTTCTGCTTTCGGTTTTATAGGTTGTTTAAAAGTAGCAAAGGTAGCTGTTAATCAACGTGCTTTCCCAGTACTGGTCAGTTTAACTAGCTCTATTGGTATGCTTGGCGCTTTAGCGGGGATGGAGCCTTTATCTAAGTTGATTGGCCTTTGGGGTTGGCGCTCATCATTGCTGCTTGCAGCGGGAGTCTCTTCGCTTATGGCGGTGTTGCTTTGGATTTTCTTAAAACCGAAAAAAACCCCTGATTTGCCGGCTGTGTCTGTTGGCCATGCTTGGCGAGAACAGTGGGAAGGTTTGTTGGCCATCATGAAAAAACCTATCATTTGGATGGTTGGTTTATATGCGGGTCTCATGCAGATTCCCATTATTGCTTACGCAGAGCTATGGGCAGTTCCGTTTTTGCATACCTACGATCACCTTGCAAATGTGGCAGCGGCTTTGGTTAACTCCTATGTGTTTTGGGGTATTTTTGTTGGTGGTTTTTTTTGGGGGAGCCTGATGGGTCTTCCGGTATGCGGTAAAAGGCTTAGCTCGGGTAGTAGGCGTTATATTTGTTTAGTTGTCGCACATATTGGGATTTTCGTTTGTTTGTTATCACTTTTATTTCACCATCACCATCATGTACGCTCTCTTGAAATGTTGAGCTTTGGTTTGGGCTTTTTCACAGTAGTCATGCTGATTAGTTATACGTGGGCTTCTGAATTGGCTCCCAAGGAATTGATAGGGTCGAGTGTTGCTTTGGTTAACATGGTTGGCGTTGTTATTGGTGCTTTATTTCAGTGGTTGATCAGCGTGTTTATTAAGCAAGCTCACTTAAGTGGTCAGTATCGCCACGCATTTTTTCCAATCATGATAACATCAACCATTGCTTTTATGATGGCCATTTGTATCGTGTGGCATTTCGCAACACATAAAAAATCAGCCGAGCAAAGTGCGTAACTGACTTAAGATCTGATTGGGTGTGTTTGGATCGAAGCAGTCATGAAGACTAGCCTTAGGAAATTGATTTAGCCAAGTGTGCTGACGTTTAGCCAGCTGGTTGGTTGCTATGCGAGTGAGTTCAAACATCTCGTTAAAATCCATGTCGCCGTTTAGGTGTTTGCAAGCTTGTGCGTAGCCAACAGATTTTAGAGACGGTAGATCTGGCGTGATATTTGGGTGAGAGAGCAGTTTCCTTACCTCATCTAAAAAGCCTAACTCCATCATGGCCATTAGGCGAGTGGCAATCTTTTCTCTGAGGCGATCTCGATTCTCTGCTTTAAGAGCAAGTTGAATAATCGAATAATCTTTTTGTAGCGGAGGTATTCCGATAGAAGAGTTGGGGCTTTCTTCAAGCATTAATTCGCGCTCTAAAGCTCTGCCTACACGTTGCTTATCGTTGGGGTGTAATCGTAGGGCGGCGTCGGGATTGATTGTGTGTAGTCGTTTCCAAAGTGCTTTCCAGCCTAGTTTTTCAGCGTCTGCTAAGACTTTATCTCGTACTTCTGGAGATGTTGTAGGTCCTCCATCGTAGCCACGCAGCAAGGTTTGGAAATACAGCATGGTGCCACCGACCAACAAAGGGATGCGTTCACGTTTTTGAATGTCTTGAATAAGCTTTCGTGCATCCAAGCAGCATTGACCTGCAGAGTAAGTGTCCCATGGGTCTCGAATATCGATGAGATGATGAGGAATAAGGCTCTGCTCTTTGAGAGATGGTTTGGCTGTCCCAATGTCCATGCCACGATAGACGTTGGTGGAATCAATGCTAATAATTTCTATTGGAAAATGCTCTGCAATAGTAAAGGATAAGGTGGTTTTCCCAGTGGCCGTGGGGCCTAAGAGCATAATAACAGGCGTCATGCTATTTGCCTCTCATGAAAAACTGGTCGAGTTCTTTTATGGATAGGAGCATGACCGTAGGTCGCCCATGGTTGCATAAACCAGAGCGGGGTGTGTTTGTCATGTCGTTGAGTAAAGCCTGCATTTGAGGAAGCGTGAGTGCCTGGTTAGCTTTGATTGCCGCTTTGCAAGCAATGTTTCCAAGCAATGCATGAATGCGGTGCGTGAGTTGATCGCCAGCGGTATCTATCAAGGATTTTTCTTGTAATAAATCGAGAAGCAAAGATTGGCCGCATTGAGCTTTGATGATCGCAGGAAGCGCTTTGATAATGCAAGTGTTAGCCGCGATGGAATCTGTTTCGATACCACACCGAGTTAAGTCGTCTTTAGCTGACTCCCAGATGGCAAAAGAAGCAGCATCTAATTCAACTGTATCTGGAATGAGTAGAGGCTGAACGGCAATCGATTGATTAGCAAAATCCTGTTTCATTTTTTCGTAGAGTACACGTTCGTGAGCAGCATGCATATCGACAATAATAAGTCCGTCATCGTTTTGTGCGAGTATGTAAAGTTGATGAAGTTGTGCCAAAGCGGTAGCAAAGGGAGGAGTTGATTCCTCGTCGTCGTTCAGTGAAAGCGGTGCAGTTTTCGCTTGAAAAGCAGGGGTTGATGATGGTCGTGCAGCAGGCGCTGCGTGAGTCGTGCGCGGTGTTTGAATGGCTCTTTCACGCGTAACCGACACATTAGGTGTGGCGTAAGCTTTGGATTCTTGAGTTGTGTCAGCTGTTTCTTGAGGTTTTTGGTGATGAATTCTAACGGTGTGTCCTGGTGCGATTGATGACAGCGCATCTGCAATGGCTTGCTTTAAAAAACCATACACTAGCTTTTGATCTCGGAAACGAACTTCATGTTTGGTAGGGTGCACGTTTGCATCGACAGACTGAGGAGGGATATCTAAAAAAAGTACGTAACAAGGGTGTCTTCCGTTAAATAAAACATCTTCGTAGGCAGAGCGAATGGCGTGACGAACTAATTTGTCTTTCACAAATCGACCATTAATATAAAAGTATTGGGAGTCTGTGTTTGTTTTATCGATACTGGGATTGCCTATCCATCCCTTCAACGTTAATCCGGAATCAATAGAGGTGATGTGGTGAGATTGGTCGATAAACGTTCTTCCTAAAGCACAACCGATTCGTTCCAAACATTCTTGCTCGCTTTTTGCAGCAGGCATGCGGATTAGTTCTTTCTTTTCGTCTTTCAAACTAATGCTGATGTGTGGATGGGCAATGGCTGTTTGCTGGACAATGGCAATGATGTGTTGACGTTCAGTGTTAGAATGGCGTAGAAATTTTCGGCGAGCAGGGACATTATAAAAGAGATCTTCCACATCGATGCTCGTGCCTTTTTGTTGAGGGCAGGGGCTGATGTCACCAATTTTTTCAGATCCTTCTACTTGTATCTGATAACCGTGTTCTTGATCGTTTTGTTTAGAGCGAATGGTTAGCCTGGATACCGCAGCAATACTAGCTAGCGCTTCACCACGAAAACCTAGGCTCATGACTTGTTCTAAATCGGTATCCGATTTAATTTTGCTAGTGCAGTAGCGTGATATAGCTAATGTTAAATCGTCGGGATGAATACCTTGGCCGTTATCGGAAAGGCTGATTTGTTTGATGCCACCGTGTTTGATTAGAATGTGAATATCTGTTGCGCCAGCGTCGATGCTGTTTTCCATCAATTCTTTCACCACAGAGCAAGGTCGGTTCACGGATTCACCAGCAGCAATTCGAGCGGCTAAATCGTCGGGTAGGGGGTGAACGCGCATGGTTTGCCTCATGTGATGGGTAAAGACTTCATCCTACCGAAACGGTAGTGACAAGCAAGCATTGTTTTTGCTAGGGTGGGTGATCCAGAGAGGGGCGGAGACGACTGATGATTCACGTATCTATTGCTGAGCAAAAATTAACTCACACATCCTCGTTTGGGGAAGAAATTGCCTATCAAGTGTCAACAGGAAAGGCTGGCGTTGGGGAGCAAATGGATAGTGGTAAGACGCCGCGAGGTAAGCATATTGTTCGTGCTATGATTGGCCGTGATGCGCCGCCGGATGCTGTTTTTATTGGCAGGCGTTGGACCGGCGAGCACTTCAGTGATGCTTTGTTTGAGTCTAATCCAGGGCGAGATTGGATTTTGTCGCGTATTCTTTGGTTAAGCGGGTGTGAGCCTGGCTTTAATCGGCTGGGATCCGTCGATACGATGCGTCGTTACATTTACATCCATGGTTCTCCACCAGAATACCCTATGGGGGTTCCGCTCTCGCATGGTTGTGTTCGTATGCATCCAAAAGATGCATTGGATTTGTTCGATCGGGTGGTGTCAGGAGAGAATGTCACCATTAAATGATCCTCGGAGGAATGTTTTTCTTCTTTTCTTGAGCCTACTGTTTTTTTTAGGGCGTTTTCGATCTATTTTTAAGAGTTAGCAGATCCTTTCTTCTAGCCCTTATGGTATGCTGCCGAACTGGTGTTTTCTCGCAAGGAGTTGTCCAAAAAATGACTGGCTCGAATCGATTATATCGTATCTTGTTTCACCAAAACGACAAGGTGTACGAAATATACACACGTTACTTGTCCGACGAAAGCCTTATGGGCTTTGTTGAAGCGGAAAGCTTGATTTTCAGTGAAACAGAAGGCGCTGATGTCTCTCCAGAACTTGAAGCCTTGAAGGCAGAGTTCTTAGGGGTGAATCGAGTGCATATACCGGTCCATCTTATCATTCGTATTGATGAGGTAGATCAGGGTGGCTTGGCAAAAGTCACGTCCGCCGTTAAACAAACAAACGTCAAAATTTTTCCAACATCGCATTTATCGTTAACACGCACAGATAATGACTAAGAGGTGAATTATGCTGACTCAAACCATGAGTGCTATATCAACCAATAAAATTATTAGTTTTTTAACATCCATGGACATGGTCTCGCTTTTGGTCGTGTTTGCTATTTCATTCGCTTTCAGCTTGCTAGAGTATTTTTTCAGCTATCGAATGATTCCCAATTTCAAAAAAAGAGATCAGCATTGGCGTTTGGCTTTTGCAAGTGCCGTGCATTACCCAGCCCAGGTCTTTATTTGGGGCTTTTTTATTGCGCACGCTGCCTCATTAATGTTTTTAACGCATGCAGATAAAAGTGCAATAGCGCAGTTTGCAGTGGGAAGAAAAGTCTTTTTGCTTTTGGATTTACTTTGGTTTGTGATGCGTTTTGTCTCGCAGGTCGAAATTATCTTTACGGAGTTTGCTAGTAGTTATCGTTTTGCCATTAAAGATAAGACCAAAGTAGGGGCGATTGCTCAGCTGGCGCGAGTCCTTATCATTGCCTTGGTTGCTTTGGCTTTACTGCCGATTTTAGGGATATCTATTTCAGGTGTTTTGACTTTGGGTGGTGTGACCGGTGTGGTGCTTGGTTTTGCAGCTAAAGACACACTGGCAAACTTTTTTGGTGGCATGATGATTTATTTTGATCGGCCATTTTCTGTTGGCGATTGGGTTCGTGTTCCTGGTGGAAAAATCGAAGGAACTGTTGAATCGATTGGTTGGCGTCTGACTCGTATCCGGACCTTTTCAAAAAACCTATTGTATGTGCCAAACGGTCTTTTTTCGAGTACTTCGATTGAGAACCCAAGTCGTATGAGCCATCGTCGCATTAAAACCATTATTGGTTTGCGATACCAGGATTTACCTGTGATGAAAGATGTGTTATCTACTATCGAGTCGATGCTTCGAGAGCATCCGGGCATTGATTCCAATCAAACGCTTTTTGTAAAGTTTTCTGCTTACGGTGAATCGTCCGTTAATATGACTGTTTATACGTTCACAAAAACAGTTAATTGGATTGAGTTTGAGGCAGTACGTCAGGATGTGTATTTGGAAATAGCCAGAATCGTGCATGAGCATGGCGCTGATTTTGCGTTTCCAACTCAAACCTTACATATTGCTGGCGATAGTGATTTGTCAGCATAAAACCTATTATTTTATTTAGCTTATAGAGGAGAAACCATTCATGAGTGTTCCTGCACACATCCGTTCTGTTTTTAAAGAGGCAACGTGTTTGTATACCAAAGCAGAAGTGGAAGCAGCATTAGATTGCTTGGCGACCTCAATTAGCTATGAGCTCGCAGATTCGAACCCTTTGTTTTTATGTGTGCCTATCGGTGGGATTATCCCTCTGGGAACCTTATTGCCGCGTTTGGATTTTCCGTTAGAAGTCGATTATGTGCATGCTACGCGTTATGGCATGGGCTGCGAAGGTAAAGATGTTGATTGGCTCGTAAAGCCGCGTACAGAATTGAAGGATCGAACCATCGTCATTGTCGATGATGTTCTCGATCGTGGGGTGACTTTGCAAGAGCTCACAGACTATTGCAAAGGAGAGGGCGCGGCGAAGGTGTATTCAGCCGTTTTGGTCAATAAGAAAGATGCTCGCTTGCCTGAAGGCCTCCCAGAAGCAGATTTTTGTGGTTTGGAGACAGGTAACGAATGGTTGTTTGGCTATGGTCTCGATTACAAAGGCTACCTACGTAACGCCCCAGGCATTTACAGTATTGATAAAAAACACATGTAAAATGAGTTAGTTAGAAAGATCAGCAACCCTTGCGCTCCTGTACTATAATTAGGCAGAAAGTTAAAGGGGGATGCTGATGTCAACTGATCCAGCAGAAAATGTGTCAAAAAAAGTTCGGCCAAGCCCGCCACCGCCCCCTGCAGTTGTAGTAGAGGTGGATTGGGAGCAAGGGCAGTTTAACTTTTCTTCTGAAAGGTCGAGTATGCTGATGTCTACTCCTTTTGGAGAAAATTCAGAAGAAAGAGAGTCGCTTAAAAAGTTATTTAAGGCTTATCTAGCCGCTGATATTGAACAGAAGATAAAAGGTTTGGAAGGAGAAAGAGATGCTTTAGATGCTCCGATTGCTAAGCTGAAAGCTATTCTTCAGCAAAACGACGATGAGCAAAGAAGACTTGATGTCTATGAAGGAAAAAAAAGCGGGAAGCAAAAGGAGATTGAGAGATGGCGGAAAAAATTGCCAGCAGAGCAGCTAAGCGAGAAGCCTAATTTAAAAGGGATTGAAGAGTTGCTGCAAGATCTTATTACAAAAAATAAAACAGCAAGAGTGTGGTTGTCTCATCGTATGATTGAGAGAAAGACTTTGGCTTGCACGGTAATCTTTAAAGAAATGGATGCTACTCCTATTAATGTTGAACTTAACTGCGTTGATTTCAAAGTCGAAATAGAGCGAAAAAAAGGCCACATAGTGATTAGGGGGAAAAGTCAAAAAGAAAAGTCTGCTGCAGATTCGTTTCTTGATGCAAGAGCAAAAGAATACTCGGATTCTGAAGGTGTATCGAAAAACATTGCCATTGCAGGTTTTGCGATTGGTGGTGTTGGGGCTTTAGGTTTAGCAGGTTTGGTTGTGTGTACGGCGATAGCTTCTACAGTTGCTGCTGCAGTCAGCAACCCTTTGTTTGCTGTTGCCTTAACGTTAGCAGTGCTTGGCACAATTGTAGCTGCTTCTGCTGGTGTGGGTATGCTTTATTTTGGAGAAAAGAAAAAAAACTTTTTAGAGGCTAAAAATCTTCCGTTGACCCAAAGAAGGCGGACGATTTTCGAGAAACCTCAAGAGCTTCCCAAACCTTCAGGCCAAGTACCCGGTAGAGCGTTTGGAAGCGAGAAGAACCATGAGTAGTGGTCTATAATAAATAAAGAAATCGTTGAGTAACGTGGTTGATAGGTGAGGTGTGATATGAGTGCTATTTCAGATAAAGCGTGGGATCAAATAAAAGATGATGTTTTTTCGGAACTTACGAGCTCCCTTAAAGGTGACGGTTTAACGCAGTCACATAAAAACATGTTGCTATCACTGAGTTCTGATCAATTACATGATTTGTGTGTTTTGAATAATCAAGGGGATAGTATCCTGCTTTCTTTGGCAGCCAAAGAGCCGCTTACGTTTGAGGCGGTTCTTTGCCAATTGCCAGAAGAAAGTGCGGCGAATCTTCTTCTAGAGGAAAATTCTAATAAAGAAACGGTTTTTCATCTGTTAACAGAGCCAGGTGATTTTATTTCATCCATGCCAGATTTATCTTTGGTGGGTTTTGGTTTGGGAGCGGATGAGTTGATTGAGATTCAAGATCCTAAGCAATTAGAAAGAGATCGGGCATTGATGACTGCCTTGCTAGTATTAAAAAACAGCCCTCGCTTCGAGTCCACTTCTGCTTTTTCTGTGGTCCTTGAATCTAAAGCTGGTTTGCGTAGAGCTTTTGAGGATGATCCGACTAAATACAAGACCCCAGTAAAGCAAGCATTAGAGGCGGGGGTTGACGGTTCTTCCTTTACTCGCCTTGTGGCAACTCATAAAAATGGAAAAACCTCTTCTAGAAAGACAGCAACGTTGAAGTTTTTTAAAGGTAAAGTGGAGGGTCGTAAGTTTGGATTATTCTCACAAAAAATAAAAAGAGAGGATGCTGCTGTGGAAATGAAAAATAGGGGTCGTAATGATGGGCCGCAGCAATGAGCCAATATTGTTAGGTGGATTTACTGCTTCGAGCCATTAGCATGTCAATCATTTGATAAAAGCCATTGCTTCGGTTTAAGCTTAAAATGCTTCCAATATCGAGCTGATTAAAAATATCCATGGCTTTGATTGTTTTTATATCGGCAGGATTCAAGTCGTTAAAAATATCAATCAGCAAATAGGCATAGCCGCTTGCAATCAAACCATCGGACCAGGCTTTGAATTGTCCGCCTTCACAATCAACAAATAATTGATACTGGCATCGACTGACCCGATTCGCCTCAGTTCGCTTAGCTTCTGAAAGAGGGTTTTTTTGTAGGCGACGACCTTGATCGATTAGCCATTGATAGAGTATGTCATCGTCGCCCATGCTGCGTAACAGGGCAATTTGTTCTTGGTATCTTTTAATGACCGGGTGATTTAACATAATGTGCTCACGGTTGAGTTTCTTTGGCTAGGGTAATGAGGTCGTAGACCAAAAGCAAGGCTTGTTTAGGTGTGAGCTGGTCTGGATTGATCTCTTTTAGCTTATCGGCAAGAGGGTCTTCTGCTACAAATAAATCAGCTTGTTTCGGTTGGGTGGCTGTGCCAGGGAAAGGTGTTTTTTGGGCTGTTAATTTTTTCTTTGCGGCATCAATCACTTGCTTGGGCACACCAGCTAGTTGGGCGACATCAATACCATAGCTTTGATCAGCAGGTCCTGCTTTTACATCATGTAAAAAAATCAACTTACCTTTGTGTTTGGTGGCATTTAAATGGATGTTAGCAATAGTATCATGCGTTTTATCTAAACTGGTGAGCTCAAAGTAATGGGTGGCAAACAGCGTGTAGCTTTTTAAATGAGATGCTAGCTCTAAAGCACATGCCCAGGCGAGTGCTAGGCCATCGGCTGTGCTAGTGCCTCGACCAATTTCATCCATGATAACCAAGCTGTGCTTGGTGGCGTTATTTAGAATCGTAGCTGTCTCAGTCATTTCAACCATGAAGGTTGAGCGTCCTCCAACTAAATCATCGCTTGCGCCAATACGGGTGAAAATAGCATCGACAGGGCCTAATAAAGCTTGATCTGCAGGCACGTAGCTGCCGATATGAGCTAAGAGTGTAATTAGGGCTGTTTGGCGCATATAGGTGGATTTACCGCCCATATTCGGGCCCGTGATAAGCAGTAAGTGGCGCTTGTTGTTTAGGGTTGTATCGTTGGATACAAAGCGGTTGCCTAAGGTGGCCTCTAAGACGGGATGTCTGCCTCCTTGAATGTGAATGCCACGTTTTTCATTTAAGGTGGGTTTGCTCCAATGATGATCCAGGCTATGTTGCGAAAGTCCGGTTAAGACATCTAGGCTAGTGATGGCATGTATGCTTTTTTGGAGCCTCTCATAGTGTTCTTGCAAGGTGTGAATCAGCGCATCATACAAAGATTTTTCATGCGACAAGGCTAAGCTTTGTGCGTTAAGAATGGTGTCTTCAAAGGCTTTGAGTTCTTCGGTGATATAACGTTCTACGTTTTTTAGCGTTTGCTTGCGTGAGTAATGCAGAGGTATTTTGTCGCTGTGTTGTTTTGAGACTTCAATGTAGTAGCCATGCACGCGGTTGTAATTAATTTTAAGCGTGCTGATTCCGGTCTCTTCACGGGCTTTTTTTTCCATTGCCGAAAGTTTTTCTTCACTGTTTGCTTGGCAATGACGATAATTGTCGAGCGTCTCGTCGTAGCCATCAGCAATCACACCTCCGTCTCGCATGACAACCGGGGGATTCTCAACAACAGCTTTGCTTAGTAGCTCTGCTAAATCAGACAGTGAGTCTTTGTTTCCGATTAGTTCTTTGAATAAAGCACTTGTGGCAGATAAGTCTGATAAAATCGAAATGAATTCTGGTTGATGTAAGCTTAAAGCGCGTAATTGCACTAAATCACGAGGTCTGGCTGTTCCTAAAGCAATGCGTGAGAGCGATCGTTCGCAATCACCGATGTGTTTGAGGTGATCTTGTATGTCGTCTAACGAGGAATAATCACGTAAAGTGCTAATGGCTTCGTAACGTTGGTTTAGTATCGTATGGTCGACGCTGGGATTATGCACCCAATAACGTAATTGTCGATGACCCATTGGGGTGCAAGTATGGTCAATAGTAGAGGCGAGAGTGTATTGGGTATCACCTTGTGCGTTATGCGTTAATTCTAGGTGTTGTCTGGAGGCTGCATCAATGCGTAAAGCAGATCCATGATGATAAGGTTTGGGTGATTTTAATTGCGGTAAATGCTGTCGCTGCGTGTATTTTAAATACTGAATTAAGCAACCCGCAGCTTGCGTGGCAAGTGCTAAATGAGCAATACCAAAACCGTGCAAGTCTTTTGTTTTGTAATGCTCGCAAAGCAAGCGTTGAGCAGTGTCTTCATCGAATTCCCAAGGGGGTCGTCGACGGATTATTCCATTGCTTAGTTGTTTGTCGAGTTCGCTTTGTTCGTTGATCAGTATTTCTGTTGGGCGAAGCCTGGCTATGTCTGCTTGCAAGGCATCGAGCGATGGCACTTCAAAAAGTGAAAAGTCGCCTGTGGTGACGCAAACGGAAGCAATACCATATGTATTTTTGTGCTCCGCAATGACAAGTAACACGGGCTCAGTTAGTTCATCAAGCAAAGCTTCATCCTGGACCGTGCTTGGGGTGATAATACGTGTGACGGCTCTTTCAACGGGCCCTTTTTTATTGGGTTCGCCCATTTGCTCGCAGATCACCACAGACTCACCTAGATTTAAGAGTCGAGCCAGGTAGTTGTCGGCAGCATGGTGAGGAACGCCAGCCATGGGGATGGGTTGCCCTTTGGCTTTTCCGCGATGAGTCAGCGTGATATTTAACAATTGTGCCGCTTTCGTGGCATCGTCAAAAAAGAGCTCATAAAAATCACCCATCCGATAAAAAAGGAGTAAATCAGGGTAATCCGCTTTAATGCCGAGGTATTGCTTTATCATGGGTGTGTGCTGCTCTTCTGTCGTCATGACGACCTCGGGGTAATTCTCGAAGAGCCCATGGTATCAATATGAAGTTGCTCAAGCAATGAAGTCCGGGTAAATAGGGCTTGCGGGCGAAAAAGGGGGATTTCTCTTGAAAAACTCGGTAGAGATTCACGGTATTGCCTTTGATTTATTCCTGTTATAGTGAGCTTCAGTTTGTCTTTTTAGGGGCAGTTATGGCCGATATCAGCTTGCAGTTGGGGCAATATTTAACCGAAAGAAAGTGGCTTCTTGCTGTGGCCGAGTCTTGCACAGCAGGTGGTTTGTCTCGAGAGATTGTGAGTGTATCTGGGGCTTCAGGATGGTTTGACTGTGGGTTTGTTACCTACAGTAATGAAGCCAAGGCATCCATGCTCGATGTGCCTGAGTCAATGCTAAAAGAGCATGGGGCAGTGAGTGCAGAGGTTGCCAAAGCCATGGCGCAAGGTACTTTGGCTCATTCTCGAGCAAATATCGCTTTGAGCACAACGGGCGTGGCAGGCCCAGCAGGAGGTACTCCAAACAAACCTGTTGGCACTGTATTTATTGGTTTAGCGTTACGCTCTGGCCAGGTGTATGCCCGCTTATTGCACTGTTCGGGCAATCGAGAAGCCATACAAAATGAGACCATTGAGACATTGCTAGCATGGGCTTGTGAGCATATACAAATAAGCTAAGAAGGTTGATTGAACTGCTGATTCAGAGCAGCTACACTGGCCGGCAGAGTAGATCAATCAAACCTCGAATTTTAACCAAAACCCGATTAGGAGGGAATATGAGCAAAGCAGGAAAACAAACAGCCTTAGATGCGGCACTATCGCAAATTGAAAGACAATTTGGTAAAGGTTCTATCATGCGCTTGGGTGATTCTACCGCAGGAGCAGGTGTTGAGACAATCTCTACGGGCTCTTTGGGCTTGGATGTGGGTTTGGGTATCGGCGGACTTCCTAGAGGCCGCGTTGTTGAAATTTATGGCCCTGAATCTTCTGGTAAAACAACCTTGGCTTTGCAAGCCATTGCAGAATGCCAAAAAACAGGCGGTGTGGCAGCTTTTGTGGATGCTGAGCATGCTTTAGACCCTATTTATGCAGGGAAATTGGGTGTTGATACCGATAACTTGCTTGTTTCTCAACCAGACACAGGTGAGCAAGCCTTAGAAATTACCGATAAATTAGTTGCATCTGGAGCGGTTGATATTTTAGTCATTGACTCTGTGGCCGCGCTGACACCTAAAGCAGAGATCGAAGGCGATATGGGTGATTCTCATATGGGTTTGCAAGCTCGCTTAATGTCTCAAGCATTACGAAAGCTAACAGGTAGTATCAAGCGTACAAATACTTTGGTGATTTTCATTAATCAAATCCGAATGAAAATAGGCGTGATGTTTGGTAATCCTGAAACAACAACCGGTGGTAACGCTCTTAAATTTTATGCATCAGTTCGTCTTGATATTCGTCGTACGGGTTCCATCAAAAAAGGCGATGAAATTTTAGGTAATGAAACACGCGTTAAAGTAGTGAAAAATAAAATGGCTCCTCCATTCAAACAGGTTCATTTTGATATTTATTACGGAGAAGGTATTTCATTAGAAAGTGAATTAATTAATCTTGGTGTGCAGCACGAGTTGGTTCAGAAATCTGGTGCTTGGTATAGCTATAAAGGTGATCGGATTGGCCAAGGTAAAGATAACGTTCGTCAATATTTGCAAGAACACAAAGAGATAGCCGCTGAAATTGAAGCGTCACTCAGAGCGATTTTGTTGCCGGATACTACTCAAGAGGCAGCCAAGAAAGAAGAGGCCCTTGTTGAGTAGGGCTTGTTTGTTTCGCTTCGAAAAACGAATGGCAAACGGACCTTGCAGTGGCTAGTTCCATTATGTCAGATGCAGTTAGGTATCTTGCGCAGCGAGAGCACTTTGAGAGAGAGCTTCGGAAGAAGCTTTCGAAAAAAGGGTATGAGCCAGATCAGATAACAGATGCTATCGATCAACTTTTGATCGGCAATTTACTGTCTGAGGAAAGAGCCTTTGATGCCTATTTGCGCTCCAGAACGAGCCGAGGTATGGGGCCGGACAAAATCAAGTCAGAATTACTGCAATTAACGCGATCTGAGCTGATTTCTAGTCGATTTCCCAAAGGGGACTCGTTTTGGTGTAAAACTCTGGCAAAACATTGGTCTAGGCGCTTTGACGCGGCCCCAGAGTGGCCTATTAACGATAAAGCCATGAGACACTGCGTTAATCGCGGTTTTTCTTATCGACTGGTGCGCATGATGGTGATAGATTATGCCCGGTGGGAGAAGTCTGCCTACGCTGATGATATGGCTCTCTAAGAGCGCTATGAGCTTCAACCCCAATGCCAACGAGGAAAGAATGAACGATCAATTAAAATGTCATGAAATACGTCACTTATTCACGGATTACTTTGTTCAGAAAGGTCACGAGCTAATTCCCAGTAGTTCGCTGGTTCCGGGGAACGACCCAACGTTGCTTTTTACCAATGCCGGTATGGTCCAATTCAAAGAATTGTTTTTAGGCTTACGAAGCGTGGATTATAAGCGAGCCACGTCAATACAGCGTTGTGTGAGAGCAGGTGGTAAACACAATGACCTTGAGAATGTGGGTTACACAGCAAGGCATCATACTTTCTTCGAAATGTTGGGTAACTTTAGCTTTGGCGATTATTTCAAAAAAGAAGCTTTGGAATACGCTTGGGATTTTCTAACAAATGTATTGAAAATTTCAAAAGAGAAACTGTGGGTGACCGTTTATAAAGATGATCCGGAAGCAAAAGACATTTGGATAAATACCATTGGTTTTGATCCAGAGCGCATCACAGAGTGTGGTGAAAAAGATAATTTCTGGCAGATGGGTGATGTGGGCCCGTGCGGACCTTGTTCAGAGATATTTTACGATCATGGTCCTGATGTGGCTGGAGGCCCGCCAGGAACACCAGAAGAAGACGGAGATCGTTACGTTGAAATTTGGAACATGGTCTTTATGCAATACAATCGCGATAGCGAAGGTAAATTGAATCCACTCCCTAAACCCTGTGTTGATACCGGCATGGGCTTAGAGCGTGTTGCAGCTGTTTTACAAGGTGTTTCCGATAACTACCATATCGATTTGTTTCAATTTCTATTACGAGAACTGGCAAAGCTAATTGAAGTGTCTGATATAGAAAATAAATCCATGCGTGTTTTGGTTGATCATATTCGTGCAAGTGTTTTTCTGATTGCTGATGGAATAACGCCATCCAATGAAGGGCGCGGCTATGTTTTGAGACGCATCATTCGAAGAGCGGTGAGACACGGATACATGCTTGGCCAGAAAGAGCCATTCTTCTATCGTTTGGTCGCTTCTGTTGTCTCGTGTATGGCTGATGATTATCCGCACTTGCTGTCTTCTCAATCCTTGATTGAACAAGTTCTCTTAAATGAAGAAGAGCAGTTTTTTAGAACCTTACTTAAAGGTATTCGCTTGCTCGACCAAGTATTATCAGACATGCAATTAGGAGATGCTATTTCCGGAGATGTGATTTTTCAGCTTTACGACACCTATGGCTTTCCCTCCGACTTAACCGCTGATATTGCGCGAGAAAGAGGCTTTGAGATGGACATGGAAGGTTTCAATTCCTGCATGAATCGCCAGCGCTTAATGTCTCAGAGAAATCAAACGTTTAATTTGAATCAGACACAGCATTTACATATTATGGGTCGTACTGAATTTGTGGGTTACGATGAATTGACTGTGACATCCAGTGTGATTGGTTTATTGCAAGATGATAAACCTGTTACCGAAATAATAGTCGATCAGGAAGGCATTATCTTGCTTGATAAAACACCTTTCTATGCTGAATCTGGTGGACAGGTAGGTGATCAAGGTTATTTGCATTTTAAGTCAGGTAGTTTTCGAGTACGAGACACTCAAAAGCAAGGCGATGTTGTTTTACATTACGGAAAAATGATTAAAGGCTCTGTTGAAGTAGATGACACTGTGACAGCAGATGTTGATCAAAGTCGTCTTTCAACAACATTAAATCATTCTGCTACGCATTTATTACATGAAGCATTGCGTCGAGTTTTGGGGGATCATGTGCAGCAAAAAGGTTCTTTGGTTGAGCCTGCACGATTGCGTTTTGACTTTTCTCACTCAACAGGTTTATCTGCACAAGAAGTTCAATCAGTAGAGCGTTTAGTCAACCAGCAAATACGAGCTAATCATATTGGTGAGATTATTGAACTAACGCCAGAGGAAGCAAAAAAGCGAGGCGCGCTTGCGTTGTTTGGTGAGCGTTATGGTAAAGTGGTTCGGATGGTATCCTTTGGTGATTTTTCAATTGAGTTGTGTGGTGGCACACATGTTAAACGCACAGGAGATATAGGCTTATTTAAAATCTCCTCAGAGACGGCTTGTGCATCAGGGGTTCGTCGAATAGAAGCTGTGACGGGCGAAGCTTCGATTGAATACGTAGAAAGCGAAGAGCGCGTGATGTCGAGTTTAGCTGAGCAGCTTAAGTCATCAGTACCCAATCTACCTAAGCGTGTGCTTCAGTTGTTGGGGCAAATGAAAGAGCAAGGTAGAGAGCTTCAACAGCTAAGGCAGCAGTTATCTGTACATCAAATTGGTTATTTATTGGATCAAGCGCAAGATATATCGGGTGTCACAGTACTAGCATTAAAGATTGATGGCTCAGATCGTGAGTCAATGCGGGTATTATTGGATCGTCTTAAAGAGAAAACACCTCGTTGTGCTTTATTGTTGGCAGCAGTGATTGAGGGCAAGGTCCAGTTGGTTGCCGGGGTAACTAAAAATTGCCATGATTTTTTTACCGCTAGTGATTTGTTAAAGCATGTGGCTAGTCAAATTGGTGGTCGAGGGGGAGGTCGTCCTGACTTGGCTCAAGGTGGCGGAGATCAGCCTGAGCATTTGCCAAAAGCATTGGCAAGTGTTGTCCCTTGGATTCAAGAGCGTCTTGGAAGCTAAAAACAAAGAGTTAGCGTTCTTTTCCTTGATATTGTAGAAATATTGAACAATATTATCTATAGTTGGCTTATCTAACATAACGCAATGGACGTTAAGGAGAGGGCACTATGTTAATATTGACGCGACGTATAGGTGAATCAGTAATCATTGGCGACGATGTGAAAATCACAGTTCTTGGTTTAAAAGGTAGTCAGGTACGCTTGGGTATTGATGCACCTAAAACGGTATCAGTTCATCGAGAAGAAATTTATGATCGTATTCAAGGTGAGTCTGTAGACGATCAGGAATAAGTAAATAACCACTTCCAGCAATGAAACCCCTTTAGAGTTATAATAAACTCTAATTAGGGGTTTTATTTTGGATCATATTTTGATACCCTTTGGCCTTCCTGGGAGAGGTGGCCGAGTGGCTGAAGGCGCTCCCCTGCTAAGGGAGTATGGGGTGACAAGCTCCATCGAGGGTTCGAATCCCTCTCTCTCCGCCAGGATACCCGCGCCCGTAGCTCAGCTGGATAGAGTACCTGGCTACGAACTAGGTGGTCGGAGGTTCGAATCCTTCCGGGCGCACCAAATAAATCTCACATACCCGTAGGGCATGTGAGATTTATTTTATGTACTGTTGGATTTTAACCTCCGACTTAAATTAGCTGGTTCAATTTTTGTCATCCTCAGGAATAAAATGACGTCGAGGACCCAGGCTTCGATCCGTTGTTACGAAGTAGCAATTAGTGATCTTTAAAGATTAAGCCCTAACATTATTGTGAGCTCAGCTCCGCACACTGCTTTGAGAAAAACAACCACAGATCACCCTGGGCCCCGTTTTGCAACGGGGTGACACGGGGATCCAGACCCAGGCTTGATCCAGTACGCATATGATGCGGACTAAGGGTCTTTAAAGATTTACCCCTAGCATTCAGGAGGCGGCACAAAGAGAGATAACTGTATTGCTCAGGGAGCGAATCCTACGGGGTGTACCCCAGGCTTTGTCACGGCTTGCAAAGTGGGGTACGATGGTCGATTTTTGGGAGCAGAAATGTCACTTTCTTCCAAGCGCTTAGCGAAGCCTTTAGGTGTATTCAGCCTAGCCATGATCACCGCAGGATCTGTCGATAGCATCAGAAACCTACCTGCCACGGCCTTATTTGGCTCAACGCTTATTTTCTTTTTCCTGATAGGCGCTTTATTTTTCTTGCTGCCAAGTGCTTTGGTTTCAGCGGAGCTGGCTTCGACGCATCCTCGAGAGGGCGGTGTTTACGCTTGGGTAGCCGATGCTTTTGGTGAGCGTATGGGTTATTTGGCGGTCTGGTTTCAGTGGATAGAAAACGTGATTTGGTATCCGACCATTTTGTCCTTTTTAGCTGGCACAGTGGCTTATCTTTTTTCTCCTACCTTGGCGAGTAATCCTTACTTTTTAGTGACCATCATTATTGTGTCCTTTTGGGCGGTGACCATCATCAATTTGCTTGGCATTAATGCGTCTGCCTTGGTTGCTAATGCATGTTCGATCTTTGGTTTGCTTCTGCCAATGGGGTTGATTATTGCCTTAGGCGCTACGTGGTTGCTGAACGGGCATGCATCACACATTCAGCTGTCTCCTTCGCATTGGCTGCCTCATGCAGATGGTCATCAAACGCTTTGGATTGCGTTGACTGGGGTGATTATGTCGTTCTGTGGCATGGAAATTGCGACCGTTCACTCGCGAGATGTCAAATCACCGAATCGTGATTACCCAAAAGCGATGTTGCTGGCGACCGTGATTATTGTCTTTACTTTAATGTGCGGTTCACTATCCATTGCTGCTGTATTGCCTCACGATAAAATCAGTTTAGTTGCTGGCATTATGCAAGCCTTCGATGCTTTTTTCTCGGCTTATCATTGGCATGCTTTATTACCCGTCATGGCTTTAAGCTTAGTAGTGGGAGGCTTAGGTAGCGTTAATAACTGGATCATTGCACCTGCGCGCGGTATTTCGTATGCCTTAGCTAAAAACGCGCCGGGCCATTACTTCTCTAAAGAAAGTAAAAGAGGCGTTCCTGCGCGATTATTGGTGGTTCAGGCGATTATTGTGAGTGTGGTTTCAACGGTGTTTTTGCTGTTGCCTTCGGTGAATACGTCTTATTGGTTACTAACGGCTTTGGCAGCTCAGCTTTACATGCTGATGTATCTTATTTTATTTGTTGCAGCCATTGTGCTGCGGTATCGTAAACACAAGCGTTTGCCTGGCTTTATGATTCCAGGAGGTAAACTTGGTATTTGGATTGTAGCAGGCTTTGGCTGGCTTGCTTCTTTGGCCACGTTTATTGTTGGCTTTTTTCCGCCGTCAAACGGCTTGTCTGGCAGCGTAATGCATTATGAGCTATTACTCATATCTGGGCTTTTAGTGATGTCGCTTATTCCTTTATTGCTTATTAGGCGTAAAAAAAGTTAAAAAAAAGCAGCTGACTTCTAATGTAATCAACTGCTTTTGCGTCGCTTGTTTTTAGCTATAGATCGAAACCGTACTTTCTTACGTGCTTAGCAGCACCAGGTTTCTGCTGACGGCTAGAGTTTTTTTGATTTGTTACTGAGTGTGCGCTTTGGCTGGTTCCTGGTCCCACTGGCACAGGTCCTCTTGCTGTTGCTTTTTGCTGGGAGGTTGTGCCTGTATTACCGTTTTCGCTATCTTTAGCTTCGGCACCATCTTCGTTACCTTTAGCTACGACTTCGGCAGAAGGGTCGTCAGTACCATCAGTCACGGCCTTGGCAACAGGTTGGCTGCTGGTATTAGTTCCAGTTTCAAGAGTTACGAAGCGGTCAGTGGTAGAACCAGCAGCGGTAGTATCAGCGTCAGATTTATTTGCCATGTGGTTAGTAAAGCAAGCCATTCCCTGAAACATGATAGACGTCATGAAGATTGCACAAAACCAAGCGGCCATATCAGAGGGCTCATTGTATTGTTCGGGATTGTATGAGTTAAGCCCCATGAGTTTTCGAGATCCCATGTAGCTAAAGTTAATCAGAAGTAGCGCAGCAAAGGCTGCCCCGAGATACGTACCCAGAGAGGCAGCGCAATTCTTGCCTGCTGATTCTGCGCAAGATGCTGTGCTCATGCTTAAAAAGCCAGGAATACTGGTAGCAGGAAGTGTGGTAGGGGGCAATAATTGTAAGTTACCGCCGGCTCTTTTTGCGACCAGCTCCCTGAATAAAGGAAGCTTCTCGCCATATTCAGCAACGACTTCTTGTTCTTTTCTCATGCTATTGAATAAAGGTAGGCTTTCTAGCCATTTGTCTGAGCGTTTCACAAGGGCACCAAAAAAGATTCTGGCAATTTCAGGCATGTTAAAGGTTAGTCCTCCTAGAATAGCAATCAAACTTGAATAGCCAGTCCAAAATTCAGATAAGCCAGATTTGAGTGCATCCTCTATGGTGTTTTGAACGGCAGCAAAGGTGGTGAAAAAGACCGCGCCAAGTGTTAGATCATAGGGGATTCGCACAAGGAAGCGTGCCGCTGTTAAGCGAGCATCTTCTTGAGTTAAGTCAGGTTGTAATATCGCAGCTTTTGGGAAGCATGCTCTGAAAACAGCTTTAAGCGCTGCGGTCATCACATAAGCAGGTTGCCATAGTAGCTCCTTAAGGGGGCCTTCAATAATGCTCCCGATAAAAGAAGCAAAAACAGCTAACGAGGCAACGGTCACAGTTTGCATAAACTCAGAACCACCTTCCTGATTGTTTGATGGTGCAAATGAGGTGTATGGAAAGGCTGTTGAGGCGTCGCTTATTGGCTTGTTTTCTGAGCTTGGGTTTGCTTCTAGCTGGAAGATAGCTAATGCAACCAAAGGGATTAAACCAAGAAGGTTGTTGGCATTAAATAAGTTAATAATAACTTGATACGCCCAGTTTTTAGGTTGTCTGTTTTCTTGTTTAGCGAAAGTGTTATTAACTCGCATCATCAAAGGCCAGAGGAGGGCAAAAGTGAGCATTTGAGTAGGTTTAAAGTAGGCGAAAAATGAATTGCTATCGGCACTGGGGGACGTGTTTTTAGGGTCAGCAAACCCAAGAATCATGAAGAGTTGAGTTAAAAAAGTAACGGTGCTCCAAATGCTTTTGCTAAAATGAGGCGCTTGTCTTATGTCAGAAATAAGATGCTTTAGATGAGTAAGAAACTTGCGTGGTAGGCTGTGAGCCGCTCCATAAAACATAAGGCCAAAGTTGAGAGCTGAAAGAGGGGATCCAACTGGCCAGTAGGTGTCGGAGAAAATAGCTGAGCAGGCTTTGCCAAGTGTTTGGTCAATAGCTTGAGTGCCATTGTAAGGCGCTGTGCCATTTCCTATTATCTCAAAGAGTTTTTTTTGTTCTGGGGTGCCCATTTCTAGTAACAGAAATTGAAAGGGTAGCAAGGAAATACCTGCTAATAGCGTACCACTGATCACCCCCATGATTTCTACAGCTGCTTCAGCGTATTCTTTGTTTTTGCAGAGATTTCTGATATGGCAAGCTTGAGCCATAAGGAGCTGAATGGATCGTTTGCAACTTTCCGTGGTCAGCAGAACATTTGCCAGCCAGGAGATTAAGGTTGATGTGACGTTCACCCAGGTTTCCATTTCTGCGGTAATTTCTTGGCCTCGGCAACCAAACATTAAGAAAGGATACAAGGCGAATGAACTAAAGGTGAAAGCGGCTAAGCGAGGGGCCGAATTGGCTGAAAATTTGCTGAGATTTTGGACAACAGGATCATTTGGGTCAAGCGATACGGCAGATGCTTCTGTGCCAGAAGGAATTGGGATAATCTTTCCGTTAAGGGTTAAGGCCATGGGCGCTTTAAAGCCTCTTTGAGGAATGGCTTCTTCGAGAGCGGCGGCTTCATTGCTGATTGAATCATTATTCACGACAATGGTAGTTTGTTGAGGAGAGGCAGGTGTGCTTTCATCTTGACCTAGGTCGATGAGCTTGCCGGTTGGAACTGGTGGATCAAGCCGGGTTGTGTTGCTCACGGTGGTCAGTTCTGTTCCGTTTTGTTCTGTCACTGAAGCTATTCTCTTTGTCATGTTGGTTTTCTCTCAAGGTAGTATCACACTAAGCCAGCCATTAAACTCCCGGAGCTTCATGAAAGGCAAGTCAGGGCCGCTAAAATGAACTATTTTTTACAAATTAAGGTTCAGTTAAGATTTCTTGCGGTTCTTCCGCTGATTCGTGATTTAAGCTTACAAGCAAAGGGCTTGAATGCGGTGAAGGCTCAAAGTGAAGGTTTCTTTTTTTGCTGCTCTCAAAGTGGTAGTTTTTCGCACAGTTCAGTTTATTGAAGAAAAAGAAGGTGCATGTTAGAGACACTAGGTTTGAGATAAACTCACCTAGCCAGCTAAAATGATTAGGGTTGTAGTCTCTTAGCCCCAAAAAAAGCTCAGACAGCATGTAAAAGGTAGTTCGTAATGCTGAGGCGCTTAATCCAAGCATGAGGTAAAGGAATAGTGATTCTGTCACATCACAGCATCTGCTCTGTCTGGGTTTACAGGTTCTGGAAAAAAGTTTCAGCCAGTGATCTGTTGGAGGAGCTACTTTCGTTTTTTTTGTTTTTTTAGAAAACAGTGAGTAGCACGTTGGTGGCATTGGGCTATCAGTTCTTTTTGAATCGTTTTTCTCGAGAAGTGCCATGCAAGGAGTGGCTCTTATTTTTTTATCGGAGAGAAGGAACAGAGGTTCTCCCATATGGAGTAGGTTGTGAGAACTAAACGTGAGGTTTCCAGCAACAGCAAAAGCAACAATTAAAGAAATCCAAATAGAGTTTAGGTTCTTTGCATCATCTTCTGCTGATACCATGGATGCAAAAGAAGTGAAATACATCAAAGCAAATAAAGGCCCGTAGAAAGCACAACTTAGCAGTAAGCGTATTAATAGCAAAAGGGGAGACGTTCTCTTTTGTTTAGGCATGCTGATCCATTTTTTTTTCTCGCAAATAAAGCAGCTGATATAGGCGATAAGGTCGGAAGCTGTTTTGAGGGTGTTTTTGACAGGCCCCTCAAGGTTGTGATTAATGAAAGAGGTGTATACTGGTAGGCAGGTGATAATAATAGCTTGCAAGAAAGCATTGTCGAACAGGCGGGTACCTAAATACACGTATGGTAAAAACCCAATCACGTTAATGATATTGACGATATTTTCTAGGAGTTGATACAAGGCGTTTGATGTTGAACGTTCCTCTTCTGTTTTAAAAGACTGCTGCAGTCTATAAATGGCAGGAAAAGCAAAGATAAAGGAGACAAACTCTCCTAGTTTGAAGTAATAGAAAAAGGAGTGTTCGTCACTGCTTAAAGACGTGTTCTTTGAATGCGTATATCCAAGCAATAAGGCAAGCGAGGCTACATGAATTAATGTGTTTGCGCCGTATCTCCCAAAATGACATGGGTTTTTCACCTCTAAAATAAGATGTTTGCAGTGATTTAAAAACCCTGTGGTGAGCTCAAAGGAGGCGTCAAAAAATAAGACGGGAAAAGCAATGTAGGTCATGCCCAATCCAGTTGGCCAATTTGCAGTGCCAGATGAGTTTGAATAAAAAGTCTGGCAGCAGCGACCAATGAGTTTGTCGGATTTTTTAGTAGCCTGATAAGCGCCAAGCCCTTCGGTTTGGTTTGAAAAAACAGTTTGCAGTAGGGTTCTATTAAGTCTTCTGTTTGGCTTAAAAAAGGAAGTGAAGCAATGACTGCTAGGCCTGTTCCCAAAAAGAGGGTTCCCACAATGCATGTTGCTTCAATTTTGTTAGATAGTACCTCTTCTCTTTTCGCTCCTTCACTGCGAAGGCATAATTTTTTAATGTGTAAGCAAGTGGCAAGTAGTAGACGTAAATTTTTCTTTATACTGCGTTGAGCTAAAAAAAGCTCTGCGACAATGGTTCCAACAAACGCAATTCCGTTGAGTGTGCTGTCGGTAGCGTAGGATGAAATACCATTAACGATGGTAGCTTGGCTTAGAGCTGTTTTTTCAGTGGCTCGGCAAGCAAACAGCGTTGGAATAAAAGAAGATAAAGTGAGGGCCAATGCGCCGGCCTCAGGGCCATACTTAATAATCCAGAGGGGGCCTTTGAAAACAGCTGTTTGAGAAAGGGAGCTGCTATCATTTTTAAAGGTCTCAGCATACTTATTAAAAAGAGGGCGACCTGAAGAGCCTGTGGAACCTTTTCTTCTGGCGTAAATAATCCCATTTGCTGCTAAAACGGAGTGATTTTTGTTCGTGGAAATTTCTGCAGCTGCTTGTAAGCTGAGAGGAACGATTTTGTTTTTGCCTGACACAGTTGAGCCTCCTTGCAATCAACAGACAGGATTTTAAACGAATTATGACTCCTAGTGAAGACTTTCATATCCATCTGCACCTGTACTGCTACTCCGAGAACCGCCCATGAAACTCAATTCTAGGTCGACCGTAATGCTCGAATTAATTACTACAGGTCTTTCAGGCCTCTTGAAGTTACACCAGTGAATGTGTTGGTAAGTCGCTTTGACACAAAGCATGCCGATAAAGATCGATGCCAAGTAGGGGTAGAAATCTTGCTTGCTGGGGTCGTTAGAGTACTGTCCATATTCGGTTAAAGGAACAACCATCCCGAGCGTAAAGACAAATGTCTTAATGAAGCAGGTTGCCAGGAAGGAAATGATTGACAGCAGTGGAATACAATTTTGCATTCCACCCGGTGTTCTTTCAAGTAAGCTCCAAAAATCTGTGGGTTTTGCTCCTTTGCAAACGATCGCTTGACAGGAGGGGTTTTCTTGTTTCATTTTCTGGATTTCAAAGAAAGTGGGAGGTTTTGGCTTGCTGCTCCCTTTTTTTGTTTCTTCAGGCCAAGCAGCCCAATGTCCGTCTCTCTCCCTTGAATCCCAGCCAAATGTCTTTAATACTGCTGGTGTGGTGAGTTTTTTCTGTAGGTAGAAAGCATAGATCTTTTTAACGACAGGGTTAATGCCGTAGCGCTGCGTTAAGTTCAATAAAATGGATGCGTTGAAAGCGACCACTCTGACAAAAGCAAACATAGTGGCAAGGTTTTTTTGTAGAGGTGACAGGTAAGCGCTGCTCTCCTTAATGTTAGCCATGGAGGAAAAGCTAGTGCAGTAGGCAAGGAAGAAGAACAGGCTAGCGGGTACTCCTCTGGTAAATAGTTCAGTTGCGAGTGTTATCCATGTTGCTTTTGACATTTCTTCGGGGTTTCGAAAAGCAGCTTTACAGCAAGGAATACACCTTATGGGAAGGCTTAGTAGTAGAGCTGCGAATCGTGATGTAACGATGAGTATTTTTTTCATGTCCGCGCCAATGGCTCGAACAAAGATACCGTAAACCAGAGGGCTTAAAGACAAGCATAGCTTGATAACGTCGGAGTTGACTTGTTGCATGGCAATCTTAGTGATAGGAACAAAGGCACTAAAGGCGCAGATTGCTAGCCACGTTAGCGATACATCAGGTAGAAATCCATATTTTTTTGCACTTGGCTCTCTCAAAGATTTTAAAATGCGCTCAAAAACAGTGTGCGATAGTCCATAAATAAAATACTCATAACGTAGGTAATGGAGGGGAGAGTTTAGGTCTGTGCTCGGTGTTGATGAAGGTTTTACAATGGCAAAACTAACGGCCATAATGGAATGCACAATAAAACCAAGTGCTTTAACGCTTTCATAGTTTAATCCTGATTCTGATACCCACTCACTCAGCAGTCGTTTTAAGTTCCTGCCCCCGCTTCGCGCAATTTTCAGAGAAGCTTTAAAAAACACTAAGCCATAGGCTATAAAGTTGAGGTAGTAGCTCATCCCCCAGCTGGAGGTGCTAATGCTGTTGGGGTATCGGTTTTGACAGAATTCAGCAACCCAAGCGTCAAAATTGGTGGCATTAGCATACATGCCTTCTTTGTTTATTATGTTGGTGTAGCTTGTGTTCATTTCAGGGCTTGCTGTTGCTTGCGATAAATAACCAAAAGCAAGGCAACAGATGGTGGTAAGACCCATGGCTATGGTTAATTCAAACAAAGAGGCAATGCTCTCACAGCGCTGATTACCGGTGGATTCTTGTGAGCGAAATGTTTTGATGGCAGAGGCTGAAACGGCTGCAAGAATGCGAATGGAATTAATCATTCCCACAGAGCCTAAAAAGAAATTAGCAACGGGAGAGAAGATATTGCTTAATCCAGCGATAAGCGGCTTGTTCATTCCTGCCGTCACAGTAACGCTTCGGCATAAAGGGGTGTCAATAGACCCGGCAAGGGTTAAGCCGGCAGCAAGTAGGGGTAAAGCCAGAAAGTGCATAAAGCTAGGCATCCAGAAAACGGCTTCACCAGGCGCTAAGTCGTCGGTTTTTTTGAATGGGCAAAACCCTTTTCTGTCTTCTTCTTTAGGCTTTATGGGGTTGCCAGATTTGTTGTAATAGATGCCAGCGCACTTGGTTTTAGTATTAGTTTTGATCCGGACTAGAGGTTGAGGGTCTTCTTCTGCTTCTACAGGTTTAGCGACGTTTGGCTCTTGGCTTTTGCTGGCAGGGCCTTGATGGGGGAAGAATTGAGAGTCTTCTGCTTCTACAGGTTTAGCGACGTTTGGCTCTTGGCTTTTCTTGCCGGGGCCTTTATAGGGCATGAGCACTGCTCCTTTTATGTCTCGAGGGTTAGAGGGCCTGCTTTGGAGACTCGACTTCCGTCAGCTCTTACATATCTTCCAGTAGAGGCCAGGAAGCGATCTAAAAGGTGAGAGGGGGTAGGAGAGCCGGATGGAAAAGAGGTGTCTGGATGATAATTTCTCGACATAAGTATTACCCAAAGCTATAACCTAATGCTTTTATTAGACCCTTTAGGGCCCCCATGGGCAAGCCTTCTGCTTGATAATAAGTAAATTCAGGGTGTTAATTTTACCTTAAGGCTTTTACTGTATGGTTAGGGTCACTTACTAAGGGGTCACCCTATAGTAATGTACGGTAGGCATGAGTATAATACTCGTCTTTTGGGAGGTTCTATGGGTATAATTAAAGAAGATCTTCACTTAACTTTTGATGATGTCTTGCTTCTACCTCAGTACTCGAATGTACTCCCCAAAGAAGTGAGCTTGCAAACCACGCTTGCTGGCGATATCTCCTTGAATATTCCACTTTTATCTGCCGCGATGGATACGGTTACCGAAGCTTCAATGGCAATTGCCATGGCTGAAAATGGTGGTATGGGAATCATTCATAAAAACATGTCGATTGCTGAGCAAGCCGCTCAAATCAGGCAAGTGAAGAAATTTGAAAGCGGAATTGTCCGTGACCCGTTAACCGTTTCTCCTCAAACCACGGTTGGCCAGCTGAAACACATGATTACCAGAGAGCAGATTTCCGGTATGCCAGTTGTTGAAGGCGATGACCTTATCGGCATTGTCACAAATCGCGATATTCGCTTCGAAACAGATATGTCTCGTTTAGTGCGCGACATCATGACTCCGCAAGATCGTTTGATTACTGTGAATGAAGGGGCAACTCAAGAGACAGTCATGGCGCTTTTTCATGAGCATCGTGTTGAGAAATTGCTGCTAGTTAACGATGCCTTCGAATTGAAAGGCTTGCTCACTGTGAAAGATATTTTACGCTCACGAGAGCACCCTAATGCCTGTCGAACATCGTCAGGTCAATTACGAGTTGGCGCAGCGGTAGGAGCAGGTAACGATACGCCAGCTCGAGTAGCCGCTTTAATTGCTGAAGCAGTGGATGTTATTGTGGTTGATACTGCTCATGGCCATTCAGAAGGTGTGCTTGAAACAGTGCGCTGGATAAAAGCCAAGTATCCTAATCAGGCTGTTATAGGCGGTAACATTGGCACAGCCGATGCGGCTAAAGCGTTAGTAGATTGTGGCGTTGATGCCGTGAAGGTGGGTATTGGGCCAGGATCCATTTGTACAACACGCATTATTGCTGGTGTGGGTGTGCCTCAGCTCTCAGCGATTTATGAAGTCGCTACCGCTTTAAATGGTCAAGTTCCTGTGATTGCAGACGGTGGTATTCGTTATTCCGGTGATATCGCTAAAGCGATTGCTGCTGGTGCCGATGTGGTGATGTTAGGTGGTTTGTTTGCTGCAACGAAACAAGCGCCGGGTGAGTTGATTTTATATCAAGGTCGTACTTATAAAACGTATCGAGGTATGGGTTCGGTGGGTGCGATGGCTCAGCGTCATGGTTCCAGTGATCGTTATTTCCAAGAAGCAGGCACAGCGCAAGATAAATTGGTTCCAGAGGGCGTGGAAGGGCGTGTTCCTTACAAAGGCGATCTGGGAGGCGTGATCACACAATTGATGGGTGGTTTGCGTTCTAGTATGGGTTATGTAGGTTGCGCAACTGTTCCAGAGATGAAAGAAAAAGCCACAATGGTTCGCATTTCATCGGCCAGTATAGGCGAGTCTCACGTGCATGATGTCGCCATGACAAAAGAGCCACCTAACTACCGAACAACAAAATAATAAAAAGAAGGTATCACGCGATGGATCAGTTGCATGCTCAGCAAGTATTAATTTTAGATTATGGTTCACAGTACACGCAACTCATTGCGCGTAGGGTTCGTGAACTTGGTGTGTATTGTCAAATTAAGCCAGGCCAGTGGGCAGCAGAGTCCATTTCAGATCTTGCTCCTCAAGCCATTATTTTATCGGGTGGTCCAGATAGCGTCTTGGCTGATGGCAGCCCTCGTATTCCTGCCATAGTGTTTGAACTTGGTGTTCCTGTGTTGGGAATTTGTTATGGCATGCAAGCCATGATGCAAGCCTTAGGTGGCGAAGTGATTCGAGAAGGCACTCCTGAATACGGTCCCGCTCAGGTCAATGTGCTTGAAGGCGGAGGTCTTCTAGATGGTGTATCGAAAGAGCTAGATGTGTGGATGAGTCATGGCGATCAAGTCTCTAAATTGGCCGATGGCTTTGTGACTTTAGCGGCTAATGAGGGAACGCCTCATGCTGCAGTAGGGGATATAAAGCGCCAGTATTACGGCATTCAATTTCACCCTGAAGTGACGCATACCAAAGAGGGCGGGCAGATTTTGTCTCACTTCTTATTCGATATTGCGAAGCTTTCTAAAAATTGGCAGACAGATCGTATTATCGAGCAACAAATCGAGTTGATACGAAAAAAAGTGGGTTCAGATCGAGTGTTGGTTGCTTTATCCGGCGGCGTGGATTCTGCTGTCGTGGCTGCTTTGTTGTATCAGGCTATTGGCGATCAGCTAACGTGCTTGTTCGTGGACACAGGCTTGCTTCGATACCAAGAAAGAGAGCAAGTTGAATCTGTTTTTAAAGAGCATTTCGGCATGGATTTGCATGTGGAAGATGCTGGCGATGCCTTTTTTAATGCGTTAGCAGGAGTCAATGACCCAGAAGAAAAGCGTCGAATCATTGGTCATGAGTTTATTCGAGTCTTCGATGATGCGGTGAAGCATTTGGGTGCAGATATTCCATGGCTTGCGCAAGGTACGATTTACCCAGACGTGATTGAGTCTGCTGCTGAGTCAGGCCATAGCGAAGTGATTAAGTCGCATCATAACGTGGGCGGGTTACCCGACGATATGCCATTTGAATTGGTAGAACCTATTCGAGAATTGTTTAAAGACGAAGTGCGTAAAATGGGCTTGGCTTTAGGTTTGCCTAAATCACTTATTCAACGTCACCCCTTTCCAGGGCCTGGCTTGGCGGTGAGAAGTTTGGGTGAAGTAACGCGTGATTACGCGGCGATTTTAGCAAAAGCGGATCATTGCTTTTTAAGTGTGCTGCAAGAATACGATTGGTACGACAAAGTCTCGCAAGCCTTTGCGGTGTTTATGCCGGTAAAAGCAGTAGGCGTGAAAGGTGATGCCAGGCATTACGGCTATGTGATTGCTTTGCGCGCTGTTACCACTATCGATTTTATGACTGCCGATTGGGCGCCGTTACCAGTAGAGTTACTGCAAGAAGCATCGCATCGGATTATTGCGGAAGTGCCTGAGGTGGCGAGGGTTGTTTACGATATAACGAGCAAGCCGCCAGGGACCATCGAATGGGAATAAGCCTACTTATATTTCTACTCTGATGGCACTATCCAGCTGATTTTTTGCGATTCACTGCTTACGTACTTTATGTACGCTGCGCTGCAATTCTCAAAAATCAACAGGCTAGCACTCATCAGAGCGAAATCTAAGCAGGCTCAATAATTCAAAACTGTTCTTTTCAGCTGTTAAAAATTACCAGAGCGAAAAAAAGAAGGCTCCAACCGCTTGTCATCCAAAGGCAACAACGTGAGCCCATACCTGTCACCCCCAGGAACTTTCGTGACGTCGGGGGCCTAGGCTTGATCTGTTGTTACGAAGTAACAACTAGGATCTTTAAAAATTAAGCTGCAATATTATTGTGAGTGCAATCCTGCGCATCGCTTTTATAAACACAGTAATGCATCCAACCCTGTGATTTCAAAGCAAAAAAGCAGCTCTTATTGATTTAGCTATAGAGAAAGCATATAATTATATGAGGTATGAACGTTAAATTTTGGAGAGGCTTGTGGCAGGAAAAATTATTCCTTTGAAAGGCATACATACAGCGGCAACTGTTCAAGCGCATCTTAAAAAGAAAAAGCATACAGGCGGTAATGAAAAAGTAGCGCTGTTATATGCTGGCAACCTTGATGAGCACCACAATACCGATGGCTCACTAAAAGATGGGCTTTTTTCAGGAGGCAAAGGCCGCTGGGGTTCTAATCAAGCAGAGCTAGCAAGCAATTGCGCCAAAGCAGGTATGGGTACTATCAGCCTACCAACATCAGAAGCCAAAGCCTCGGATCCAAAAACACAGAAAGCGATGGATGCTGCCTATCTACAAGCCGCGAATTTTTTAGGGAAGGGTGGTACGCTT
>JAJRRL010000020.1:52500-53839 GCA_024279495.1 Gammaproteobacteria bacterium | reverse complement strand
TTACGCCATTCGTGCAGGTCGGAACTTACCCGACAAGGAATTTCGCTACCTTAGGACCGTTATAGTTACGGCCGCCGTTTACCGGGGCTTCGATCAAGAGCTTCGTCCGAAGACTAACCCCCTCAATTAACCTTCCGGCACCGGGCAGGCGTCACACCCTATACTTCCTCTTACGAGTTTGCAGAGTGCTGTGTTTTTGATAAACAGTCGCAGCCACCTGGTTATTGCAACCTTCCTCAGCTCAGACCGCAAGGGTCATCACCTACTAAAGGCACACCTTCTCCCGAAGTTACGGTGCTATTTTGCCGAGTTCCTTCACCCAAGTTATCTCAAACGCCTTAGTATTCTCTACCTATCCACCTGTGTCGGTTTGGGGTACGGTTCTTCTGTACCTGAAGCTTAGAGACTTTTCCTGGAAGCGTGGCATCAATCACTTAGCCCTCAATAAAGAGAGCGACGTCATCGTACCTTGGCATTAACAGGCGCCCGGATTTACCTAAGCGCCCTGCCTACATACTTAAACCACCATAACCAACAGGTGGCTGACCTAGCCTTCTCCGTCATCCCATCGCAGTACAGAAAAGTACGGGAATATTAACCCGTTTTCCATCGACTACGCATTTCTGCCTCGCCTTAGGGGCCGACTTACCCTGCGCCGATTAGCGTTGCGCAGGAAACCTTGGATTTTCGGCGTGCGGGTTTTTCACCCGCATTATCGTTACTCATGTCAACATTCGCACTTCTGATATCTCCAGCAAACTTCTCAATTCACCTTCACAGACTTACAGAACGCTCCTCTACCATGCTAGTAAACTAGCATCCACAGCTTCGGTATACAGTTTTAGCCCCGTTAAATCTTCCGCGCAGGACAACTCGACCAGTGAGCTATTACGCTTTCTTTAAAGGATGGCTGCTTCTAAGCCAACCTCCTGGCTGTCTGTGTCATCCCACAACGTTTTCCACTTAACTGTATTTAGGGACCTTAGCTGGTGGTCTGGGCTGTTTCCCTCTCCACGACGGACCTTATCACCCGCCGTGTGTCTCCCGTGCTCAATACTTCTTGGTATTCGGAGTTTGCATCGGTTTGGTAAGCCGCTATGGCCCCCTAGCCGAAACAGTGCTCTACCCCCAAGAGTCATACACGAGGCGCTACCTAAATAGCTTTCGAGGAGAACCAGCTATCTCCGAGCTTGATTAGCCTTTCACTCCTATCCACAACTCATCCCCTAATTTTTCAACATTAGTGGGTTCGGGCCTCCAGTCAGTGTTACCTGACCTTCACCCTGGCCATGGATAGATCGCTCGGTTTCGGGTCTACTCACAGCAACTAGACGCCCTA
>JAJRRL010000020.1:0-47500 GCA_024279495.1 Gammaproteobacteria bacterium | reverse complement strand
ACGCAAGCTTCAAAGCCTTTCGCTACACCCTTCCTAATCAGGTCACCGGCTTTTATGATGAACACGGTGAGAGCTTACTTTTATCGCTAGACCACTGGCCATGTCACTTCAAACGAATCAGCAGTGGCTTTAGCTATCATCGCATGGATCCTGTTGTGCATCGCTATGCATCGCATTTAGGCTTAGACTTGGCAACGCCCACTGGCACGCTCGTGCATAGCATTGGTAATGGCGTCGTGATTCTTCGCCGCTGGGACGGCGGTTATGGCAAAGCCATTAAAGTACGTTACGGGCATCATTTCGTTGCACTCTACGCTCACCTATCACGTTATGCGAGCCACCTCCACAAAGGTGATCGTGTTCATCGCGGCCAGGTGATTGGTTATGTTGGACAAACAGGTTGGGCAACCGGACCACACCTACACTTTGGTTTTTATGTTAGTAAAACCGCTGTGGATTGGCGTCATTTCAAACGCCCAGTCAACCCAAGCATCCCTAAACGATACATGACTGACTACACACAATTTGTCAGCATGATCACCAGCGAAATGGCTTTGTTTGAGGACTCCCTCACATTTAAAGGATAGCAGTATGACTTCTGATCTCTACATTGGACTAATGTCTGGCACAAGCATGGATGGTACTGATGTAGTGATCGTTGATCTCATTGAACAACGCCCCAAGTTGCTCGCCTCCTTACATACTCCTCACCCGAATGACTTAAAAAAACGCCTCGAGAAAACACAATCAGACGATCGCATGAGCTTAGCTGACCTAGGACATCTAGATACAGCGCTAGGCGAACACTTTGCAGGCTGTATTAATGCCTTACTGAAACAAGCAAACGTATCCGCAGATGATATCACCGCTATCGGCTCGCATGGGCAAACTCTTTATCATGACCCCAGTGGCGAAGAACCCTTCACCATGCAAATGGGTGACCCCAACATCATTGCAGCACGAACAGGTATTGCTACCATTGCTGATTTCAGACGACGTGACGTCGCGCTCGGCGGTCAAGGCGCTCCGCTTACTCCTGCTTTTCATGCCTATTTATTTGGAACAGGCACTCCTTGCTGCGTGGTTAACATTGGCGGCATCGGCAATATCACCGCTCTCGATTGCAATACAGATAAACCCGTCCTTGGTTACGATACCGGACCTGGCAATACACTGTTAGATTATTGGTGCATGCAACATCGCAATGAACCTTTCGACAACAATGGGCAATGGGCCGCAGAGAATGATATCGACAATACCTTATTGAACACTTTGCTGAACGATGCTTACTTTTCTCTGCCCTTTCCAAAGAGCACCGGTCGCGAATACTTTAATCCCACATGGCTTCAACAACACATCAACTCTTCTATGCACCCCGGTGTGATTCAAGCAACGCTGACCGCGCTAACAGCCGATAGCCTTGCTTTGTCATTAAATCATCACCTAAAGTCAGGAAAGGTTTGGGTAGCAGGCGGCGGCGCAAACAATAAAACACTAATGACGCGTCTGCAAACACAATGCCCTACGCTTTCTATTGTAGATAGTAGTGATGTTGGTTTCGATACCACCTGGATAGAAGCCATGGCTTTTGCGTGGTTAGCACGACAAACCTGCCACCGACAAGCGGGCAACATACCTGCCGTTACAGGAGCGAGTGCACCTGCTATTTTGGGTGGGATTTGGCTGTAAGCCAACAAGCGATCGTTAAATAATGATTGATGATCTCCCGATCTTGCTTTGCGGTTTTTGAAATGACATGCTTGTAAAGAAGCATTCAAAAAACAAGGCAAGGAAAGCTTATGTCGAAACATGACCAACAAGGCTCTCTGCTAGAGTTCTCTCTAGTAATCGTTTTATTTCTATCTCAACTGCCAGTATCAAACGGAGATCGACGCCTTCTTGCCAACATCTCAACAGATGCTCCTGATGAGTGTGATTGCGATAACACCTGGGTTCACGAATACTTCACAGGCCCTTTAGTGGCCCTCTTTGTCGGCTCATTGATCATTCCTATTTTATCGCAACTTGTAATCAACCATATCAACAACGTTAAAGCCGTGAAAGAGGCTCGCTTTGATGATAAGTTTGAATTTGAAAATGCTCTGATTGAAGCACTAGACTTAACTCCCAAAACATTATTAGAGTGGTCGCGAATTAAAAAACTTGCAAAGCGAATAAGAGAAGCATCCAAAACAAAATACATTGAAGCAATGAAAGCAGATACATCACAAGAAGAACCACCTGAAGGTTGGGAAGAACAGTGGAAAAAAATATGGAACACAACAACCAACTACACAACAATTACAAAACAAATACGACGATACATGAAAAACAATACTACCCCCAATATCGTCATGACAGGCCTTTGTCAACAAAAAAAGCTAAGCGCATCCATTCCTCAAGAATTTGTAGACACCTTGGTTGTGTATGCTGACCCCGAACTCAGAAAACGACATCTCTATCGATTACTCAACCCCAACACAAGTGACTTATCACGAGGGCTTCACACGTCATACCATCGAATCGTGACTAATTTGCAAGCATGGCACGATTTAGAAGCTAGAGAAACTAGTCTTTACCTCATTGCATCAGAAGATGACTCCCCTGGATTTGGACGCAGCTTGCCTGCGGCTCGATTTTACCAAATGCTACCCATTCGCAGAGAAACATATTGGATCAATGCCTCTTCCATCAAAAAAATTGAAGACTATTTTCTCGACATCTACAACAGATCAAAAACAGAGGGCAACTCTCTTTTTACTCGAGAAGCACAAATTGATTTTGGCGTTGGCTCACTACGAAATGCTGACTTAATTGTATTTCAAGATATCGGCTATCCCGATACTCAAGCAGAACAAGCTATTCTTACAAGCTACTTCCAAAATTTAAGTTGCAAAATAATTTGCATCACAACAAACAAAAGCGACTGGCCAGAAAGATTATATAACGATCACAGCACATTAACGCCTTTAAATCACGCTGAAACAGTCAATTACTTAGAGCCGAAACTTCCTGACATACCAAACAAAAAAGTTCAATGCACAACCCTGTACCGATTAAGTAGAGGTATACCGATAGCATTAGAGCTTATCAAAGGTGTCTTATTAACTCCTCCTGTATCCAGCCCATGCTCAAGGCAAGCAACTCAAGCTGCGCATATCACCCAATATATTGAAAAAATTCGCTCAGAAATGCCCGCGAATCCCTCTCGAAAAAAACGCCTTGGTGTTTTTTTCTTAGTCACACTAGCTCATATTAGAACACACTTTAATCGCATTTTTGAAGCTGTTTGTTTTTGCGCCCCTCTAGCCGAACTGATCATGTCTGAAGAAGACCTCATGAATTTTATACACTTGAAATTTGGCAAAAAATCAAAATATTCACTTGATGACCTAGTTGGTGAATCCGCACGAGTGGGCATACTCGTGCCTCACAGAAAAAGCAATCCAATGCTACGAAAATGCATACTCAAGCATCAACGAACAATAATGTACGATGATAACCACCAATTGAGAGCCAGCATGGAGCCTAGCTATCTCCAACATTTACTTAACTCATTAAATCAAACCAATGAAGAAATCTATCACGAATACACTTTAGAAGCTGCCTCTGATCAGCTCACCTATTGCGAATCCGCTCTTCCCTATATGCGAGCAAATAAGGCTGTCTTAAATCCTGTGACTTTTGCGACTTTTCTATTTATGACCGGGATCTGGACTAACAAGCAAGGCAATATGATAGCTGCTCGAGAACTCTTTTTGGAAGCGCAGGCCTCTGTGAAAAATCATCTTGCCAAAGACACCTCTGAAGCTGCACTTATCATTAGAGTAGAAAATGGTGTTTTATGCTCTGACATCAAGTGCAGCCTCTTTAATCAGGGGCAACACACTTATCAGAATATCTGTGACAGTCTAACAGAAACTCAACGATGCTCGCCAACTCGAAGATATTTCAATCAATCAAGGCCTTTACTCATCAAATCCAAAGTACATTTTAATGCTTCGGAGTTATATTTATTAATGGGTAATAAAAAAAGAGCCAAAGAATTGTTGAACACAGCCATTGCTGAATTTGACCAAGCTGTTGAAGGTGATAAAAGCTTTGATCAACAATCAAAAGAAAATTACCTGTATACCCTCAGGCGACATATGGGCTTGATTGAATTCATGGAAGGAAAATATAACGCGATTACTCTCATTTCACATAGCTCACGAATGAAAGCTAAGGGAATGTCATCTTTTATTAGAGACATTCTTCACTTAAAAGCTGTTAGAGATTTTATTCAATGCGATAAAGAAACCTCATTCCAGACATTCAGGCAAGTTCTCAATCAAAGCAAAGGCTATTCTAAAACCTTAGCTGTTTTTGGCATGCTATTAATAGAACGAGGCGACCACCTTGAACCAGCAGAGGGAGCCAATCTCCTAAATATAATTTTAGAAAAAAAACCCTTACTCTTTTCTGAAACACTCTTCTTTTTTGAACAAGTGAGCTCTTTAGCAAACGAACATATCAGGCATTTGATTGCTGCATGGGGGCAAGCTTGGGTTGAGCCATGGTTAGTCTCCATGCTCTACTTGGCAAGCAATGAGCTTCTTCGTACTGCTTGCTACCTTGCTTGGGTTAACCGTTACAATGTCAATATACCGTTAACATCAAGCCAGCAAGTCGCAGGAGAAGCTATCGAATTAGAAGAGCAACACGCTGAAGCTAGAGAAAGAGAAGAGGAAGAACCTGCGCATGAACTTGCAATTGACATGGAAGCAAAGGCAGAAGAAGAAGAAGAAGAAGAAGAAGAAGAAGAAGAGGAAG
The DNA here is from genome assembly GCA_024279495.1 of Gammaproteobacteria bacterium. Classification (GTDB taxonomy): domain Bacteria; phylum Pseudomonadota; class Gammaproteobacteria; order JAJRRL01; family JAJRRL01; genus JAJRRL01. Next base: position 42,688 of record JAJRRL010000020.1, on the reverse strand, counting down.
AAGAGGAAGAAGAAGAGGAAGAAGCAAAGGCATCAGAAGAAGCTCCTATAGCAGAACCAGAACAAACATCCACACCAGCAACCTTCGACGCTGCCTTTGCCCTACTAGCACTACATGCACTCGCTCATGATGACACTCGAATAGTACACATGGCCTGGAAATGTATCACATCACCGCAAAGAAGAACTTCTTTGGCAACCCGCCTGCAAAGCATCAGCGCTGACTTAACATTAGTTAACTCTTCACATCGAAATCCAAGAGAACAACTTCGATCACACCTTGCAAGGGCAGCAAATAGAGCCTATGAGGAAAACACACCGCATCTTTCTTTTATGCCCTCTAATTCACCTTTATGGGTACCCCAAAAAACACAAAGAGAAGAACAAAACTCTGAAGCAGTACAGGCAAATAGCTCTTAAATATTCAATCCCTGCACATAAACCCCCGCTACACCTAGGCGTTCGCAGGTGTTTAGCATGGTCTTGATGGGGTCTTTGACAATACCTCGTCCCCAAGAGGCGTGGCAAAACACAGCGTCGTCTTCATCGTGCATTAGAAAACCCACATGCATCACATGTAAATCTGTTCCTATTAAAGGAGCAATATGCCAATGTTTCCGAACCCATTGTACAACACAGAGCTCAGGCAACACAGCTTGCCAGGGTTTTCCAGAATCTGCGTAGGCTTTTAATAAAGATAAAGGCAGATAAGATAAACTCGTCCTCTCAGGATTGAACTTGTTTGCTTGATCATAAACTGCATGCAAGCGATCACGCGCTTCGTGCATATTCATAGGTGAGCGCAAGCGAATGTCTCGCAGCGAACGAGCTCGCAACCACGCTGGGTAATTAATCAAAACGTCTGCTGTTTCAACATCACCGCCTAAGCGATTAGCTAATGCCGACGTGATGTTCTGTAAAGCCCCGCGGCTTTCGTTCCACCGATTCCATTGTGTACTCATGATATGGCATCGCGAGGTGTACTCAACTTGGTTATTTTGGTAATTCATCGCAATCAGCTCTCGCTCAAACGAATTCACATCGTTCGATTGCAACAAAGCTAGCACGGTATTCACCCAGGTCACACAATCAAAACCATCGGTGCGATACAGTGACATCTGATCGAGCTCACCTGTTAGACCTTCTCCGCAAGGCGCAGCCAAGTAAGGCCGTCTCAAAAAATAATTGGCAAGATTTTGAACGCAAGCAAGAGAGCTGCTCTCGTGCTGACACAAACAAATAGCATGACTTATCTCTGTACACGATAACTCTTCGTGGTCGACACTTGGTGACGCATGTTGCCACAGACCTTGATTCGACACGCCCCTCACTCCCGTGTTATTACGATACGGTCAATGATACACTGCTGTATTTCCCCAATCAAAGGACGGCTTCATGCAAACACGCCCTCTGCCATACCTACTGATCCTCTGCGTGGGGGTTTTGGCAGGCTTTTTGTATGGCTACGATTTGGGCATTACTAGCGCCGCTATTTTGTACACACCCTCTACGTGGCACTCAGGCATGCTGCAAACCGGCCTGCTCGCTTCCAGTGTGTTTGCCGGAGCAACGCTTGCCACCACATGGACCGGAAAACTCTCCAATCACTTCGGCAGGCGCTTTACGCTTCGAATCGGAGCTGCCATTGCCGTTGCAGGCTTACTCCTTATTGTATTCACCCACTCACTGCCCACCACTATCGTTGGTCGCTTAATTGAAGGCATGGGGATTGGAATGGGAACTATCCTAGCGCCTGTATACCTCACCGAATGCATCCCTTCTCACTGGCGAGGCAAAGCTATTTTAGGGTTTCAAATAGGCATTACCTGCGCCATTGTCATTGCGCATGGCCTGGCCGCTTATCGTGGTCATGCCTGGCAATGGCATGGCTTAATGGCTTCTATCTTGGTCCCTAGCTTCGCCTTATTGATCGGCACTTGCTTTATTCCACCATCACCTCATTGGTTAGAGCAAAAAAAACAACATCCCTCTCAGAGTCATACACGTTTTGAAAAGCATGAGTGGCGAGCCATGGTGTTTGTGGTTCTCCTTGCTTCCTGTCAACAACTCACCGGCGTGAATGCTATTTTGCAATTTGGCCCGCATATTTTGCTCGACACAGGTCTTCACAACCAGGCAAGCTCTATCACGGTGTTTGGCTCTGTTGGCCTAATCAACTGCCTCATGACCTGGGCTGCAATTCCTTTGGTTGATCGAGTTGGCAGACGCCGATTGCTACTCTTAGGCGCCATTGGCATGGGCATTGCGTGCTTGTTTCTAGCGTTATGCTGGCAGAGTCCTCACTTACTGCAAGCCAAATGGGTTTTGCTCGGCTTAGGTGTATTTATTGCTTGCTTTGCCATTGGGCCTGGCGCTGTGATGTGGACTGTGATGCCTGAACTACTTCCACAACGCGCTCGAAGCACTGGTTTAAGCATGGCCATTTTATTTAGCTCTCTCGCGGCTTTTTTAGGCAGCTTAAGCTTTATGCCATTGGCTCATCATATCGGCTACACCCCCTGCTTTTTGTTTTTAAGCTGCATGTGCTGGCTCACCTATTATTTGGCAAAGTCCAGACTCCCCGAAACCAGCGGCCAGTCTTTACAAGACATCGAAAAAACACTGAAAAAGCACTACGCCAACACACCGTCTTAGGATTTTTATGGAACCATTACTCGCTTTTGATTGTGATCCCACGCTGTATCATGTGGAGCCTCACAACCAAGGCCACATTAACGATACCTTTTATGTGAGGCATCTTGACTCACACCATGTTGATTACGTATTGCAACGCATCAACCATGCCATTTTTAAAGATGTCCCTGCCTTAATGAGTAATCTAGACAAAATCACTGAGCATGTTGCTCGTTGTGCAGAAAAACGTGGCGACAACCCAAACATCTCCGCGCTACGATTAAAAAAAACTCGTGATGACAAAAGTTATGTGTGTGATAGTAACGGACATTACTGGCGGCTTTATTACGCCATTCCTAATGCGAAAACCATCAACACCGTCTCTGATGAAAAAACAGCTGAAGCGGGTGCTTTTGCTTTTGGGCAATTTGTAAAAGACCTAAGTAGCTTAGACGTCAATGAAATCACAGCCACTATTCCGCATTTTTTAGATTTAGAACATCGTTACCAGCAATTAAACGAAGCTTGCAAGAAAGACCTCTTGGCCCGTTATGACTCCATTTCTAATGAACTGCAGGCTGTGCTTAAAAAAACACGTGACTTAATAGAGCTCATGGGCAAACAAGCTAACCTACCCATTCGAATCACACACAACGATACTAAATTTAATAACGTGTTGTTTTCTGACAATTGGGAACCTGTGTGCGTCATCGATTTAGATACCACCATGCCAGGCACCGTTCTGCATGATTTTAGCGACGCCATTCGAAGCGCTGCCCACAGTTGCCCTGAAGACAGCGAAGACCTTGGCCTTGCTGTGATTAACCCCACGCTATTTAAAGCGATTTACCAAGGGTTTTTAAGAGGCTTCGGCGACATGCTCACAGAGCTCGAGCGCGATTTAATGCTGCAATGCAGCCATCTCATGCCCCTCATGTTAAGCCTGCGTTTTTATGCTGATTATTTGCAAGGTGATCCTTACTTCAAAGCGCAACATAAATTCCAAAACCTACATCGAGCTAGGGTACAGGCTGCATTGGCAAACGATTTGATTGCTCGACAAGTGGAGCTTAGCGAGCTTGTAGGGGCTTAGTTCTGCTCACTGTTTTTAAAAAAATAAAACAGATTAAAAACAATAGCTTACTTCATACCCCCCTTAAACACCCCTTCCTTTTAGACACTTACTGGTCAAAAGACCCTTGTGTTTTGCCCACTTTCCGTCTAAAATACAAGGGTCTTAATCGGGGTTTGACATTCAAACAAAAAATGAGGATTTAAGCTTTATGACTAGATCTGCAATTACATATCTAAAAACATGGCTAAACAACTCAAAGCGTTTGCCCATGATTGTTCGTGGCGCTAGGCAAGTAGGGAAAACCTACACAGTCAGGGAACTAGCCAAGATAACAGGCATGCAACTCATTGAAGTTAACTTTGAAAGGCACATTCACGCAGCTAGCCTCTTTTCTTGCAATGACCCTAAAAGAATCCTCCTAAATCTGGAGGCTCACTTCTCTATTTCCATCAAGCCCAATCAATCCATTTTGTTCTTAGACGAAATTCAAAGTGAACCAGATGTTCTAGCAACACTGCGTTGGTTTGCAGAAGAAATGCCTGAGCTAGCTGTTATCGCGGCAGGATCGTTACTCGACTTTGCCTTAGAAAAGCATCAATTTAGCATGCCCGTTGGCCGAGTCACGTACATGTACATGCAGCCTCTATCTTTTGAAGAATACCTAACTCTCAGCAGCCATCAGAAACTGCTAGACTTCATAGAAAGCACAAACATTCATGACCCTATCCCTGAAGGTATACATCATCAATTGATGGGACTCTTCAACGAGTACACACTTGTCGGAGGCATGCCAGCAGCGCTGCATTCATGGATCAATCAACGCTCTCTAAGTGCTGTCCAAACAATTCATCTAGACTTACTGGCCAGCTACCGCAACGACTTTTCAAAATACTCTGGGAAAATAGATATTTCTAGACTAGATGACATCCTTCTAGCCCTACCTCGACTACTAGGAAAAAAACTCGTCTATAGCTACATCAATCCTGATGTAAAAAGTGCGAGCCTAAAAAAAGCCCTAGAACTTCTAACAAAGGCAAGAGTCTGCCAAAAAGTATATGCTTGCAGTGGGAATGGCATTCCCTTGATGGCCGAAGCAAATGCAAAAAACAATAAGCTTGTTTTTCTAGATACTGGCTTGATCACCAGCCAACTTGGCTTGATGCTACATGACCTACAATCAACTCAAGATTTAAATCTAATTAATAATGGCACCATCAGCGAGCACGTTGTGGGTCAATTGCTACAAACAATCGAGCCATTTTATGTAGATCCCCCCTTATGTTACTGGAACCGAGAAGCGAAAAGCTCAAATGCAGAAATTGATTATTTAATTCAACATAAAAACCAAGTCATCCCAATCGAGGTCAAGTCCGGAAAATCAGGAAGCATGAAGTCACTTCACTTATTCATGAAAGAAAAAACGCTTCCCTTAGCTGTTAGAATAAACTCAGAACCTCCAAGCGAAGTCACAGTAAACTTGGAACACACACATTACCAACTCCTCTCTCTACCCTTTTACATGATCGGCCAACTGCATCACCTCATAGAAAACACAATTAAATTCCCAAACGTTGTCATACCGCTGAAAAGCGGTACCCAGGGTAATGCATGACTTTGCTAGGTATGTGACTTTGTTTTTAAAAGCAAAGCGGTAGGCTTAATTTATATTTCTCAAAGCAGTCTGCAGGGTTGAGCTCACAATAATGTTAGGGCTGAATTTTGAAAGATCCTAGTTGTTACGTTGTCACAACGGATCAAGCCTGGGTCCTCGACGTCACTTTGTTGCCTTCGGATGACAAAAGGTTGGGGCTATTTAAGAACTGGATCTTTAAAGATCCTTAGTCCGCATAATATGCGAACTGGATCGAAGCCTGGGTCCCCTACGTCATTTCATTCCTGGGGATGACAAATGGTGGAGATAGTAACTTCTTTGCGAGTATTCAACATGGCTCCCCGCCTTCGCGGGGATAACTCTCATAAGGTTTTATTTTGCGCAAGCCTCTTGAGCATCGCTATGTGCTTGAATACGTGCCTGAACACCCACGCTATGACACTCGTTAAAGAAACGTTGGCGGCCTGCGCCTTCGGCTCTCCATGGCTCACAGCGATTGAATTGGGGGCTGGCCTTTCCTTTTCAGGAGTTAATACCAAGAATCGACGATTAGACGGTCCTCAATTAGCGATTAGACGCTCTTGAATTAGCGATTGGACGGTAATTTATGGGAGTAAAACATGTTTGCACCCTACTCACGACACAAAAAGAAGGGTCGCAAAAATTACCTTAATCCAAAACTATGGGAGCTATTTTTGACTCACCCAAACACGCATCCGGAGCAAAAAGTAAGGATTTTTTTCTAGACGACGTTTCAACAGAACCCCAAGCCATGGTAACAGCAGCTAACACCGCCAATGCAATCGCGACATACATTAAGTAAGTCGGTACAGCAGATGCAACGCCTGCATAAATACCCGTTGCAATACTAGCTGACCCAACAAGGATCGTGGCAGACCAAGCCCCAAGCTCTCTAAAGCATCCACAGAACGATGCTGTATTAGCTGACATATCAATAACAAAACCAGTACCGTCATCAGAAACAACAAAGTGTGGCGTAACTTGGCAGTTAATGAAATTATTATCGTAATGCTTAAAAACAAAAGAGTAATACTCTGGGCACACAGAATAAAAAGAGCTCTTTTGAAATTTCTGTCTTGCTCCATACTTGTTTGCCATGGCTACTCTAAGTGTGTTTGATTCCATGCCATACTTAAGACTTCTATCAATACACAACATTTTGCAGTGAACACCTGCATCTCTATAACTCTTTTGTCTCGCTTGATAAGCGAGATTAATAGCCTCTTTATTCGATTCATCAGAAGGGTCTAACTCTTTAGCAGAAGTGTCGTCCTGCCCAATGACATAAATAAGGTTCGAATGCTTTTGCTGGAATCTCTTCAGAAGCACAGAACCTTTAGATGGATCAAGACCCATCCAGGTATTGGCGTTTCTATTGCCAGCAGCGTTGTCTCGATGATCGTGCCCTTCTGGAAGAATCGTTACCTTGCTTAACAGAGCTTTTATTTTTTCTGAGAGATTTTTTATTTTCAAACACTTTATCATTTCTTGAAATAAAACGTGACGACGCTCACCACCCATTGCTTCAAAAGTGTCAGACTTGCTAGCAAAATTTTCTCGAAAAGAAGAGCCTTCGGCACTGCTTATGCTTACGAGTATCTGCTCAACTGACACATTGTCAGCAATTAATTTTTCAAGCAATGGCAGAATATCCCCTGGATGAGGCGGCCAATAGGAGCCTGCGATAAGAATAGTCTGGGCCTGGCTTTCTACTTTTGACATGGATCTTTTTCCTAAAGGTGATGCATAGCTTGGTCAATACTAAAGCAGCATTTTCATACTGTCAAAAGTTATCTAATCCATGCTTTTAATCTCACAGACTTGCGTGTCTGAATTAATCATGATGTGTTGATTCGCTGTCAAAGAAAACGAACCACAATAAATTGGAACATTAGTGTAGGTTTTCCAAACCACCGTCAAATCATCCGAAGCTTCTAAAGAAGAAACAGATGGGTTGCTGGATTTTGAATACACTTTATCAGCTTTAGGGTTAAGGTAATCGGATACAAATACTTTTTCACCATGACTCATCACTTCGACTGTAATCCCAAATTTACTGCCGAAATTGCTAATTTCTATGGTGTTATTGGGAGCGGGAGGTTTTGGTTCTGGCGGCGTATCACATGCTCCATTAAGCACACAGTCTTTTAATCCGTAGGCAAAACTCCCTGAGGTATGATTCGCATCGCCGTAGTCAGCGGCATCGTAATCTACATTCAAAGACCAGGCCATCACACCACCCCATTGTGGATCGGATTGTATCATCGCCAATTCAGGTAACATTAAAGCGGTGACCTCTTCTGTGCTTAAGGTGTTAGAAGAGCTAGGGTGATACAAGGTTGCCGAACCTGCTCCAACAGCTGCTGCTGGCTGACCCACGACTAATTTGGTGTTGTCAGGAGCCCGCGTTTTTAAATCAGCAAAACTACTGGAAATAAAAGACGCCTGATTTTCAGGGCCCGTGTTGTATTCTTGGAAGAAAAGCGCATCAAAATCGCCATTGGCTATTGCTTGAGAATAATCCTCTCGGCTACCTGTTGTCACAATCAAACCGCTGTTTAACTGAGGCGCTGCCGTAACTGCCAACTCACGCCCTTGTGTTTTCGCTCCTGCTTTAATGCTTTGTATGAGTTGATCTAACATCGTGGGGTCAGTCGGCACTTCTAAATCAAAATCAATGCCTGCAAACCCATAGTGAGACACAAAAGCCACCGTATTTTTTGCTAACACCTTGATTTGCTCTTCCGATAGTTCGCCTGGTTTGAAGGTATTCAGCTGACCTCCAAACGAAACCAAGGCAGGAATGCCAGCCTTTTTTGCTTCTGCCAATTTGGCAGTAAACATCGGCACATATTGCTGATCAACACTCACTTGTGTGCCATTCACACTGGCAAAAGCCACAATCAAGAGGTTATAACCGTCGGCCTTTGCATTGCTAAGCACCACTTTGCTCGCAGAGCTCGTCGCAGTGATATCCAAATAACCGGCAATCATCTTCTCTGGTAATACCGACCCAAAAGCCGAACTCAATGAGGCCGCCACTAAGATGCTGATTAACTTGCTCTTTTTTACAAATAAAACCATTTGAAATCTCCCACTCATTCCTACAAAAAAACATTCAACTAGTTTGCCTGAAATCAAAGCCTTACGCAAAAACACCTTATTTACCTGAGAACATCTTGATCTTTATTTTGGCAGCATGCTATAATTAGTAAATTCATTAAAAAAAAATTAAGGGTTCTGATGAGCAGGCATACTTCTTCTAATTCTAGTCATTCAAATGGTGGTTCAAAAACAGCGAACTCAAGCAACGATACCGTCGACATCGATCTCACCCAAGAGCAAGAAGACATCACTGCTTTGGTTCAAGCCGACCTCCTACCCAAAAAATTCGCAGAAATGAGCGGAAACCTGAGGAATATCACCCCCGGTGAAGCCCTTCAAGACACATTCATTGGTGCAGGCAACTGGCTTAAAAGCTGGGTTGGGGCAACACAAACCGTAACCTACGGTGAAGAAATTGCTGAAGGCAATGCCAAACAAGTGATTGATCACATCCTAGCTAACCCTCGCCCCATGGATTTTGTCGCTACTTTTGCCGAAGCGTATCACACCCTAAAACTAGACAATCTAAATGAACAAACAAAAGAAAGTTTCCAAACACTTTGGGGGCAAGTAGAAGCTGAATTTGAGAGCAACCCCCTCCCTTTAATTATCACCTTGTTTGGCGCACTTGAGCAGCTCAACGGGAAAAGCTGGTTTAAACACCGTAATGCTGCCCAAGTATTGCTAAGCCGGTCACCGCAAAAATTTATTAACATTGTTCTTGGGCTAGCCAGCGAGTGGGACACTCTCTCAGACGACGGTAAATCTGTCTTCATGCTTTTTATGACATTTCTTTATCGAACCGACGACAAAGAAAGACTCACCGTTCTATCGCACTACATCATTAAATACGCTTATAACGTGAAACAACAGGCTAATTCAACAGAGACAGCAGAAGAAGCTGCTACTGGAGGAGCGGCAAAGCCAGCTTTTCTTGCTCTTACTGATACTGATGACAACAAGCAAAGTGCTGCCAGCCCCACTCACGATGCTTTAAGCATCATGAGCGCGGGCCACACAAGCAAGCCTGTTTATGAAGGGCATTCCAGCGACTTAGTCACTCGCGAAGACGAAAACATGGCCTTTTTATCCGCGCTTATGCAAATGGCCTCTCCACACATTAAAGGCTGGGCGCGCGAACAAATCATCAAACAGTTTGGGGATGATCCAGAAACAGCCAAACACCTTTTGCTTAGCACTCGCTTTTTCGATAAAGCTGATTGGGTTTCCGTAACCCTTCCTCTAACACGCCTTGCTGGAGAGGCGGCCTATGAAGCCGGCTCATTTCTATATAGTAAACTCACTGCGAGCGCAGAAGAGAGCCCTGACTCAGAAGAGGACGCACCCAAAGAAACTCGTGCCGAAAGGATAGCAAAAGCACTCATAGAAACCTATCAAAATTGTGCTGACATAGTCGATAAAACAGAAGATTTAAGACTCGAAGGCGCAACTCCCAACCGCGCACCTCAAGCACTGGTCGCTAGCTCGAACAACCAAGCATTAAGCAAAACAGAAGGTCAAGCAGCTGATCTTGGATTGGACTATGAACGCAGTAGGAAAGCCGTCAAACTGATAGCAACTCAACTGTCTGTCCACTTCTCAACAGATCTCGTTGCCCAACAGAGGTTTTCTTCTCTTTTGAGTCACTTATATGCCGTTGTTGGACCTGACAGAATGCTGAACTTAGCTGCAACAAGCCAAGACATTGGTAGCGGCGCCATGAAGGCTGCTGAGTTAAGCGGCAAAGCGCTGCTAGCCTATTTTCTACCACCAAACGCAAATGCGCTAGCCAAAAAAACAGGCGATGCCGCCGGTGGAGCCCTTAAAGCTTACTTGGGTGAAACGACGGAAAAACCTTCAAAAACTGACTTTCAGAAAATGGTGGATTTGATCAAACTACCTTTTAATATTCAAAGCCTCTTGCAAACTGCTCGTGACATTCAAAGTGATTTGGGCGATGCAGGCTTTACTGAACAGAGCCAGGAACTCTTAGTACTTTGTGGAAAAACCACGGCTGGTTACGACATCCAAACATTAGAAGCCGCCCAAACAGCCCTTGCAAACCCCTTTGTAAAGAGATTTGCCCCCGCACTAGTCTGTAAAGTCATGAGGGAAATTAAACCCCTCATTGAGAAACAACTGAAAGCCGTTGCAACCAAAGCAGCAAAATTGGGTGCTAGCAAAGCAAATGACATTCTAAGCCCTATGGCTCTTAATTACATCATCAGTGCTTCTATCGCCCCTCTTTTAGCTGTGGCCCTTGGGCCGGCAAGCCTCATGGCCGGACCAATAGCCATGCTTTGCGTAGGCGCAGCTCAACACACACCACAGTATCAAGAACTGCTGGCCGAGACCAAAACAGGCTTTGCACGCTTTGCCAATAAAAGTTTACAGCTTGCAAACACTGCTGCTAACACCAGCGCTGGAAAAGCCATTGCTAAAGTAACAGCAAAAGCCGTATCAGCAAGCACAAGCCTAGCAACAAGAGTAGCAGGGAAAGTTGCTCAGATCGTTGCGCCTAAAAAAGTCGAAGCATTTGCGGCTCTCACGGATTGGAGTGATGACGCAATTGTTGCGCGCGTTACAAGCAGTTTAGAATTTGCCTGCGACACTCTTGAAGAGCAAATAATACTCTCTCGAACAGCTAACAACGACATGAGTGAGCACTACCGCTGCCGAGATGAGATCTTAGCAGGCATCGAGAACTCAGGTGCTGTGTTAGCATTGGCTCAAAGAAACCTAACAATTGAACCTAATGACATTGCACAAATAGCCGATAAAACCCAAGAAGAGCTAAGTAGAAAAGCTAAAGAAGAAGCTATACGCGCAATGACAAGCATGGCCCAAGCCACACTTGCTAAAAAGGAGTTGACTGAAAGAAAAGAGGCAACCTTAAAAATACAACGAGTTATCAAAAAGCGCGGTCTTCAAAAAGATAAAGCTGCGACGCTTCCTCAAAAGCTAATGCGAAAGGTCATAGCAAAAAAAGTCGTTGCCGCGATGAAAGCAACTCACATGAAAAAATACACTCCTCCAAAAGTAAACGCTAGATTCAACACTTTGGATGCTGCCTTTCCACAAAATCAAAGCGCCTGGTCTAGAGTAAGAACCGGAGCTATATTGGGCAGAGGCCCAACTCTAACAAAGGTGGCTGAGGAAAACAAAAGCTATAGAATTGACGCAACCGCGATGTATAAACAAGAACAAGCTATCGCTACTAAACTACAGGCAACTGTCCGAGGATCTGCTGTAAGAAGGCCTCTGCAAAAAGCGGCTAAAGCAGCAGCGGCAGCTCAAGCGGCAGCGGCTAAAGCAACAGCAGCAGCGACAGCTCAAGCAGAAGCTCAAGCAGCAGCGGCAGCTAAACCAACAGACGCAGCAGCTAAAGAGGCAGCGGCAGCTCAAGCGACAGCAGCAGCGACAGCTCAAGCAGAAGCTCAAGCAGCAGCGGCAGATAAACCAGCAGACGCAGCAGCAGCTAAACCAACAGACGCAGCAGAAAAGACTCAAGAAAAAGTAGTGCCTCAAACAAAAGTAGAGGCTCAAGAAGCTGAAGAGACGTATCCTAAAGCAAGAACAGATGAAGCTCTCGAATCACCTGCTAATGACCCTGCAGCTGTAAAAGAGACTCTAGATGTGATAGCAGAAGACGAGGAGAACTCTAGCGATGAGCAGGAAAAACCTTATATTGCAGATTTTGGTAATGATGACGAAGTAAAAGATTCAGCTAAAGAACCAGCAAAAATTCTAACAGACGTCACAAACAGAACTGCTGCAGGTGGCGGTGAAAACACAGAGGTAGAGGCAGATCCTACATTTGTCGCAGAGTTTGTCGACGTTCCGCTTAATGACAATTCTGCCGATGGACAAGACGATGCAGATGAAGATAAAAAGAGAAGCGCAGATGAAGAAGCGAATGCAGGTCTAGCTGCTGCAGGTAAGAGTATAATTGTGGATACAACAAAAAACGTTGACGATCCTGGAAAACAAAAATCCACTACAGTAAAACAAGCACCTGTAACGTCACCCCCTTGGATTCGAGGGATTCGAAAAGCAGGTATCACCGGCACAGCTTTCGCGAGCCCTGCTCTTCTGGTTGGTTTGTTTATGTTTGGTAATACACTAGCCGCGGCTCAATCTACCAGCATGTTAGCAAGCACTGCGATCGCCGCTCACCCCATTGGTTTTGCCATCACTGTTATTGCACTTTGTGTACTCGCAGGGTCACTCGTTGCTTGGAATGCACCTGGTTTGCATAAGAAGTCAATGCTAAGAATGCCAAGAAAAGACAAAGCGCTGGGAACAGATGAAACAAACAATAATAGCCTTTAATCTTTAAAGATCCTTAGCCCGCATGCTATGCGTACTGGATCGAAGCCTAGGTCCCCGACGTCATTACATTCCTGGGGATGACAGCCTGTGGGGGGTAGCGACTTCTTCGCGAGTATTAAAGCCTCCTCCGTTGTCACCCCGTTGCAAAAACGGGGCCCAGAGTGAAATACGGCTACAGTGAGCATGTAATATTGTTTCTAAAAGCAGTCTGCAGGGTTGAACTCACGGTAATGTTAGGGCTGGATCTTTAAAGATCGCTAGTTGTTACGTTGTAACAACGGATCAAGCCTGGGTCCCCGACGTCATTACATTTCTGGGGATGACAGCCCGTGGGGTAGCGACTTCTTCGCGAGTATTAAAGCCTCCTCCGTTGTCACCCCCAGGAACAGCGTGACTCCATATGTGTCACCCCCAGGAACAACGTGACTCCATATGTGTTACCCCCAGGAACAACGTGACTCCATATGTGTCACCCCCAGGAACTTTCGTGACGTCGGGGGCCTAGCTTCGATTTCGTTTCAGATTTACTGAAACTAGGAATCTATAAAATTATTATATAAATCATCCCAACTAGGGTTTATCGATTCTATTATTTTTATTTTCCATCTCCTATTCCACCTTTTGATTCGCTTCTCTCGCCAAATAGCAAGGCTCACATCGTCATACTCCTCATAATAGACAAGACGTGTGACATGATGCTTCTTACTGAACCCTTCAACTAACCCTCTTTTATACTGCCAAATGCGCGCAAGTAAATTCCCTGTTATTCCTGTGTAGAGAGTACCATTTCTCTTTGACGCCATGATGTAAATCCAATATTTTTTCATCCTCTTTTCTCCTTTAAAAGAAATTAGTATGCGAGAGTAGTTGTTTTCTCAATACCGTGATTTATACCGTGCCGTGGCAGTTCTATTTTTTTGATAGATGCTTAGCTCGCGCTTTGCGCGAACAGCATCAAGCCTGGGTCCCCGACGTCATTACATTCCTGGGGATGACAGCCTGTGGGGGGTAGCAGCTTAACCATTACATTCGAACCGCATTAAGTTCGTTTGACGGGATGACAACGTTTTTTAACGGATCAAGCCTGGGTCCCCGACGTCATTACATTCCTGGGGATGACAAAATAAGGGGCAACCCCGCTGGAGTGCTCGCGCTTGATGCGAGTGACCGGAAGCGCAGGCCGACACAGCAGAAGAAAAAAATAAACTGCTTCGACCAAAAAAAAGGAAGCAGAGTTATTTTCTCCTCTCTGCCAGGAGGACCGAGAACCGGAGCGGATCGTACGTCAAGTACTTGAGCACCGGAAGCGCAGGCCGACACAGCAGAAGGATTTTGATTGGATCCACCGGTCAAGCCGGAGGACGCTCGCTCCACTTCGCGCTTCGACCCTAATGAATCACGGTATTGCGCTGAGAGCTATTTCTTGCATACACTAGGGTAACTATCCAGTGTTCAATCTAATCCCCCAGGAGCAATGATGTCGAACAAAAAATACTGCCATGCTTTCACACTTATCGAAGTCCTTGTCGTTATCGTCATGATCACCATTTTAGTAGCTATTGCCTTACCTTCTTATTCATTACATCTCAAACGAGCCCGTTATCTTTCTTTGGTCACGGCCACCACGCCGTTTAAGATTGGCGTTGAAGAGTGTTTTGCCCTGCTTAACAGCTTGGATGATTGCGAATCTGGCCACAACGGCGTTCCTCCTGCCCTTAGCCGCCCACCAGGTCATGGTATCGTTCAAAAGATAGCTGTATCTGCTAAAGGCATCATTACGGCATCCCCTTATGCCATCGGCGGAATCTTAAACGCAGATCTCTATCGCCTAACGCCTATCATTATCGACAACGAACTGGAATGGCAGCCCAGTGGTCCAGGTGTTCTAAAAGGCTATGCTAACTGACATGCACACAGCTCATGATGGCATATGGGCGTCTGTCTTTGATCCCACGCAACATCCCTGGCTGCCAAACCCAAGTACTGGGCTTTCTTTAGAAAACATACTTGCTCTATCTCCTTTAAACGAGACAGACGTAGCGCAACACATTGCCCGCTTTTTAGGCTTGAGCCTAATTTCTCTAGCCAAAACACCGATGTATCACTCTTCTAATAGCTCTAAAAATGGCGTTTTTATTGCTGATAATTTAATGGGAATCAGTGATCCAACACAACTACTCTCGACACTTTCAAAATATCATGCTTTTAAAGAAAAGCCCCTTCGCTTAGTGTGCTTAAGTCATACCGAGCGGCTGCGTTTCCTATACAAGCAACGTAGCCTTTCTTGGCAAAAACGTTTAGATAAAAAAGAAACGGCTCTCGTTAATTTACCTGATTTAGCGCGTTTTTGCTGTGACTATGCCTATCATATGCGAGCAAGCGACTTGCAGTTGCTGCCACAAGGAAAACATCACAGACTCACTTTGCGAATCGATGGAATAAGGCAGTCTTTGCTGTCTATTCCAGCTGCATTAAGCATTCGATTAGCTCGTCATTGGCTACTTCAAGCACAATTGAGTTATACACAAAAACAACCTCAAGATGGCACTCTATCTATCCTCATTAATACACACACAAAACGGCTGCGCCTTCATGCCTGCCCTACCGACAAAGGCATGAGCATTAGCATTCGTTTACCACGTAGCACGCAACACTATGAACTAAGCGACTTGCAACTAGAGCCGACACAGCGCAAACAATTAATGCAAAGCTTGTCTCAATCGCACGGTTTGATTTTTGTAACCGGCCCAACGGGCAGTGGCAAAACTCAGACACTCTATTGCTGCTTACGCCATTTGGCTCATGAAGGCAGACACGTGATCAGCTTAGAAGATCCCGTCGAACAAGAGCTTCCACACATCACTCAAATTCCCGTTCGAGCAAATACAGATCTTGGCTATGCTGAAGCCATGACTCATGCACTCCGACAAGACCCTGATGTCATTATGATAGGCGAAGTTCGTGATCGAGAAACAGCTGCCATGGCCTTACAAGCTGCCCAAACAGGCCATTTGGTTTTAGCCAGCTGTCACAGTAGTCACACATTAGCAACTTGCGACAGACTGAAGCAATTAGGCTTAGATTTGCGGGAGTTAAATCACATTCCCACCACCTTACTAGCTCAGCGTTTAGTTCGTTCTTACTGCACCTTTTGCTTTAAACAAAAAAAACAATCGTGCTTACACTGCGATAGCGGCTACCAAGGCAGACGCGCTATTTTTGAGTGCTTACCACTTAGCTCATCACTTATTCAGGTTTTATCTAGTCATGACATGACACAAATAAATCGAATCGCCAAAAAACAATCTGTTTTGTGGTTGGGCGATCATGCCAAACTGCTTATTCAACAACGCATCACAAGCCTAGATGAATGCCAGCGCGTGCTTGGTCGATTGATGGAGAGTAATCAGCATGATAGCTAGACTGTATCTATGGCAAGGAATAGATACGTCAGGCACAATCCATCGCGGCATCAGCATGACAAAGGCAGATCTTCCAAATTGCATCACGGTGCAGTCTCTGCAATGCTTATGGATTCGAAGCAAGCAGCAAGGCATTGCTTTTAGTTGGCTAAAGCATTGTCTTGAATTACTCAAAAAACATTCGCTTCTCGATACCTGCCACTTATTAAAAACACTAAGCCATCCTCTGACCCAAGCTTTGACGCATCACCTGCAACACGCATTGGAACAAGGGTTTTCTATCAGTGAGGCCCTCTCTCAATTACCCAAGTTATTTCCAAAATCAATCCGAGATTGGATTACGATTGCCGAACAATGCAATCAACTCAATGAGCTCGGGCTAAAAGCTATTAAGAAATACCGACAACACAGCTCCCTCAAGCAGCAAACACGACAAAAACTCATGTATCCTCTTAGCTTAATCACGGCTTGCTTAGCTCTTTTTATTTTACTAATTGAATACTTGATTCCAAGTATGAACACTCTCTATGCCGACATGAATCAAACGCCCCCAGCTTTTATCCACACCCTACTTTCTATTGCAAATCATTTGGGGTTCATTAGCTTAAGTCTTTTCACGTTGATTATCACTGCAATACGCTATGGAAAGAGGCATTGCTCACGATGGCTTAATCGAGTTAGAGCTTACCAACACTATGTGTTGAGTCTATGGATGGAATGCCTCGCACATTTATTATGTGCCTCCGTGCCATTAGAGCTTAGCTTAACACATGCTGCACGCACGCTTCCGGCTGCTTGGCTTAATGCCAATCAGTCATTGCAAAGCGCCCTGCAATCCGGCCATTCATTTTCTCAAGCCATCGATTTTTTGCCAGGCATGACAAACACGCTTAAAGAATCCATTGCTCTAGGAGAAATGAACCACGAACTAGCTAGCACATTACTTTCTTTATCAGAACAACTGCAAAAAACGCTACTCGAAGAGATAAATCTACTCATCAAAAGCATACAGCCTATTTGCATGCTGATTATTTCGATAATGATTGGTGGTTTGTTTTATTTAATGTATGCGCCGATACTGCATTTAAACCCTTAATACCCAACACAAACAAACTTGCTTCGCATGAGCATTTTGAAGAGATTTTTATTGATCTAAAAAGATCACTAGTTGTTACGTTGCAACAACGGATCAAGCCTGGGTCCCCGACGTCACGCTGTTGCCTTCAGATGACACCGTTTTTCAACGGTGCAAGCAAAAGGTTAACGTTGTTTTATTTTGGCCAAAAATGGGAGCGTATAAAATTTCCAGTTTTGAGACAAGGTTAGTCGAAAGAGTGATGAAAAAGCGGAGTGTACATGCGAGTACATGAGCATTTTGAAGAGATTTTTCGTCTAAGATTGGCCTGAAATGGGAATTTTTTTTACAAACGTTTTGTTAGACGCCAACAACAGCATGCACCAATGATCTTAGCAAAGTCGCTAAAGGAAACACAATACGCTGTAAAATGCCCGTAACCATCAGCAATAGAGCCAACCAAAACCCGTAAGGGGCTAAGCGATTGTAGGCAATGGCTAAATCACGAGGCAACACAGCTGCCAGAATAGTTGCGCCATCGAGCGGTGGTAATGGAAGCAAATGCAATGCTGCCAAGACAACATTAATCATGATGCCATAACCGCCTATTAGCTGAAGAAAAGCAGCTAAACTCGCCTCACCACCTAAATGCAAACCCAAGCGAACAATCAAGCCCCACAAGCAAGCCATGATAAGGTTTGCTACTGGCCCTGATAGCGCTACTAAAGCTTGATCTCTGCGCCGCGATCGGAGGTTCCGAAAATCAATAGGAACAGGCTTAGCCCAGCCAAACACAAAAGGTGGCAAGCCTCCCATTGCAGCTAACACAATAGAAAAGAGCGGCACGGCAACCGTGCCTATCCAATCAATATGAATTAAGGGATTAAGCGTCGCTTTTCCCATGAGGTAAGCTGTTTTGTCGCCACACCATTTTGCTACCCATGCATGAGCAGACTCACGCATGGTAATAGCCAAAATAAGTGGCAAAATAGCGACGCTAATCAGTTGGGGTAATGATAAATCCATAACTTAAACTACTCGTATGCAAACACTTTAACGACTTTCTTAACGCCAGACACCTGACGCACCAAATTAGCAGCCATCGTAGCTTGCTTGTGCGACACAGAACCCATCAAGTAAACAGCAGCATTATTCACCACCACTTTCATGTTGGTAGATTGCAATCCTGGCTTAGCAAGCATATGCATTTTGACTTTACTGAGCAACCAAGCATCACCCACTTTGCGCCAACCGCTAATTTTACTTGTGATTGTTACCTCATTATAAACTCGTTTGATATAAGGTAACTCTCGCACATCTTGGCTCGCCCGTAACTTCACTTCTTCCGTTTTGGCTTCACCTACTAAAAGAGCAATGCCGTTGTAGACAGTCACATTAATAGACGCGCTTTTACTTAATTCTTCATCACGATTCAGCGTGTCTCGCAATTGTCTGTCTGCTTTATGATCAGACATCATGCTTTTCATACTACGCTTATCGTACAACACTGCTCCACCTGCAGTGGCTCCAACCACCAAAGCAGCAGGCACACAACCAACCATACTAACGGCCACCGTTAATAAAACGGCCCAACGCTTCCATACTTTTTGTTTCATCAGCTACCCCTCCGTTGAAAAAAGCTGCGTGTCTATTAGATCACAGAGACAATGTAAAATCAGCACATGCACCTCTTGTATGCGAAAACTGTCTAGCGAAGGGACACAAATCTCTATATCCGTTGGCTCAACTAAAGGTGCCAGCACACTGCTGTCATCGCCACCTATCAATGCAATCACTATCATGTCACGTTGCTTAGCTGCCTCAATGGTATCTAAAAGGCATTTAGCTTGTGCATTTGTAGTGATTACCAGCAAGATGTCTCCTTCTTGACCAAGCGCTTTGAGTTGTCGACTGAAAATGTCGTCGTAAGCGCCTTCATCGGCAATCGCACTCATAGTCACGGTATTTGCACCTAACATAATAGCAGGAAAGCTTGGACGACTAGCGCGATAACGATGCACCAAAGCGGCGCCAAATCGTTGAGCATCAGCATAAGACCGACCATTACCACAAATCAGCACTTTCTGATGAGCCAAAATAGCTTCAGACAAACGCTCTCCAGCCAAGGCGATCGGTTCAACCAAACTATCCGCTGCTGTGATGGTTGTTTGAATGCTATCGTTAAATTGTTGTGAAACTCTCTCTTTGAGCACCGTTGCTTCTCCCTATTCTTCTCCGCTAAAAGCAGCCTTTCGCCAACACAAAGGCTTTTTAGGTTCAATGGCTACAATATCAAATCGCACACGACACAAACGCTTGGGATCAGTAACACGAAGATACTGATTAGCCGCACGTCGTACTGTGTTACGCTTGGCTCGATTCACGGAAAGCAAAGCGCCTCCATGAGAATCTGATGAGCGATAACGCACTTCGATGAACACGATAACGTGACCCTCTCGCATAATCAAATCAAGTTCTCCATGCCAACACATATAACGCCAATGCAACAAGCGTAAACCATGTCGCCACAAATACAAACACGCACGCCATTCAGCCAACATCCCTAGCCAAGCTGATCGCGTAGTGGGGCATTTCTTTAAGAAGCTACGTGAATAGGCTTGACGTAACCACGTGAAAACTGGGCCCATGTAAGCTGCCTTTTAATCTGCTGTTCATCTCCAACGGACAAAATACCCGTTCCTCCAAAAAACGACAAATCAGGCATCACAGCAAGCCAAGGCAAACGCGTGATCAACGAGAAAGAATCCACGCCCATCGCAAAAAAACGAGCTTGCTTTTTCGCTAAACTTGGCCAACTCTTTCGAATCACTTTTCTGACATCCGCTACAAGGGGTGGCAGCAAGCGATTCGGCATGACTTGCCATGGCGTACTTAAAAACTGAATACCGTTTAAATCACCATTGCTAGCAACCGAACTATGGCGATCGTAAACGGAAGGCCCTGCATAAACAGGTACATCGCCTGCAAAATAATAACGCAAGAAAGGTTTGATTTGTTGAGCATCTTGTTGACGAGTGAACAGAACAAACGCATCGATGTCTTCTCTGCGAGAAGCCACAAATCGCAGCTTTTTGTGAAGCTTTCTTGCCACCTGACGCTCACGTTTTAGGGAGGCAGATACCTGCAATAATTTTTTCATCGACGCTGATAATGAACGTGACGGATCGTCTGAGACAAGTAAATGTGCGACCACAACACCGTTTGCATCAGACCAATGCTTTTTAAAAGCATCAAGCATACGTTGAGCCCATGGTGTCTTATCGGTGATTACCGCCACATGCCAACGCCCTTCTCTCGCTAATCGATCCGCAATCATGGTCGCGGCAATTGTTGGGTTTAAAGCGAATTCATACCACGACGAACGTGCTTTATTGATTTCATTCAAAGCCAAAACGGGAATAGACACGTCGGCTGAATACACGGCCTCTACGTTTTTCTTGAGTAAAGGCCCAATAATAAGAGAAGCTCCTTCTTTAGCCGCTTGCTTGGCTAAACTCTCTGCAGGAGCAGACCCTGTGTCGTAAAGCGCAACATCAGGCAATGAATCGGCATGCTTTTTCTCTTGTGCGTAGTAAGCTGCATAAAAGCCTCTTCTTATGGCTTGGCCTTGCTCTGAGAATCGCCCACTTAAAGGAAGAAGCAAGGCGACTTTCTTGACCTCCCTCCAAGGTAATGATCGTTTTTTTCGACCCAAAAAAGTTTTTGCTGGATGATCTGGGTAGCGAGCTAACCAAGCTTGAAGAACAGTGCTATTGTCGTTTAAATCACCTTGAGTCGCCACCAATAAGGCTAAATCAAGCCAACCAGCGCTAACACTTCCAGGAATGAGTGAACGACGCATTTGACGCAAAACAGGAGCTGGTTGCACAACTAACGCACGCCAAAGCATAGCCAGCGCATGTTGATAATTAGGGCTTGATGGATCGTATTGATCGGCAAGACGCTGCCACGCTACCACTGTTTCTTTTAGCCTAGCTTGGCCTTGAGCGATTTGAGCTTGCAGATGACACCACTGAAGTTGCTGATCTTTAGGCCAAACCGATGAGACTTCAGACCAATTGGGCAACAAATGTCCTGCTTCAGCATAACGATGCTGCTGTAACAAGCTATCTGCCCTGAGCAAAGAAAACGCCTGCTCTTGATTATCGGTAAGAGGAAGAACAGCCACGGCATCTAAAGCACGCTTTGCCCAAATAAATTTGCCAGAAGCCAAAAAGCGAGACGCAGCCTGCAAGTAGAGGTCAGCCTTTTGCTGATCCGATGCCAGCAAGGCTTGCTGCCAAAACGATTGACCACTGACTGTTGGACGCACAGCTGTGTCCGCGATTGGAGCCTCAATGTGTTGAGATCTCGGTGAACACGCGGGAAGAAGCAGGGAGAGGCCTATTGCAAGCCACCCTATATGGCGATATGTTGTTCGAAGCATGGCGATATTGTAAGTGAGACCTTTAAGGTCGTCAACAATATAAAGGCAATCTGCAGGGTTACACACGGAAACGCAGTGACCCCACACCTGTCACCCCCAGGAGCGTAGTGACATGGAAATTTATTTGGAGGAATTTATGAGTACTGGTTGCTTATTTATAGTGGCTACGCCTATTGGCAACCTGGGCGATATCACACAACGCGCTTTAGAAACGCTCCGCTCAGTGGACTTTATCGCAGCAGAAGACACCCGGCACAGTAAAAAATTACTCAACTACTTTCATATTGATACACGCATGATGGCCTACCACGATCATAACGACCAACAAGCCTTGCCCGTTCTCATGAAAGCGCTGCAAGAAGGCAAACACATAGCCTTGATCAGTGATGCTGGCACACCGCTAATCAGTGATCCAGGTTACCCCTTAGTAGCTAAAGCTCATGAGCTGGGGATTCGTGTTATTCCTATCCCCGGCGCTTGTGCGGCCATCGCAGCACTTGCCGCATCAGGCATTCCTTCTCAGCCTTTTCGTTTTACAGGTTTTCCACCTCAAAAAACACACAAACGCGATGCCTTTCTTGATGCCTTAAGCACATCGCAAGAAACAACTGTCTTATATGAATCAGTGCATCGCATTGCACCGCTAATTGAATCACTCAAAACAGCATTAGAGCCTGAACGACAAGTCTCCGTTGCACGTGAACTAACCAAGCAATATGAATCCATACTCACAGGAAGTATCGACACAATAAGCAAAACCTTTTCCGAAGGAAAGGTTCCTCTGAAAGGTGAGTTTGTGGTGGTGATTGGCCCAAAAGTCGATCAGGAAGAAGAACAGACCATTACTTTGTCGAAAGAAAGCTTATTAACCGAGCTTTTATCTGCCTTATCGCTAAGCGATGCGGTCTCGCTTTATTGCTCCCTCACCAAAGAAAAACGCAATACCGTGTATCAGGAAGCCTTAAAAAGGCAAGCTTAACACTCGCAGCCAGAGCTTGATTGTTCAGATTCAGAAGAACTTGAGCTGCCTGAGTGACTTCCAGAATCACTCATTAAACCCAACTGAGAAGCCGTTTTTCGGTATGGCCCCTTTTCAGGATCTAAACGTGAAAAGTGCTTTTCTGAAATGTATTTTCTCCTGGACGGTACTCTATTCTTTTCTTGATGATTCCTTTTTTTAAGCTGCTCTTCATCAAACTGAAACATTCCTTTTCCTGGATCGGATTCAACTTGATTTTCGTATACTTTATGTTCAGATTCTGCTTGTGAAGAATCGCTTCCTGAAATTCTTCCTTGCGTAGCTCTTTTCTTCAATACTTTTACTTTTTGAGGAGGGCTATTGAATGCGTTGACTTTATTAGCCTGGGCTTTTAAAACCTTGCTTCTCGCAACATGGTGCTCTCCACACAATTTAAGTATAAGAGCCAACACCGCTGTGGCAGCAGCAATACCAAAGAAAACCAAAGGGTAAGTCGATATTTTTTTCACTATAGCGACAACGCCACCAATAATGCTCAGTGCCGTCACACCCAAAACAACAGCTGCGCCGGCATAAAAACCTGCACTTCTGTCTTTTGGAGGCGCTTCCTGTAAGCATGGGTCTGTTTGCCAATTAATGGCGGCCAAGTGAGTAGCCGTCAAACCATCTGGCTGAATAGGAAGAGACGTAAGCTTACGAGACTCTTCTTCTTGCATAATGCGAGCAGCTTCGGCTTTCTGAAACTCTTCAAGATCGCCATCAGACAGGCTTCTTACTCTTGCTTGACTATCACGCCTATTGTTGCTTTCAAAAAAAGACTGCCCTGCTGGAGGATAACTACTTGCTCGCTGTCGCATATATCACCTGTATTAATAGTTAAACTGAATATCTCTCACTATTGTATCAATTTTGAACAGTCTCGTCAAGGTCTTTCCCTTTTTAAGTGATTGATTTCTCATCTGACTTGAGTAAATCGTTGATATTTTTTATACTGTTGAGGAATACATCGTACATAACAGGCTTTTAACCGTGTTTAATCAAAGTTCTCTTTCCAATCTTTTCGCTCCTTCTCCCATGAAGCCCCTTCAGCAACACATGGCTCAGGTCCACCAAGCCGTCACT
This sequence comes from Gammaproteobacteria bacterium, assembly GCA_024279495.1. Classification (GTDB taxonomy): domain Bacteria; phylum Pseudomonadota; class Gammaproteobacteria; order JAJRRL01; family JAJRRL01; genus JAJRRL01. The sequence goes on along the minus strand of JAJRRL010000020.1, from coordinate 18,865 downwards.
TTGCTGCGCCCTTTTGTGGATGCCCTAATTCAAGAGCAACACCCTGAAGCTTCTTTGTATTATGAAAAAATTGTCGACTGCGAACGTGCTGCTGATGCCATGAAATATGACTTGCGCGCTCACCTACCTCGCCATACCTTCTTGTCTGTACCAAGAGCCGATATCTTGGATTTGTTACGCACCCAAGATAAACTCGCCAATACAGCCAAAGACATCGCGGGCTTAATGCTCGGTCGAAAAATGAGTATTCCAGAACCGATTGCGCCTTCACTGCTACAACTGCTCGATCGCTGTATCGATGCGTCTGCTCTCGCCCACGAAACCATCAGCCATTTAGGATCTCTGCAAGAAGCCGGATTCCAAGGTAAAGAGGTGTCTCTTGTCGAAACCATGATTCGTAGAATCGACGACATCGAACAAGAAACGGATCACCTCCAAATCGGCTTAAGGCAGTCTCTACTAAAAATAGAAGCAGGCAGTAATCCAATTGATATGATGTTTCTTTATAAAATCGCCAACGCCATTGGCGAAATCGCTGATCTAGCACAATCTACTGGCCATCGTTTGTTGCTACTGATGAGTTCTTAACTCACTGCAACTGACTACCTTCATTTAAGCTCACATTTCCTGACTCAAGAATAGCTTGTGCATACTCACGGCTGCAAAGAGTGGCAGCTCTTGATGCTCCGTACGTTTGCGAGAAAAATGTTGGCATGCTTTTTTCAACCATGTCTCTTGTGTAAATCTCTTTGGGATGAGTTGCTCTTCGAACAAGATACCAATGCAGTGGAACCAAACAATGCAAAACACCATAGACTGCTTTTCCCTTCCCCTGAAAAGAGCGAGCTGGAGCTAGCTGAATGTGCTGTCTAAAACGCTGGCTTTCAAGCAAGGGCATTAGAAAATCTACCTTGTTTTTTGAGTCGCCTCGCATTTGATTCACAGAAGCTGCATAAGACAATAAAGCGTTCAAGTAAACGGCATTATCTTCTTGTAATAACGAGGCAACCACTCTTTTACCTGCATGAGATTCTTGATAAGCAGTGCTCTTCCGACCAAATCGATTCGACAATGCTTGATGCAAGACATTCATCAATAAATGCATGGGGTGAAACGAGCAAGCCTGCCAATCCATGGCGGCAGAAAAGGTGCGAGAAGACTTTTCCAGCAACAACAGGTAAAGACTCAATCCATACCACTCACTACGCAGACCAGAAGACACACACCTAGGAAAAAAGCGCTGAGTGACGGTTGTTTTGAGTCCAACAATAGGGAACTCATGCTCTGGATCGTTTTGCACAACAAGATCCAAGTGTTTTTCTTTATGCTCTTTAGGAGCAGCTTTATCAGTAGAGGGTTCATCAACAGCGAAAGATGTCATCTCTACCTTTCCAGACGCACTCACTGAACGCGACCTATAACGCAACTTTCTTTTTCGCCTCTGAGAAGATACTGAGGCATCTGAGTCACAACTTGAACTACCATCACCAAAAGGATTCCCCAAGCCTGCGCTACTATTTTTACTCATCAGACACCTCCGACTGATAAAGCCTCAACCGGGCGCTCATCGTGACGCAAAGAGCCAAACAAACCTCTAAACTGCCTATCAGTCATGCCCTGACTCAAAGCATCTTCTTTAATATAAGTGTGCGCATATTGTTTTTGCCATAATGAGCGAACAGGCAGTTGCCACCATGAGCCGGTAAATTTGTATCTTTCACAAGGGGCGCCCTCCAAAAATTGTTGCTCACTCCAATAGTCACTTAGCACTTTCATCGCTGTCTGCCGATGCTTTTCTGGAAGAGCAGTCAGTAGCCTCTCCTTTTTTCGGTGCATAAAAAACAAAACCACCAAGGATATTCCAAAAGTCCCGCAAGCAAGAACAACTGACCAATTAAATCTTGCTTCAGTCGCTTGAAAACTAGCATGAAATCGTGGAAAGGTCGGACCAGAAGACAGTGACTTAGAGGAGCCGTTTTTTTCTGACAAAACAACAGGTGGCTGGCTGGGCTGATAGGGTTGCAAAATAGCATTATAATCAACATCTACAGCATAGAAATCGTTCGACTTCATTACCTCTAAAGCCCACCTTTTAATTCCCCAATCCTTTTGACCCAACATCGCATCAAAAACAGAATCTAACAGCACAGACACAAATGAATCATCTGCCTTTTTTGAGGCACCGCTAGGACGCAGCCTTATTAACTCTGAGCGAAGTAAAGAGCTAGCTGGGTGATCATTAAGGCTATCGGAAAAATGAGGGTCGACTATTTTAAGCGCCTCTTTCGCCAACTGCTTCAACTCAAGAATCATTCCTTTTCTTGTGCTAATGGCATCATTTCTTTGGGCTTCCCACTGCTCCCAAGCAAGAGGGCTAGATTGAGAAAAGCGTATAGCATAAGAAAGCTCAAGCCACGCAGCTCGGCGAGTCTTGCACATATTTCCTGATAAAAGCTTTTCTCTGCTCGCAGAAAATGCCATCATCACACTCTGTTTCAAATGGGGTAACAGAGAGCTAAGATCTACATCGCCTCCCAACAAGCTATACTTATATCGCATACAGCCTTCTAGCGGATGAGATATTTTACTCTCAATAATCATGCCTTCTTCTGAATAACGAGACAGCCTAAGTATGGCCTTCATGATTTTATGAGTCATTTTTTTTCGTTTCTCACCCACCAAACCATCGAGGCACTCAGAAAAAAACAACAAGCAAGACGCCATGTTAAGCGTCTGTTTTCCTCCAGACGGAGCCTGATAAATAACTCTTTTTTTGTTAGGAGCATCACACAGCACTTGCCTGACAGCTAAAGCATCTCGAATAAGCTGAGGCCTACCAGGATTATCTATTTTTTTATTGATCTCTTCTGAAGCAGACCTCAGATAGGAATCAATAATCTTTGTCAGCTCTTGCTGTGTTTTTAACAGTAAAGACTCTGACTCATATTCTCTTCGCGTAAAAAGTCGAACATCAAAGCCGTGCTTTGTTACCAACAGCATAAAGAAATCATAGAAGTTTGATTCTTCCTCAAAATTTACGGTTCTGACAAGATGCGTCAAGTGCTTTTGTAAATTATCTGGCTTCATGGCGCACCTCCCGATGAAGCAAACACTTCTTGTTCATGCTGCAATACCCAACCTACTGGACGGGAAGCCGCTGAACTTGCAAAAAAACATTTTTTCATCGAAGAGACATCTTGGGGTCTTGCCTGCTTATCTGATGAAAAATACCAAAGACCCTGCACAAAATTCATCAACGCTCCACAAAGCCTTCTTCTATCACCTACCGTCGCATCACCCGCTTTGATGTTTGCCATAATAGCCATGTAATAAGAATACTGAGGATTCGACACAAACTGTGCCGCATTCCGTGTATGCGTACCTTCTTCCTTAGAAAGAGCAAACTCAAATGCCTGCATACCAAGCAATAAGCTCTGCAAATAAGAACGATTATCTGTTTCCAACAAAAGCTGCACAAACCGCCAAGCCACCCACGTTGTTGGATAAGAGGCTTTTCTTTTACGATGCTTAAATAACACATCCAACACCGACACTAACGCCCCACACTGCTTAAAACCAGCGTTAGCCTTTGCCAATGTTTGGAAATGTGATCTTAAATGAATCCAAGTATCTCCAGCTTGTGAACGATTAAACAAGCCAACAAACCCTAGCTCATTTCGAACAATCGGTAGTGCTCGCCCTGTTAGCTGAGGCGAAATGCTTATCACAGAATTTTTCCTATCTTTCAGCGGTGCAGAAAAAACATCCGCACTGGTTGGCTGCGTGATAGCTATTTCTAGCGAACGAAATAGTTGTACTTGCTGATCTGTTTTAAACATCACAACTCGACTCAACCAAGCATCAAACACCTCTTTTGCCTTTACATAATCTTTAGTCACTCTAATAGCATGCTGCTTCAATGAAATGTTAAATCCAGCTTCAGAACACTCCAAATGCCAATGCCTTGAGAAATGTTCGCTTAGCTCCCCTTCCTGAGATAGACCTACCACCCGGCTCTTTACTTGCTCTGCAGCCTGCTTAAATCTTAAATCCAATACGTGCTCGGACGAGAAGAAACCTTGTAATGCTGTATTGATCTCCCCTTCAGCCTGTCTAGCCAAACAACTCAACTCAGAAATCCTTGCCTGTCGTCGATCCCTTAACAAAGAAAATAGTTCTTGCTCTAAAATTTCAGGTGTATCACACGACTTAGAAAAGGCATCTGCAAATGCCGACAAACCATCGTTGCCTAAGACCTGAAGTGACACACACCATTTTAGCAATGTTTTTACTCTCTCCGGCGCACTTTGATATTGAACCCACAATGTATCATGCGGACGAGACCTTACAATGTCTTCTGAGTCAGGATCTGAAGAGACAGACATGCCATTGCGACGCTTCTCTATTTTTTTGCTAAGTTCCTTTTGATATTGAAACCCTCCGACAACTCGTAGCAATGCTGTTTGAGCAAAAGACAGTGGGAACTCTAAAATCTGACGGTACAAAGCCAACAACTTAGGGTCTTCAATTTTGATTTCTTCAAACAGACCTACCCTGTTTGGCAACTTCACTGTGGGGATTCTATCTAGCTTTTGCAAATCTCCTTGCCCTTCCAACAGCTGCTTTAATTGCCCCGACCAATGGCTCACATGTGAGAGAGATAAGAAATCATCGAACACAGTAATGGCTGTTTGCTCTGTTGCTTGAAGCAGTCGATACAACAAATCAAACTCTGGTAATGTAACAGCACTTTCACCTCTTTTCTGCATCATGTGCTGAATAGCAGAAACAAGAAAATTGCTCAGCGACAAGGCCAAATACAAATCATAAAGCTGCTTCCCGACTCTGTGAGCGTCGTCTTTAGAACTTGAAAACTCTTTGGGGAATTTAAGTGTCTTTGCTACTTCTTCTGGTAAGGATAGAGAAACCTCGTAAAAGCCTTTTAAGCTACCTGTCATTTGTTCAAGCAATGCTGCGCTGGGTGATGCCAATGCATCGGGCATGATCCCTTCTTCATCTAAAAAAGCCGATTCAGCAAAAAAGAGCGCATACACCATGTCTTTGACAGCCGTGACTCGGTTATTGCCCAATATAGATAAGCCTTCCGTCAACGAAAACAACTCTTCTCTTTTCCTCTGTGCCATCAGTGCTTCTGTCACTTCAGGTTGATATGCCTTTACTGCTTCAATCAACCGGGTCAATGACACATTTCTACGAGAAGGAATCGAAAAAAGTGATCGGAAAAAATCACAAAACTCACTATCGCCTTTTTGCATGAGAGGTTGTAATTTTCGGGTAAAACCAATAATTAAATCAAGAAACAGACCAGGAGTTTCTTTCATTTCAGCAGGGGTTCTCTGTATGAGAGTAAGCGAAGAAGAATCAGTCATGTCCCTGATAAACAAGTCATAAATACCAAGTAAAATATTTGAAAAGCAAATCATGGTGACAATACCAAGATCAACTTTGCACTCTTCGTTGACCGTCACTCGCTGAGAAAAGTTGGCTGCCTTTGAGTGACTCTGAACCGTTAGAAAATCTTTTCTCTCAAAATATTCCAAAATATGGGTCAAAATAGAATGTTTTAAGACGCAAATCGCCTCCAGCATCTCATTGTTTAACCTACCCTGAACTCTAAGTGGTAGCTCATTATACTTTCTAATAAAGTCAGCATCGATGGTTGGATTAACAAAGGTATCTCCTTTTGCCCGAGCCGCCCCCTCTTTAAAAAGAGACACCTCTTGAAGCACCTGCTCTACAATAGGCCTAGCCAAATGATTCGCTCGCGCCACGCGATGTAACGCTGCCCGGAACTCTGTATCAATAGCATTAAAATCAGCATTTGATGCAATGCATTGCATTTGCCCCTGAATCACCCGCTTAGTGATTAAGTGTGCCACTGCGCCCGCTGCTACGCCGCCCACCAAGGCACCGCCACCAAAGCCTACTCCAGCTGCATTGCCAGAGTTGCTAAAGAACGTTTTTGCCGAGCCCAACACGTCTTGTATCGTCATACTCACCTCCGTATGCTCGCCACTCCCCTTCCAGCAGACGAACGCTGTTATTCTTATTCTTATATTTGCTCTATTTCTTACCTATGCTACTTTGAAGTATAACTTCTGTCAACTTGACTGCTCTAAAACGTTACCCAATAAGCTGCTAGCGCCAAAACGGACGTGGCTAGGCGTCATCCACTCTGCGCCCATAGTCTCTTGAATCAACTGCCAAAATTCATACGCTTGATCCATGGTTCTTACTCCACCAGAGACCTTAATACTGCCTCGATTATTCTTTTGAATAACAGATAATAAGACGGACACACTCTTAAGAAGGCTATCATCAGGCACATGGCCTGTGCTTGTTTTTAAAAAATCAGCTCCGATATCTAAAGCACACTGTGAAGCATCTGTAATAATGGCTTCTTCTTTTAGGCATCCTGTTTCTAAAATTACCTTTAAAGTGCCTGGAAAGTGATCTCGACACGCTTTTAAAAAATCACTGCAATACGCATACTCTTTTCTTAAAAACGCCGTGTACGGCAACACCACATCGCATTCATCGCAGCTTGCTTCCAACATACTATCTATTTGTTTGCAGACATCTGTTAATGATTCATTACCCGTTGGAAAATTAGCAACTGCGGCATAACGCAAATCATTGCTTCGCCTATGCTCATGGCACACAGGCAAATCAGCAGGATACACACACACAGCTGCACAAGAACCAAAAGGCGTCAATGCGTTTTGCATCAGCGTTTTTAATGCTTCTGGATCGTGATCAGATAAACGCGTCAAATCCAAACAGGCAATCAGCTGCTTCGCAAAGGCTTTTTTTGCACTATCTTGCATGTTCAACATAGTGGCTCAACAAAGGAATCATTTTTTTCGCCGCTTTTGCGCCATACTCCAAGGTTTCTTGATGGGTGATTGACGTTGATTTCAAGTCTGCTGCTAAGTTAACAACGGCAGAAACCGTTAACACTGTTAAACCACATTGCCTTGCAACTAACACATCAGCTACTGTCGACATGCCAACGCAATCAGCGCCTAATAAACGAAACGCTTTAATTTCTGCAGGTGTTTCGAAGGATGGGCCCAAAACGCCAATGTAAACACCTTCATGCAAAGGAATATCTAATGCTTTCGCGCTTTCCTGCAAACGCTCTCTGGACTCTTTATCGTAAGCGTTATCCATTGGAACAAAGCGAGGGTAGTCTGCTTCAGCAGGACCAACCAAAGGATTTCGAAATGAGAAGTTGATGTGATCAGTGATCGCAACAAGGCCACCTGGAGGAATGTCGGCATTAATAGAGCCTGACGCATTGGTGATAATCAGCTGATCGCAGCCGACTGCTTTTAAGGTACGTAACATAACCTTCAAGCTTGCCAAATCAGAGCCTTCATAAAAATGCACTCGACCTGCCAAACAAGCCACTGGCTTACCTGCCATCAAACCAACAATCAGCTTGCCAGCATGGCCTTCCACAGACGGTTGTGGAAACCCAGGTAAATCGGCATAAGAAAAAACAGTCGCATCTGTGAGTTGATTAGCAAAATCATGAAGACCAGAACCTAAAATCAGACCGGTTAAAACCTCGCCATTGCTACATAAGCGCTGAACAGCTGGAGCCACTAAGGCTACTGCCTGTTGAATATCTACCACCTGGTATTCCTTACTATATGAAGCCAGCGCCCATCATACGGTTTTTCGCATCGCATGCAAGAATATCAGCCTTAGGGTTAGGGCTAAATATTGAAAGATTCTAGTTGTTACAAAGTAACAACGGATCAAGCTTGGGTCCCCTACGTCATTACATTCCTGGGGATGACAAAAGGTGGGGCTATTTTATTTTAGGGCTAAATATTGAAAGATCCTAGTTGTTACTTCATAACAACGGATCAAGCCTGGGTCCCACCCGCCTTCGCTGGGTGCAGGCTCTACGTCACGTTGTTGCCTTCGGATGACAACTTAGGTGAGATAGCAGCTCATCAGGATTTTGAAGAGAATTTTCGTTTGAGATTGGCGTAAAATGGGAATTTGTTGTATCACACGCTCTCAGCATGATATCTTACACTTTTAATACCGGGGGAGACCCGTCCATGATACCTCACGCGGACCTGCTCTTACTTTTAGCTTGTTTATTTGGCTTTTTCATGGCTTGGGGTGTTGGCGCAAATGATGTGGCCAACGCAATGGGCACTTCAGTTGGCTCAAAAGCACTGACAATCAAACAAGCCATTGTTATTGCTGTCGTTTTTGAAGCTTTAGGCGCTATGCTCGCTGGTGGCCAAGTCACCGATACCATCCGATCGAGTATCATCCATGTCGACTTTTACACCCATTCCAAATCCATTTTCATGTTTGGAATGCTTTCCGCACTCTTAGCTGCAGGTACTTGGCTGATGATCGCCACTTATTTTGCCTGGCCAGTCTCTACCACACATACTATTGTGGGCGCCTTAGTTGGTTTTGGGGTGGTCTCTGCAGGAGTTCATGCCATTCAGTGGTCTCACCTTATCAATATTGTTTTGAGCTGGATCGTCACACCAATTATATCAGGAGCCATTGCCTATGCACTGTTTCGCAGCGTGCAAGAACTCATCTTTGAAAGTAAAAACCCCATTCGACGAGCTAAATACTGGATCCCTGTCTACATCTTTTTAGTATCGATGGTACTAACGCTGGTCACGCTGGTCAGTGGTTTAAAGCACCTCAATATCACTCTTTCAACTTGGCAGAATGTTGAACTATCCGTACTAATCAGCCTTATTGCCTCAGCACTTGGAGTCTATCTTTTAAATCGAATACGCTTTTCCGAGCGTAGCAACTCCTCTGACCACCATGCTGATTTCGAAAAACTTGAACGAGTCTTCTCCATTTTGATGATTTTCACTGCTTGCGCCATGGCCTTTGCTCATGGCTCCAACGATGTAGCTAATGCCATTGGCCCATTAGCAGCCGTTGTGGATATCGCTCACCACGCCTCTCTTATTCGTCAGCAAAGCGGTATTCCCCTTTGGGTATTAGGGTTGGGCGCTTTAGGTATCGTATTCGGATTAGCAACCTACGGGCATCGTGTTATAGCTACCATTGGCGATAACATCACTCAGCTCACACCAAGCCGAGGCTTTGCAGCTCAACTCGCAACTGCCAGCACAGTCATTATTGCCTCTGGCATTGGCCTTCCTATTTCAACCACACAAACACTCGTTGGCGCTGTGTTCGGCGTCGGCTTAGCTCGAGGCATGGGTGCATTAAACTTAAGCGTCATTGGAAATATTTTCGTGTCTTGGGTGATTACCGTACCTGCAGGTGCTTTGCTGGCGATTATTTATTTCTTTATCCTGAAATGGTCTTGGCATTTTCTTTGATTCATTCTTGGCGATTCTTAGCCGCCCTATTGTCAGACTGTAACAACCCGATCTTTTTTTAAAATTACGTTACAGATAGAGTAAAGCCGGCACTTTAAAAAAGCGCCGGCTTCACGAGTTAGTGCTTGCGGATCTAGGATAAGGCTTGAGCAATAAGGGGGTTGCTCAATGTTGGTGATCCGTACCAATGGTAATTCTGTCCGTAGAATACTCAGTCCATTGAATAGACCTTTCCTGTCACACTGACTGCAAGAAAACAGTCGATGCACTCATCCAATTTACCATGTGATTTTAGGCAAACAACCCACTTTTCCTGTTCACTAAGAACACCAATTGGCAAAAAACCGGATAATTCCTTATTATTCAATAAGTTACCTTAAAAATAGAGCAAAAAATAATCACTTTTTATGCTATTTGTCCTACACGTACGTGAGATATATCTCACAAGCAAAGCGCTTTGGCCCTCTCACTGACCACGTAATGACTCTCTTTTGATCATGCCTATGCTCTCTTCTGAGAGGTCGGGCATGACCCCATGCCAGATAAAATGCTGATAAGCAGCCTGCACTATCAACATCAGAAGACCATCTGAAACCAAAGCACCTTGTGTCTCACACCAATCCAAAAAAGGCTGTGCACGCTCACCATATGACAAATCATACACGCAAGTTGTGTCGGAAAAGAGTTTTTTTGACAGACCAAGATCATCGCCTGATAATCCAGCACCCACCGTGTTAATAACACAGTCATAAGCTTGTTCTGGTAAGTCGTCTAATGACCTTACCTGCACCTGTGCTTTAGGCTGATGATAAAAACTATCACGTACCATTCGCTGCGCTCGATCAACACTTCGATTCACAACACACAAGCTTAAGGGCTGGCCTCTGAGCAACATAGGCAACACTGCTCTTGCGGCTCCTCCAGCTCCAATCAACAAGACACGCTTTCTCTGCCAAGACCAACCAAGCATGTGATGAATCGCTACAAAAAAACCCAAGCCATCCGTATTATCGGCTGCGATATTACCGTTGGGCAATCGTGTGAGTGTATTCGCGGCAGAAACAGCCTGCGCTCTTGGGTGCACTTGATCTGCTAACTGATAAGCAAGCTCTTTAAAAGGCATAGTCACACTCAAGCCTACGCCGCCTGAATTAAAAAAATCATGAATGCTTGATGAGACATCGACGTCTGAAACATTGATTCGCCCATAACTGGCTTGCTCACCCATGGATGTAGCAAACACACTGTGGATGTGTGGAGATAAGCTTTTCTCAACAGAAGAGCCTATAACGGCATAATGCTGCTGACATCTTGAGTCAGTACCTGACATACAGCATCCTCCCAGGCGTGTGCCATTCTTGCTCTACTTAGCAAACCATTTGCCATCACAGCAAAAACAAGTACATGACCATCCGGGCGATTAATAAATCCTGACAATGCAGACACACCTGTCATGGTACCCGTTTTAGCGTGAACCACTCCTCGCAATCCAGCTGACCGCATTCTCTCTTTCAAGGTACCATCTTTTCCGCCCGTTGGTAGGGCCGAGATAATGACTCGAGCAAGCAAAGGGTCTTGATACACAGACTCCAATAACGATACAAGCACATGCGGCGACAAAACGTTATAGCGTGACGCTCCTGAACCATCGACAATACGCCACGAATTCTCTGGCAAACCCAAAAGCTTACCCAAGCGTTCCTTTACAGTTTGCGTACCATTCTGCCAGCTACCTGCTTCATGGTAATGATGCGCACCCAAAGCTTCTAATAATGCGTTTGCAATGACATTATCAGATTCTTTCAGCATCTTTTTAATCAATACCGGCAATGCCTTCGAATAATGTGTTGCAAGCAGGTGAGAATGTCGAGCTTTTCGATGCTCTTCAATGCGCCCATCACCTTGGATATTCATGTTCTTTAATGCATCTCGCACAATGAAAGAAGCGTATTTTTTAGGATTTCGAATCGCCAACCACAATTTTTTATCGCTTCTATCGTGAGGCATGCAACCGGATAACTCGTAATGATTGTTATCGTGAGAATAAACAAGCAAGGGGCACTTGAATACTGAGCCGCTTTGCTTTTTAACTTTATTACTAAAGCGAACGGAACCTTTTGGCATGCCTTGCTTAAGTATCGCGCGCCTGTGCTTTTTTGACCAAATTAACTCAATGGGAAAACTATTCTCATCGATAACAATCGCTCCCGCAGGAGCCCCATGGCGAAAACTCAAATCATCCCACATCCAACCTGGAGCATAAGGAATGGGACTTCGAGAATGAGTATCAAGATATACAGAACCTGTTATACGATGAATGCCCGATTTTTTCAGTTCAACCAGTAAGCTCAATACATCTGAATGAGCAAGAGTTGGATCTCCTGAAAACTCCAGCGTGACCGAGCCATGCAACACTCCTTTTTTAATAAGACCCGAGGTCCATAAACGTGTTTTGAAACGATAACGCTCTCCCAGCTCTTTCGTTGCAACCACCGCTGTTACTATTTTTTGTGTGCTTGCCGGCGTCATCCAAGCATCTGCTTGATGCGTGTAAATCACCTGTCCTGTAGCGACATCAGTTACCATGATTCCCCATTGATGCGTTGCCCCCACCGGAATTAACACACGATCAATTCCTGACGCCAACACGGCCACCACTTCAGGCGGATAAGGATGAATGTGAGGAGCTGCTAAAGCTGATGATGTACTTATTAGCAATGCTATTACTGCGCCCACTTTTTTTAAGCTTTTCATCACTCCTGCTCTCCATGATATTGATGCTGCCGCACCAAAAGTAATAAAACAAAAACCGCCAATACGCACAAAGGCAACACAAGCAGCCATACATGCAAGTGCAACCAAACCATACTAGCTGCCATAGATAAACACACAATGCCAACAACGATCTGCAATAAATCAACATACAAACCTGAAAAATAAAAAACAAAACCTGAGAGAGCTAACATCGATAGCCCCGCTGTTCTATGTGTTAACACACCTAACATGAGAAGATCATGCAAAAAATAAACCAAAACAAGGAAACCCAGCCAATGCAATGACTGACGCCACAATAACGACCAACGCCTGCTAAACTGACCCAAAGGAGCCACGCAAGCAAGCGACAGACCAGCCAACAAATCGATAATGGCCATGGTTTGGCTGTAAAACCAATACAAACTTTCTTTCCAATGTAAAACAGCCAAATCGCCTAAAGACACTAAAATAACAAGCACACATAAAAACAAACGTGCCGCCATACGATTAGCTGTCGGTTGAGTGATCTCGCTAAGGGTGTCTGCTTCCTTCGACATATTAAATAGTCCTAACTTTTCCTTGTTCCGCTGAAAACGAAACGAACGTTCTACGGTTTAAGCGGAGAGGCTAATGCTCACCCACAGGTGTCACCCCAAGGCAAGGTAGTAACGTAGAGCCTGTACCCAGCAAAGGCGAGAGGCCAATCATAATTTTTTTTTGCAAAGAAAAAACTAAAAATCTTTACAAACCCAACCTTATCACAAACTTCGGGTACGCCCCTAAGCAAATCTCTTGCACCTACCTTTCCTGTGTTGTACAATTCATGTTCAATAAAAAATGACCATACAAGAAGGCCTTATGAATACCTCCGACAAACAACAATGGCGCAGCCTAATATCCCTTATCCCTTTCTTTATTGCTCTATTTTGCACCGCTTTAGGAAACGGCGCTGAATACGTAGCCAGTAGTTGGTATGCCATCAAAACACCGCATGCAGTCACTAACCAACTGTTTCAACTGATGTTTTATATGTTTTGCTTTTGGTTTCCAACCATGACTGTTGGCCCAATCATGGGCTCTCTTGTCGATCGCTTCAAACGTCAACATTGCTTTTTAGGCGCTGCTATTGCTGGCTTCTTCCTCACCGGCGGCTTTGCTTTTTTGTTTCACTACAGCAATAGTCCTCTGCTTTGGCCGCTACTGCTCGTTGGTATGGGCTTGCTCTTTAGCATGCGATTCCCTGCCACCTACGCACTCAATCAAGAATTAGCAAATTCTGATAACTTACTTTTAGTCACCGCTGTATCAGGCATCATGTTTGAACTAGGAAACCTAACGGGAAACGCGCTTGGTGGATGGCTAACAGCTTGGATATCACTACCTTTTTTAATGAGCATTGTCTGCGCTTGCTTTGTGTTGGCCGTCATCACAGCCTTAATGTTACCCAAAACAGACGACAACCCAGAACGCCAGCAGCAAAAAAAACAACCGCTGAGTCGCTTATACATGGAATGTTTTGCCTGCTTAACTCACCTAAAAAAACACCCCCGAACTGGTGTTTTGGCAATCATCCAAATGCTCTCGATCACCTGCTTTATGACCAACCCTGTCGTATTAGTTCCTTTCATTAAAAATACGCTGCATCTAAGTGCCTCCTTTTTTGGTCTCATTGAAACCTTAATTTCTATTGGATTTGTCGCTGCGAGCTTCATGTTAAAGCGCCTACGCAAACGCTTTGGAGCAGAAAATACATTAATCGCCTTAATGCTGCTGATGTTTCTTGCTTTTGTCATGATCTCTGCTGACCCTTCAAAATCCATGGCCATCATCAGCTTTTCTATGGTGGGTTTTGCTTTTGCCAGCTGGTCTTTGTCATCCACATTGCTATTTGAGTGCACGCCTCAAAATATTCAAGGTCGTCTGCAAGCTTTAATTAGCTCTGTCACTGGCTTTGCTTTAATCATTGTGGATGGCTGTGCTTTACTTATTGCGCATCATACAAGCAGCCATGTTGCTCTGTTTTCTGTGATGCTTGGCTTAATTGCAATCAGCTTAGGCCTGCTTGTTTGGGTTAAAAAACACCCAGCTGAAGCTTAAATTTAAGCACCCTACTCTTTATTAAGGCTTCAAGCTATACTTAGGGCGTGTCCCTAATCACGAGACAGAAAACACGGAGGTGACCATGTCCCGCAGCATCAAAAAAGCCTTTCTTGCCCTTAGCTTGCTCACATCTTGCGCTTCTGGTTTTGCTTTAGACAGTTTAAGCGGCGGCTTAGCTCGCTACAATTTCAGCGGCATCTCCATTGGCGTTGGCGCTGGCTACAACGGACTCTCTCTTTCCCCGACCTTATCAAACTCAGTCTCCGCAACCAACACAAGTTTTACAAATGGCAGCCAATCGCTACTAAGTGCTTACCTTGACTTAGGCTATTCCGTAACCACCCCTAGCCGGTGGTTTTTTGGCGGAGACTTCAACATCAACCTCACAAACAGCGCTCAACAAACATCCACGGCTGTTACAAAAAGTGCTGTTGACACACAATTATCTGTGAAAAACTCTAATAATTACACCTTTGCTGCCGATGCTCTAGGCGGTTACATGCTAGCAGACGATATACTCCTCTACCTGAGAGTCGGCTTAGGCTATTCCGCTAACGATATGACTGCCTCAACCAGCACAACAGGCGCTAGCATCAACGCACCAGCAACAGACAATGAATCACTGATATTAATACGAGCCGGCTTAGGCCTTAAGTACACTGTCACTCAGAACTTTAATGTCACGTTTTCTTATATTCACACCATGACTCAAAACCTTAGCCAAGCCATCAGCATCACTGATACAGGAGCAGCCACTTATTCCGTCACCGCAAGACAAAACCCAAGTTGGAATGCTTTGATGATCGGTTTAGAAATGCAGTGCTCGTCGGTGGCTTGTTAAAAACCAAAAAAAGCTAAGTAAGCTGCTCGAATTAAGGGATAACAGCTCGACCTTAGAAGTCAGGTTTTTAAGCTAATTTATTTTTAACGATTTTTTCAATAACGACTCTTTTTAAAATAAAAAATTAGAAAATATCATCGCCTTGATCACCTTGGGCTGTTTTAGCTTGCGCCCCGTCTGCTGTCGCATTCTCTTTTAAAAGCAAATCATTATCAGTCGACTCAGACGGATCAGCGCTAGGTGCGTGGGAAGAACGGAAATACATTAGCCTAGTGTTTTTGTTATCGACATCGTCGACCTGACCTGTTTTCTTATTAATACGAACGGCAACAATACCTTCTGGCTGAAGCAAACCTTCTTCTGGATCTCCTGCCAAAGCAGCTTTCATGTACTGTATCCAAATAGGCAATGCCGCTTGAGCGCCATATTCTTTCAATGAAATCATCTTATCGAAGCCAACCCAGACAACCGTTACCAAATGACGATTAAAACCAGCAAACCAAGCATCAAGCTGCTTGTTGGTTGTTCCTGTTTTGCCGCTCAAATCATGACGCTTCAACACACGCGCTGCCCGACCCGTTCCATGCTGGATCACGTCTTGCAAAGCCTCTGTCATGAGGTAGGCATTCTGTGCTGTGATAGCAGGCTTATCGCATGAAAGCTCACTGTCACTGCTTGAATCTGATTTAACAGCATTTGCAGATGGCCAACACGCTGGGCCCACTTTAGGTGTGTCATATTTCCAATCAGGCTTTCCTTGCATATTCACTTGTGTCAGCAAATGTGCTGGAGTAAAAAAACCACCGTTTGCAAAAACAGCATAGCCTTGAGCCAACTGCAATGGCGTCACCAAACCACTACCCAAAGCTAAAGACAAGGAGTGCGGTAGCTTTTTATTATCAAATCCAAAACGACTAGCATAAGCAATCGTTGGTTTAATACCCATTTTCTGAAGAAGCCTGATCGATACTAAATTACGAGAATGAGTCAAGCCTTCTTGTAGGGTTGTTGGGCCATAAAAACGTCGTGTGTCATTTTCAGGTCGCCAATACTCATTTTCACCAGTGTCTTTTAAAATCACTGGAGCATCGTTGATAATCGATGCTAAGGTGAAGCCTTGATTCAATGCAGAAGAGTAAATAAAAGGCTTAAAGCTAGAGCCCGGCTGCCTTTGTGCTTGCAAGGCTCTATTAAAGCGACTCAACTTGAAATTAAAACCGCCGACCAACGCATGAATACCGCCCGTATCTGGGTCAAGCGATACCAAAGCACCCTGCACTTTAGGTGATGGCGCCAAGATCCACGTTAGTTTGCCTGCTTTTTTCATGTGTCGAACACGAATCACATCGCCCACGGACACGACATCGCTGGCTTGTTGTGGAGCTCGCCCATAATGATGATTCGGCAAAGCTGGTTTTGCCCAAGACAAGCCCACCCAAGGAATCGTAATGGAATCGCCGTTGGCCAACAACACTCGAACAGAATGATCGAGTACGACAGACACAACACCTATAGGCAGCTCCAAAATAGTAGGGTAAGTAGCCAAGCTATCAAGCCAATGGCCATAAGATTCAAGCAGCAAGTGCCCCATTGGACCTGGATAGCCATGCCTGAATGAGTAATTGATTAATCCTGTTTTTAAGGCTTTTTGAGCAGCTTCTTGCTGATGAGTATCGATGGTTGTGTAAGCATCGATACCTTTTTCGTAAGCTTTACTGCCGTAACGTTGAAACAGTGCTCTTCGAACTGTTTCAGCCACATAAGGAGCATAAAGACCAATTTCTTGACGATGATATTTGGCCGTAATTACTGCTTGATACGCCTTATCATGCTGCTCTTGAGTAATCATGTGTAATTCAAACATCCGATCTAGCACATGGTTTCGACGAACCACCGCTGCGTGTGGATTTCGGATAGGGTTATTTCTCGATGGTGACTGAGGTAAACCAGCAATCATCGCCATTTGTGCAAGATCCAGTTTATTGAGAGGTAAGCCATAATACACTCGCGCCGCAGCTCCAACACCGTAAGCTCGATTACCAAAATAAATTTTGTTTAAATAAAGTGACAGAACAGCATCTTTAGAAAATGTATTATCAATTTTCATCGCCAACATGATTTCAATAAACTTGCGACGGAATGTTTTTTTACGCGTTAAATAAAAGTTACGTGCCACCTGCATAGTGATCGTGCTAGCGCCTTGTGCTTTTCGGCCACTTTTAAGCATGACAAGCGCGGCCCTAGCCAAGCCAATCACGTCGACCCCTGAGTGCTCATAAAAACGAGCATCTTCAGTGGCAAGCACACCCTTTACCAGTAAGGGGGGAATATCAGAGAAGATAACAGGTTCACGACGCTTGTCTCCAAATTGAGCAATCAGCTTGCCATCTCGACTGTAGACTCGCATTGGCACCTGAAGGTGCACATCAACAAGGCTGCTCACATCAGGCAATTGCCCCTGCAGCATGACATAAATTGCCATAAAGAAAATAGAAAAAATTAAAATGCCAGCGCCAGAGACCCACAGTAACCTATTGAAAAACCCTGGTTTTTTATTTTTTTGGGACGTTTGACTCACCAACTACCTCTAATCTGGAAACCCTATCAGACCCTTACTTTAGCACTGATCCAAAAGCCCTGTCTACGCGAATACTACCGTAAAAAATACGGTAGTGAGATCTTTTTTTTTCGTAAATACTTAAAGAACGTTCCTATTGCGAAATAAAACAAGGGGCCCAAGGCATGAATCGCAAGAAAATCAATACCACTCACCTTATCGTCAGGTCTTCTTCGTCAATAGCTTGGATATCAGAAGACCACAGGTATCATGACATCAAACACCCTCTTTCACGTAGCAATCCATCCATTACAAGCACATTACAAAAGGCCTTAGGGCAAATCAAAGGCAAGGAGAAAAACCAAGAGCTCTTTTTATATCTGCCTTGCAATCATGGCAACATTCATACGCTCGCTTTGCCTCAAAAAAAAGAATTCTCACACTGCCCTGAATCCGCTTACAGCCAAATAATCAGTACATGTCTTTCTTATCAGCGACAACACTATAGAATCTACTCATGGGAAAAAAGTCTTTTGAAGGAGTTGTGCAAACTTTGCAGCAAACAGGGATTTTTACTTAAACAGTTACTATGCTGGCCTATCCTTTTAATAAACCAACAGCTGCAAGATAAAAAAAAGGCAGCTGTATTGATCGGCTCTGACAATAGGTTGCTTCTGCACTACAAGAAAAATACTGACCACCACACCTACTTAATAAATCGCTCCAGCATAGATAAGCATGCCCTACTTACTTTAATCGCTCACACAGTAAGGCATCAAAACCCTTTCAACGAGAGTCTGCCTCTCTTTTTTCTTTTTGACTCGAAAAGCGATCAAGAAAAAGCACCATTACTTTTTTTAAACCAAGGCTTAACTGCTTTTCCAATCACCTGGGATCCTCGGCAGTGGGACTTCTCATGTTAAATAATCGTGTTTTTTCAAAAAAAAATATCCGCTCCCTTTTTAATGGGCTGCTTTTATCACTTCTGCTGTATCAAAGTTTTCTCATCTTTCAAGATCTCTCCACCGAAAAAAGGACTAATACCATGTTGCCACATCAAAAGATGCCAGCCAATTGCATTTCTTACACAAGCCTTCAGCATTTCAAGTGTATCGCACCGCTCGAGATAGATTAACGCCATCCTAGCGCAAATCGACTCGCGAAGGCGATCGTTATCTGTGCCGCGACTCGTCCTCGTCACCCACGCTACGCAACCTAACGGCTTGACTACGCTGTGGTCTC
>JAJRRL010000019.1 GCA_024279495.1 Gammaproteobacteria bacterium | reverse complement strand
GTAGTTCCCTGAGCTTGTCGAAGGGTGCGGATTAACAACTATTTTGGTTGAACAGACCCTGGTACAACTTGCGCACCAAAGCGATTTTTTAATTCAATCACAAAAGGGTCTGCCTCTATATTTTGTTCTGCTTGTTGCTGGACTTCATTTTTCTCTCGCAGGGTGCGTCGCGAGGGCGTTTCTTTATCTTCTTTAATGTTGCTACCCATTGCTTCAACAGCTTCCACTTCATCTATGGAGATCGTTAAGGTCAAAAACTCATCGTAATACTCACCCAACGCCAGCTCTATTTCAGTATGGATCTGATCGGCTAATAAACCCTCACTCGACTTATCCAACACCAATGAAATTGTACCATTTTCTTTGCTTTCTAACAGGCAGTGTTTAATTAATTCTGCCGATCGTCCCTGCAAACTTAATTGAGGAATAATGTCATGCCATTTATCTGTTTGAATAAATTCTTTTGGCTTTTCATTTTTGCTTGCAGGTGGCTCTTCAGCTTTTGACTCAGCTGTTTTTGGCTCAGCAGTTTTTTCACGTTCTGTTTGTTCGTTCTCAACGACTGCTTGCGCAATCTGCTGTGTCTGCGTTGGTGAAGAAACATCATGTAAAAGTGGGGGGATGTGCTCTACCATCAACTCTTCAGGCAAGACTTCCCACGGTGGTGGTTCATCGTTTACGGCTGGTTTATTTATCGTTGGCGTTTGTGCAGGTTTTACTTGCTCAGCTTGAACAGGTTTTAGAGGCTCAGTTCTTGTTTGCTCAGTCGTTACTGTTTTTTTTTTCGGCTCTTGTGATTGCTCTAGCAGCATGCCTTCACGCAAAGGTCGAAACGACATCATCCGCAATAGCAGCATTTCAAAACCACTGCGTGGATCGGGCGAAAGCGGTAAATCACGTCGCCCTTGCAAAGCGATTTGATAGAACAATTGTACTTCTTCTTTACTTAGCTCATTAGCTAGTGCTTTGATGCTGTCATCATCTTGTACCGCATCTGGCACGACTTGTTGCACTGCGAGTTGATGTAGTAAAGAAATCATCGCATCCGTAGCCGCCTCAAAATCTGGCGTAACACCTGCAAGGTCTTCCACTTGTGAAAGTATTGAAGCGCCCTCACCTGCTGACACAGCTTTCAATAATGCGAGCAAGGGTTCGTGTGAAATCGTACCCAGCATTTCGCGCACATCATTTTCTTTAAGCTCATTGCCACCAAAAGCGATGGATTGATCAAGCAAGCTCAAGGCATCACGCATACTGCCATCAGCGGCACGCGCAATTAATTTTAATGAAGGCTCATCAAAGGGGATCTTTTCTTCACCCATGATGAAGTTCAAATGACCAGAAATCATATCGACTGGCATACGTTTAAGATTAAACTGCAAACAGCGTGACAGAATCGTCACAGGCAACTTTTGCGGGTCAGTCGTCGCGAATAAGAATTTAACGTGCGGAGGTGGCTCTTCCAGCGTCTTCAACAAAGCATTGAAACTATGCCCCGTGAGCATATGCACCTCGTCAATCAGGTAAACTTTATAGCGCCCCCGCGTAGGCGCGTATTGTACGTTATCAAGCAACTCACGTGTATCTTCAACCTTGGTG
>JAJRRL010000018.1 GCA_024279495.1 Gammaproteobacteria bacterium | reverse complement strand
GAGACCACAGCGTAGTCAAGCCGTTAGGTTGCGTAGCGTGGGTGACGAGGACGAGTCGCGGCACAGATAACGATCGCCTTCGCGAGTCGATTTGCGCTAGGATGGCGTTAATCTATCTCGAGCGGTGCGATACACTTGATTGCTAATTCCTTGGATGATTGTACTGAGCTATGCTATTTCGGATCGCGAAGGGAGAAAGAAACTGAGACTGTTTCTAAGATGTTGAATGATATTGATCTGCTGCAAAAGTTTCTTCTTTACTTTAGGGATAAAGCAGGTTTGTTAATTAAAGAGGCGAAAAAATCACCTATCATATTACCAAATCTCCCTACTAAGCCCCCTAAAAGATCTTTTGCTTTAGATGAAAAAGCCAAGCATGATTTTATCAGTAAAATTAGTCAAGGAAAAAACTCAATTACCAAACGGGAGTATCAATGTCTGACGTTATTCTCTCAAGGTTTGACCTCGAAAGAAATTGGTCGAGAGTTAAAGATACATCCTAAAACTGTTGATAGGCATTTTGAGAACCTGAAAGCAAAGCATAGTGCTCGCAACCGAGTTGAGTTGTTGCCTCTTATTTAATGATCGGGAAGGATTGTTGGGTATTTTTACCAATAGAAAAAAGACACGCCAGGTGGTAGCTTGAGCTTGGCTGCAAGGCTGTTTATTTATTATTCAACGGAGGGTTTGGGTTTATGAAAGTTGATATATACATCATTACAGACAATTTAGGGTCAGGGATGGGGTGGACTCAGTGGTTTAGCTTTAAATCAAGGCATGCAGCAATAGTTTTTAAGACAGTCCAGGGTCTTATAAGATTTGAAATATCTTTTACTGGTATATTCAAAAAGAAATTCAAGTTTCATGAATCCACGCCAGATGTAATAACTGCTAGCCATATGCTTAACACGGGAGAGGCCGGCACAATTATTACGCATCTGGGATCAATAGTGGAGGAAAACTATGAGAGCTTTGTTAACAATATTAGAGAGCATTGTGTCAAATGGCTTGCGAATGCAGGATCATACAGTCCTTTTTTCAACAACTGCCGCTCTTTCATTAATCCAATTATTAGAAAGGTAATCTCTTTCCCTACATTTATTTTTAAAGAGCCTGATTTTAAGCACCCTTGGCATAGCACGAAAGAATTTATTAAAGCATTAAAAAAGAATGCTCTTGATGTCATATCGAGGTGTGCGGGGATGGGCTTAAAAAGTGTTAAGGAACTCAAAGAAGATCCGGTGTTGCCTCAGATAGAAGGCGCTGACTGTTCATCTCAATTCTCAGAAAATGATAGTAATGTTTCTAAGAATGAAGAACCATTAGCAAGTCATGATATTAACAGCGAGGAAAATAAAGTTCCTTCTGATAATAAAGAGTTGATCAGTCAAAAAAAAGAAGCAGAGCCAAGATCAACTGAGCAAGAAAATAAGGCAGATTCAGATTTGCCTCAGATAGAGGGCGGTGACTGTTCATCTCAACTCTCAGGAAATGACAGTAATGTTTCTAAAAATGAAGAACCATTAGCAAGCCATGATGTTAGCGATGAGGAAAATAAAGTTCCTTCTGATAATAAATATTTGGTCAGTCAAAAGAAAAAGCCAGAGTCAAGCTCAACTGAGAAAGAAAATCAAGAGGTTTTTTCTCCTAGGGAGGACCAACAAACAAGCAGATATCTATGTGCGGCATTTCAAGGTGCAATGTATGGCGCTAGCTACAGTGCGGTAAGAAATTGGAATAAAGAAATTACATTTTATGAGTACACAAGATTGATTGTGTTGGATGTAGTGAAGTATGCAGTAGCATCTACAGCTTGTGAGGCTGCTGCAGGTCCTCAAGCTTTCTTGTTTCTTACAGCAGCAAAAGAACTTTATCTTGATGGCCAAGAGTTAAGAGTATCTCAAAAAGTTTCATATGCAAGCGCCATTGGGCGTACAGGTATAAGAGTAGCTTGCAGACTATTTGGTAACTCTACTTTACCACTATTAGCTGCAAAGTCATTAGTGATGGGTGCTGTGGATGGTTATATGCGCAGTGATGGAGATCAAGATCAAGTTTGCTTAAAAAGGTGAGTGATCTTGATAATGGGTAGATTGTCGATACAATGTGAGGATAGTGCTTTTTGAGTTTTTCCTCCATTTTGAGAGACGCTATGCCCACATCTCCTTTAAAAAAAGATAACCTTGTTTTCTCATCAGCGAGTGACGTTAGGAGTCTTTGTGCACCTTTGTTTGATCATTTTGATATCGGAAATTTTACTTACCTTAAGATATTTCCAGATATGTCGCGAGTTCATTTAGATACAGACGCTGCATTCACAGAAATTTTTTATCAAAATATTGAAGAGTATAGCAAAGCTTATCTAACGGAAAGTAATCATTGGGAGTCAGGTTATTCTTCGCTGCTTGCGCTGGACGATTCTTGCATTAAGGATTGTATTGCGAACGGCGTGGGGGAGGGGGTTGTTCTTACTAAGCGTTATGATGATTGTACTGAGGTGGTTTATATTACGCATGACTGGGAAAAACACCGAAGAACAAAGCTAGATTTACTATTGAGAAATATTGATCTCCTGCAATTGTTTTTAGATTATTTCAGAGAAGAGGCCAGAGATCTGATTTCTGAGTCAGCTAGAGACCCTATTTTGTGTTCATTTATGAAAGCTGAAGAAATTAAAGCTTTTAGCACAAATACTCATGCTCGAGAGGGCTTTTCTATAGAGCTCAATGGGTTAATGAACAAAAAGCGCTTAACGGTGCGTGAGAAGGAGTGCATTCATTACACATCGTTGGATATGTCTGCTAAAGAGGTTGCCCTTCAGCTGGGTATTTCTTTTAAAACAGTTGAGAGACATCTCGAAAATGCAAAGAAAAAGTGTGGTTGTCGGAAAAAGACATCATTGATCAAATATTGTAGCAATCTTATTCTTGAATAGGGTCTGTGGAGGTGTTGTTTTTGATTGCCCGAGTAAGGGATGGATTTTCCCTGGGTAATATAGTGTCTCCATCTTGCGCAATGGACTGGTATTTTGCATAATTAGCCCCACTAATAATGGAGGGCTAGGTAGTGCAACAGAGCATCATAACGTGTCGAGATTTGGTTTGGCAGCCCAAGAAAACTGCATTTTCATTGCAAGCGATTGATTTAGATATCTATGTTGGAGAATTTTTAACTCTGCTGGGTCCGTCAGGTTGTGGTAAAACCAGCTTACTTCGTCTGTTGGGTGGCTTGATTGAACCTGCTTCAGGTGATTTGTTGTTGCGAGGAAAGCGGATTAATGGTTTGGATGCGGCTCATCGGCCCATCAATATGGTGTTTCAGAACTATGCGCTCTTTCCTTTTATGTCTGTCGCAGATAACGTTGGTTTTGCTTTGCGTTGCCAAGGCATTCGAGGAGAAGCTTATCATCAACGCATCTCAGAAATTCTAGAAAAAGTTCACCTCACTGGTTTTGAGAAGCGTTACCCAAGTGAGCTCAGCGGTGGGCAACAGCAGCGTGTAGCGATTGCAAGAGCGCTTATCAATAAACCTTCTGTGCTGTTGCTTGATGAGCCCATGAGCGCTTTAGATAAGCAAATCAAACGATCACTTAGGCGAGAGCTCAAAAGCTTGCAAAAAGAATTAGGGATTACCTTTGTGATGGTCACGCACGATCAAGAAGAAGCGTTGTCGATGTCTGATCGCATTGTGTTGATGAGAGAAGGAAGGATCGTTCAAATTGATACGCCTAGAGGCATGTATGAGTCACCAAAAACATTGTATGCGGCTCAATTTATTGGAGAAGCCAATATTTTCAGACTGCCGGTTAAGTCTGTTCATGATAAGTCTCTAATTGTGACTCTGTGTGATCGAACCTTTCTTATTAAAAAGCCTTTAAAGCATGAAGAAATCACAACACATGTAAATTTAATTATTCGCCCTGAAGATTTCCAAGCCTGGGATAGTAGTGAAATAGAATCAGATAAGCTCTATTTGCCAGGTCGAGTTGAATCCGTGATTTACAAAGGATCCACCGTGGAGTTGCAGGTTATTTTGTCGGATGGAACGCCTGTTTCTGTGACTGAGTTTTTTGATGAAACAGATGAGACACTCGATTACCGTTGCGGTGAATCTGTTCATTTGTCGTGGCAAGCAGGTTGGGAAGTGGTGTTGAACGATGACTCATAGCAGCAAAGTAAAGCATATTTTCCTTAACACAACGTGGCTGTGGTTTTTGCTGATGGTTATCCTCCCATTGGGATTAATGGTGCTGATGAGTGTGTCCCTTAATGGCAATATCAAAGAAGGTCTCTTTCATTGGCATGGCCTGCATTATCGAGAGTTGTTTCAGCCTTTATATGCTCGGCTTCTTTGGCAGTCCTTTGAGTTTTCATTTGTTACAACACTAACGTGTGTTTTGTTGGGTTACCCGGTTGCTTTGGCTTTGGCAACCATGCCTAAACGTTGGAAGCCCATTTGCTTGATGCTGTTGCTTATTCCTTTTTGGAGTAGTTCTTTGGTTCGTATTTATGCCTTGTTAACCTTGCTTAAAGCCAAGGGTTTGATTAATGGGGCCTTGCTTTATTTGGGCATTATTAAAATGCCTCTGCCGCTTCTATATACTAAAGTAGCTGTGATTATTGGGCAGGTTTATACCTTATTGCCCTTTATGATTTTACCTATTTATGTTTTGTTGGATGAGTATGATTCAAGCTGGATTGAGGCGGCGAAAGATTTGGGAGCAAGTTCAACACAGTTGTTTTGGCGAATCTTTTGGCCTTACTCCTTGCCGGCAGTTGGTAGCGGGGTGATGTGTGTGTTTTTGCCTGCAATGACCTTGTTTTATATTCCTAGCTTGCTTGGTGATCGTAGCAGTTTGATGTTAGGTAATGTGATTCAAGAGCAAATCATGAACCAAGACAATTGGCCGGGAGGGGCTGCAACAAGTCTTCTGCTAACGGCGGCTTTATTGGTGTTTACTTTGGTGTATCGTGCCTTGTTTCATAAAAAACGGGGAGGTCGCTTAGGATGAATCGACTCACGCGCTCTTTGTTTTTCTTGGTCATGGCTTTTCTTTATATTCCAATGGTAGTTGTGGTTTTATTTTCATTTAATCACAGTTTGCATTCGCTGATTTGGCATGGTTGGACGTGGCAATGGTATTCAAAACTATGGCACGATGCACTGCTGGCTAAAGTCACTTGGCATTCTTTGTGTTTGGGTTTTTCCGCAGCATTCATATCAACTGTTCTTGGCGCGGTGGTTTCTTATTCTCTGTATCGTTATCGTTTTTTTGGTCGACGTCTGATCTCAGGCTTGCTGATTGTTCTTATTGTGATTCCTGATTTGGTGATGGCGATTGCGTTAATGATTTTGTTTCGAAGCGCTCATGTATCGTTTGGTTTTGTCACTTTGTTTTTGGCTCATGTGTCTTTTTGTTTGCCTTTTTCAGTGATGGTCATATCCAATCGTTTGTCGGACTTAAACCCACAGTTGTTGTTGGCCGCTGAAGATTTGGGTGCGTCTTTGTGGCAGCAGTGGTGGTGGGTGATGATTCCTGCCATGCGTTCTGCGTTGCTGGTTTCAGCCCTATTGTCTTTTATGTTGTCTTTCGATGATGTGGTGATCAGCTTTTTTGTGAGTGGGCCAAACTATGTCACCTTACCTTTGCATGTCTATGCCATGGCGAAGTTAGGGGCGAATCCAGAGATCAATGCCTTGTGTAGTTTGTTGTTATTACTAACAGTGGCTGTTGTTCTTATTAGCCAGCGTTTGTTGGGGAAAAAGACATGAAAAAAAGTCTGTTAGGCCTATTTTTATTGTTTCATGCTGCTTTCGCTATGGCAAAGCCAACGCTATATGTGTATCAGTGGATTAATTCTATTCCTGATTCTGTGTATAAGCAATTTACCAAAGAAACAGGTGTTCCTGTGGATGTCTCTTACTATGAAAGTAACGAGGCCATGTATGCCAAGCTCAAAGGAAATCCGAGTTTAGCTTACGATGTGGTGTTTCCAAGTAGCTACTTTATTAAACGAATGGTTAAAGCACATTTATTGGATCACATTGATTCATCGATCATGACACACACACAGGGCATTTATAAAAAATTCATCCATCAGCCGTTTGACCCGAATAATGATTACAGTTATCCACTGACCTGGGGGATGACGGGCATTGCAGTGAATGACAAATACATTCCATTGTCAAAAATCACAGCTTGGAAGGACCTTTGGTCACCAAGCTATCGTCACCAGGTGTTGTGGCTGAATGACATTCGAGAACCTTTTTCTGTAGCGCTTATTCGCTTGGGTTACTCCGTTAATGATCAAAACCCCACTCATATTAAACAAGCCTATGCCCTTTTAAAAAAGGGTTTGCCTAATGTGAAAGTGATTAATGCCGATGCCATGGAATCGATGTTTATCGATGAAGATGTGTTTTTAGGTATGGCTTGGTCTCCAGATACTTATCAGGCATCCCAAAGTAACCCGCATATTCATTTTGTGATACCCAAGGGACGTTATCCACTTTGGTTGGGGTGTATGGCTATCCCTCAGGGTTCCAGGCATCCTAAGCTTGCCATGACCCTATTAAATTTTTTGTTACGTAAAGACATATCAGCTCAAATTATTACCGGCATGGGTTATGCGGTGACAAACCAAGAAGCTGTGAAGAGCTTACCAATATCCTGGCAAGAAAAGCGGTTTGTGAATCCAAGTAAATCGCTTTTGGCTCGTGGGGAGATAGAAGGGGATGTGGGCGATAAGGCGCGGCAATGGTATGAGCATTATTGGCTTGAACTAAGGCTATCTGTTTGATTTTACGGAATAAAAGTAATAGCTTAAGGCTTGAGGTTGCTCATTAAATGTTCTATAATGGGTTTGTTTCAAATAAAGTGTGGGTTGTGAGCGAATGAAGCCTCGAATGAATGGTCAGATGCGAAAAAATCTTTTTTATCCTGTCGAGGTTTTAAAAGGTCGTTATATTGAGCTCACTACAAAAGAAATGAGTGTCTCAAGGCTTGCAGCCGGCGAGAAAAGATGGTGGTTGAATCCACACCCCAGCATGGTATTGAAACCAAAGACAATTATTTTGATAGATTGGACGATAGCCAAGAATTCCCCTTATGTTCAATACAAAAAAACAGAGTTGCTTAAAGCTCTATTGAAAGGTGAATACGGTGAATCCTTTAGTGCTTGGATTTATCGTGATTCTAAGCTTCTCGAATTAACAGAGAAAAATGTAGACAATTTGCTTGCTGACAGTTCTCTCGCCCAGATTTCGAGAGAGTCAGGCCTAATTAGAGTTCCTGATAAAGAGACCTTACTTGATTTGGCAAAAGAGAAAGAATGCAGTGAAGAGTCATGTGTGTTTTTAGATCATGTGTTGATGGAAAGGATGTTAAAAAATGAGGAAGTAGAGCCATTTATTGCGTTTGAAGATTTAATAAAAGAAGGTTTGATAAAAGATAAAATTACTGACGAAGTGACTGATGAAGTAACTGATAGTATGTCGGCGATGCAGACGTTTTATCCGCATGTTGGGTCTATTCCGGTGTTTGCTCGTGAGTTGAGTCCCGATACGGTAAGGTTGTCAAATCCTCAATTTCTTTTGTCAGGGACACGAGAAGAGCAGGGAAAGGTAGTCTCTACTATAGATTCGTTCTGTTGTGGTTCTGACCTTTTTTCAAGATCTTCGAGCGTTACTTCTTTCTATGAGAATGCGTCAAATTTCAAAAAAGTAGACCTGAGGCATTCCACTGCTCACATGATTCCAGCACTTGCTTTTGTGAGTGAAAAGCGAGGATGTGAAGAGCTAACATTAAGAGGGGATATTACTAAGAGTGAAGATGCACTTAAGTGTGATGTTAGCCCGCTCAAAAACACTCGCTTAAAAGCATTGTCTATGTTTGACCTTGAGCTTGAACAAACAGATCTCAACACGTTGTTGTCGAATAATCCAGATCTGGAGTTTCTTATTTTTCATGCTTGTACTGTTGGAACTGCATACCCTTGTACTCTGCCAGAGTTGCCATCGCTTAAAAAGTTAGAAATCCAACAAAAATCTCTTGAAAAGACTTATTTTTCGGTTCAGGGCACGGAGGCTATCCTTAAGGCGGCTCCTCATCTTACGGAGTTATCTATTGCTCGACGTTCTATTACTGATGTCTTTTCGCGCTTCAGTGAGGCAGAAGGGCCAGGGCCTCTTCAAGAATTAAGAAAGCTTAGCCTGACTCGTGTAAATATAAAAGCACCCTATTCACCATTGTCTTTTTGTGCTGCTACCTTGGAGGTGTTGACTCTAACTGATTGTGATTTCAACGGAGATTCTTTTGGGGTCGATGCGTCAGAACAAAAAATGACAGCTTTAAAGCATTTAACAATAAAAGGCTCTTCTGGAGCTGGAGAAACGCTCATTGCTGTGCTTCAACGATGCCCACATTTGGTTTCCTTAACTTTGGAAAAATTCACCTTATGGGGTGATTTCAGGGTTGAGGATAGGGTTGAGAATTTAGTGTGTCTTCCTTATTTGGAAAAGCTTATAATACAAGAAGTAGACCATATTAGTGTTGATTTTCTTAGGGTAATGATAGGCAACTCAAAAAACATTAAAGAAATAGAGCTAGAAGGCTCTTTCTTGGCTGAAAAATCTACTATACCTCCTCGAGAGGAGTCTTCTTATCTACGTCTGGAAATATTGTCTATGAAAGGTAATTTCCAAGGTTTTGATTTCATAAAAAGCATGCTTTGTAGAGCTAGCCGGCTTAAATCATTATCATTAGATGTGCAGTTTGATCTTTCTCTGCGGAGGGTGAAGACTCTTCTTCCAGAGTTGCCGCACTTAGAGGTGCTCAATTTAAAAAGTGAAAAGGGTTGTCGTTCTTTTTTAACGCAACTTTTGGGCGCGTATGTTTCTGTTAAAGAGTTAACTATTACGAATCTAGATAAGATGGAACTAGGTGAGCTTAAGCCAGGCAGTTTTAGCTGTGTTGAACACTTAACTCTTAAGGGTGATTCTAGCCGATCAGCAGGTCAGCTGATTTCTTTGACTCATTCGTCGCTAAGAAAGTTTGTTTGGCATTCACCTGATGGAAACCAGATGAGGGCTCATGAAACTCCTTTGCAGGCGCCTATTCCCCAAGTAGAGAACATTGAGGCAATTAGTGGGCCGATCGATTTCCCCCACCTAAAGTACTTTGAGATAATTGATGGGATGCTCGATACCATTATAAAGCAGCAATACATCAGACCTATGGTGAACACAGCGGAGCAATTCGAGTGTTTCAAGCTATGGAATACTAGAGTCTTTTCGATGGGTGGTTCTGAGCTAATACAGGTAGAGTGCAAGCGCGCTGACAGAAATCCATCGACGAGTGTTTTTGAAAATATTAAGTTTAATATTCAGAGAGCTTTACAGATAGCTTGGGGAGATAAACATTTACGCTTGGTGAGTAAAGCACTTTCTAATGAGGAGGATCCAAGCGCAGGTGATCTAGACCATTCTTTGTTGGGTGGCGGAGCAGCTAAACCAGCAGAGTCAACCCTTGGACCGCTAGCCAATCATCGCCTGACTAGTTGTATGAGAAATACTACCTTTAGGGACCGTTTGAACGGAGATGTTAATACGGCTTTATCAGATACGAGTGTTGACTCAAAAAATCGAAAGATATATTCGTTTAATGGATCTCATCCAGATGCCAGAGAGTATCGGCAGGACTTTTATAATAATCTTGAGCTTAATGAAAGCCCACGCGATGCTTCCGATGTCTTTCGGCTAACACCTAAACCGCTTGAAGAGTCTGACTTAGAAAGTAAAGAGATCCCGTCTTTTAAAGGAGATTTTAGGCAGCTAGGGCAATTAAAACAAGCTGGAAGTAGCGATAGAGCATTCTACTATTCAAAAGAGCACATGACACTTAGTAAGAAATGGACTGCGCTTTTGTCATTGTCATCAGAAGATCAGCTTGAGTCGGTGAAGGTGACTCCTGCTGTATCTTATGAAATTGCATATAACAAACGAGACCGTTGTTATATGATTCGTAGCAGCTCCGAACAGGCTGAGGGGCTTGGTGTTGATGTTGAACAGTTGCTATCACATCGTTATGTCTCTAATAAGCCACACCCAAAGACGGAGCAGGAGGCAAAACATTTAGAAGCTATTAGGCAGAAAATAGTTGAGCTCAATGCTTATGGAGAAGGTGCGCTTGAGCTATTAGGCTGTACAAAAGGCATGGACTATTTAAAAGCGATGATGGATCAAAAGAAAGGTGCTTGTCGACATCGTTCTTTTATTCTGAAATACTGGATGGATCAGCATTATCCTCAGTATGCCACGCGAGTGATTAGTAATGATGTGCATGCTTTTGTGGAAATAGAGATTGGGGGCTGCGCTTTACGCTGCGATTTGGGTGGTTACCCTATGAATGCTCAGACATTGGATTCTGTCAATGTAGATGACTTCAATCAATTTACCATGCCTGGTAGGGAGAGTGATTTTGATGCGCCACTGCTTCCATCGCTTTCAGGAAATAAACAGTTGAGCACTAAGCATCAAGAAGTAGAACCTGAAGAAGTAGAGTCAGAAGAGCCTATTTCCATAGAGAGGAAAAAAGAATTACTGAGAGACTCTTACGAGTCATTTTTTCAACAAGAAGACTCTCATTTGCAATCGCAAGAGCAGTTCTTAAGGGGGCTTGTCAGCATTCCTGGTAAAAAGCATTTGCTTTTGTCAAAAAACCAAGAAGAGCATAAGGCGGCTCTTTTAGAGGTTTACAAAACAGCCAAAGAAAACAAGCAGCCAGTTTTTTGGGTAAGAAGCCCAGATGATTTGACCTTGCATTTGGGTGTGCGTAAGGATAAAGATAATAAAGGAGTTAGAACGAAAGAGCTATCCGGGCCTTTGCATGAGTTTTTATCGTCTATCAAGCCTGAAGGGCCTGCGCCAATACTCTTAATGGATTTTTCGAGTTTTTCTAAACAAGATGTGATTCGCTCAAATTCTTTGGCAGATGATACGCGTAAGTTAGGTGAGGTAGAGTTGCCAGATAACCTAACCTTGATAGCTTGTCAGGATCTTAGTAAAAAAGACCCGTATAAAGGTGGAGATTTACGTCGTCGTTATACACTGCATGATGATCATGGTATTAAGCGAGCCTCAACAGAAGAAGTGGTTCGGTCGCCTTATGATGAGTCACAAGCACCTGACCTTCGGATTAATCTATTTGGCAATCAGATTGATTGGGAAGGTCGTCTTCGTGCTCGTTGGAAGTTAAACAGAGATGTGATGTGGTATCAAAACAGCCCTTTAATAGAGGCTTTAAAAGAATCTCAAAAAACAGGTGAAGCACATCCAGAAATAATGATTGTGAATGCTCCTCTTTCACAGCCTGACTATCAGCTTTTTTGGGAGCAGTTGAAAATCGATGGTGAGATCGATGGGTTTTCTATTGATGTGAACCGTATTCATCACAAGCAAGAACCTGAATTTGATTTCCATGATGTTCTTGAGTCAAGCGAGATGCCTTACTCTGAGCTTGAAGAAAAACATTTTTGTTTAAATCCAAAAACGATCAACGCCCTTTTTGTTGATTGTTATGTGGAAAAAAAGGAAATTTGTTTTGATGAAGGTTTAATAAAAAAAGCCGCTAAAGCAGGTAAAAAAGAATTACCCGTTGTTCTGACGGCGCCTTTGAGGAAAAGTCAGTGGGCCGAGCTGCTGGATTTGGCAAAGACCCATGGTATTAGCTTAGATATAAAGCGCTTGCCAGGTGTAACGCCTTTTCAAGAAGAGCAATACGAGCAAGAGGAAGTGGAATATCAGGGTAATCCCTTTGATATAAGCTCGAATTGTTCTTTTGTGTATTCCATGAATTTAGATGAAACAGTGCTTGCGTTAAAGCAGCGAGAAGTGGCTACTATTATCCAGAGAGCCTGGAGGAAGCATAAGGAAGCTCACATTGAACCTCAAAGGAGGGGTTCTGTGGTGATTGATGTCACCGAATGTGACGTCACGGATCTCTTCTCTAAGATTTCAGCCGATGCTAAATCAGATGCTCAGAAAATTATTTTTGAGGGTCAAAAAAAAGAAGTACTTCGCTTACTTAAGCAAACAAATAAAACCATTATTTTAACGGGTGA
The DNA here is from genome assembly GCA_024279495.1 of Gammaproteobacteria bacterium. Lineage (GTDB taxonomy): Bacteria > Pseudomonadota > Gammaproteobacteria > JAJRRL01 > JAJRRL01 > JAJRRL01. Next base: position 30,514 of record JAJRRL010000018.1, on the reverse strand, counting down.
TTTCAAAAACAATTTGCATCAAGCCATGCTTCCTTACATGCGCAAATACCCTAAGCGCATTATTTGTGTGACAGATAATAAAGAGGCGTTTGAAGCATTTGACTGTCAAACTCATGCCTTGCCTGAAAAAAAAGTGGACCTTGAGCCTTTCATGAAGCTAGATAGTTTAAACATGCTTCGTGTGGAGAAGTTCGATCCAAGTAAGTCTGAAACGAAAAGTAATGATTTCTTTAAGGCTAGAGGAGAGTTGATAGGAAATGCTTTAGAAAACAACCCGTATGTCTTTATCAGTGGTTTTACTGGTGTAGGTAAGAGTACCTTCATTGAAAAGCATATGCCAAATGCACTTTGGGGTGAAGAAAAATTACAGCAATGGGCTGGCAATCTAGAAGGCGGCATTTTATTTTTAGATGAAGCAAACATTAATCAGCGCCAGTGGAGTGAGTTTGAGGGTTTGTTCCAAAATCCTCCGACGATGTTGATTAATGGAAAACCAAAGCAGTTGACCCCTAATCATAAGGTGATTTTTGCTGGTAATCCTATAGCAGCTGGTGGCGAAAGACAGCTGGCACGTTTGTTTGAGCGCCACGGGAATGCAGTTGTTTTCCAACCGCTTACAGCCAATGTTGTGTATGAAAAGATTTTGAAGCCTATTTTTTCAGGTACTCTTTTGGAAAGCCGGTTGGCAGAGTTATCTGCGCCATTACTAGATGCATATAACCTGATGGTGAGTTTGTCAGACGATAAAATTCTAGTAACGCCTCGACAACTAAAGTTCATAGCCATGATGACCATTGCTGCTTGTCATGAAAATAAAAATTTAGACCCGCTAGAAGTGCTTCGTGTAAAAGCTCGCACTGTCTTGATTCCCTTGTTGGGAGAGAATCACCACAGTTTGAATTCAATTTCCCCCAAAGATCCTCCGGCGCCAGAAGCGCCCACTCAGATGGCTGCTAAATTAGGTGATGATTTTTATGTGACGCCGTCTCGCCAAAAATCGGTGGATGCGATCAAAGACATGTTATCTGTTCGTCACTACCAAAAGAATTTGCGTGACAGTAAGAAGTTGAATTCTGATCAGGCTCGTGGCGGTGTGTGCTCACTTATTTTAGAAGGCATGCCTGGCACCGGTAAAACGCAGCTGATTCAAGCTGTGTTGAAAAGCAAGGATTTTCATGAAGCAACATACGATAAAGAAGGTAACTTAGAGCCGGGACAAAGTGATGATACCTACCTCATGATTCCTGCCACTTTGTCGGCAACTGAGAAGAGTAGCCGTTTGATTCAAGCTTTTAATGTAGGTCTCCTTGTTGTCATGGATGAAGCCAATGCTTCTCCAGATATGGAAGAATTGATGAACGAGCTTAAAATGGGAACTCATCAAGGTAAGGCTTCAAAAAATCCAGGCTTTGTTATTTTAGGTACGCAAAACCCTTTTTCTATGGGTGCTCGCCAGAAAGGATCTACGGCGAAAGACAAACGTGAACATAAAATTATGTTAGGTGAATATCCGCGATTAGAGATGATTGACATTGCTTATCATAAACATGGTATTCCTAGGGTTCATGGCGATGTGTTGGTGGATTTGTTTAATGAATACCGTGATAAAGACCCTAAAAAACCCATGACGTTTTCGTGTTTCTTAGACATACTGAAAAAAGTGTCGCCTTGTGTTAAAGCCATTGATGGCGCTATACAGAGAACAGAAATGGTGAAGCGTTTGGTGGATGCGAATAAACGTCGACGAAGGGAAGAGGCGAGGGAGTTTGTAGAGTCTCAAGATGATCAGTCAACTGTTGAGCCTATCAATCAGGATCATGCTCGCTTAGATAAAAATTCAGCAGAGCAGCATTCTTCAGATAAGAGGAGACCTCGCTGCGATGCAGAGCTTGGACTTTTGGCAACAGGGGCTGCTTTTTCTTACGCAGGGTTTTGTGCTGCAGCGAGTATAGCAACGATTGAGCTTATCAGTACTTTCTCTGCGCCTATTAGTTCAGTGGGACCGGCTCTCTCTAGTAACCCTTGGGGAGCGCTGCTTGCCGGCGCTGCTGTGTTGCTTTTAACAGCAGCCATTGTGATGACGGTGTATGCTAAAAAACGCTCCAGTAAGGGGCAGTCTAAGAAATTCACCTTGTCGAAGTCGGATCCGAAGGAAAGTGATGATTTAAGTACATCTAGCGACGGACAAAATAAGGTATGATTTTTTTAAAGATGCTTAGTTCGCATTTCATGCGAACAGCATCAAGCCTGGGCCCCCGACGTCACTGCGTTGCCTTGGGGTGACAAGTAAGAGAATCACCTTGCTCCTGGGGGTGACAAGCAAGAGAGTCACCTTGCCCTTGGGAGTGACAAGTAAGAGAGTCACGTTGTTCCTGGGGGTGACAAGCAAGAGAGTCACGCTGTTCCTGGGGATGGACAGCTAAGGGAGGTCCAGTCCTAACCTTTTGTCATCCCCGAGAAACGAAGTGCCATCGGGGACCCAGGCTTGATCCGTTGTTACTTTGTAACAACTAGTGATCTTTAAAGATTCAGTTCTAGCTTTGCTGTGAGTTTAGTTCTGCAGATAGGTTTGAAAAATTAAAATTTAGAAAGATCCTTAGTCCATGCTTCGCAGGAACTGGATCGAAGCTAGGCCCCCGACGTCACGTTGTTGCCTTCGGGTGACAAGTCAGGGAGTCACGTTGTTCCTGGGGGTGACAAGCAAGAGAGTCACGTTGTTCCTGGGGGTGACAAGTCAGGGAGTCACGCTGCTCCTGGGGGTGACTCTACCCTAGCCTTATTCCAGTGATTCCCTTACACTCTAGCGTTGGCAAACCGAGTATTATTTGACCAACTTAGAGGCTGATTGCATGACTGACTACAAAAGTACCCTGAACCTTCCTAAAACAGCATTTCCCATGAAGGCAAGCCTGCCTAAGCGTGAGCCTGAACAATGCCAGAAATGGCTGGAAGAGGATCTCTACGAGCGTATTCGTACTAAACGAGCAGGCCAGCCTAGCTACCTCATGCATGATGGTCCTCCCTACGCCAGTGGTCGCCCGCATATGGGAACGGCGATGAATAAGGTCATCAAAGACATGATCGTGAAATCGCATGGCTTGTCTGGTTTGGACGCTAGTTTTGTACCAGGTTGGGATTGCCATGGTCTGCCGATTGAGCTCAATATCGAAAAGAAATTTGGAAAACCAGGTGATAAGCTGGATGCTCGGGCTTTCCGAGAAGAGTGTCGTCGTTTCGCGCAAAAACAAGTGGATATTCAAAGAGAAGATTTTCAACGCCTGGGTGTGATTGCTGATTGGAAAAATCCTTACATCAGCATGGATTATTCGTTTGAAGCCGATGTGATTCGTTCCTTAAGTAAAATGGTTGAGCGTGGGCATTTAGAGCGCGGCTATAAACCTGTGCATTGGTGTGTGGCTTGTCGTTCTGCTTTGGCAGAAGCCGAAGTGATTTATCAAGACAAGCAATCCGATGCCATCGATGTGGGTTTTGCTGTGGTGAATCGCAAGGCTTTAGCTGAGTTGTTTACGTGTGAGCTACAAGATAAACCGCTTTGGATTCCCATTTGGACCACCACGCCTTGGACTTTACCTGCTAACGAAGCGGTGTGTGTGCATCCGGAATTTAATTATTCCCTTTTGTTATTATCAACTGATTGTTACGTGATTGTGGCTAGCGATTTAGCGGACAGTGTGGCTGCGCGTTATGGCGTTGAGATTGTTGAACGTCTGGGTGAGTTAACAGGTTCTGCTTTAAAAGACGTGATGTTGCAACATCCTTTCGATGAACGTGAAGTCCCTGTTATTTTAGGTGAGCATGTCACCACAGAAGCTGGTACAGGTAACGTTCACACAGCGCCATGTCATGGTGTAGACGATTACATTGCTTCTCAAGCAGAAAATCTTCCTTTGCATTCACGCTTGGATGGTCGAGGTATGTTTATCGATGCTTTGCCAGCGTTGATGGGTTTATCGGTGAAACAAGCCAACCCAGTCATTGTTGAGATGCTTCGTGATAATGGCACCTTGTTGCATGATGCGAAGATTGAGCACAGTTATCCGCATTGTTGGCGTCACAAAGCACCTCTTATTTTTAGGGCGACTCCGCAGTGGTTTATCGGTATGGATAAAGCAGGTTTGCGCAAGCAAGCCTTAGATGCGGTTAAGCAAGTCAATTGGTTACCGTCTTGGGGTGAAGCGCGGATTGCTGGCATGATTGAAGGCCGTCCTGATTGGTGTATTTCACGGCAACGTGTGTGGGGTACGCCTATTGCTTTGTTAGTGCATGAGCAAACAGGTGAGCCTCATCCGGATACGCAAGCCATTATGGCAAAAGCAGCCGATTTAGTAGAAGAGAAGGGAATTGATGCCTGGTACGATACGCCTATAGAAGACCTCACATCGCAATCGGTTGAAGGCTATGAAAAAGTAACTGACATTTTAGACGTGTGGTTTGATTCTGGTGTGACGCATGCTTGCGTTCTTGATAAACGTAAGGGTTTGCAAGTTCCTGCCGATTTATATTTTGAGGGTACTGACCAACATCGTGGCTGGTTTCAGTCATCGCTCATCACATCCATTGCCATGCGCGGGGGTGCACCTTATAAAACCGTGTTAACGCATGGTTATGTGGTGGATGGTAAGGGCCGAAAAATGTCTAAGTCTCTAGGCAATGGCATGTATCCGGCGGATGTGGTCAAACAGTTAGGTGCCGATATTCTACGTTTATGGGCAGCCTCGGTGGATCATACAGCCGATATGTCTGTGTCTGATGACATCTTAAAGCGTAGTGCTGATGCGTATCGTCGTATGCGAAACACAGCACGTTTCTTGTTGGGTAATGTCAGCGATTTTAAAGCATCGGATTGTTTGGCTTGGCATGAAATGACCTCCTTGGATCGTTGGATTTGCGAGCAAACACGCGATTTACAGGCAGTGATTATTGAAGCGTATGATGCGTATCAGTTCTCGAAGATTTATCAGTTGCTTCATAATTTTTGTTCGGTGACTTTAGGTAGTTTCTATTTAGATGTCATTAAGGATCGTTTGTATACGTGTGCAAAAACATCTGTAGCAAGGCGATCTGCACAAACCGCTTTGTATCATGTGTTGCATTCGTTGGTTCGATGGTTAGCTCCCATGTTGAGTTTTACAGCAGAAGAAATTTGGCAATTGCTGGAAGATACTGAAGAAGACTCTGTCTTTTTAAGTACGTGGTATGACGGTTTGAAAGACCTTCCTGAGCAAACAGCAGGTTTGGCTTGGGATACCCTACGCCAGGTTCGAGATGAAGTGAATAAAGCTTTGGAAGAAGCGCGTGATGCCAAACACATAGGTGGCGCTCTTGAAGCGAATGTCACGTTGTTTGCTGCAGGCGATGTGCATGCTCTTTTATCTGATTTGAGCGATGAAGCCAGATTTTTCTTTTTGACTTCCGAAGTCAGTGTGCAAAAAGACAATAGCTTGGGTGAGGCTTTATGTCGCGTGCAAATCACGGCTGTTTCGGCTGAAAAATGTGAGCGTTGCTGGCAACGTCGAGAAGACGTGGGTGAACATGCAGAGCATCCAAGTATTTGTTCACGTTGTGTGACTAATTTAGCTGACGGTGAAGACCGTCGTTGGTGTTAGGAGAGAAGCGATGGATCGACAAAAAAAAATAGGCTGGATGGCTCTTAGCGTCATGTTGATTCTTGCACTGGATCAGTGGAGTAAGCACGCAAGCGTGGTGAATCTTATAGATCAACCCATTAAGCGAGTATTTTCGTGGTTGAACATGAGCCTTGCCTTTAATACGGGAGCTGCTTTTAGCATGCTGGCCGATGGTGGCCTCTGGTCGCGTTATGGCTTGGCTGTGCTGGCTATTGCTGTCACGATTGGTTTACTCGTCTGGTGGTGGCGAGAAGCGGCTGTGGATCGCTGGTTGTCGCTCTCTGTGGGTTTGCTGATTGGTGGGGCTTTGGGAAATCTGGTCGATCGAATTCGCTACGGTATGGTTGTTGATTTCATTGATGTGCATTGGAAAACCGCTCATTTTGCTACCTTTAATGTGGCTGATTCTGCTGTGAGTGCGGGTATTGTGTTACTGCTTTGGCGCAGTTACTTGCTTCGAAACCAGGATTGTTCAAAATAAGATCAAAAAAGCGGATTCAAGGGTCTTGTTTTTTTTCTGAAAAACGGTATCATCCCGTTGTCCCCCTCATAAGAGGGAGATAAAGTGGGTCGTTAGCTCAGTTGGTAGAGCACCGGACTTTTAATCCGATGGTCATAGGTTCAAATCCTATACGACCCACCAAATATAAAAAGAGCCCTTACGGGGCTTTTTTTGTATTTGGCGTTATATAATTTGAACCTATGATGCACCACCTTTCCCGACGCCCTACCACGTGATGGTAGGGTCCAGGATTCGTAAGAATCCCACTCAAGAATAAAGTTGGCGTTAGCCAAACGAATGGCTCGAACAAAGTGAGGGCTTACGTTGGTTTAGCCACACAAGGTTCCATAGAGGTCTTTCCAATTTGGATTTGATGACTCGATTAACTCTATTTTCCAAGCACGTAACCATCGTTTGAGTCGTTTTTCTCGTTGAGCAGCTTGAGCATATACAAGGAAAGATTCGTAGTACACCAGTTTCTTGATATTGTATCCCTTGGAGAATCCTTCGTTGATTTCGTGTTTGTGCTCCCAAATTCTTCTGCTGAGATTGTTTGTTGAGCCCACATATAAGGTTCCTCTTTTCTTGCTGGCTATAATGTAGGTGTAGTATTCTCTATCCATCGAAGCGCTCCTTTTTGTTTCTAACGAAAGTTAACTCAAAGTGATCATTGGGTAATACCGTGATTTTCAACTGCGCTGACTCTAAATTCCAATAAGGAGACCTACATGCCGTTTTCAGCGCTACTCAAAGGTTTTATGGTTGGTTTTGGTTTAATCGTTGCGATTGGGCCTCAAAATGCGTTTGTCATTAGCCAGGGGGTTAGGCGCAGTCATCTTTTTCTAACGGCTATTGTTTGTGTTCTCATTGATGCCGTGTTGTTTTCTTTAGGTGTGGTTGGGGTGGGTGATTTATTCGTATCGCATCCGCAGGCTTTGTCGGTGTTTCGTTGGGTGGGAGTTGTGTTTTTAGTGGGGTATGGGTGTTATGCCTTGCGTTTAGCCTTTAAGCCACAGATTCTTGCTTCAGACGATATTGATTTATCAAAAAGAACCGTTAAGCAGACATTGCTTCTGTTACTGGGTTTTGGTTTTTTAAACCCTCATGCGTATTTAGACACGCTTGTCTTAGCAGGTAGTGTGGCAGTTGAGCAGTTAGGTATGGCACGTTATGTGTTTGGCTTAGGTTTGATTTTGGCTTCAGCGGTATGGTTTTTTGCACTAGCTTATGGTGCTAGTTCGCTATCGCACCTATTCAAAAAGCCCATGGCTTGGCGTGTTCTCAATACCTTAACGTGTTTGGCCATGTGGCTTGTTGCTGCGAGCTTACTTGCCAATTAAGCCTAATAAGTTAATAATCGATGCTCTTTACATCATAAATATCACCTGATAGAATAGAAGTCTTATATTTAGTTAGGAAAGGTTTATGCCCCGACGTATTTTTTATCCAGAGAGTGTTGATCAAGCCCTTAATCAGATTTTTCAAGAACTTATGAATAGTGACGTTGCTGAAGCTCTTCACCATAATGATAATGGCTTCGCTTTCGATTTGTTGGAGAAATTAGGTTTTGATCCTATAACCATCCGGCTTGCTTGCAAGCATTATAAGATTTTACCCCGTATCTCTGATGATGGTCAGCCTAGTGACGGCTACTTTTCTTTAAACTTAGATCGCTATTTGATACCATTCCTTGAGTATCTGAGATCATTGGCTGAGAAAGAGAAGAAAAACGAACTGTTCGCTCTTATTAATAATACTCGCAAGCCTGTTCGCATGGATGAGAATCTTCCATGTGGAGAGATGGCAACGAAGTATGTTGCCCAAGTGTTAGTGGGCACAGCTGTGTGTGTGGATGGCGTTACTGTTTTTGGAAAAGGAGAGCGGTATCGTACTCTTAATCAAAACCGTCATGAGAAACCTCATAAAGCGTCTTTTGTTTTTACCTCAGGCCTGACCCTTACACGTGGTCCTCAGCTTCGTCGTTTGGTTCAAGCCAGTTATGGAAAAAGAGTAGCTGTTCTCTACGCCTCTAATGAGATGCCTGAAAGCACGATTAATAAAGTTAAAGCCGATATGGATTCAGGTAATAACACGGTCGTTTATGATCATTTCCATGAGATGTTTAAGGCTCTTTTTGAAAACAAACTGAATGCTTGCTCTGAAGGGCAGACCTGCTCGTTTACCTTTCCGGGTGTTGGCGCTGGGATATTTGCGGGTCTTTTCGAGCTGCAGGTGAAGAGTCAACAAGATCTAGCGATTGTTGAGGTTCTTAAGGGGCTGTCGCCTGAACAAAGGGCTAAAATCAGCGGAGTGATTTTTGAGTCTTGGGATAAATCTCATAGCAGTACATCGCTTGCGAAGCGAAATATTGCAGGAGTGCCTTATCAGGTTCTTGAGTCAAAGAATCGGCCTAAAAACGCCAGACTCGATCGCTTTTCGACGAAAGAAGATTTTCATCGGATTTTAGAGACAGACTTAACAGACGACCAGCTAACTCATGATACTTCGGTGTATGTGATTGCTTGGGATCCTAAATCATTTGAGACAAATGAAGGTATCCATAATGCCTATACTAGCGATGATGGTGTGGCAGGGGTGTGCACTAATGTCATAGAAATGATTTACCCAGGCTTTAAAGAAGGAATACTATCTAATCAGAACCCTCCCCAGCCTTCTTTTATGTCTACCAGCGATAATCCTACATTTGAGTTGATACTTAATGAAGATGTTCCCATTGCAGGAGCCGCAAAAGCAGCACAAGAACCTGTTATTAATGAGCCTTCTTCGGAAGTGCTGAAAGCTCTAGATGCTATTAAGAAAAGACACGCCTGTTTGAATAGAACAGTGCTGCCTTTGATCGCGCTAGCTGCTGTTTCTGCGAGTCTTGTGGCTGTGTTTGCAGGAGGAGAGTCTGTGATCTTGCCACTTTTCTCTCAGCTGGCTCAAACAGCCGGCAATGTAGCTGGAGCTGCGGCGAGCGTGAGCGTGATAGCTGTTCCCTTGCTTATTGGCTTGTTGGTGGCAGCTGCGATTGTGATTTGCATGAGTCGCAGAAAGGCCACGCAGAAAGTTTTAGGCGGAAACAAAACCGGTAAGCATGGATTGTTAGCAGGCGATCTTAGCCCGCAAAGACAAAAGGTTTCTACGGAGCAGGTACCTGCTTAAGAGCTAATCAAACACATCACTCAAAAAGTTTTTTACACAGCGCCAAGTGTGTTCAGTGGTTTGCTCATTGTACACACATGATTCAAGGAAGATGAGGCCCGCTTTGGGGTCTGTGTAAGCGTGTTTGTCTTGACCGTAAAACAGGCATTGCCAATTGACGGCGCCGTAGGTTTCACATTCCTTGGCAAAGGCAGTTAAGCCTTCAGGAGGACAAAGAGGGTCTTGGTAGCCGTGTAAATACAAGATTTGTGTATTGATGTCGATATTACAATCGAGACCTTCTGGCTTGAGGAAGTTGCCGTGGATGCTAATGGCGCCTCGGATTGGTACGTTGCTTCGAGCAAGGTCCATCGCGCAAGTACCACCAAAGCAAAAGCCCATGATGGCGATTTGTTCGGAATCGACATAATCCACATTTTGAGCCATCGCATAATGAGCGAGTAGGCGATGACGTAGCTCGCCACGATCATCGACAAAAGGTTGCATAAGCGCTTTGCAGGTGGCCGGGTCATCGTTACTTTGACCATCGCCGTAGATATCGATAGCAATGCCCACGTAACCCCATTCAGCCAATTGTTGAGTCATGGCGATGTAGTCGTTGTTAAGTCCTTTAAACGAGGGTGCCAGCAAGACAGCTGGTCTTTTGGCGTCGCTTTGATCGTCGTAACACACATGAGCGAGTAAAGATGTGTCACCAAGGCGGATGGTATGAGTGTTTGAGTACATCGAATCGAGCCTCCTGCGCGATAATCAGTTAAGCGTCCGATTGTGCAGGGGCCTTTGCGTACTGTCAATCTGGGGGGTTCTGTGAGGACCTTGGGAAAGAAATCCCCATTTTTGGCCAATCTTAGACGAAAACTCTCTTCAAAATGCTCATGTACCCTCATGTACACTCCGCTTTTTTATCGACTTTTCGTCTAACCTTGTCTCAAAACTGGGAATTTCCTGCGATCATTTTTGGCCAAAATAGAAGAGCCCCAGCCTCTTGTCATTCCCAGGAACGTAGTGACGTAGGGAACCCAGGCTTGATCCGTTGTACGAAGGACAGCTAGGATCTTTCAAAATTTGGCTTCAATCCTATTAGACGAAAACTCTCTTCAAAATTTGAGCATTGTATGTGGATTTTAACGGGTAGACGGGCCTTGGGAAGCCCTGTATGGTCCTTTAAGTGAGCCAAAAACCTGAAGGGAATGGATTTTTATGCCTACAGTGTTAAAGATAAGGGGATACAGGTTTTTCTTCTATAGTTTGGAGGGGAGTAAGCCCCATATTCATGTTGAGCATGGTGACAAAGTGGCAAAATGCTGGTTAAATCCGGTTAGTGTGGCTAGCTCCTACAGATTTAGACGTCATGAGCTAACTCAAATAAGGGTGCTGGTCATTGAGTATAGGATGTTCTTTTTGGAGAAGTGGAATGAGCACTTTGGCGGTTAAGTTTGATGATCGAGCGATCGATGTTAGCTTTACAGATTCGTTATTGCGGATTGTTTTAGCTGACGGCCGGGAAATTTCTGCTCCTTTAGAGTGGTTTCCTAAACTTCGGGATGCGACTGAGCGGCAACGCCAAGATTGGCGGCTTATTGGTGATGGCCTTGGTGTGCGCTGGAGAAGTCTCGATGAAGACGTTTCTATTGCTTTTTTGATAAGGGGTTGTGATTAACATGGACACATCAGGAAATAAAAGTGCAATAGACTCACCGTGTGTGGGGATTTGTAGCGCCACAGCACTGGGTGATCCAGTTTGTTTGGGTTGTGGTCGGACCTTTGATGAAGTGATCCAGTGGAATACCTTATCGGACGAAGAAAAAATAGCGATTAATACACGTTTAAGAGAGGTTGAGCATGATTAGTATAGCTGCGATGAAAGAACAGCTTGAGTCTTTGGGCAAGCGTGAAATCGCGGCCAGGGGGTATCTTTGACTACGATCTTAAAAAAAGAGAGTTAGCAGAGATTGCGTTGGCTTTAAGTGAGCCGACTGTCTGGGAAAAACCCAAGCGAGCTCGAGAATTGACTCAAAAAAAAGCAAGCTTAGAAGCTGTGGTTAATACTCTAGATACTATTATTTTAAAGCTTAGTGATTCAGCTGAGCTCTTAGATATGGCAATTGAAGAAAGCGATGACGACTTGTTGAAAGAGGTGATGACAGATATAGAGTCTGTGGCTCAAGTGGTGGCTCAACTTGAATTTCGTCGAATGTTTTCAGGTGAATGCGATCAGCAAGACGCCTACTGTGATGTGCAAGCAGGATCTGGTGGCACGGAAGCGCAAGATTGGGCTGAAATGTTACTGCGAATGTATACGCGTTGGGGTGAGCAGCAGGGTTTTCAAACAGAGATTTTAGAATGTTCTCCAGGTGAGGTTGCAGGGATTAAGTCAGCAACGATTCGTTTTCGGGGTGATTATGCTTACGGTTGGTTGCGTACAGAAACAGGCGTGCATCGTTTGGTTCGTAAATCACCTTTTGATTCAGGTAGTCGTCGTCATACTTCGTTTGCATCAGTGTTTGTGTATCCTGATATCGATGACAACATTGATATTGAGATCAACCCAGCAGATTGTCGAATTGATACGTATCGAGCAAGCGGTGCAGGTGGTCAGCACGTTAACCGAACAGATTCAGCGGTGCGAATCACTCACTTGCCAAGCAATATTGTGGTGCAATGCCAAAACGATCGTTCTCAACATAAAAACAAAGCGCAAGCCATGAAGCAATTGCGCGCTAAATTGTATGAACGTGCGCTTCAAGAAAGGCAAGCAGTGCAAGATGAGTTAGAAAGTGGTAAGTCGGATATTGGTTGGGGAAGCCAGATTCGCTCTTACGTGCTCGATTCATCGCGGATTAAAGATTTGCGTACAGGTGTTGAAGTATCCAGTACACAAACCGTGTTGGATGGAGGCATTCAGATTTTTTTAGAGGCTTCTTTGAAAGCTGGGGCTAAATCATAAAGATTGCCGAGATCAAAGCTGGGCTCCGTCTTGTGCTGTGCTTTCCTGGATGGCAAGATGCTGGAACTGTTTTACTTTTGGGGTGAGAATTAAAGATGAAATCAAATTATGGTGATTTGAAAAAAGAAGGTGAGAGTGTGTCAAAAGGCAAATCCAACCTAGCTAAAAGAGAGCCGAATGCTTTTCAGAAATGGCTTAGACACATTGCTGTCAATGCGGGTACTTTTTTTAAAAAGTTCAAAAGAAAGCCTCCTAAGCATCCTAGGAAATTTAAGGTGGCGGGTGGTAAGTTTGAAAAGTCTCTGATTTCTAGAGAAGATGGGTCCTCTCCAGAAAATAACTAACCTTTTTTAGTAAGCGGGTCTCTTAGCTAGAGAAACCGCACGTGCTTTTGGTCGTTTGTTAAAAAGCGACGCCTTGCATCGTGAAGCAGGCATAGGCCTAGATTTAGGTGCGTGTGACTTAATGAAGTGACTAATGGTTTCAACATCGTTATTTAAAGCATGATGAATCTTATTCATGTTTAAAGTTGCATTGGGTGTTTTAGACCAAACACATTGGTGATTAAATGCATTGTGTTGTAATGCTTCACTTACTACGTGAGGCCAGTTTTTGTGTTGTTGTTGAATCGCTGCTTTTAAAGCAAGAATATTATGTGGTGTTTTTAAGGCACGACTAATGTGAGCTCTTAGAGGCACATTAACTAAGTGTTGTACGGGAGCTCGACAACAAGGGCAAGAGTCATTGTTGTCAAGCCACTGTTCAATGTAATCGTTTTCAAACAAGTGTCCGCAATCTGTATACACAGGCTTATCCAATGTTTCCATTGAGATGCTGCAATGAGTTTGTAATTCAGACAGGTCATCGTGATGCCCTCGGACTTGTTCATGAGCACATTGAGCATAAATCGTTGCTGTTGTTTCGCTGATCTTTCGCAATTTAGCAATCATGGCTCGGTGAAATAGAACTCGTGCTTTAATGCTTTTTACTGTAGCAGGTGCTTTGTCTTCTCTGTGAAATTGTACCAGTTGATTATAGATGTGTTTTACGGTGCTTTTAGGAACGCACTCCGGTGCGTTATAGGCGCTACATTCTTTTATCATTTTCTCTGTGATTGCATAAGAGTTTAGTAGTGTTCGCACTAATCTCTTACTCGCTTTAAGAATGTGCTTCTCATCAGGCGCTAATGATAGAACGTGTTGTGTTTCAGTGTTTTGCTGAATAGGTGGTAATAGAAGATGGCCACTCAAGTCTCGCATGCAGTAGTCTAGATTATATTGAGATAGGTATTCTTCAATATCAATCAAAGCCTCTTGTCGAGCTAACTCATCTTGTTTTTCAAGTGCGCGTTGGATGGCCATGATAATTTTTAGTTCGTTAAAACGAAGTTGTTCTGATACCCCGGTGTGGCAGCGTGGGCAGCACATATGGGGTGCAGAGGGCTCAAAACGACCAGCAGCCCGCTCAACATGGCCGCAGCAGGAAAAAGCGCTGTAGACTCGCTGAGCGGCTTTAGAATAGACTAATTTAGATAGAGTTTTTAATGGGCTTTTAGTGTTTCCATGTGTATTAATATGGGTCATTATTATTCTCCTGTTCTTATGGATCCAGTTTAGTTGGTCACAGGAGATTCTGTAAGTGGATAAATAGGGTACAGTAGGTCAGATTTAGAGCTAATATACACCAGAGAATAGGTCATTTAATGTGCGATATTTGCTTATGAAGGCTACTTACTCTGACTAGCATATTGCGGTATGATAGTCCTTTTTTCTCGCACAAAAGGGCACTTTTCTCATGGAAAACGAAACACAAGCGATTGATTTACCGTCAGAAAATGAACAGATCACTCAGAGGCGCGAAAAGCTGTCGGCTATTCGTGAAAAAGGGGTCGCTTTTGTGAATACATTTAAGCCCAACGCATGCGCTGCTGGACTGCATGAGGTCTATGCAGACCACGATAAAGCTGCTCTAGAAGAGATCAATAAAGAGGTAAGCTTGGCGGGTAGAATGATGACTTGCCGGGTGATGGGAAAAGCAAGCTTTGCTCACTTGCAAGATAGTAGCGGGCGCATGCAGGTGTTTGTATCGCGTGATTTGCTGCCAGAAGGCCAATATGCTGATTTCAAACGTTTTGATTTGGGCGATATTCTGGCTGTGACGGGAGTCGTTTTTCGGACTAAAACAGGTGAGTTATCAGTTAGAGCCTCTTCAATTGAGTTGCTAACAAAAGCATTACGTCCGTTGCCAGATAAATACCACGGTCTTCAAGATCAAGAGCAACGTTATAGGCAGCGTTATGTCGACTTGATTGTCAATGAGAAAGCGCGTCGCGTGTTTCAGCAGCGTTCTCGTTTGATCACAGAAATTAGAACCTTCTTCAATGACATGCATTTTATGGAAGTGGAGACTCCCATGATGCAAGCACTAGCCGGGGGTGCGGCAGCAAGGCCTTTTGAGACGCATCACAATGCGCTAGACATGCCTTTGTATTTGCGTATTGCTCCTGAATTGTATTTGAAGCGATTGGTTGTAGGCGGTTTTCATCGAGTGTATGAAATCAACCGTAATTTTCGAAACGAAGGTGTGTCGTCACGGCATAATCCTGAGTTTACGATGCTGGAGTTTTATCAAGCTTACGCAACGTATCATGATTTGATGGGGCTAACAGAAACGCTCTTTCAACGTTTAGCTGAACATCTGTTAGGTACAGATGAAGTGCCGTACCAAGGAGCTGTGCTTCAGTTTGGTCAGCCTTTTGCACGTCATACTGTGACGGAGTCTTTAGTTACTTTTGTATCAGATATTCAGCCTGAACAGCTCACTACCTTAGATTCTGTTCGATCCTTGTGTGATACGTATAAGATCACTTATTCACTGAAAGCAGGCTTGGGTAAATTGCATATGTTATTGTTTGAAGAGTTGGTAGAAAAACAGCTGATTCAACCGACTTTTATCACGGCATTTCCAACGGAAGTCTCGCCATTGGCTAGAGCAAACGATGATAACCCGGAGGTTACCGATCGTTTTGAGTTGTATGTGGGCGGTCAGGAAATTGCAAATGGTTTTTCAGAGCTTAACGATGCAGAAGATCAGGCAGAACGCTTTAGAAAGCAGGTAGCGGAAAGAGAAGCGGGTGATGATGAAGCCATGTTGTTTGATCATGATTATGTACGAGCTCTAGAATACGGTATGCCACCGACAGCCGGTGAAGGCATAGGTATCGATCGTTTAACGATGCTTTTTACCGACAGCGCTTCTATAAGAGACGTGATTTTGTTCCCGCTAATGAGGCATCGTTTGCCTGATAGTTAGGGTTTTGTTTCTCATAGTAGTTGATTGTTCCGATGACGTGCGTTAGTCGGTAGTGTCGCCAAATATTTTGAAAACGAGGGCTTTCGGTGAAAAAGTCAAGTGTGGGCCCAATTATGTCTGGCTCATTACCAAGTAAAATAACATTAGGTTGGCATCGTTCGATGTCTTCCGATACCCAGCCTTGTATTTGATGTTGCATCACCCTGTCATTTTCTGTAATAGACTCTGGTTGAGTAATAAAATGAGTGATCATCCATAAGCCCGAAAAGCGAGAGCAGCTTGTTTTGTTACGAGCTAAGGTGCTTAACACAGTTCGTGTAGAGGTGATAAAAAGAGGCATGATTCGATCCGCTTTCTGAAATGAGATTTGTGTGAGTGATTGTTCTGCATAACGTGCTTCGCTGATGCTGCGTTGCATGTGAGAGCCGATAATAGCGAAAAGAGAAAGTGTGCTAAAAAGTAAGGAAAGGCTAATGAGTTTCATTGAAAGCCAGCCACCTTTTTGAGCGGAGATTCGATAAAGCAAATAGGCGCTTAGTAAGGATAGAAAGCTGATGGCAGGAATGTCATGATATAAAAAACGTTGCTGAGGGATGATGTAAATAACAAAAGAAGCAATGGTTGCTAAAAGCAGTAAGCTCTGTGTTCTTGATCGAATGCGACAGCTGGCAAGGGAGCAACAGAGGATGCTGAGGAGGCATCCTCCCGTGCTTGGTTCTGCAATAAAAAGTGGCCAGGGAGTATAAGCGAAGTATAAAGCATACTGATGCTGAACCAGAGGAATGATTTGTTTCCAATAATTTGGAGTAAAAGCAAGAATAGAAGCTATGTAGAAAACACTAAGGCCAAGTATAATGCATGTATGTTTGATCTCTTTATCTTTCTTTATCCAAAGGAAAATCTCAACAAGTAAGGGAATAATTAAATATTGCATTTTCAAAAGAAAGCCAATGGCAGCAAAAAAAGTGTCGATGTAATTTCTTTTTGTGCTTTCTCTGCGTGTTAGACAATGAATAAAATAAGGCATGCTTAGTATCAGCATGAGTACTTCTCGTTCGCCTTGATCATTCATGGGGAAAATAGCAAGTAACAATGCAAGGAGAGGGCCCATAAAAAGAGGGATGGATGGTTTGGAGTTAAGCAGTTGTTGTGATCGAGCCATTGAGAGCGATATTAAGAGGTAAAAATACAGAGAGCTGCTTGCTTGTAACGATAGGGCTGGTATTAGGTGATGTAGCCACTGGATAGGCTTATAGAGGCACAAAACAAGAGGTGGGTTAGGGTCGACGAAATCGGTGATGTAATGCCCCCCAGAAAAAAGAAGTTGCGATTCATGAGTAAGCCACTGTACATCAATGTTGGTAATGTAATTAAAGCTAAGCCAAAAGCCAGCAAAGAGAATCAGGATATTCCAATAATTTGGATTTTTAAAAGAGGCGAGTGAGATACCTTTAGTTCTCATGTTTTCCCCCTTCATGAGAGAGGGTATACACATTGAAGGAAGGTGTTTTTGATGTTAAGTGATAGCGGTTCCAGAGCTTTTTGAAGGTGGGGTCAGAGTTGAAGAAATCAATAGTCGACTGCGAATTTCTTGAGTCGTTTTCAGTGATGATTGCGTCAGGATGGCATTGTTTGATGTCATCAATGGCATAATGAATCAGAGAGTGTTTGACTTGTATGTCTTGCTTAGAATAGTGTTCAGCAGATAGAAAATAAGGCAACATCCAAAGGCTGGAAAATCGAGAGCAGTCTGTTTTTCCAACTGCCGTGGTAATAAGTGGAGAAGAGCCGCTTATCATGAGAGGGAGGAGGCGGGTGAGCTTAGGGTCAATGGGGTGGGCCATAAGATCACGGTATTCGTGGGTATCATTGATGCTTCTTCGATAGTCATCGATAGTGGTGGAAATCACAAGCAGCGAGTTAATTAAAATGAGATTACCTATTAAGTATTTTCGCTTTAAGTTGGGTGAGGTCATGAATTGATGAATTAAAATGGCACTAAGGAGGAGCCAATATGAGAGCAGTGGTACGGTGTGATATAGGCGGTATTGCTCGGGTAGGGTGTAAATGATACCGGTGATGCACATGCCGGTCAGTAAAATCAAGGCTTGCCGTTTTTTGAAGAAAAAGCAGATGATACAGCATAGGGTGAAGCCTAGCATGGGAGCAGCTGTCATGGGTTCACCGAGGAAGTAAAAGAAGGGAATGTTACCCGTTTGGTAAAGATAATAATGCCTGAAGAGTGGTAGGGTATGATGCCAGTAATTAGGGGTAAAGAAAGCAATGTAGGCTATGTATAGCAACAAAAAACTGAGAAAAAGAGCGAGATATTTTTTCCGAAGATCATTTTTTCGAAACAAGAGTTCCATGGCGAGAGGAATGAATAAAAATTGAATTTTAACCATGAAACCAATGCTGGAAAAGGCAGTGTCTAGCCAATGTCCTTTTGGAGGTTTTCTAGCATTAATGAGAAGGCTTAGGAGGTAGGGCATGGATAAGGTGATCATCAGACATTCGCGTTGCCCTTGATTGTTCATCGGTAGGATGCTTAATACACACGCAAGGAGTGGACCAAGGAAAGTAGCTAGGTGTGAATTGTTTTTTTTCAGTAAAAAATGGCATCGCCAAAGAGATAAAGAAATAATAAAATAAACGTAATACGATGTGAGTGTGTTGGTAGAGATTGAGGGAAGCAGGCCATGAAGCCAGTTGATTGGTTGATAGATGAACAAAATCAAAGGAGGATTGGGGTCCACGAAATGTGTTGTGTAATGCCCACCTGAGAAAAATAATTGTGCTTCATGGGTTAGCCATTGCACATCGACGTGCACGCTATAGTGCATGTTTAGATAAAATCCAAAAAGGAAGATAACGACAAGCAATAGCGGTGACCGCATGAGTCTGACAATAGGTGATAGACTGTGCTTCATTGCTTGCTTCCCTGAGCTGGCGCTATCCTAGCTTCGCTTAACTATAGCAGAAATCAAGGATTTTTCTGCTGATGGGTTGCTTGGGGATCGCTGTTTCGTCGAACGTAGTAAAGTAAGTTGCCGACCTGTCTTAAGAATCGATATTTGGGCGCTAAAGCACGGAAGTTAGGGTTGTCTAGAAAGAAACTGAGTGTGGATTTTCGGTCGACTATGGCTGATTTTACAGGGCTGTTGAAAATAATGACATCTGGGTCACATCGTTTAATATCTTCCACCACCCAGCGTTGCACTTTTGCCTTAAGTAATTTGTCTTGCTTGCTTAGGGTTATTTTTTTTGTTTGGTCTAAGAAGCGTGTTAGCATCCACAGCCCCTCGGAGCGAGAGCAGTCTATTTTGTTTTGTTGAAGTGTTTCTAAAATAGTTTTTGGTGCATAATACAAGAGAGGTAAAATGCGCTGAGAGTTTGCTTTTACTTCAGCGGGAGGTGAGTACTTGAGGTAATGCTTATTAACTGTAAAGCAAGAAACGACATGGTATGCAATGGTTGCAAGAAGTAGTATTACATTTAGTAAAAGAAGGATGTTGTGTGTCGATATGAGCGGACTTTTTTTCGGTGATGACACGTGATAATGCAATAGAAATCCGGTTAATATAGCCCAGTAAGTGATAATAGGGATTAGGTGATAAAGGTAGGCTTGCTGTAATGTAATGTATACAATCGAAGAAATACTTAGAGCGATTAAAAAAGGTATTAAGAAGGGTAATTTTTTACGACAAATGATGATGAAGCAGCAGATTAATCCACTAATGAAAGGAAAGATCGGTTTTTCTGTTATGAATTGCTTAAAGGGTATGACTCCGTAGGAATGAAAGTAGTAGTGCTTGGCCAAAGGGATGGCGTTTTGCCAATAATCAGGTGTTCCGAACATCATATACAAGAGATATGCAATGAATGTGCCAACGAAGATGAGAATGTTTTTTCTTTGACCTTGTCCTCTACAGTAAAGATATAGTTCGATGCTTATTGGTAAGATAAAATAAAGGGGCCGCAATAAAAATCCAAGAGCAGCAAAAAAAGTAGAAATATAACTATTTTTTGGTTTTTTGGAGGCTGAATCAAGCAAGTAAGGCATAGAGAAAACCAGCATTAAGCAGTCGCGTTGGCCTTGTTCCATCATGGGCAATAGAGCGAATAAAAGGGCAATTAACGGGCCTATGAAAGCCGGTAGCTCAGATTCTTTGCTTAATAAAGAGTGGCATCGACACACGGATAGCGTGATGAGCAAATAGACATAAAGAGATGCTACTGTACTGAAAGAAAGAAAGGGCAGCAGTTTTTTTAGCCAGTTGATGGGTTGATAGAGAAAAAACACACCGGGAGAATTTGTGTCGATAAAGTCGATACCATAGTGGCCACCTGAAAAAAAGAGTTGTGCCTCATGAGCGAGCCATCGTGTGTCGGTACTGGTGACATAAGAGGAGCTTAAAGCAAACCCTGCGAGAACAAAAAAGATGCTCCATAGAAAGCAGGTTTGGTGGCTCGATAAGTTGAAGTGTTTCTTCATGTTAGCTCCCGAATGCTAGAGTGTTTTTTTGGCTTCTTAAAATGGCAATAGACGGAAAACGAAGCGAAACTTCTTTTAGCTACAATGTATGATACATGCCTTCCATTTCAATTGCGTATGGGAAATGCTCAATGACTTTTAAGCCATTGGGTGTTACTCTCGTAGGCCTTTAACCTTTTTTGCTAACCAAGGATGTTTAGCCATGTTATCGACTCGATTGTCTCCCTATATCGCGATTGCGCGCTTGAGCCGTTGGTCCATTAATCTTTTTATGTTAACCGGTGTTTTTTTTGCGGTATCGCTAACTCACCCCGCGAACATGCATTGGCTTTTTTCTTTATGCATCGCTTTTTTGGCTCTTTGTTGTTCGGCTTTTGCCAATTATACAATCAACGAATGGTATGATGCACCGTTCGATGCTCTGCATCCAGATAAAAAGCATCGCCCAGGAGCGCAGGGTTTACTAAAACCTCTTTGGGTTTGGTGTGAGTATGTATTATTGGCTGGTCTTGGCTTGAGTTTGGCTTTTTCCGTCAACCCCGAGTGCGGAAAAGCGTTGATTTGCTTTTTGATTGCAGGATTACTTTATAACGTGCCACCGATTCGTCTGAAAGACATTCCTTATTGCGATGTCTTGTCTGAATCGGTTAATCATCCCTTACGTTTTTTACTTGGTTGGTATGCTGTGACAGCGAGTGGGCCATTGCCAGGTTTGTTTGTTTTTGCTTGTTGGGCTTTGGGGGCTTACCTCATGACCTTAAAACGTTTTGCGGAGTTTCGTCGTTTGGGTGCAGATGCAAAGCGAGCTGGAGAATACCGCCCTTCTTTTGCAGCTTACTCTGAGAGAAAGTTGCTGACGTTCTGTGTTATTTATGCAGTGATAGCAATTGTAGCGCTTTCAACAGCTCTGATTCTTGTATCGCCTGTGTTTTATTTGGTAGTGCCTTGTCTGATTGTTTTACTGGCTTGGTATTCATGGGTGGGCTACCAAGACAATTCACCTGTACAGCATCCTGAGACATTATATCGTGCTCATCCTTGGTTGATGGCGGCGGTTACCGCTGTGTTGGTAGCTACTTTAGGCTTGCTCTATTTAGTTTGATAATCCATACGTGTCAGAGAAGGGCTAACTTGTTTTAAGTCGCTGAGAGGAGAGCTCTCTACTTCTACTGTTGGATCGGCTTTCAGGCTTGGCGTATTTAAAATAGCGAGTATGTCATGGCGATCGGGGCAGTCGCTTGTGGCGACGAGTGTCCCAATGTTTTGTCCGGCCTGATTTAAAATAGGCATTCCTTTTGAGAGAGTGTGGCTGATGTTGGATAATCCATGATAGAGGTGCCGTTTTATTTTTCCTCGATGAGAGCTTCGAGCCAATACTTCCTGGCCAGCATAACAGCCTTTCTTTAAGCTCATACCGCCTATTAGGTCGTAGCCAAACATATGAGGTAGGAATTGTTCGGAGAGAGCATCGTCGATGGTGACGAGGTGGCTTAGTAGATCGAGATAATCGGCGTGTGTGTGATTCACGACGCTTGCAACGGTTGATAGTGATTCCCAGAGCTCAGTCATGGTATCGATATCTGTTCCGCGGATTTGCCAGCGAGGTATGGGGCCAGGCAGGCTTAATAGTCTGACTGTGTCTGTGTCTGTGTCTGTGATTGAGTAAGCTGAGTCATTGATATCGACTTTAAAATGATTTGAAAGAACAGCTTGTATGTTGTCACCGCCTGCTTCTAGCAAGATATCAGAAGGGAGTGTGTCTAAGCTTACCTTTGAAAAAAGAATGTATTTGCGTAAGTGTGCGTGCAGAGTGTCGGCCATGGAGGCGGGCACAGATAAGAGGTAGCCATCAGACAGCTTCTCGATGATTCCGGTGGTGATTGCGCGGCCCTTAGGGCTACATAAAGCGGTGGGTAGAGCGTGGTTTAAGCTGAGTTCACGGCAGTCTGCGGTGAGCTGTCCTTGCAGAAAATCAAAAGAATCGTGCCCGGAGAGAAGAAAAGTGGATTTCTGACACAATTTTGTAACATATGAGTTATATACTAAGAACAAGGGCGATGTTCCAGCGCGCAAACAAGCGTCGGTGTCATCAGAGCTTGTAGATTGTTTGGAGGGGAAGTTATGAAATTTCATCACATAAAACCAGGTCAACAGTGTTCAGCACATTCTACTGTGAATCATGGAGTGTCGCAAAGATTGCGTCGTGTAGCTCGGTACGTTGCTGTTTTACTGCGATAAAACCGATTTACCCAGCAGGGTTAGTGCTTAGCATTCTGTTCTAGGTTGGTTAGAGTCTCTGTCTTTGGGCAGAGGCTTTTTTTTTGTTTCATCATCTTGCTTCTCTGCTTTTGTTCAGTTAATGTGCTATAGATATACCTTTGGGTGGCAGCACATGTTTACATTTAACGCATTGAAAAAAAAGAAACTATCTACTCAGATAAGCTCGTCTTTATCCGGTGCATCCATTGGAAAAACAGTTGAGCGTGTGACGTGGAAGGCTATGCTCATGTGGAGTTTGGCCACATCGTTTGTGATGCTGCAGTTCATTTTGCAGCTATCCACAGGCTTGTTGGTAAAGCCTTTGATGGAAGCTTTTGGTCTTTCACCAGGGCTGGCTGGCGCTTTGGTGGGTTCTTATTATCTGTTTTATGTCTTGATGCAAACACCAGTGGGGTATTTGCTGGATCGTTATGGGCTTAGGCGTTTGTTGTCCATCGGTGCTTTTGTGTGTGCACTTGGGTGTCTTCTGTTTGTTGAATCGCATACGCTTTGGGTTGCTTTAACGGGGCGTGTTCTCATGGGGTTTGGGGCATCGGTTGCATTTGTGGGTTGTCTGAAGGTCATTGTGCACTGGTTTCCAGAAAGAAGAATCGCACTGATGACAGCCTTGCTCGAATCTGTCGGTATTACGTGTGTGTTGATTTTTAATGAGATCTCTTCTCACTGGATTGCAACGATTGGTTGGCGTTCTGCGGTGGCCAGTGTGGCTATTCCATTGCTGCTTCTCTCATTATGCTTTTTAATTTGGCTTCGTGAGTATCCTGAAGGGGTGGAGAGAGCGCCGGTTGTCATTCGAGGGATGAAGCAGTTGTGGGCGGTATGTAGAAAATACCTTTTTCCTAATCCGCTGCTGTGGCTCAATGGATTGTGTGCAGGGCTTTTATTCTCAGTTGTCACTGTTTTTGGTGCTTTATGGGGCGTGCCTTTCTTGATGGTTAGCCACCATTTGTCTCTTTTGATCGTGACCAGCGATATCAATGTTATTTTGATGGGCATTTTAGTGGGTTGCCCTGTGATGGGGTGGCTGGTATCAGGGGGTCGAGTTTCTTCTGGTCGTTTGATGAGTTTCTCCGCTTTGCTTACAGGTCTGTTGTTGTTGGTCTTTATTTATGTGGTATCTATGAATCCGTGGCTATTCAGAATTCTTTGTTTTACGTTGGGTTTTGTGGCCAGCTCGTACGTTGTGTCTTTCATGGTAAGTGCTCAGGCGGTTCCTAAAGCGGTACAAAGTGTGAGTTTTGGTTTTCTAAATACCTTGATGGTATTGGTAGTGCCTATTTTACAGCCTTTGCTTGGGCATTTACTTACTACTTTATCTAGGCAGCATGATGGTTTTTCTAAAAGTGCCTTGCTGCATTATTCGTTGCAGGACTATCAGTGGACTTTGACATTACTTCCTGTCTTGTTGCTTATTTTCGGTGCTATTTGTTGGCGTTATTTGAAGCTTCCAGAGCGGACCTAGAGCGACGATTTACTCCCACTTTAGGACGTGCTAGACTCCGCGCAAAATAGAAAGCCCGTATTTGGGGTTTAAGGGAGTAGCCATGACTTCACCATTATCAGACAAAAAAGCCTGCACTAATCAAGACGTGGTGCTTGAGAAAGGTGCCGTGTTATGTTGTCCTCAGCCAGATCAACGTGTATGGGACGCCCATCCACGTGTTTATTTAGAGGCAGACGCCAATGGCGTGGCTGAATGTCCTTATTGCGGAACGGTTTACCGCAAGGCCTAGTTGTTAGCTAAGCCCACTCAGTAGACTGCTTGCAGAAGATGAGCTTGATCCAGAGCCACTTGATAAGCTGCTTGTGTCGATACCACTTGATCCAGAGCCACTTGATAAGCTGCTTGTGTCGATATCGCTTGATCCAGAACTACTACTTAGGTCTGAGCTATCGATGGAGGAGCTAGAGCTAGAGACGGAGCTAGAGCTTGAGGGAGTCGAATCATCAGTATCAGCATCACTGCTTGAGCTGCTGCTTGAGTCACTGCTTGTTGAGGATGACGCTAAGCCGCTGGCTGTGCTATCTACTTTTGAGATGTCGTACATGAGTGTCATTCTGGTCAAATACGCACTTGCTGCGGAGGCAACTAGGGAGTTTGTAGCCAATAGGCGTTCCATGAGTTCGTAATTTTTCTCTTGTAACTGTAACATTTCGGCCATCATGAGAGTGCGTTCTCGTGCAAGAAGTGCTGGGGATGCTGTTTTTAAGCGATCATACCAAGTGATGAGTGCAGACGATGTGTTGGTGGAGCTTGTTATCGTTTGCAGGCGATGATTAGCAATGAAGCGTTCTAAATCAATCGCACTACAACCACTGCTAGACTCAGCACAAGGAGGTTGTTCAGTGACAAGAAGAGAGGTTGCTAAATCAGAGGGTGCATTGTAAGCGTGTCGGACTCGTTCTTGGAAGAGTTGGTGTAAGTTGTCGTTGATCATGGAGTTTCGTGACAAGGCACTTCTAAAGTCTAACTGAAATTGTCTGTACACAGTTGAATGTTGTAATTGATAAACAAGGCAAGTGGTCACATCAGTTGCGCAGGTTATGTTTGTTAGATCTGTAGCAAGCAGGGTATTGAGGTCGGTTGCTATGTTATAACCACCGGAACATGGATCGGAAGTGGAGCTGCTTGAGCCGCTTGACACACTGTTTGATGTGTCGGCTGCGGCGGTACTTGAGGGATTGTTGAAACAGGGGTTTAGGGCCATGTTTACGAGATAAGAGCCACTTAAAAATTCAACGAAGTAGTTGGCAGCAATGATGCTATCGGTTGATGAGTTAAACAATTTGCTGAAGCTTAATATGGTGTTTTTAACAGGGTTATAGGTGGTGCCTGGTAAGTGATATAAGCTTTGTGTTGATAGAGAGTTGGTGAGTGCGGAAGGTGGGCGGGTAACACCGATAGGAGTAACCAGGGATATAGGAATTACTGTTGTTGACGTAGGCATAGAAGTCAACGCATAGAGTAAAGGGTCGCCATTTATTGACGTTTCTATGGTTGAGAAGTTTTTCATGCGTGAATAACAGGCGTTATCAACTCCAAAGGTGGCTGTGGGAGAGCAAAATTGAGAAGCGATTAGAGCAACACTTCGAGGTAAGCAGTTGCTTGATCCTGTTGTGCAGCTGGCTGTTTGTAAGTTACCGGAAAGAGTCGTGGGGTTAATCAGAGGTGTGATGGTTGTGTATGAGACACCATAATTAACCTGGCTAGCTACTCCGTTGGAGTCAGCGATCACCGTGGGTATACCCGCTGAGCTTTGTAATGATGTCATTAGTTGAAAGCTGATGGATTGATCGAAGTTTGTGTTGCTAGCGAAGTTGCTTGTGCTGGCAACTTTTAAATTATTTTCGAGCGCTTGAGAGGAGGTAGCATATCCGTAGGGGAGTTGATAAAAGGTGCTATTAAGGTACATGACAAAACTGTCTGTCACTGCCTTGATTTCATCGATAGAGATGCTGTCTGAGCTGCTACTAGAGCTGCTAGAGCTATCGCTTGAATCGCCACTTGCTGAGCTGTCGTAAACGGTGTTGCCGTTAGCATCTGTAACCGAGATGTTACCATTTGCATCAATGCTTCCCGTCGAGCCGTCTGAGGTTGTGACGCTGGCAGCGCCTGTTGTTGTGTTAGTTGTCGTTGTGGTGTTGTTTGTCGTTGTGGTGGTGGTTGAGGAGCCAGTGGTGGATGACGTTGATCCATCGGCGTAGGTTGTGGTGGTTGTATCGCCACTTGTTGATGTGCCGGTAACGGTAGAGGCTGAATCAGATGAGCCACCTAGGCTGCTTAAGGGGTCTGAGCTTGTGCTAGAGGTTCCCGAAGAGTCGTCTGCGTCGGAGGAAGTTGAATCACCATCGGTAGTCACATAGGCGCCGTCTCCTGAATAGTCGCTTGACCCATCTGTACTAGTGCCATCTGTACTAGTGCCATCTGTACTAGTACCGTCTGTACTGGTGCCATCTGTGCTTACATCGCTATCGGTACCAGAGCCGTCAGAGCCGCTGTCAGCTGCTGATTGAGCGCTGTCGGCGACACTTTGAAGTTCGCTTTGAAGATCGCTGGTGCTACCGTTACTTGTTCCAGTACTGCTGCCATTGCTGTTTGTTCCAGTGCTGTTACTGCCTTGTTCACTGCTAGAGCCGCTTCTACCGCCAATAACAGATACGCCGCCACCAGACATGCTAGTGCCGCCACCGGTGACGCCGGCGTTGACTGCGGCAACACCGCTGTCACTGTAGTCTGCCGTGCCACCGCTATCGGAATAGTCGCCATCGCTGCCACTGGAGTCGTACTCGCCGCTACCACTACCACTACCGCTTCCGTCGCCGCTGCCAGAGCCATCGCCGCTACCACTACCGCTTCCGTCGCCGCTATCAGAACCACTTCCAGAGCTGCTTCCTCCTCCAGAGCTACTACTAGAGCTGCTGTCGCTACCATCAGTTTGCTTGCCATTAGCGCCGCCTTGTCCTTTTTTACGGTCACCATTGGCGCCGCTTCCATAGCCATGGCCGTTTTGAGAAGAAGATGAACTTCCCCAGAAGGCAAGTGCGTTGGGAGCATAAGTGGTTGCTGCTGTAACAGTTAGGACACTGGCAAGAGCAATGATGGATCGAAAAGAAGTGCGATGACTCATAGGTATGGGTCTCCTGAGAGTGTGTTGTTAACTAGAGCTGCCGAATAAGGCGGTCATCATGGCGCGTTGAAGTTGTTCAAGCGGTGTAAGGTTCGAGCTAGATGCGGAGGCAGTTGCGACATTCTTGCTCTGTGCGCCATCGAAGTAAGCTGTGGCAACAGCCATGCTACAAGTTTGTACCAAGCTCATGTTGTAAGCAGGGTACAGAGCTGAAATGCATTCGCACAGGTTGCGATTGTAACAGATAGCTAAAGAAGTGTTGTTGTTGTAGTTGTAACTCGAAGAGCTCGATGAGATAGAGGTACCTGAACCCATGCTGTTCCAAGCAGACGTGCAGGTGGAGATGTAAGTCAGAATGGTTGATGACGTGCAATTAAATTGAGACAGGCTAGTAGCAGAACTAGCAAAACCCGATAACGGTGCCGCAAGAGCTAGGGTTAATAGGTAATATCGTAGGCGAGAGATCATGGTCGCTATCCTTTCTGTGAGTAAAAGTGAAGGTAGGGTACTAATCATACCCTGATTCTTCGAGTGCTTGGCATATGAGTCGGAAGCGTTCTTCTGAGAAGATTCGCGAGAGCAGGCGAAGTCTCTCAAAAATCATGTTTCTCTGTAGAAACATTTCAGCAATTTCTGGGGATTCAGACGATTTTTCTTCGGCGAACATGAGCACTTTGGTCGCAGCGCCAGGATAAGCTTGGTCTAACGACATCAATAAACGTAAGCCACGTCCGGTTTTTAAGTGTGCAACTAGTCGGATGAAGTCATCTTCTTTTTTAAGTTCAACTTCACCTAGGCTATCAAGAGAAGTAGCTAGTTTTGAGATGGCTGCTTCTACTTCAGCGTTGCCATCGAGGGTCCAGTCTTCTTGCCCTTCCATAAAGGTGATGACCCGGTAGATCGTTGGGTCTTCGAAGTCACGCCAAAATTGATGGCAGGCTTCTTGGCTTAGGTCAGGCATGTGTGTGCTCCACTTGAAAGTGAGTGTGAGGGACTCATTGTTAAGTCGCTTAGAGTTGCGTCACTGAGCCTCTCAATCATTGTAGCTGAAGTTTGCCTTGAAGTTAATATGTGCTTAATTTTTAACCCTTTTTTGATCGAATAGGGGGCTTCTATGTTCATTATCTCAAGCCGTGGTAGACTAAGCGCTGTTTGCCTTCATCTGTGGAGAAGAAATTCGTGATCCCAAGAAAAAGATCGTATTTATTTAGAAGAGCCTTCGGAGGTTTTTTTTCATGGTTCAAGCCAAAACAGTGGTCAAATTATGAAGAGCTTAAAGACGATAGTGTGTTTTTGCTTCGATTATTACGCCGCACTTTAAGTCGAGATCCTGAAACAGGGCGTCGAAAGAAAAGAAAGCAATACGATGATTTTTCAGAGTACATGGTAAGGGAACGTTTATCAGAAAACAAAGTCGACTACCTTGCAAAACAATTGTTTTTGTATGCGGTATTGTATGGCTCACTTTCTTTACTTGTGCTTGGTTATTCGTTTTTTCTTTTTCGTAAACCTTTGTACATAGCTGGAGTCATCACGGTTTTGATGTCTATCATGCTTGCTCTTCAGGGTGTTCAGCAGAGCATCATTATGATGCGCTTTAAGCATAGAACACTCGATATTGGTTTTTCGCGATGGCTTCGCCTGTTATTTAGTCGTTCAATTTAAAGGAGGTGTGTAATGCCAAATTGCACTGTCACCCTAACAAATAAATTGGGTTTGCATGCGAGAGCAGCGATGAAATTGAGCGAGCTAGCCCTTCGCTTTTCGAGTAAAATAATGATCAATTATAATGACGCGAGTGTGAATGCAAAAAGCATACTTAACATCATGGTATTGGGAGCGACTGTTGGGCAAAGCTTAGAGATTGTCGCAGAAGGCAGTGACGAAGACGAAGCCCTAAAAGCCATGAGCAGCTTAATCGAGCAGCGTTTTGGTGAGACTGAGTAGGGGGAAGCGTCCCTACACTTGTCACCCTAGGGACAACGTGGTTCTATACGTGTCACTTCCAGGAATAATGTGACTCCATATGTGTCACCCCCAGGAAAAATGTGCCCCCCACACTTGTCACCTCCAGGAACAATGTGATTCCATGTGCGTCACCCCCAGGAACAGCGTGACGTCGGGGGCCTAGCTTCGATCCAGTTCGTGCGAAGCATGGACTAAGGATCTTTATCAATTTAGGAAATTTAATTTTTAAAAGCAGTCTTCAGATATGAGCTCACAATAATGTTAGGGCTTAGGTTGTAAAGATTTCTAGTGTCAGCTAAAGCTGAAACGAAATCCTTAAGATGGGTCCCCGATGTCATTTCATTCCTGGGGATGACAATGCGTGGGATAGCAATTCAATCATGCAGCTTAATCCCCGACGTCATTTCATTGCCTTCGGATGACAAGTCGAGAGAATGGCGCCGCAAATCACACTCTTACTTAGCGCGAGGGAGCATTCTTCTTCTTTCTTGTTTTGGACTTGCGTCCTGATCAGATTGAGAATCGCTGAATATGTTTAGTCGCTGTCGCGCTGCTGCAGAAGAGGTAGCGCTATTTACTTCATCAGGCTCACTGTCAAGGCCTTCGAAAGCAGCCTTTAGAACATCCTCAACGCCTGGGTAAGCAGCCCTTAGAACATCCAGCTGGTTCTGCGCGAGAAAAGCCCTTTGGGCATCACCTTGCTCTTGAAGGATGTTTTCGTATTGACTATGTAAGCCATTTTTTCCAAAAAATTGGCTTTCAATCTGCCCGCTTCTTTCAAATGTTTGAACCTGTTTTGCTTCCTGTGATAGCTTATTGATAGCTTGTTCTATTTCAGTCTGGCGATCATTGCGTTTACAGATTTTGAGCATGTCTTGATACTTTTTGTCTTCTTTTTTTACCTGTTCTAAAAGAGCAATGAATGCTCGCTCTGTTGTTCTCAAGTCGGGGTGCTTTAGCTTTAAAGTTTCACTTAATGCTAACTCTCGCTTATGTAACGTATTTTCCGTAAAGCCAAGAAAGTTAGATCCAATGGCAGCTTCAATTGAGTCTTGGTTAGTTTCGTCAGTAGGGGAGTTGTATCTCGTCATCGATTTCTGAACAATACTATCTTGCACTTTTGTTTTTTGATCGCTTGCTCTCTTTTTTTGTAAGCGGGCAAGCATTTGTGCTTTTCTTGAGTTTGTATTGGTGTTTCCAGATCCACCGGGTTGTTTGTTGTTACGTCTAGGCATTGCTTTCTCCATCGTTCAAGTTAAATAATGCCTCTGACTTTATCTTCAATGGTTTAAAAGGTCAACAGAGATGTGACTAAAGTTGTTCAGAAAATGTCTGAAACTCTTTACTGGAAGCCAAGTGAGGGCACTTTATTTTAGGAATAGACAGACCCAAGAGCAACCTGACTCTATATGTGTCACCCCAGGAACAACGTGACGTCGGGGGCCTAGCTTCGATCCAGTTCGTGCGAAGCATGGACTAAGGATCTTTATCAATTTAGGAAATTTAATTTTTAAAAGCAGTCTTCAGATATGAGCTCACAATAATGTTAGGGCTTAGGTTATAAAGATT
>JAJRRL010000017.1 GCA_024279495.1 Gammaproteobacteria bacterium | reverse complement strand
GAGCTGGTTATGCCAGGTGAGAACGTTCAGGTCACGATAAAATTGATTGCACCGATTGCGATGGACGCAGGGCTTAAGTTTGCTATCCGTGAGGGTGGTCGAACAGTTGGTGCTGGTGTTGTTAGCAAGATTGTCGAGTAGACAAGAAAAAGCGTGACAAACGGCATTTTGCGTGTATAATTTCGCATCAGGCTGCCGTTTTCTTGGTGTTTTTCAGGTAACTGCTTGGATAAGAGCAAGTTTAGGCTAGTGGCTCAATTGGTAGAGCAGCGGTCTCCAAAACCGCAGGTTGGGGGTTCGAGTCCCTCCTAGCCTGCCACCTTTTATGGGTGGACATTCGCGTATGGTATTGAGTAGGTTATTTTAAGGGTGTGTTCCTGCTATGGCAAAGATAAATAAAGAGGATAATCAGGCGGTTGCGAGTAAAAATAAGTTGCTCTGGCTTCTTTTTTCCTTTTTTCTCGTTGCTGGAATTGGTTTGAATTACTATTTCGGCTCAGTCTCTTGGGCT
The DNA here is from genome assembly GCA_024279495.1 of Gammaproteobacteria bacterium. GTDB lineage: Bacteria > Pseudomonadota > Gammaproteobacteria > JAJRRL01 > JAJRRL01 > JAJRRL01. The sequence continues at coordinate 18,229 of JAJRRL010000017.1, read as the reverse complement.
ATTCGAGCAGCAGCTGGTATTGTACTTGCTCTTGTTTTATTGGTTGTGGCATTTGCTACGACACAAGGTAAATTAGCCTTAGGGTTTTGCCAGAGCGCTCGTTATGAGCTGACTCGTGTGCATTGGCCTAAGCGAGAAGAAACCATTCAGATCGCTCTGCGAGTGATCATGATGATTGCAGCAGCAACTGTCCTTCTATGGGTCTTAGACAACCTATTTGTATGGGGCATGAGCTGGTTGAGTAAACAGGGGGGTCTTTAGTCATGACTGAAATAGATAATCAAGCAACAAATCCGGATGCTGGCGATGATCATCGTTGGTATTTTCTTCAGGTTCAATCGGGTTTCGAGAAGCGATCTTCAGACGTAATTAAACAGCGCGCAGAAGAAGAAAACTTTTCAGATCGCTTTTCCTCGATTTTGGTTCCCACCGAAGAAGTGGTCACTCGTCGAGCCGGTAAAAACATTAAGAGTGAGCGCAAGTTTTTCCCAGGTTATGTCCTTGTTAAAATGGCAATGGACGATGATGTATGGCATTTCATCACAAAGTTACCACGTGTTTACGGTTTTGTAGGCGGTAGCTCAGGTCAGCCAACAGCCATTTCCGAAAAAGAAGCTAATGCTATCTTGAAGCGTATGGAAGATGGCGACGCCGCGCCGGCGCGTCACAGTGTTCTCTTTGAACCTGGTGAGGTGGTCCGCATTAAAGAAGGTCCATTTTCGGATTTTGATGGCGTTGTGCAAGACGTTAATTATGACAAAAATCGTTTGCAGGTGTCTGTGGTTATCTTTGGTCGAGCGACTCCTGTTGATTTGGAATTTGGACAAGTTGAGAAGAATTAGTTATTCAATTTTGAGTAGCTATCAGTAAGCTTTTCGGCTTACATTATGTGTATTGGGGAGCTTAACAGCGTTTGACCCACGATGTAGAGAGAGGAAATATGGCAGTAAAACAACCACAAGCGGTGATTAAGCTTCAAGTGCCAGCTGGTGAAGCGAAACCGTCACCACCAGTAGGTCCAGCCTTAGGTCAACATGGTTTGAATATCATGGAATTTTGTAAGGCTTTTAACGCGAAAACAGCAGATATGGAAAAGGGTATGCCTATTCCTGTTGTGATTAACGCTTATAAAGATCGAAGCTTCAACTTCACCTTAAAAACACCACCTACAGCTTTCTTGCTCAGAAAAGAAGTGTTAGGTGGCGGTAAAGGTAGTGCAACGCCTCATACTCAAAAAGTGGGTAAAGCAACGCGTGAGCAACTAGAAAAAATTGCGAAGATTAAAGAGCCTGATCTAACAGCAGCATCGCTTGAAGCTGCTATCCGAACGGTTGCGGGTACAGCAATCAATATGGGTATTGAGGTGGATCTTGAGGAGTTAGGTTAATGGTAAGTGTAGTAAAAAGAAGACAAGAAGCTGAAAAAGAAATTCAAGCAGGTCACGTTTATTCGCTTGAGCAGGCACTAGAGCTTTCAAAAAAATATGCTTTAGCAAAATTTGATGAAACAATTGATGTGACTGTTTTACTTGGTGTTGACCCTCGTAAATCAGATCAAGCTGTTCGTGGTTCAACCGTCATGCCAAACGGAACTGGTAAAACAGTTCGAGTGGCTGTGTTTGCTCAAGACGATAAAGCTCAAGAGGCAGTAGATGCTGGCGCTGATATTGTTGGCTTTGAAGATTTGGCTGACAGTATTAAGAAAGGCGAGATGGACTTTGACGTTGTTATCGCTACGCCAGACGCTATGCGTGTAGTGGGCCGTTTAGGTCAGATACTAGGTCCTCGTGGTCTAATGCCAAACCCAAAAGTTGGTACCGTGAGCGCGGATGTAGCGACAGCGGTTAAAAATGCGAAAGGCGGCCAGGTGCGTTATCGAACCGACAAGAACGGCATTATTCATGCCGGTGTGGGCAAGGCTTCTTTCGATGCTGCCAAGTTAAAAGAGAATATTGAAACGTTATTGCTTGATTTGAAGAAAATGAAACCTTCATCAGCCAAAGGCGTTTATTTCAAGAAGCTAGTTGTTTCCAGTACAATGGGGCCTGGTATTCTTGCTGATATAAGTGCGGTAGTCCGTTAAGGATCCGAAAGACATTCGCGAACGTCACAGCTGTGACGTGTCGTCGAAGACCGTGGGCGCCCTTGTGGCTTAATCGATTGCAAAATCAGCCAACGCAGACGATGGCGTAAGTGAAGTGATTTACTTTCACCATCATAATTAGGGGTAAAGTTGGTATTTTCCAGCTTTGCATGGTGTATAAACGGGAGATATGGCTATGCCAATGAACCTGGAGCAGAAGAGGGCGGTGGTATCACAGTTAACAGAGTTAGCTGCGGAATCTACTTGCGTTGTTGCTGCTGATTATTGTCACCTCAGCGTTTCCGACATAACAGCTCTTAGAAAGCAAGCGAGAGAGAAAAATGTGAGTGCCCGCGTGTATCGAAACACACTGGCTAAACGAGCATTTTCTGATACTCAGTTTGCTTGCATTTCTGAGTCGCTAAGTGGTCAACTCATGCTTTTCTTTGCAAAAGAAGAGCCTGGAGCAGCCGCTAAATTGGTGGAAACATTTTCAAAAGACAATGACAATCTCAACGTGAAAGCGTTGGCGATGGATGGTGTTTTGTTAGGTCCCGATCAATTGAAAGCTGTTGCTAGCTTGCCAACTCGCAATGAGGCGTTGGCTAAGGTCGCTCAGTTGTCATTGGCGCCTGTTACGAAGTTTGTGCGTACGCTGAATGAACCAGTGGCGCAGTTAGCTCGAGTAATAGCGGCTATTCGTGACAAAAAACAAAACGAGTCTTAATCGCAAATAAAATAACTTAACTTACCTATTGGAGTAAAACCATGACTAGAGAAGAAATCTTAAACGCAATCGCTGAAATGAGTGTGATGGATGTATGCGAACTAGTGAAAGAAATGGAAGAAAAATTTGGTGTATCTGCTGCTGCTGCTGTAGCTGTTGCGGCTGGTCCTGCTGCTGCTGAAGCTGCTGCTGAAGAGCAAACTGAATTTAGTGTTGTGATGTCTAGCTTCGGTGACAATAAAATTAATGTCATCAAATCTGTTCGAGCAATCACTGGTTTAGGCTTAAAAGAAGCTAAATCTAAAGTAGAAGGCTTACCAGCTACTCTAGCTGAAGGCGTTTCAGCCGATAAAGCTGAAGAAGTCAAAAAGCAACTTGAAGAAGCTGGTGCAACTGTTGAAGTTAAGTAACAGTACACAGACGAAACGTGAGACACGCGGCTCTTTTCGAGCTGTGTGTTCTTGTGGTTTTAATATTGATGAAATGACTGCTCGATAATGGGGGAAACTATGACTTCGCCGATGTCACTAGAAGAAAAAAACCGTACCCGACTCAATTTAGGTACAGGTGTTAAAGATCTTATTCCTCCGCCTGATTTGCTTAAGATGCAAATCGAGTCGTATCGAAGCTTTTTGCAGTTCGATACAGACCCTCTTGAAAGAGAGAAGCGAGGCATTCATGGCGCCTTGAATAGCGTGTTCCCGATAGAGAGCTTTTCAGGCCATGCCCGTCTTGAATATGTTTCTTATGTTCTCTCCGATAGCTTGTTTAACGAACGTGACTGTAAACTACGCGGTCAAACCTATGCTGCACCACTGAAAGTGAAGTTGCGCTTGCGTGTTTACGATAGAGAAACCTTGAACACAGAAAAACCTGTGATAAAAGATATTCGTGAGCAAGAAGTTTATATGGGTGAAATTCCACTGATGTCTGAAACAGGCAGTTTGGTAGTGAATGGTACTGAGCGTGTTGTTGTGTCTCAGCTTCATCGATCTCCAGGTGTGTTTTTCGAGCATGATAAAGGTAAAACTCACTCATCAGGTAAATTGCTTTTTACAGCGCGAGTTATTCCTTACCGAGGCTCGTGGTTGGACTTTGAGTTTGATCCTAAAGATTGTATTTTTGTGCGTATCGACAGACGTCGTAAATTGCCAGCAACGATTATTTTGCGCGCATTAGGGCATGATACAACCAGTATTTTGTCTATGTTCTACGAGATTAATGACTTTGATCTTAAGCCAGATCATGTTGTGTATCATGTGATTCCTCAGCGCTTGCGTAGTGAGATGACTATTGTTGAAATCAAATCGCCAGAAGGTGATGTGATTGTTGAAGCAGGTCGTCGTATTTCAGCGCGTCATATTAAGAAAATAGAAAAAGCGGGCATTAAACAGTTGGAAATGCCTGACGAATACCTCTACTCAAAAATGATAGCAGTAGATGTTGTCGACAAAACAACCGGTGAAGTACTCTTTCCTGCAAACACAGAAATCACTGAAGAAGTGTTGGATCGTTTGCGCCAAGAAAGTGTAAAATCCATCAAAACATTACACATTAATGAAGTGGAATGTGGTCCTTACGTTTCAGATACACTGAAAATAGACCCATGCACTAGTGAGCTGGATGCTTTGGTAGAAGTGTATCGCATTATGCGACCAGGTGAGCCACCAACAAAAGATGCTGCGGAAGCTTTATTTCAAAATCTATTTTTCACACCAGAGCGGTATGACCTCTCTGAAGTGGGTCGAATGAAGTTCAACCGACGTGTGGGTCGAGAAGAGATTGAAGGTCCAGGCGTTCTAGATAAAGAAGATATCGCCGCTGTACTGAAAGTATTAGTGAATATCAGAAATGGTCAAGGCACTGTTGATGACATCGATCACTTAGGAAACCGACGTATTCGTTGCGTAGGTGAAATGGCTGAAAATCAGTTTCGAGTTGGTTTGGTTCGGGTAGAACGAGCTGTGAAAGATCGTTTGAGCTTGGCTGATGCTGATGAAATGATGCCACAAGATTTGGTGAATGCTAAACCTGTGACTGCTGCGATTAAAGAATTTTTTGGATCCAGTCAGCTCTCACAGTTTATGGATCAGAATAACCCTCTATCAGAAGTGACTCACAAGCGTCGTATTTCGGCATTGGGTCCAGGTGGTTTGACTCGTGAGCGTGCTGGTTTCGAAGTGCGTGATGTGCATACAACTCACTATGGTCGTTTATGTCCTATCGAAACGCCTGAGGGTCCAAACATTGGTTTGATTAACTCATTGGCAACCTTTGCTCGTACTAATAAATACGGCTTTTTGGAAACACCTTACCGAAAAGTGCTAGATGGCAAGGTAACCGATGAATACAAATATCTGTCAGCTATTGAAGAAGGTGACTACTACATCGCGCAAGCTAACTTGAAGCTCGATGAATCAAATCAAATTCAAGGTGATTTTGTTACCTGTCGTCATCGAGGTGAATTTACGCTGACAACACCCGCAAAATTAGACTATGTCGATATTTCTCAACGTCAAATCGTATCGATTGCCGCCTCATTGATTCCTTTCTTGGAGCATGATGATGCGAACCGTGCTCTGATGGGATCAAACATGCAACGTCAGGCTATCCCGACGATTCGTGCTGCTAAGCCACTTGTTGGCACAGGTATGGAGCGTTTGGTTGCGAAAGATTCCGGTGTGACCGTAATAGCGAGACGAGGTGGTCGTGTGGAGTCAGTGGATTCCTCACGTATCGTAGTCAGAGTCAATGACGATGAAATAAAACCTGGTGATTCAGCACTTGATATTTACAATCTTGTAAAATTCATGCGGTCTAACCATAACACTTGTATTAACCAGAGGCCTATCGTTAATCAAGCCGATGTAGTTCAAGTAGGTGACGTCTTGGCTGATGGTCCTTCAACCGATATGGGTGAATTGGCTTTGGGTCAGAATCTTGTTGTTGCATTCATGCCTTGGCATGGCTACAACTTTGAAGATTCCATCATGATCTCCGAGAAGTTGGTGCAAAGCGAAGCTTTCACAACTATTCACATTCAAGAGATGACTTGTGTATCTCGTGATACTAAGCTGGGCGCAGAGGAAATCACAGCTGATATTCCAAATATTAGTGAGAGTGCACTGGCTAAGCTTGATGAAACAGGTGTGGTTCATATTGGTGCTGAAGTGACAGCAGGGGATATCCTTGTTGGTAAAATTACGCCAAAAGGTGAAATTCAATTGTCACCTGAAGAAAAGCTACTGCGTGCTATTTTTGGTGAAAAAGCGTCTGATGTGAAAGATACATCCTTACGTGTAGCACCAGGAGTAACTGGAACAGTTATCGATGTTCGAGTCTTTACACGTGAAGGTGTTGCTAAAGATTCACGTGCTTTAGAGATCGAACAAGCTAGCATAGCTAAAACAAAAAAAGACATTTCGGATGAGTTGCGTATTCAAGAAGAGGCACTCTACTCTTCGATTGAAAAAACGCTCGTCGGTGCGGTTGTTGAAGGTGGTCCAAGTGGCTTAAAGGCTGGTTCCAAATTGGATGCTAGCTACTTAGCAGGTTTAGAAAAATCTGTTTGGTTTGATATTCGTCTGACAGATGAGTCATTGGCAAGCCGACTAGAAGTTCACCAAGAACAATACGCTAAATTACATCGTATTTGCGAAGATAAGCTTGAAATAGCGCGTCGAAAACTCGCTCAAGGTGATGATTTGGCTCCTGGTGTGATTAAAGTTGTTAAAGTTTACTTGGCTGTGAAGCGTCGAATTCAAGCTGGTGACAAAATGGCTGGGCGTCACGGTAACAAAGGTGTTATTTCCACTATTGTTCCTGCTGAAGACATGCCTCACTTGGCTGACGGTACTCCGGTTGATATTGTTCTTAACCCATTGGGTGTACCATCTCGTATGAATATCGGTCAGGTACTTGAAACACATTTAGGTTGGGCTGCTCATGGCTTGGGTCTGAGAATAGCTCGATTGCTTGATGGTCAAGCTCCGATGTCTGAGCTTCGTGATTTGCTGAAGAAAATTTATAACTTCACAGGCAAACCTCAAGTTGATGTCGATAGTTACTCTGATCTAGAGATTCAAACCTTGGCACATAACCTCAGAAAAGGTGTGCCGATGGCAACACCTGTTTTTGAAGGCGCTTCAGAAGCTCAAATTAGAGACCTTCTAAAATTGGCAGGCTTCCATGAGTCAGGTCAAACCGTATTACATGATGGTCTGACTGGCGAAGAGTTTGATCGACCCGTGACAGTTGGTTGTATGTATATGCTTAAGTTGAACCATTTGGTTGACGATAAGATGCATGCTAGGTCAACAGGTTCATACAGTCTTGTTACCCAACAACCATTGGGTGGTAAAGCACAGTTTGGTGGACAACGTTTCGGTGAAATGGAGGTATGGGCATTAGAAGCATATGGTGCCGCTTATACGTTGCAAGAAATGTTGACTGTTAAATCTGATGATGTAGCAGGTCGAACACGCATGTATAAGAGTATTGTGGATGGAGATCATCGCATGAATGCAGGTATGCCTGAATCATTCAATGTGTTGCTAAAAGAAATCCAGGCTCTGGCTATTGACATTAAACTGGAGGGTGATCAGTAGTAATTTCTGAGCGTCAACCTTTGTTACGATTTATTTAGGAGAACTTTTATGGCTACCCCTAACGATTCAGGCTTCTCACCGTTTGATTTGGGTAAACAAGGTCCTAGTTTTGACCCATCCATGTCCGCCTCGTTTAATGATGTGGTGAGGGATATCAAAAGTGCTGACACAAATATATATGGCGGCTATTTGATTCCTGGCTTAATGTCACCTAAGACAGCTCTTGATATGTCGTTTGGTGAAGTGAAAAAGCCCGAAACTATTAATTACCGAACTTTCAAGCCTGAGCGCGATGGTTTGTTCTGCGGCAAGATCTTTGGTCCTGTTAAAGACTTTGAGTGTTTGTGTGGTAAATACAAACGACTGAAGCATCGTGGTGTTGTGTGTGAAAAATGTGGTGTTGAAGTAACAACCACAAAAGTTCGTCGTGAACGCATGGGACATATTGAACTTGCTTGTCCTGTGGCGCATATTTGGTTTTTGAAATCGCTACCTTCTCGTATTGGTTTAGTGCTTGACATTACTCTCCGAGATATCGAACGAGTCCTTTACTTCGAATCTTTTGTGGTGACCGAACCTGGTTTGACACCGCTAGAGCGAGCTCAATTGCTTACAGAAGAGCAATACCATGAAGCGCGCGATGAGTATGGCGATGACTTCTCTGCTGAAATGGGTGCTGAAGCGATTGAAGCTTTGCTTAAATCGATCGATTTAGGTGAGGAAATTGCCACACTTAAACAAGAGCTAGCCGACACATCATCCGAAACTAAAATCAAAAAGTTCACCAAGCGCCTGAAGGTGCTTAATGACTTTGTAAACTCGGGTAACAAGCCAGAGTGGATGATCTTGCGTGTGCTACCTGTGTTGCCTCCAGATTTAAGACCATTGGTTCCTCTTGATGGTGGGCGTTTTGCAACGTCTGATCTTAACGATTTGTATCGTCGAGTGATTAACCGAAACAATCGTTTGAAACGACTTTTAGATCTTGATGCGCCAGACATCATTGTTCGTAACGAAAAGCGTATGCTTCAAGAAGCAGTGGATGCCTTGTTAGATAATGGTCGACGCGGACGAGCAGTGACAGGCACAAACCGACGACCACTGAAGTCATTAGCAGAGCTTATCAAAGGTAAGTCTGGTCGTTTCCGACAAAACTTGCTAGGTAAACGGGTAGATTATTCGGGTCGTTCTGTCATCGTGGTTGGTCCTAATCTGAGATTGCATCAGTGTGGCTTGCCTAAGAAAATGGCGCTTGAGCTGTTTAAACCTTTTATCTTTAGTCGACTACAAAGTTTAGGCTTAACGACTACCATTAAAGCCGCCAAACGCATGGTAGAAACAGAAGCACCGGAAGTGTGGGATATCTTGGATCAAGTGATTCGTCAGCATCCTATTTTGCTTAACCGTGCTCCTACTTTGCATCGTTTGGGTATTCAGGCATTTGAACCTGTTCTTATTGAAGGTAAAGCGATTCAGCTGCATCCTTTGGTTTGTACAGCCTATAATGCGGATTTTGATGGAGATCAAATGGCTGTTCACGTGCCTCTTACTTTAGAAGCACAACTGGAAGCACGTTGCTTGATGATGTCAACCAATAACGTGTTACATCCAGCGAACGGTGAACCAATTATTGTGCCAACGCAAGATGTTGTGTTGGGTCTTTACTACATGACACGTGAGTCTGTTACTGCTAAAGGCCAAGGCATGATGTTCTCATCTGTGGATGAAGTCTTGTTGGCTCATCAAAGCAAGGTTGTCGATTTGCATGCGTCCATTACAGTGCGAGTGACTGAGTACACTGCTAGCGGCAAAAGCGAGTTTATATCGAATACCATTCGTGTGAAAACAACGGTTGGTCGTGTGATTCTTTGGACAATTGTACCAAAAGGTCTTCCGTTTGAGTTTGTGAACCAGCTTATGAAGAAGAAATCAGTTTCTGGTTTGCTAGATAAAAGTTACCGAATTATTGGTTTGAAAGGCACTGTTGTTTTTGCTGATCAGCTGATGTATATGGGCTTTCGCCATGCCACGGTTTCGGGTGTGTCAGTTGGTATTGAAGATCTACTCATACCAGAAAGCAAAAAAGACATCATTGCAGCTGCTAAAGAAAAAGCACTGGAAATTGAGAAGCAGTTTTCTGCTGGTTTCGTGACAGCAGGTGAGCGTTACAACATCATCGTTGATATTTGGTCTCGTACCAATGACGAAGTAGCCGCTGCAATGAGTGAGAAAATTTCTAAAGAAATCGTGATCGATCATGAAGGCAATGAAGTTGAGCAAGATTCGTTTAACTCTATATATATGATGTCTGACTCAGGAGCTCGTGGTTCTGCCGCTCAGATTCGTCAGTTAGCCGGTATGCGTGGTTTGATGGCAAAACCAGATGGCACGATTATTGAAACACCGATTACAGCGAACTTTAGAGAGGGTTTGGACGTACATCAATACTTCATCTCAACTCACGGTGCGCGTAAAGGTTTGGCTGATACAGCGTTGAAGACAGCTAACTCAGGTTACTTAACCCGTCGTTTGGTTGACGTAGCTCAAGACTTAGTAGTGACAGAGCAGGACTGTGGTACCAATGAAGGTCTTCCTATTACACCGCATATTGAAGGTGGTGATGTGGTTGAGCCTCTACATGAACGAGTACTGGGTCGTGTGGTCGCTATAGATGTTATGGATATGGCTAAAGAAAACCTTATTATCCCAGCAGGTACTTTGCTTGATGAAGCTTTGGTTGAAGTGCTCGAAAAACACGGTGTAGATAAAGTAGAAGTTCGTTCACCAATCAGTTGTCGCACACGATATGGTATCTGTGCAAAGTGTTATGGTCGTGACTTAGCGCGAGGACATCTCGTAAATGAAGGTGAGGCGATTGGTGTGATTGCTGCTCAATCCATTGGTGAGCCTGGTACTCAGCTGACTATGCGTACGTTCCATATTGGTGGTGCGGCGTCGCGTGCTACAGCGGCTAGCGAGGTCGAAATTTCTTCTGTGGGTCGCATCAGATTCCGTAACGTGAGAACCATTGAAAGTGCTTCAACAGGCAATTTGGTCTCTGTGTCTCGCTCAGGTGAGCTAGTGGTGGTTGATATTCAAGGTTCTGAGCGTGAGAACTACAAAATTCCTTACGGTGCACAATTAATGGTGAAGCCTGAAGACACTGTATCTCCGGGACAAGTAGTGGCGACTTGGGATCCCCATATGCATCCGATCATCACAGAAGTAGCTGGTCGAATTTTGTTTGTGGATCTGCAAGAAGGCATTACCATGAATCGCCAAACGGATGATGTCACAGGTTTGAGTAGTTTGGTGGTAACTGCTGCTACGAAGCAACGTGGCTCCACTGCTAAAGAACTTCGTCCGCAGATCAAATTGCTTGATGATGATGGCAACGATGTGGCTCTTCCTGGTGGTAAAGTGGCTGCGGCTTATTTCTTGCCAGAAGGCACTGTGATCACTAAAGAAAACAATGAAAGTGTGCAAGTCGGTGATGTGTTAGCAAGGATTCCGCAAGAAACCTCAAAAACACGTGATATTACCGGTGGTTTGCCACGAGTGGTTGATCTGTGTGAGGCGCGACGTCCAAAAGACGCTGCTGTGCTTGCAGAAATGTCAGGTATCGTTAGCTTCGGTAAAGATACAAAAGAGAAAGGTCGTCTGATTATTACGGCTGAAGATGGTACGACACATGAAACCTTGATTCCAAAATGGCGTCATGTCAGCGTATTTGAAGGTGAAACAGTGAAAGTCGGTGAAAGTGTTGCCGATGGTCCTGAAGATCCACATGATATCTTACGTCTTCTTGGTGTGCGTGCTTTGGCAAACTACATGGTGAAAGAGGTTCAAGATGTTTATCGCTTGCAAGGTGTAAAAATCAATGACAAGCATATTGAGGTAATTGTTCGCCAAATGTTGCGAAAGATTGAAGTGAGAGATCCAGGTGACACGACTCACTTACCAGGTGAGCAAGTGGAGCGCTATGTTCTGCTTGAAGAAAATGATCGTTTAGAAGCAGCAGAGAAAGTACCTGCAAGCTTTATACCTGTGTTGTTGGGTATAACGAAAGCTTCTTTGGCAACAGAGTCCTTTATTTCTGCTGCGTCTTTCCAAGAAACCACACGTGTTCTGACAGGAGCTGCCATTGCTGGTAAGCGTGACAGACTTCGTGGCTTGAAAGAAAACGTGATTGTTGGTCGCTTGATTCCTGCAGGTACAGGCTATACAAAACGCCGCTTGCAAGAGCAGAAGCGTAAGCAACGTGAAGCAGAAGCGAAGAAGCCAGCTTTCTCAGCGGGTGATGTTCAGCAAGCTTTGTCAGATGCTTTAAACGAGTCTGATGACGATCAAAAATAAGTCGAAAAAGTCTCTTTTTCCTTTTTAGGGTTGAAATGGTTTCTTTTTGCTTCCGACTTGATCGAGGATCTAAATACCAAGGGGCTTTTTAGCCCCTTTTTTGTGCCTGTTGAAAGCTGCTATTTTTATGATTTCCTGTGTCGCTGTAACGCAAGGTTCAGAGAGATGCACAAGATCGTTTTGCTTTTGAAATAAGCTGTTACTTCTTGATCTCTCTGGTATAATTGATCCATTGCTTAAATGAAAAGGAGATTATCCATGTTTAATTTTAAAGTGCTTTCCACTGTTGTTGCAGTTACGTGTGTTTTTTCTAGCACCGCTTTTGCTTTTTCTGATGTTGAGTATCAGAATTCTAGTTCCGATATGACGATGACAGTCGGTTCGGATGAGCTCAACCCAGATGATGCTTTTTTACATCAGGTCATTCCAGGCGATACTCAAACCATCGTCATAGGTGAAAAAACATTTATGATCACAGACCTTCACAAAGTGTGCGCTAAAGTCAGCCGCTGGCCTTATGGTCCGACGGGTTGGGAAATGGAGCTTCGTGTGAATGGTGATCGGGTCGGTGTTATATGTGCGAAAAAAGAAGCATTTGAATTTATCATCATGGCTCACTCAACCTTTAAGCTGAAAAAAGTCGGAGGGATGCATTCCGTAAGCTATTCAGATGCAGGCTCTATGTGGGTTAGCGGAAGCTACCCGGCATCAATGAAAAGCGCCTCTTATTCTTGGTAGCGATGCTGCTTTAGGGTGTTTTCTGGGTGAGTTTGCCTGTATCTGTATTAGACAAACTCACCCAGTGCTCTCGATTTCCATAAAAAGGTATTCTGCCGTGGCCTAACCAGTCGTTGTCGAGCAGTAGGCAGTCACCAGCTTGCCAATGAAAAAAGCATGTGTGCTGCTCTATAGCTTTGTGGTATTTATCGATAAAGCTCATGGGGATGGGTTTGTCTCTCCCTGAAAGGATATCGTAGTGAGTGTCTTCACAGAGGTTAACCATCAAGTTGAAGTAATATAACTGATATTCATTGAGGCCGTAATATTTAGGTATGGCGCGTTTGCTGTGATAAAAAAAAGGATAGATAACGTGAGTGTGACGAGTGGGGTGTAAGGTGGTTAGAGGGACATGTGACTCAACTAACGAGTAAGCAGGGTAATGTGTGGCAGATACGCGTAAAGATTCGGCTAGGGCGTTCATAGCGCTTTCTGTGTCACAATCAAAGCGTTCTTGCCACCCCCAAACGGTGATGTCGTGTTTTGTAGCCCAATAATCGGAATTCCAATAGGTGAGATTAAAGTAGATGTCTTCTTCCAAGAGGCGAGCGATATCAGCAGGGGCACTCTTTTGGAGCGTTGAAAACACCGCTTCAAAGTCTGTGATGGGGGTGAGTCCGCCGATCCTGGCTGGTTGATGGCAATAAAAGCTGGCTCGATTGGGAGAATCAGGGAAGTAGTTTTTCTCACGATGCTGAGGAATGGTCATGTTTGGCGGGACTAGGCTGACCCCGAAACTTGAATTATTTGGGTTTTTACGAGGACTCACCCCACCCAGAAAGGGGAGTGTGTTCCCGTAGAGAGTCTGATTGAGGTCAGCAAGCTCTTCTTGAGTTGATAAAAATAGCCCTCTGATCAGGACACCTCCAGAGTGTTCTAGTTTTTCTAGGATAGAGTGCCGATGGGTTTCCGAATACCTGAGTAAAGAGCCACCTGGTGTCGGTTCTAGCACTGTTATGACTGGGTTTTTCGTATCAATAAGAGTTTCCACCGGGCCAAGTCCTTGATTAGAGAGTCTTTTAGTGTAATGGCTGAAGGCGCTTTTTTCCATGACAAGCTTCTTGGAATATGGTAGTTTTGCTTAGGTTTCGTGTTAGCGACTCAGTAACTATTGATTAGCCCCGAGTTTTTCTTAAAAAAAGAGTATATGTGCTTGACAGCGACTCCTTACTTTCATTAGAATCCTGGCTCCGCAGTGAGCATTTGGTGTTTTTCGGGCTCACGGTACCTAAAAATAGGAAAAGAAATGGCAACTATTAATCAATTGGTTAGGAAAGGCAGGCAGCCGAAGCGAAAAAAGGGTGATTCTCCTCATCTGAAGGCTTGCCCACAGAAGCGAGGCGTGTGTACCAGAGTTTACACAACAACCCCTAAGAAGCCTAACTCAGCGCTTCGTAAGGTTGCTCGTGTTCGCCTAACTAATGGTTACGAAGTAACAGCATACATTGGTGGTGAAGGACACAATCTACAAGAGCACTCAGTGGTTCTGATTCGTGGTGGTCGAGTAAAAGATTTACCAGGTGTGCGTTATCACATTGTTCGCGGTAGTTTGGATACAGCAGGTGTATCTGGTCGATGTCAACGTCGATCTAAATACGGTACTAAAAAAGATAAGAAATAGAGGACCTCTCTCATGGCAAGAAGAAAAGCAGCTCCAAAACGAGATATTTTACCTGATCCATTATGTGGAAGCACACTTTTGGCAGAGTTCATTAACGTGCTTATGTGTCACGGCAAAAAAGCGATTGCAGAAAAAATCGTCTACGATGCCCTCGACAAAGTCGTTGTGTCTTTTAGTAAAGACAAAGCATTGCTAGATGCGCTAGCAGCTGATGATGCTGATTCTGGTGATAAAGGTGGGGAAGAAGGCGAAGGCTCTCCTGCACTCAAACCCGCTTTCGGTAGTCTATACGACGATGTATCTGTTCAAGCCTTTGCGCTAGCTATTTTTGAATCAGCGCTAGATAAGGTAAGTCCTTTGGTTGAAGTTCGTTCTCGCCGAGTTGGTGGTTCAACGTATCAAGTGCCTGTTGATGTTCGTCCATCAAGACGAAAAGCACTTGGCATGCGTTGGTTGGTTAAGTTTGCACGGGGACGTAGCGAAAAAACCATGGTTGGCCGACTTGCAGGTGAAATTACTGATGCTATTCAAAGTCGTGGTGGAGCCATTCGTCAGCGTTTAGAGGTGCTTAAAGCAGCACAAGCAAATGCAGCGTTTTCGCATTATCGGTGGTAGAAATAATGATGCTTGCTGCTTTCGGGTAGCAAGAGCTTTGGAGCCGGTTTTTTTTGGTTCCTTTGCGAAACAGATATTCTGCTCAAAATAGCCTTTGGGTTGAGCAGGATTTTTTATATTGAGAGATAAGTTAAGGTAGAAGTCTCATGACAGGAAGAAGTACGCCGCTAGAGCATACGAGAAATATCGGAATTATGGCTCACATTGATGCCGGTAAGACTACAACCACTGAACGTGTGTTGTTCTATACTGGTGTGTCTCATAAAATCGGTGAAGTGCATGAAGGCAACGCTGTTATGGACTGGATGGAGCAAGAACAGGAAAGAGGTATTACCATTACTTCTGCGGCTACTACTTGCGCATGGAGTGGTATGGGTAAGCAGTACCCTAAGCATCGCATCAATATCATCGATACTCCTGGACACGTGGATTTTACCATTGAAGTTGAGCGCTCACTGAAAGTGCTGGATGGTGCGGTCGCTGTTTTTTGTGCTGTTGGTGGTGTAGAGCCTCAAAGTGAAACAGTGTGGCGTCAGGCTACTAAATACCAAGTTCCAAGAATGGGCTTTGTTAATAAGATGGACCGTTCTGGAGCTGATTTCTTCCGAGTAGTTGAGCAAATTAAGACTCGTTTGCGGTCACGTCCTGTTCCTATTCAGGTACCTATTGGTGCTGAAGAGGACTTCGAAGGTGTTATTGATTTGGTTCGCATGAAAGCGATCTATTGGTGCACTGAAGACATGGGTATGACTTACGAAGAAAAAGACATTCCTTCGCAGCTTCTTGAAGTATGTGAAAAATGGCGCGACAACATGATTGAAGCGGCTGTTGAAGCAGACGATGAGTTGATGGACGCCTACCTAAATGGTGAAGAGATAACAGAAGAGCAAATTAAGAGAGGCCTTCGCCAACGTACTTTGACTAACGAAATTGTTCCAATGATGTGCGGTACAGCTTTTAAAAATAAAGGTGTTCAAGCTATGTTGGATGCTGTTATTGACTATATGCCATCACCTGTTGATGTAGGCCCAGTGACTGGTGAAGATAGATCTGGTAATCCAGTTGAGCGTCCGCCTTCTGACGATGCACCGTTGTCATCATTGGCCTTTAAAATAGCAACCGATCCATTTGTTGGTTCTTTAACGTTTATTCGAGTTTACTCAGGTGTTTTAACGTCTGGTAGCGCTGTCTATAACTCAGTAACTGGTAAAAAAGAGCGTATTGGTCGTTTGCTTCAGATGCATGCAAACTCTCGTGAAGAAATCAGAGAAATTAGAGCGGGTGATATTGCTGCTGCTGTGGGTCTTAAAAACGTTACGACTGGCGATACATTGTGTGATCTTGATAATATCGTTCGTCTAGAGCGAATGGAATTTCCTGAGCCAGTGATCTCTGTTGCAGTTGAACCTAAAACTAAAGCAGATCAAGAGAAAATGAGTGTTGCCCTGGGTAAGTTGGCAAAAGAAGATCCATCTTTCCGTGTTTGGACTGATGAAGAGTCTGGTCAAACTATTATTGCAGGTATGGGCGAATTACATCTTGAGATTATCGTTGATCGTATGATGCGTGAATTTAGTGTTGAAGCTAACGTAGGTAAGCCACAGGTGGCCTACCGTGAAACTATCCGCGCTTCAGTCGAGCAAGAGTCCAAATACGTTCGTCAATCAGGTGGCCGTGGTCAGTATGGTCATGTTTACTTACGTATTGAGCCTCAAGAAGCTGGTAAAGGTTATGAGTTTGTCAACAAAGTCGTTGGTGGTTCGGTTCCAAGAGAGTATGTTCCTGCTGTTGATAAAGGTATTCAAGAGCAAATGAAAAATGGTGTTATTGCTGGGTATCCTGTCGTTGATGTGAAGGTTACCTTATACGATGGTTCTTACCATGATGTTGACTCAAGTGAGATGGCCTTTAAAATTGCTGGTTCTATGTGCTTTAAAGAAGGTGCGGCTAAAGCATCTCCTGTTTTGCTTGAACCAACGATGAAAGTAGAAGTTATCACTCCAGAAGATTACATGGGTGATGTGGTTGGCGACCTCAACAGACGCCGAGGCATCATTCAAGGTATGGATGAAGGTCCATCCGGTAAAGTTATTTTAGCTCAGGTACCTCTGGCTGAAATGTTTGGGTATGCCACAGACTTGCGATCTATGTCTCAAGGCCGTGCCACATATTCCATGGAGTTTTCAGAATACGCGGAAGCACCAAATAATATTGCTGAAAGCGTCATCAAAGGTAAAAAATAGGGGAAAAACTATGGCAACAGAAAAATTTGAAAGAACCTTACCTCACTTGAATGTGGGAACAGTTGGTCACGTTGATCACGGTAAGACGACGTTGACAGCTGCGTTAACGCGAGTTGCATCGGAAATATACGGTGGAGAAGCTCGAGATTTTGCAGATATCGATAACGCAAAAGAAGAACGCGAGCGTGGAATAACGATTGCTACATCACACGTAGAGTACTCTACAGGCAAGCGTCATTACGCCCACGTAGATTGCCCAGGACATGCTGATTACGTTAAGAACATGATTACAGGTGCGGCTCAGATGGATGGTGCTGTTTTAGTAGTATCAGCAGCTGATGGTCCTATGCCACAAACGAGAGAGCACATTTTATTGGCTCGTCAGGTTGGTGTACCACATATCATTGTGTTCATGAATAAAGCAGACATGGTTGATGATGACGATCTTTTAGAATTGGTTGAGATGGAAATTCGAGAATTGCTATGTAAATACAATTTTCCAGGGGATGACATTCCAGTAGTTATTGGTTCAGCTTTGAAGGCGTTGGAAGGTGATAAGAGTGAAGTAGGTCAAGAATCTGTTAAGAAGCTTCTTGATGCGATGGATACTTACTTTCCGGAGCCTGAGCGAGAAATGGAGAAGCCATTTTTAATGCCGATTGAAGATGTATTTTCAATTTCAGGTCGAGGCACGGTAGTTACGGGTCGAGTAGAGACAGGCATTGTTAAAGTGGGCGAAGAAGTTGAGGTTGTTGGAGTTAAAGACACTCAAAAGACCACATGTACAGGTGTTGAGATGTTCCGTAAGTTGCTAGACGAAGGTCGAGCGGGAGATAACGTGGGTGTTCTTCTTCGTGGATTGAAGCGAGAAGATGTTGAGCGTGGTCAGGTGTTAGCGCATCCTGGAACTATTACGCCACACACATGTTTTGAGGCGGAAATTTATGTATTGTCTAAGGAAGAAGGTGGTCGACATACTCCATTCTTGAATGGTTACCGACCACAGTTTTACTTCCGAACGACAGACATTACAGGCGAAGTGATTTTGGGAGAAGGTACTGAGCTGGTTATGCCAGGTGAGAACGTTCAGGTCACGATAAAATTGATTGCACCGATTGCGATGGACGCAGGGCTTAAGTTTGCTATCCGTGAGGGTGGTCGAACAGTTGGTGCTGGTGTTGTTAGCAAGATTGTCGAGTAG
>JAJRRL010000016.1 GCA_024279495.1 Gammaproteobacteria bacterium | reverse complement strand
AGAGACCACAGCGTAGTCAAGCCGTTAGGTTGCGTAGCGTGGGTGACGAGGACGAGTCGCGGCACAGATAACGATCGCCTTCGCGAGTCGATTTGCGCTAGGATGGCGTTAATCTATCTCGAGCGGTGCGATACACTTGCAGTGATCTAAAAGAGACCACATCTGCTATAGTTGGGGTACTTGGAGGCCTAAAGTATGAAGCCCATTGATTTAACAGAATTTACATTTAAAAAAGACGGCATGCTTCCTAAAAAAAACGGCGGCTTACTCTCCGGCTTAAACGCCTGGCGCAGAAATGCTGCTCTAAGTAAAACGCCGATCAAAGACTGTGACTATCGCCCCAATGGAAGCGATCAACTGTATCAGAGCCAATCTCGCCCAGAAGAAAAGAATCAGGTCTACCACTACGGCAAAGATAATGTGTATCAGTTCAGTGATGTATGGCGAAACATGGGTCATGACGCCTGCGTTCAAGAACAAAGCCGTGGCCGAGACCTCTCCGGCATAAAAAAAGATAGTGTTCCTGGTACTACCTTAAATGAAATGCCCGTCAAAACCATTGCTAAAGATATCTTAAACATACCTATCAATCGTGGTGGCGCTAAATATATTCCTGTTAAAGACAATCTCTGGAAGGGGAAATTCGGCCATAGCAGCTTATTTGTATTACGCCAAGTGTATCGCACCGCTATCGAGATAGATTAACGCCATCCTAGCGCAAATCGACTCGCGAAGGCGATCGTTATCTGTGCCGCGACTCGTCCTCGTCACCCACGCTACGCAACCTAACGGCTTGACTACGGCTGTGGTCTCTCAAGTGACTCAACGCCACGTAAAGATTTTCTATGTTCGCTTACGCTCGATAGAAAATCCGTGGCTATCGCGGACTATTCGCCTGCGCCTTCGGCTCTCCATGGCTCACAGCGTATGAGCTAACTAATGGGCACTTCCACACACGGTCTTGGGCAGGAACACCAGGCACTGACAACTCGTGTAGCTTTCATTGCTTCAGTGAAATGCTGGCAACCATGAAAATGACATCTCTGGGAAAATTGCGCGATACAGCGTTAGAGCAGGCTGGTGGATTAGAACAACTAACTACTATTGTAGAAAACTATGATCAGAGCAAAGAAGCTTTACAAAGCAAGCTAGAAGAATGTCGCTCGGTCGCTAGCACTTTATCTAGCAGCATGAAAGCATTAAGTGAGAAACAAAAAGAACCTTTTAGAAAAGAGCTCAAGGAAGTCACCCAGAGCATGAACTCAATCAAAGGCGAAATCAATGAGCTCGACCGAAACAAAGAGGCGCTGGAAGGCATACAATCCATTGAGCAAGGTATTGCAGACGGCCATACAGACTTACTTGAACTGCATTTAGAAAAACTGAAAGAGGCCGTTGACTTGCCTAAAAACGCGCATATCCAAGGGCCGAAACGTGAACTCTTCAAGCAAGCCATACATAATATCGAGCAATTCAATACAATGGCTAATCGACTCGAAAAACGTCATGACGCTCAAAAAACAGAGACCACGAAAAAACGTCCTCACGCACTCACTGAAGGTCAAGATGCTGCTTGTGGTTTTGAGGCTGTTTCTCCAGAAATGCGTGGCCTAGCTGTCGTATTCATGAAAAAAGCAAGCGCTAAAATATCTCTTTTTCGACAAGGCACTCCTAAAGCAGAACGCTTGCGTTACTTACTGCTACAAACAGAAAAAACACCTAACTTAAATAAAGAGCAGCTACGCGACATCCTCTTAGAGTTTACTAAAACAGCTGCTTTATCCAGCAATATCGTTGATGCAAACTCACATGACAGCAACAGCGCTACGGCATCAGCCATGTTTGAATTCCGCGATATCCTTGATAAGGTGAAACCAACAAACTCTGGAACAGCTTGCTTTAAAGCGCTTGGAGATAATCAGTTTGCTGACTTAACACAGCTCATGCTTGCTAACGACAGAGAACCTATAAAAAACTATGATCAATTTATGGATAAGTTAAAAAAGGCCAGTACATGCCCTGTTAGCATGAAAGAAGAAAAACCAGATGGCCCTACTGCTGAAGATACTGCTCCAACAATGTAAGGCTGGAAGATGACCGAACGTCTCTTTGTGCCACCCTCTCAAAAAAACGCAATACCTCCACAGCTATCACCCCGTTGGAAAATGATACCTCTTCTGTCACCCCCAGGAATGCAATGACGTCGGGGGCCTAGCTTCGATCCAGTTCGCATAAAATGCGGACTAAGGATCTGTATAAATTTATATTCTTCAAAGCAATCTGCAGAGTTACACTCACGGTAATGCTGGGGCTAAATTTTGAAAGATCGCTAGTTGTTACGTTGTAACAACGGATCAAGCCTGGGTCCTCGACGTCACTACGTTTCTGAGGATGACAAGTAGTTGGAGCTATTCAACCTTCCGGAAGCGCAGACTCGACAAAAAAAGAGCGTAAAAGACCGCTTTCCCTATCTAACCGCAACTGACATACGGATTTCCCACTTGCCTTTTTGTAGAGTCACCAACCCCGGCAACATCTCTCCATCCACTCGATGATAGCGACGCCAATGCAAGCCCCAGCCCCATTGTGTCAATGACCACAGGTTTCCGTTTTGTCGGTTGAGATGAGAGATCGGTGCTTTGGGGTCTGCTTTACCTTGCATCCAAAAAGGAAGCGCATGAATCGGCACGTACCACCCAAAATGCTCTCGTACCAATGCTTGTGCAGAATGAGCCACGTAATGTTTACCATCAGAAGTCACCAGCGTTGCTTTGTGCGGCATGATGGTGAGAGTTGCGCTCGCCAAATGAAAGGTACCGAACAGCTCAACAACATCTCGATTGGCTGTGTGCTTCCAACGGTAATGTGCGAAAGACAAGTGTTGCTCTTTTTTAATACTGATCACACCCGATAACTGCCAGCTATCTCGCCCCCACACGGCTTGTGCATGATGGACAGAAGCCCTAGGCGCAATCTGACACGCAGTTAAAGTAAGAGCCAGAAGGCTCATCACGCAAAGACGACAATACCTTAGCATCGACAAACTCCCTCGGATTGACAGAAAATAACACCAACGATAGGATGATCGTTTCTCTGATCATACCAAAAAAGAGTAGCTCCGCCATCATGACCACATCTCTCACCCAACTTATCTGTGATCGCATCGATCAAGAAGGCCCCATCCCTTTTGCAGAATACATGCAACTAGCCCTCTATCACCCAATGCTAGGCTATTACCAAAATGGTCAGCATGTGTTTGGAAAGGAAGGTGATTTCGTTACAGCGCCTCTGATTTCTCCGCTGTTTTCACAATGCCTGGCCGAACGCTGCCAAAAAACGCTAAGCAAGCTTAACGATGCATCAATTTTAGAACTAGGCGCCGGCAATGGACAAATGGCTTACGACATATTATTAGAGCTTAACAGGCTCAACTCGCTTCCCAAACAATATCTCATTTTAGAGCCATCAGCTTATTTACAACACCGCCAAAAACACACTCTTTCTCAGTTGCCTTCCCACTTATTAGAACGCGTGGCATGGAAAAACAGCCTACCTGATGACAATAGTTTTACCGGTATCATTTTGGCTAATGAAGTGATCGATGCCATGCCTGTGCATGGGTTTCGATTTGCCGACAACACAACAGAAGAACTCTTTATCACGCACGCTCAGGGAAAACTCTCTCGCGTTTATCAAGATTGCACTAACGAACGCTTACTTGATGCGGTGACTCAGCTATCACTCGATGCGAACACTTGCTATGAATCGGAAGTTAATTTATGGGTGGAACCTTGGCTTCGCAGTTTATATGCTTGCTTGAATCAAGGCGATGTTTTGCTCATTGATTATGGCTTTTTAGAAAAAGAATACTATCACCCCGATCGAGCTCGCGGTACCTTACGTTGCTTTTATCAGCACAAACGAGTCGACGATTATCTTCAGAGACCAGGCGAACAAGACATCACTGCGGATGTCAACTTTTCACATCTCGGCAACTCTGCTTTAGACATTGGCTTTTCCATTCAACGCTACCAAACACAAACGTATTTTTTAATTGATCAACATATCACTGATAAACTAGCAGCCATCACAAACAAAACAGATTACGATGCTGCTGCTCGCGCAGTGAAGCAATTGACCTTACCACAAGAAATGGGCGAACGATTTAAAGTAATGGATTTGATGAAATAAAGATTCCTAGTGTCAGCGTCAGCTGAAACAGAATCATAGCTGGATCCCGCCTTGCACTTTGTTTGCCGGGATGACAGCGGTAGCCACTAAAAATAATGCTTGATTAACTCTACTCTAGCCGCTTGTATTCTTTTCCCAATTTCTTGCCCTGGCACACCGTCTTTTGCCCATTGGCTTGCATCAATGCTTTCTTGCGCTTCTTCCACCAAAGAAAGAACATGCTGGTCGTCTTGTCGTCTGTGTTCAGGATAACGCAAACGAACAAGCAACTGAAAACTCGCGAGTCGACCAGGGCGACGCCATGCATCGAGCGTCGACAAACACTGTGAGATCAACTCTGCGTGTTTATGACGCCAGCAATCTAAATAGGCAGGAATCAATAAACTTAATTTAGCCAACTCTGCACAGGCATTCGGTACATGATACTGAACAATGAATGCATCAATCTCTTTTGCTTTCATGTACTCACAAGTCAAAGCAAAGCGAACCGGCAAAGCAGCATCCACTGCCACTGCTCGTGCCAAGGTTTCTTTGGAAGGCAATTGAGTCAGCATAGGAAACAGCGCAGACATCACGCCGACTTCTGTGAGCACGTCAAAGAAACGCCACGGCGCTTGCTCCATCAGAGCTCGCGAACATTCCTTCCAGACACGCTCTGGAACCAAGGCGTTTAACTCACCTGACTCAAGCATCTTATGAATCAATTCTTTTGTTGAAAGATGCACCGTAAAATCAGGAAAACGCGCACTGAATCTGGCAATACGAAGCACTCGCACAGGGTCTTCGGCAAACGCTTCGGAGACATGCCGAAAGACACGGCGTTTGAGATCATCCCGACCGTGGTAAGGATCAATCATCTCACCTTCCGCACTTTGGGCAATTGCGTTGATGGTTAGATCACGTCGTTTCAGGTCTTCTTCTAAGGTCACCTCAGGCGCAGCATGAAAAACAAAACCTTTATAACCCAAAGCCACTTTTCGCTCGGTGCGAGCAAGGGCGTATTCTTCATGCGTGGTTGGATGCAAAAAAACAGGGAAAGACTGCCCCACTGCCTCAAACCCTTGTGCTTCCATGGCCTCGGGCGTGGACCCAACAACCATCCAGTCACGCTCACGAACAGGCAAACCCAAAAGGGCATCGCGGATAGCTCCACCTACTAAATAAATATCCATACTGTGGTATCCTCTCCAAAGTCTGTTTATCAAAATACCAGGTTTTTAAATGCTTTTACATCAGAGATCACTGCAACATGCTGTCACCCGTTGGATAGGGCGACTCGCTAAAAGTCGCCTGTGGTTCATTAAACAACCGTTTATTCATCTATTTAAACGCTATTACCGTGTGGATCTCAGCGAAGCTGTCGAAACCAACCCTAGCAATTACCCCACTTTCCACGATTTTTTCACACGCCCTCTCAAGCCAGGCGCCAGACCACTTCCGCTTGACAAAAATGCCATTGCTTCTCCAGCCGATGGCCGCATCGTCACCAAAGGAAGCGTCTCAGACAAGCAATTACTCGCCAAAGGGCATCATTACAGCTTAGAGGCATTGTTAGGCAATCAAAAAGAAGCACAAGTCTTTGAAAAAGCTGAACATATCACGGTTTACCTTGCTCCTAAAGATTATCATCGCGTGCATATGCCTGTGGATGGAAAGCTAATTAGCATGCGTTATATTCCTGGTAATTTATACCCTGTTAACGATGAAGCCTGCGCTGCTGTAGAAGGCTTATTTGCCAAAAATGAACGCGTGATTTGCCACTTTGACACTGCACGCGGACCCATGGCGATTGTACTGGTTGGCGCTATGATTGTGGGAAGCATTGTCACGCCCTGGCAAGGCACGGTAAAAGGAACGAATGGTCAAATCACTAACTGGACGTATGACGATCACCTACTGTCCGATTTGAAGCAAGGCGATGAAATGGGTTATTTCACACTGGGATCGACTGCCATTGTGCTTTGGGCTGATCAA
This sequence comes from Gammaproteobacteria bacterium, assembly GCA_024279495.1. Taxonomy (GTDB): domain Bacteria; phylum Pseudomonadota; class Gammaproteobacteria; order JAJRRL01; family JAJRRL01; genus JAJRRL01. The sequence continues at coordinate 12,122 of JAJRRL010000016.1, read as the reverse complement.
ACCATCGACTGGAACAAAAACAGTGACTTAGACAGTTCTGTGGAGCAAGGTCAAGCATTAGGCCATTTTGTATTCACAAAGTGATCTTAAACGTGGAATATACTGATCTTATTGTATACAGTTGTAGTTGGCTAACTGATGGACGGAACCATGAGCCACGACGAACATACTTTATTGAGCAGCTATGACGATTGGCACAAGAAACCATTCGATCTAAATGCCTTCAATACTGACCCTAACACTATCACTAAAGTGTCTTCTCTAAATAATAACGCTGACACACTCCTAGCTTCCTTGCAAAGCCTTGAAGCTCAAAAGCGAGAACCCGCTCATGCCGAAGATGGCATGGTTCGTCTAATAAGCGAAAAGCATAAGCGAGACGAACTTGATATCGATAATAATGACGGCTATGACGCTGATGAAGAAGACGGCTATGACACTGATGATACTAGTGTTTATAATGCCGAAGAGCTCCAAACAACTGCTCGCGGCCAAAATGAGGCTGAGGCTGATTCTGCAAAAGACTACAAAAGTGAGCTCTTATTAGGGGATGCTCCAACTATTGACAAAAACTGGGGTTATAAGGATCCTCAAACTGGCAAAGCCTGGTCTGACAACGAAAAAACCGGCCATGGAAAAAGAGCCACTGTGATTATCTGTGCACTGGCCGCAGGTGGTTTCAGTGTCTTGCCAATCCTGATGAGCGCAACGTCACTAGCTGTATTGCCAGCCATTTTTGCCGTCATTGCCATTGGCGTGGGTGCTGATATGTTACGCAAGCATATGAAAAACAAGAAAAAAGAAAAATCGCATAAAAAGCCAAGCCTTTTCAAAAAACAAGGTGCATCACAGCAACCAAGAGCAAAAACTCCCTCATCCTCTGCTAAGCACGAGTAAGCTCCTCACGATATCGGTACCAGGTAACGCCTCTTGACATGCTGTTCTTTTCCTGTACAGTATAGGTATTCTTATATCAACATTAGAGGTACTTATTATGTATTCACCTTTTCCCGCCGGTTATGACCCCGCCCCAAAAAATGAAGTAGAAAAACGAGAGGCCGACTGGCTTTTATTCTGGGCTGGTACAGCTGGTATTGTCACATTCTCTAGTATTGCGGCTATGACACAAACTCCAGGAATACTTTTTATCAGTGCGTTATTCCTACCATTCTTATTGGCAGGTGTTTTTAAATTGCTAACGCCAAAACTTAAGTTTAAAGGTAAAATCCGTACAGATAAGCCTGTGCTTGGTGATCTAAGCAAGGGCTATAACAAGTTCTTACGCGGAGCAATCAAAGCTCACGTTCAAGGTGAATCTACTACTGCTGCTAGCCCAGAAAGACAGAGTCAAAGACCAGCTCCCATCAAAGTGTGACTCCGTTGTAAAACGGAGCCCCATGCTTGTCACCCGAAGACAACGCAGTGACGTCGGGGGCCCAGCTTCGATGTTGCTCGCATAAAATGCGAGCAAAACATCTTTTTAAATCAAAACCAACTCAAGCTCATCACATCACTTAAACGTTGCGCTTTCAAACTTGCCGCAAGCAAGCGATCCACACCCAAGGCCACGCCTGAACATTCAGGCAGGCCTTTTTTTAAGGCATCCATAAACACTGGATCGATATCGCGATGAGGTAAGCCGCGCTTGGCCCGCAAAGCCTGATCTCGCTCAAAACGCTTTTGCTGTTCTTTCGCATCGAGCAATTCATAAAAACCATTCGCGCATTCCAAACCATCCACGTATAACTCAAAACGCTTAGCAATTTTTGGATTGCTATTATCTAAACGAGCAAGCGCTGCTTGAGTCGCTGGAAAATCACAAACAAAGGTTGGGATCTCTGGATCAAACTCAACTTCCACGTAAGTAGCAAATAAATATTGAATCAACTCATCTCGATCTAAAGCCAACACGGCATCGCTTACATTGGCTTGCTTGTCACGCAACCACGCCTGACAAGTCTCAGCTGAAACAATGAGAGGATCCAAACTCGTGTGATCTAAAAACACAGACTGATAACTGTACGTCACCGGTTCTGCATTAAATGACAAGGCTTTTAACAAGCGCGCCACATCAGCCATGAGTTGCTTGTCATCAAAACCCACGCGATACCATTCTAACATGGTAAATTCAGGTTGATGCCAACGTCCTGCTACTTCATAACGAAAAGCAGACCCGATCTGATAAATCGACCCACTGCCTGAAGCCAACAAACGCTTCATGGCATATTCTGGCGATGTTTGTAAAAAATAAAGTGACGATTCACTGATAGCGTCGACAGCTACCGGAAAACTTTCGGTATGTGGATCAGTGACGGTATCAGGCGCTAACACAGGCGTTTGAACTTCTAGCACGTCTTCTTTTTGAAAATAAGCACGAATATCTGCTAAAAACTGAGCGCGTTTTTTAAGAAGCGCTAGATTAGTTTTTTTCTTTTGCTCGTGAGACATATTCACCTATTCGTGTATCTACTTTGATTTTCTCACCTTGCGCAACAAACAAAGGCACACGCACAACAGCGCCTGTGGATAGCGTTGCTGGTTTGCCACCACCAGATACCGTATCACCTTTCAAACCAGGATCAGTATCTGTGATTTCTAACACAACAAAGTTAGGTGCTTCTATTAAAATAGGAATTTCATTATGAGTAGTCACACTACAAGTATCGCCTTCAGATAACCATTGAGAAGCATCGCCCATGACAGCTTTAGACACCGCATGCTGCTCGAACGTTTTGGGTTCCATGAAATGCCAAAATTCAGCATCAGAATAGAGGAAGTCCATGTCTGATTCCATCACATCGGCGCCTTCAACTGTTTCGCCCGATTTGTAAGTACGCTCTAAGACCTTTCCGGTTTTCAGCTGTCTTAACTTGACTCGGCAAAAAGCTTGGCCCTTGCCTGGTTTAACGTTGTCAGCTTCGATAATACTGCAAGGCTCACCATCGATCATGAGCTTTAAGCCACCTTTGAACATGTTTGTTGCGTATGTTGACACCTGCTGACTCCTTTATAAGGGTACAATACGACAGGAATCATACCAGACAAGCCACCGGTTGTCTGCTATCATCCCAGCCATGAACTCACCTCACTCTTTTCTGCTACGCGTGGCCATTCCTTGCCCTTTGCGCAGTAGCTTCGACTATTGGGCCCCTGTCGATGCCACCCCTGAAAGTTGTCAGCCCGGGGTTCGCGTTCGCGTGCCTTTTGGAAGACGCGAGATGATCGGTATTTGCCTAGAGCTTCCAAAATCCAGCAACTACGACGCCACTAAAATCAAAGCAGCCATTGCCGTGCTCGACGATCAACCCGTACTCTCCCAAACCATGCTTGATTTACTCATTTGGACCAGCCAATACTACGTTCATCCTATCGGCGAAACCATTGCTGAAGCCATGCCTACTTTGCTTCGTCAAGGAAGAGATAGCGATGCCCTTGTGCAAACTCATATCGACATCACTGACGCTGGCAAAAATGCTCTGCAATCAGGCGCCATCAAACGCGCTAAACGACAAGAAGAAGCGTTAAACTGGCTGGTCGAACAAGGTGGCAGCTCAACGCCTAGTAGTTTGGCCGCGGCTGGCATTTCTGCGACTGTTCGACACACTCTCAACGACAAACAGTATGTCTCCACTCGCGAAGAAAAAACGGATGCCTGGACTTACACGCCAAGCGAGCCAGGCCATACCTTAAACGACGAACAACAACATGCCGTCGACAGCATCTGCAAATCCTCAGGCTTCCACACTTTTCTATGTGCAGGAATAACTGGCAGCGGCAAAACAGAAGTCTATTATCAAGCCATGGAACCTGTTTTAGCACGCGGACAAAGTGTGTTATTGCTTGTGCCTGAAATTGCACTCACCCCTCAAACCTTGTCGCGCCTTGAAGCACGCTTTCATGTGCCTGTGGTCGCAACACACTCTGGCTTAACAACTCGTGATCGTTATCATGCTTGGCTTCGCAGCTTCCATGATCAAGCAGCCATTGTGGTTGGCACACGATCTGCAGTCTTTATGCCTTGTCCACGTTTGGGTTTGATTGTGGTGGATGAATCACACGACAACGCTTTTAAACAAGCCTCCAGCTTGCGTTACCATGCCCGAGACATTGCCATCAAACGAGCTCATGGTCTCAAAATCCCCATCGTTTTAGGGACAGCCACTCCTTCTTTAGAAAGCTTATATAATGTGGAACGAGGTCTGTATCAACTGCTCACCTTGTCCAAACGAGCAGGCAAAGCCAAACCGCCAGCTATTCGTTGTATCGAACAAAATAAGGTAGGTCTAAACCCTGATGTGATTAAGGCTATTGAAGAATGCCTGGAAAACAAACAGCAAGCGCTCTTATTTTTAAATCGCCGTGGTTACGCACCTTTGTTTTTATGCCATCACTGTGGTTCAGTCTGTCATTGCGATCGTTGTGATGTAGCCATGACATACCACCGAGAGAAACAACGTTTGGTATGCCATCATTGCGATCGAAAACAAGCGCCTCCTAAACAGTGCCCCGAATGCCAACAAGCAAACCACATTCCCTATGGCTTAGGCACAGAACAACTTGAAGAAACCTGTCGCGAGTTATTTCCCAGTGCGTCTTTGTGTCGCATCGATCGAGACACAACGCGCAATCGCGATGAATTAAAAACACAACTCGAACGTATTCACACACAAGATGCCAATATTTTAATTGGCACACAAATGCTAGCAAAAGGACATCACTTTCCTGCTCTGAGCTTGGTCGTGATTGTTAACGCTGATCAAGGCTTTTTCTGCAGCGATTTTAGAGCAATCGAACGCACTGGCCAATTAATCATGCAAGTGTCTGGTCGTTGCGGTCGAGACAACTTACCGGGTACGGTGCTCATTCAAACAGCGCTCCCTGATTTTCCGCCACTGCAACAACTCATTCAAGAAGGGTATTTGCCTTTTGCCAAACAGTTATTAAAAGAAAGAGAAGAAGCCCATCTGCCGCCAAGTTATGCTTTTGTCTTAATTGGCGCTCAAGCTAAATCAGCGCAAGAAGCCGAACGTGGCTTGCATCAACTCCGCGATGCCTTAAGGCAAGATAAAGGTTTGTCTTTATCGGCTTTAGGACCCATGCCAGCAGCGCATCAAAAAATCAACGATGTGCATCGCTTTCAGTTAGGGCTACTTACTCAAAGTAAAAGCATGCGAGCTCATGTTTTAAATCGGGTCTGTCATTTGATCTCTCAGCAAAACAATCAACGCGTACGCTATTTTTTAGATGTCGACGCGCAGGCTTTGCTCTAAGCCATACCTAATACAATTACCTGGCACAATTGCCTGAAAAATGATATTATCCTTCTTTAGTTTAAGGATAATACGTCTACAGCTTTGATTTTTCGGGAGAACTACCATGCCAGGCCAAACAACTGCAGCTAACACTACTTCTGCTAACCCTACTTCAGCCTCACCGGCTGAAACTGCCTCTATCACACCGCTTACTTTTGCCTTACTCAAATATGTTGTTATTTCTCTAGCAATAAACAATACTTTAGCTGGCATTTCAGGCATACACGTTAGAACCGCCTCAGCCACACAGATTAATTTTCCTCGAGTAGTACGCAAGGCTTTAAGCGCTTATGCTGACGCTCAACTTGCTCACGCCTTGACGATTCCTAGGCAACAGTTAGCAAAAGCTATGGCAGAACTAACAGTAGTGTTTGGAGGATCCGTTAGCATTATATTTACAGTAACTTCCCTGCTTATGTCTGACCCTCTGACCACCCTTTCATCGACCGAAATAAGACATGCTACGCATCCCATTATTCGACATCTCGGTCAACAAACAAGATTAGCCGCCAGAAAAGTGGATACTCAAATTACAAATCTCAGCCACCGAACAGTAGTCGAAGAAGGCTCTGCCATGTTAGAAAAAAAAATTCTTGAAGCCATGCTATTACCAGGTCAAAATCAATTCTTCATCAATGTAAAAAACTTTGCTACTCGTTTTCTACAGCCTCTTCTGCAACGCTGGGAAAACAGCCATGCTATTTCTCCCAAAAGGCAATTGGTCTCTGCTGAGCAAGTAAGACATGCAAATACTCTTTATCAAATTGCAGATGCTTTCCGCCAGCTCTTACCTGTTTTATGCTGCATGAAAATTATGTCAGACCCTAGCTTAAAAATGCGCTTCGCCCAAATGTTTGTTGCCAAAGCTGGAATAACAAGCGTACTCGGTTCTGACGCCAAATCACCTAACGTTGAAAGAGCGACTCGTAGAATAATGGCTGACATTTTCCAAGGTGAATATGACAGAACTCCTTTTGATCCCAACTCCCTGACTGCTATTCAGTCTGTGGATTAAAACTAAAAAGTTTATGAGTTAGTTTCTACTCCAAGCATTTGTCATCCTAAGGCAATGTAATGACGTCGGGGGTTAAGCTGCATGACTGAATTTCTATCCCACGAATTGTCATCCGAAGGCAACGTAGTGACGTCGGGGACCCAGATTTTATGATTTCGTTTTTGCTTTAGCTAAAACTAGAAATCTTTATAATCCAGCCCTAACATTATTGTGAGTACAACCCTGCAGATTGCTTTTAAAAATTAAAATATATAAAGATCCTTAGTTCATGCTCCGCACGAACTGGATCAAAGCTAGGCCCCCGACGGCGCTTCGCTTCTGGGGGTGACACGTGTGGAATCACCCCTTTCCTGGGAATACAGATGTGGGAACCCTCTTCTCAACGGGGTGACACAGGTGCTGCAGCTGTAGGCGCTTGTTTAGCTTTTTCTTGATTACACAGAGTTTGGAAATGGGACGCCCAAGACAAGGCCTGTTGTTTAGTTTCTACAGTTCCATGCACCCCCCTGTAAGCCTCAAGAGTCCGTTCTCCAATACCGTGAAACAAGTTCGAACGCCAATCACCTTCTAACGCGTGAAGACGTTCCCAAGTAGCCCATAGCAAAACCGCCTTTTGGCATGGCCCGAGTGTTGAATCATTTCTTGTTTTATCTGCCATTCCCTTAAGTTCATCATGCTTCTTCATGGGATATCTCCTCAACGTAATTTCAAAAGCGCTTAGTGTACCATACCTTTATTGAAATTATAAACCTTCGATTAGCCGTCGAGACAAACTCCCTCGCACTGGAAGGTCTGGCAAGTCACTTAACTCAAACCATTGTGCGTCTTCAATTTCTACACCATCCACACAAATCTCTCCGCCGGCATAATCGGCTGTAAACGCAATCATAAAACTACCTGGAAAAGGCCAGCTTTGCGTACCGACGTATTGAATGTTGGTGACCTCAAGGCCTACTTCTTCTTTTACTTCTCGATGCACGGCTGCTTCGGCGCTTTCTCCAGGATCCACAAAACCAGCCAAAACGCTATATTGCCCTTTTGGAAAATACGGGCCTCGAGCCAACACAATCGAATCACCTCGGCGAATGGCAACAGCAATTGCTGGCGCTAAATTGGGGTAAAACAAACGTTCACATTGCACGCATTTTTTTTCAAAAAGATCTTTTTGTTTTTCCAGCCGAGCCCCGCACTGACTGCAAAACTGATGCCTGGCATCCCAACCCAAGTAATGCACACCTCGCAGCACATGATGAACCACTTGATCATTAGCGTGATTCAGCAACTTTTTTGCAGACACCCAATGTGTGTTTTTGCATTCGTAATCGGAATAAGATGCTCTAGCAAACACCATGTCATGGTCCACATGTACATCGTGCACTGTTATCTGCTTGTGGCCCAAACCATGCGACAAAGGCATGATTGGCGATAAGCTTTGTGTATCAACCAAGACATCATACCCTTTTACAAATAGAGTATTGTGATTTTTATAATTAATCCATTGTGTTGACTCTATAAGTCGCATTATTTTTCGCCCCATTCTGATCGAAACACATAACTAGATCGCAATTGCCGAAATCTCTGTGCGTCTGTGCGTTGATATTCATGCTTCATGTGCTTACTTGTTTGGCTTGGATTGTAATGCGTTAATACGCTGTCATTATCAGTCAACACGCTTTCTACCGATTGATACAGCCTAGGCGCTAAATCATTCCATCCAAATTGCTTAGCAATGGCTTCGTAGACTTGCCACGTTAAATTTGCTTTTGCTTGTTTGCTATAACCAGCAATGTGAGGTGTGGATAACATCGCTCGTTGAACCATATTGGCATTAACAGAAGGCTCCCTCTCCCACACATCACAACAACAGTTTATTTTTGTTTGCGATAAAAAGGCTGATTCATCAAGCACGCCGCCTCGACCTACGTTTATCACAATCGCATTATCAGGTAGAGCTTCCAGAACAGAGGCATCGATCATGTGCTGCGTTGGCCATTGACCTTCGGTGATTAATGGTACGCAACAACAGACAGTTGAACAAGCCAATATTTCTTCCCATGCCGCGCTCTTAAACACTGGCTCTCGCTTTTCTTTTGGTGGATCATAAGCAACGACATGCCAACCCAAGCCTTCAGCTAAATGTGTAACTCGACTTCCCACTTCTCCACAACCAATTAAACCCAGTTTTTTTTGATCCACACGCCCTTGCGTATCGAGATAAGCCAACACGCTGGTCACATACTCAGCCACTGCGCGCGCATTTGCTCCTGCAGCATGATGCCAAGCAATGCCTAACTCAGATAGAGCGCTCATATCTAGATGATCCATACCCGCTGTCATACTACCAACTGCACTCAAAGAACTATTCTCTAACATTGATCGAGATACGTTTGTCACAGATCGAACCAATAAAATATCTGCTTTTAAAAGCTGCTCTTGCGATATAGAACCTGCTTCATAGGGAACACAGGTAGCATGCCTAGCAAAACTTGTATGGATAAACGGTATGGCTTGATCGTATAAAATATGTGTCATGATTACGCCTTAACTAGGGTAACTCCATGCTATCACCAATGCAGATACTCAACAAGAAAGCAGCTCAAAAAAGCCGCTAGGAAAAGCGTTATACCACTAAAATCTCTCTACTAATAAGGTGCTCCATAATAAGCATCATCTGAGGCGCCACCTTTTTTGATCGTCTCAACACGCCGTCTCATTTGCTTCTTTACTATCGGCAACACTAAGCGGTATTGGTTTTTTTTTCAGTCTTAGCTGCTTGTATTTAAAATGCCGAAGAGGGTATTTCAACGGTTGCTGACAACTACAAAGCGCTTCTCGAAACAAGCAAGTGGATTCTCATTGTAGCCATGTTAGCCGGACGCTTAGAAATATTGACGCTGATCGTTCTCTTCATGCTCTCCTATTATCGCCATTAAAAGCCAATCCCTAATCTTTTTTCATATAATAAGCTCACTTTAATGTTTAAAAGCTACCATTTTACAACACTACGAGTAATACTCTTATTATAAGCCCCAGGCTTTAAGCTAATCAGCTCAGGAGAAAAATCATGCCTAGACGTCAAAAAACACCTAAGGGAGCTCGCCCAGCAAGCGCTCATTCAACAGGTGGCAACCCTTTATATGGCAACATTCGCTCACCTACCAAGGCCAGCAGATCTCTCTCTCGCTCACCAGCTGGTCTACCATACACGAAACTCAAGCATCGCTCGTCAGCAGGCAAAGTCGGTGGGTCCGATCACCGTCTATCATCGACACTCTCACGTGCTGCTCACTCTTCTTTTTCTTTTACTAGAAAACAACTGCGCCAAGATACACCTTCCTATAAAGAAGGTGAGCCTAGATCAGGTAGTCCTGTCACAGTCAACGAACAATATCATCGTCCTGATCAACTCGTTGCCGGATTTTTTAAATACTATAGAATGGCCATGGATGCACCCCATCGCCGTCATACAATCGTATTTTTTATGAATACTTTATCTGTTACAGAATGGCGCCGTGAAGTGATACCTCAAATAAACAGCACGCGAAACAACCACAGACTGACAAAAACTTCTTCCAAGATATCAATCCGAGCCGGTGCAATCGGTCTTTTCTGGAAGCTCTCAGAGAAAAACTGGGCAGAAACGACACCTGACTCTGCCAATCGCAGATAATTGCCTCCCCCCTAAATAACGGCTTGACTCGCTGACACACTCAGCTGATTCACATAAGAATGCATCATGCCATTAAAGACATTCAACCGTCTGTCGAAAACACCTCCTTTTTTTGTACCAATTGGCGCAGCTTGGCTTTGAATAAAACACAACAACAGTGCTCGAAGATGCATCGACACAACTGGCCTATTAATCCAAGCCTTCAACAAAATCACATAGGCCTGCGCAAGCTGCAATGGTTTAGCGAGTTGCATCCACGGACTATCTGTAGGAACAAAAATATCGCTATCAATAACTAATCCGTGATCGCAATGACTCACTTGATCTTCAAACAAATCAAAAAAGTGCTTTAATGCTGGAAACACTAATTTTTGAAAACAATCTTGATGATGCTGGCACCAGGCAAACACACTTTTCATGTGTGATATCACTACCTTGACCCAGCTCCTAAAAATGCCTGAATCAGTCAGCTCTGGCAAGACCACTTTCCGCATGTCCATTTCATAGAACATAAGACGCTGCATAAAGTAATAACTTATTGCAGTATGCGGACCAATACCGTAACACATAAGGGTTGCACTGCTTTCCTTTTTAGGAATGTCTTTGACGTCAGCATAGCGAAGAAACTGTAAACATTCCCGACGCGCCATATTATTTTTGGTGTATTGGTACAGAATCCCCCCCAAATACGACTCAAATGCGATTCCATTTGGAACCAAGTGAACATTAACATCTATTCCCCATCCGGCTACTTTTAAGCAATACTGCCTAATAAAGCGCCCCTCCTTACTGATTGGCGAACCTAATCCTTTTGTTCGATAAGGCTTCCATGCCTCTGGAAACACATAAAAGAACGATTTTTCTCGAGTTAGAACCACCACATCCATATCGCCGGGCTCACAAAAGGCTACACCATTTCGCCTGTGTTTCAGTATGTTGCCAAACAAATGAAGCTCCCCTTGTAAGTCCGCATAAGACAATACATCTAGCATTTGCCCCTTTTCTTCGTCTGTTAGATCTTCAAAAAAGTGACTCATAAAAGATCCATATACCGACTCATCTTTTATCAAAGACACACAATGAATGACATCATCTGAGTGATTCAAAACGCTTTCCAGCATTGCTTGCATAAAGAAACTACGAGGCTTCCCAGTAGAAAACAATAATTCATACGGTTTAATCAGCTTGCGTTGAAGCAGAAACTCAAACACTTCTTTTAGCTTAAACCATGGCGACACATTCGCTTGAATCAATATCGCATCGGCTGGAAGAGCATCTGAGGAATAAACACTAATGAAGAAGCCTACTATCGCCATTATGTAAGCGACTTTATCGTATATTTCAAGCGTCTCCCAAGTCGTGCTTTCATTCGCTAAGGCTTGCTCAGACACATTTTCAAATTGAGCATACCCTGACAACATATGCCTAATCATTCTGATTTTTATTGGCTCTGCCAACTCCCAGATTAGCGCTCCAAACCAATTTACCTTAAAATTTAACGAAAAACTTTTTAACTGTTGGCTTGCAATCACTTGATCAAGAAAATTCTCTAAATCTCCTCTCGTTATCTCTTTCTTACTTCTAGCCCACTTTTCTCTAAGCTGCCTGATAGACATAGTTTGGTCAGTTCTTCGTTTACCTAGGATTTTCCCAACATGAGAAAAAACCATGTTCAACCATTGTTTTATTAGCTCTTCTGTCAATTGCCTCATCTCAGTATTTGGATGCACCTGCAGCAGGTCATGATAAAAGGGAGTTGATCGATGGATTATGGGTGTCATTAGCACTTGAAATACTGAACGAATCCACCGAGAATCATAGCTGACTTTAAGTGCTCCTTCTGCTCCTCTCGATCCTTTTATTTCTTTTTTATGCTTTTTAATAATCCTCAAAAAATGCAACGATGCTGGCGTCGATAAACTAAAAGATAAAATAAATAATTCGCCCCACAACAAATCGTACGAACCTCTATGCATCATAGCAGCTTCCGCTGTGAGCCATGGAGAGCCGAAGGCGCAGGCGAATAGTCCGCGATAGCCACGGATTTTCTATCGAGCGTAAGCGAACATAGAAAATCTTTACGTGGCGTTGAGTCACTTGAGAGACCACAGCGTAGTCAAGCCGT
>JAJRRL010000015.1 GCA_024279495.1 Gammaproteobacteria bacterium | reverse complement strand
GGCTTGACTACGCTGTGGTCTCTCAAGTGACTCAACGCCACGTAAAGATTTTCTATGTTCGCTTACGCTCGATAGAAAATCCGTGGCTATCGCGGACTATTCGCCTGCGCCTTCGGCTCTCCATGGCTCACAGCGTGGGTTGGGGTTTTTATTTATGTATTTAAAAGAAGTCTGCAGAGTTGCACTCACAGTAATGTCGAAGCGAAGCTTTGCTTCGCGAAGATCCTCCGGCTTGACCGGAGGATCTAATCCTTAATCTTTAAAGATCGCTAGTTGTTACTTTGTAACAACGGATCAAGCCTGGGTCCCCGACGTCATTGCATTGCCTTTGGATGACAAAAGGCTGGGACTATTTTATTTTTGCCTGTGCTACCCGTGTCAAGCACGAGCACTTCTACGGAGTAGCGCCTCGCTAGCGCTTTGCGCTTCGTTCGGCATTTTAATTTATTCGTTTGCCGGGATGACAATGTTTTTTAACGGATCAAACCTAAACCCCCGATGTCACTTCGTTTGCCGGGATGACAAGTGGTTGGAATAGCATTTTTTCGCGAGTATTCAAGCCGCCTCCGTTGCCTGCACCGGCGAAAGCCGGGGTCACCCCGTTGAAAAATGCCATCTTTTGTGTCACCCCCAGGAACAACGTGCACCCCACACTTGTCACCCCCAGGAACTTTCGTGACGTCGGGGGCCTAGCTTTGATACAGTTCGTGCGAAGCATGAACTAAGGATCTTTATAAATTTAGGAATTTTAATTTATAAAAGCAGTCTGCAGAGTTGCACTCACGGTAATGTCGAAGCGAAGCTTTGCTTCGCGAAGATCCTCCGGCTTGACCGGAGGATCTAATCCTTAATCTTTAAAGATCGCTAGTTGTTATTTCATAACAACGGATCAAGCCTGGGTCCCCGACGTCATTGCATTGCCTTTGGATGACAATTATGGTGGAGGTGGCAACTCATTTGCGAGCGTTAAAGATAGCTCCCCACCTTCGAAATAACAGCTTTGGTGGAAATAACTACTTTTTCATTCTCAACTAGAAAACTGACTCCCAAAAGCGAGACGTCGATTTTGGGAACTTATACTATCAGGAAGTCCCTTCACAGCATCCACCACTTCCGAAATAGGTTTAGGTGTAATGCCTGCTTTACCATCAGCATCGCGGTACAGTTGATTACTATAAACCACCACATCGCAACCAGCTTCAAAAGCGTGTTGGCATTTATCGCGGTCTGACCAATCACCCACGCCGACCATCCCCAAACAATCAGTAAATACACACGCTGTTGGGCTCGCTTGTCGGAGAATACTGTTCCAGACTTTACTAAACACAGCCAGCTGATTATCGATTGCGGGATAAACCACATGCCCTACCATGACAGCTGTGGCTTCACCCGATTCGAGCAAAACTTGAAACGGCTTTAAATCTAGGGCTTCAATCACATCGCGCGGTCGCCTATCAACAACTTGCTGTGTATGCGTATCGCCTGTAGCAGAACCATGCCCTGGAAAATGTTTAATGATAGGCGGACAACCCGCTTGTTTTAAACCATCCATAAAAGCTTTTGCTAACGCAATAATAACATCGGGATTCGCATGAAAAGCGCGTTCTCTTTGCCCTATGATCGAACTTTTTGGATCATGCACATCAACCACTGGCGCAATAGTCACATCAACGTTCACAGCCTTTAGTTCACTTGCCATTAAAAAAGCAGCTTCTTTTACAGCTTTCAATGCTACTTCCGGACCTTTCTCATCAAATAAATCGCCAAAGAATTTAGCATTTTGAATGCGTGTAAACCCTTTTTCAAAACGCCAAATCGCACCTTCTTGATCAACAAAAATAAGCAACTCTGGATTAATGAATTTAATACTAGAAACTAACTTTTTTAATTGCTCACGATTATTGTAATTACGAGCAAATAAAATCACACCAAACAATTCTGAACTGGTGAGTGCAATGCCTTCTTCAGATGTTAACGTTTGACCGTCCAAACCAACAATGACACGACCTACCATGTCAACCGATCTCCTCTTCGCTGGCTTCTCGATCTTCTAAATTGTCTGTAATCCGCTGGCAATCCACACCCAATGACCGCAACTTACTATCAAGTTCTGAATAACCGCGATCTAAGTGATAAATTCTGCTAATCACTGTACTGCCTTCTGCCATCAAGGCGATTAAAACCAAACCCGCTGATGCACGTAAATCAGTGGCTTTAACAGGAGCTGCCGTAAGCGACGACCGCCCGGACGATTGAATCACATTAGAATCCACTTGCTTTAAATGAGCCCCTAAACGTCGCATTTCTGGCACATGCATCAGGCGGTTTTCAAACACAGCTTCTTCCATTAAAGCGTCACCTTCTGCCGCAGCATTCATGGCCATGAGTTGCGCTTGCATATCGGTTGGAATACCAGGATAAATGTCCGTTTTAAAACCCACCGCTTTCGGTCGTTTTCCATTCATGCTTAAACGAATCCAGTCATCTCCACAACTAATCTCTGCGCCTGCTTTTTTAAGCAAGGCTAACACTGCTTCAAGATGCTTAGGGTTCACCGCATTCAAGCGAATAGAACCAGCTGTAATCGCTGCAGCAACCAAATAAGTACCTGCTTCAATTCGATCAGGAATGACTTGATAACGTGTTGGCTTTCCTAATCTCTCAACGCCATCAATCACAATGGTATGTGTGCCAGCCCCTTGAATAGAAGCACCAAGGGTATTTAAAAAATTAGCAAGATCAATCACCTCTGGCTCAGGAGCGGCATTGTTAATCACCGTTCGCCCTTCAGCCAAACACGCTGCCATCATGATGTTTTCTGTGCCCGTTACAGTTACCTTGCCTAAATTTAAATCGCAGCCTTTTAGACGGCCATTTACCTTAGCGCAAATGAAACCTTTGTTCACAGAAATAGTGGCGCCCAAAGCTTCCATTGCCTCAAGATGCACATCGACAGGACGCATACCTATGGCGCAGCCACCGGGAAAAGCCACTTCTGCATGACCAAAACGCGCCAGCAGAGGACCCAAAACCAAAATAGAAGCCCGCATGTTTTTAACTAAATCGTAGGGAGCCTCTGTTTGTGTGGCTGCCTCCGTGCTAAATCCCAACACGCCGTTGTCTTCTTTGGTAACGGTCGCACCTAATTTTTGAAGCAAAGCTCGCATTGTGTTGACGTCTTCCAACAAGGGAACATTATCTAAGATAACGGGTTGGTCAGTCAGTAAAGTCGCTGCCATAATAGGCAACACTGCATTTTTTGCACCAGAGATAGTGACTTCGCCAGACACAATAGCGCCGCCAACAACTTGTAATTTATCCATTCTAAGATTCCAGTTGTAGTAAATCCACAACGCCACTTAATTCTGCAATACGATACAAGCCAGAAGGAACAGCTAAAAAACGAACCTGCATGCCACGGGATGCCGAAAAGCGCAACCAACTGAGCATTAGGGTCAGTGCTGCACTGTCTACTTGATCAATGCGATTAAAGGAGATGGCGCATTCTTTACCCTGAAAATCGGCCAACAAGGCGCAACCTTCAGCATAGAGACTTGCTACTGTACCAAACACGACGGAACCAGACAACACAATGCCATCAGCTGCTATTTCGCATTGCTTGCTTGCCATTACCTTCCCCGACGTTGGGCTAATTTCTGAGTTAAGAACGATAAACCACCCTGCTCAATGGCTCCTGCGTACTGCTCTTTGTAATTATCGATCAAACTCACATTCTCAATACTAATATCATAGATTTTCCACCCTGAACTTTTCTTTTTCAGGTTATACACCATTAAAATATGCTGACCATTACGGCGAACCACTTCTGTCCTAACTTGAGCCACTTTCACTGCTGGGGCTCGTAACGGATACACTTTAACCGCGTCATCATCAAAGGAAGACAAAGCTCCTGTATATGTATTAACCATAACCGTCTTAAACTCTTTGATAAACGTCGAACGAACACTAGGTGAAGCGCTTACCCAAGCTTGACGACCAACAACCCGGCCTGCTACAGCTGGCATATCGACATGGGGCACTAAATCTTTATTCACAATGCTTTCAATCACGCCGGGCTTTTGAAGCTCTGCGTTATTCTTTTTTAAAGCAACGACCATTTTATGGGTCATGTGCTTGATGGTCTCGGTTGGCGATGCGGCATACACAGCTTGACCGACAAACAATGCGAGAGTTAAGCAGACAGAAGTCAAAACGCGTTTCATGAGGCTACCCCTTAATAGGTTAATTACGAGCTTTCCTTACTCGTTTTTTTGTAAATGAGTTTGCCTATCAATTTCTCTAAAATAAGCGCTGAATGAGTGGTTTCAATCGCATCACCAGAAGCTAAATTAGTGACCTCATAGCCAGGCGTAATAGAAATGTAGTTGGCTCCTAACAAACCAGCTGTCAAGATACTCGCAGAGCTATCTGATGGAATGTGATCCACATCCCCTGAAATTCGGATGGTTACTTCTGCTTGGAATGTCTTTTTATTCAACTCAATATCACTCACCCGACCAATTGTCACACCCGCAATACGAACAGGCGAACGCATTTTCAGGTTGCCAATATTAGTGAACGCAGCCGTTACACGATACGTTTTTCCTGTGTGAGTACTCGAAAAATCTGTCATTTGAAACGCCAAAATAACTAAAGAAGCAAACGCTACAATCAAAAACAAACCCACAGCTACATACAAAGATTTCGATTTCATTACCATCCCCCCATAACCAGCGCTGTTAAAATAAAATCAAACGCCAAAACCGCCAACGAACCATACACAACTGTCTTGGTTGTCGCAATAGACATACCCTTTGCATTAGGCTCACAAAAATATCCTTGATACAGTGAAATCCAGACAATTAGAAAAGCGAACACTCCGCTTTTCAGAACACCGTTCATCACATCACCACCAAACTCGACCACAGATTGCATCCCAGACCAGAAAGCACCTCGATCAACACCCAGCCAGTCCACTCCAACCAAAGAGCCACCATAAATCGCCACAACATCAAAAATAAGAGTCAGCAGGGGCAAGGCAATGAGGGCTCCCCAAAAACGAGGAGCAACCACACGCCACAGCGGATTCACACCCAACATACGCATGGCTGACAGTTGATCGGTTGTTGCCATCAAACCCAGCTCAGCCGTTAATGAGGAACCGGCCCTTCCGGCAAAAAGTAACGCTGCAATCACTGGCCCCAACTCTCTGACAATGCTAAGTGCCAACAGTTTACCCAAAGCTTGCTCAGCTGAAAATTTCTGTAAGGTATGAAAACCTTGTAAACCAACCACCATACCAATAAAGAAACCTGCAAGAATGGTGATTAACAAGGACATAATCCCTGCGCGATAAAGTTGCTCCGAAATCAGAGGGACTATTCGCCTCCATGGAATGCGAGACGTGATCACAGACCAAAGAAACAGCCCTGCATGCCCCATATCAGCAATCAGCGATAAACTTTGCTGACCCACACGTAGTAGTCGAGAATTATTCAATGCCTAACTCCTCTTCTATCGGTCGTGCAGGGTATTTAAAGGCTGCAGGTCCATCTGCCTGTCCGCGGAGAAATTGTTGTACCACAGGCTGTTGCTTTTCAGACACTTCTTTAGCAGTGCCCGAGGCGACAATACGCCCACCAACTAATACATAAACATAGTCGGCAATTTCGAATGTTTCTTTAATATCATGCGATACCAAAACGCTAGTCATGCCCAAGGCTTCGTTTAATGTCTTGATCAACCTTAGAAGAACAGCCTTGTTGATCGGATCTTGACCGGTAAATGGTTCATCATACAACATCAACGACGGATCTAGCATGAGTGTTCTGGCCAAAGCAACGCGTCTTGCCATACCACCTGAAAGTTCACTGACCATGAGGTCAGAAGCACCCCTAAGGCCAACAGACTCTAATTTTAAGACAACCAAATCGTGTATCATTGTATCGGGAAGTCGAGTTAGCTCTCGAAGCTGAAAAGCCACGTTTTCAAACACGGACATGTCTGAGAAAAGCGCCCCCTGCTGAAAAAGAAGACCCATTTTTAGGCGCAAATCAGATAACACAGACGCCTTGCATGTGTTTATATTTTCACCAAAAATGCGGACTTCGCCATGGTTTGGAAGAATCAAACCACCTAAAAGGCGAAGCAAGGTTGTCTTACCAACACCGCTAGGGCCAACGATTGCGGTCACTTTACCTCTTGGGATAGTGACATTGAGATCGTCATACAGAAGTCGACCAGATGTTCGATAAGTCACACCATCAAGAATGGCTACAGCATCACTCACAAAACCCCCTTATTGCTACGTGACGTCGGCGGTACTATGACATATAATAGTCAAACTTCCCAACATTGCACACTGGTTTTACACACTCATGACCAATAATCACCTTGCCCATGCTAAAGCTACTATCCAATGCGAACAGTCCGCTCTAGCCGACATTATCGACCACCTTGATCATAATTTCACCGAATCCTGTGATTTAATTTTAAATTCAAGCGGTCGCTGCCTCGTTCTTGGTATTGGGAAATCAGGCCATATCGCTAGAAAAATCGCCTCGACCCTCGCCAGTACAGGCACTCCCGCGTTTTATATCCACCCAACAGAAGCCAGTCACGGCGATTTAGGCATGATCACATCTGAAGACGTGGTAATTGGTATTTCCTATTCTGGCGAAACAGCTGAGCTTATCATTTTACTACCTCTCATTAAGCGAATTGGAGCCAAACTAATCGCGATCACCGGTCAAATTAACTCAAGTTTGGCTCAGTCAGCAAATCACGTTATCAACGCAAATGTGTCGAAAGAAGCCTGTCCTTTAGGACTCGCCCCCACCTCATCCACCACTGCTTGCTTGGCTTTGGGAGACGCCCTCGCCATCGCTCTTTTAAGCGCAAAGAAATTCTCCTCCGATGATTTTGCCATTCGTCACCCAGGTGGCAGCCTAGGAAAACGCCTACTCCTAAGAGCATCCGACCTCATGCGAAAAGGTGATGCCATCCCAAGGGTCAACCAGGCAACCAGCATCGCTGATGCTTTAGTTGAAATCACCTCCAAGCGACTCGGAGCAACAACAGTCACCGGCGATCAAGGTGAACTTCTTGGTATTTTTACTGATGGCGATCTCAGACGATGCCTCGATAAAAAGGTCGATTTATTCTCAACCCCTATCGACCAAGTCATGACAAACTCACCATTCATCATATCTCCAGACACCCTAGCCAGCAGCATCATGCAGCTAATGCAGCACAATAAAATCACCCAAGTCCTAGCTATCCATGAAAATGCAGTCGTTGGAATCATCCACCTTCACGACTTACTCGATGCAGGAGTCACACCACCATGACGCAAACAGTTCGCATGCTCGTTTTAGACGTTGACGGTGTTCTTACCGATGGAAAACTATGGTATTTACCCGATGGCCAAGAGCTAAAATGCTTTCATGTACACGATGGCTTAGGAATCAAACTCCTACAAAAAGCAGGCCTTGAAGTGGCTGTTATTTCCGCGCGAGGCGGCCTAGCTGTAGAAACACGCTGCAAAGAACTGGGCATCTCACATTGTTGGTTTTATGAGAGCAACAAGCTATCTGCTTTAAAAAGCCTCTCCCAAAAAACCGGCATCTCTTACGAACACATGGCTTACATGGGCGATGACCTTGCGGATTTAGAACCTCTAAACACCGTTGGCTACCCCATGACAGTTGCTAATGCTGTCGATGCTATTAAAGCTGTCGCCTGTTACCAAACCTCTCGTTCAGGCGGTCACGGCGCAGTCCGAGAAGCTGCTGAGCACCTATTGAATCAGACCCAAACCGCTACTTCATCATGAAACACATCCTCATACTCTTCCTTGCCCTACTCGCCGCCCTAAGCTCATTACTTGTGTGGAAGTTAAACGTATTGTCGAGTAACCATCTACCGCACTACAGCATTGATGTAAGCATCGACAAAGTCTCATACAAGCGCTACAACGCTCAGGGAGCCCTAACCCTGACACTCAACGCACCTAAACTCACGCACAACAGCTCAACCCGCAGAGTCACCATTGAGTCACCACACATCGTCAATCACACAAACAAAGCAGACACCTGGGAAATTTGGGCCGATAAAGCTGAATCTGATGAACACTACCGCTCAATTTTCCTCAAAGGCCATGTAAAAATGAAAGAAATCAGCGCGCATTCCAAAGCACCCATTACGCTAACCACTTCAGAAATCACCCTAACACCTAAAAAGAATGCCATCACCCACAGCAATGTCGTTGCCACGCAAGGTTTATCCTCTCTGAAAGCTGAAGGGGCCAAACTTGATTTCAAAACGAATACATTGCAATTGTTAGGCAAAACAGATTTAATTGAGAAGCCCAACCCATCGCATTAGAGTCTTCTGCCTGTGAGCATCCTCCTTGTTGAACAAATTAGTAAAAGTTTTCGCGGTAAACGCGTTGTTAACCACTTGTCGCTAGATATCGGCCACGCCATTGTTGGCCTTCTAGGCCCAAATGGAGCTGGCAAAACCACCACCTTCTACATGATTATTGGCCTTTGTCGCCCCGACTCCGGCATTATTCAGCTGAATGGTCATGATATCACCCACCTCCCCATTCATGAGCGAGCTCGTCTAGGTCTAGGCTACCTACCACAAGAACCTTCTATTTTCAGGCAGTTATCTGTGTTCGACAACATCATGGCTGTACTAGAGCTTCGCCCTGAACTCACCCAGTTAGATAGAAAACTACAAGCCAATCAATTGCTAAAAGAATTTAATATTGAGCATTTAAAGCACACCTTGGGTGTTAAACTCTCCGGTGGCGAACGCAGACGTGTTGAGATTGCACGAACGTTGGCCAGCAATACCAAACTTGTGCTTCTCGACGAGCCTTTCGCAGGCATTGACCCCATTTCTGTCAACGATATCAAGCAAATCATCACTGACCTCTACAAACGCGGAATTTCTGTACTGATCACCGATCACAACGTAAGAGAGACCTTAGGCATCTGCCATGAAGCATGTATTGTCAACGACGGCCAAGTCATCGCCATGGGAGCTCCCAGCACTATCCTCGCCAATCCATCCGTGAGAGAGGTTTATTTAGGCCACGAATTTGAGATGTGAGAAAGATGTAATACAATAGGGGTAGGAAAACGATAGGGTACATCCCTAAATACCTGAGGAGGAAGTATTATGAACATCGAACTTACCGGACAAGGCGTTACTGTCACCCCACAGCTCCGAGAGATAACCGAAAAGAAACT
>JAJRRL010000014.1 GCA_024279495.1 Gammaproteobacteria bacterium | reverse complement strand
ACGGCTTGACTACGCTGTGGTCTCTCAAGTGACTCAACGCCACGTAAAGATTTTCTATGTTCGCTTACGCTCGATAGAAAATCCGTGGCTATCGCGGACTATTCGCCTGCGCCTTCGGCTCTCCATGGCTCACAGCGTTGGCTTATCTTCGACGTCTTTTTTCGCAAGAGCACTTTCGCGTGAATCAAGAGCATTTTATTTGCGCCAAACAGTGTTTTCTTTTGTTCCCCATCTTGCTGAAAAACAAAGAGGATTTTAAGCAGTTCGAAGAGTTAATAAAAGAGATCACTTTATTTTTTACTGTTAACTTTCCAGAAAAGTTCAGCTGGCAAAGTCGAACCTTGAGCTGTGCTCTTGCTGGATCTCTCTTTGCGCATTTTGTTGCAGGCGGAGCTTTTGGCGCGATGAGTTTCATGTTTTTTTTTGGAGTTATATCGCAAATCAAAAGTGTTATCTCAGTTATAGATAAGGCATTATCTCATGGAAGCGTTTTATACGTCCTTCTTGCTGCATTTCTTTTGGCGGCTCTTTTTCTTGCTATTAGGCCGCTTTTAACCCATCCAAGGCAGAGATCTAAGCAGTATCACCTGAGTGTCTTTCGTGATCAGTTAGAAGTCGCTGGTGAAAGTTGGCAAGCTGCTTGCAACTCAGCGAAGTGTTAATCGTCTTTTTGGTTTGAGTCCAGCCTTTCTTTTGCGGTACACTGGGCTGGGCTTTTACGCTCACCTTATTTTACTCAAAGGATGATTCACATGAATAGACTCGCTTGCTTGTCGCTTGCAGCTACCTTGGCTGTGGGCACTGTTTCCATGACTGCCTGTACACCGGGCAACAACATTCCAGGAGCAACCGCTACGGGTGCCGTCGCTGGTGGATTATTGGGCGCTGCTTTATTCCACGGCTCTGGTGCGTGGGTGGGTGTGGCTACTGGCGCTTTGCTAGGAGGTGTTTTAGGTAACCAGATTGGGCAAAACATGGATCAGCAAGACGATGTTAACATGCGTAAAGCAGTTGAAACATTGCCTGTGGGTCATCGAGCTAGATGGACAAATGACCACCATGTGACCTACGTTGTCACACCAGTCCGTGAATACCACGTGGGTCATCGCCGTGGTCGTCACCATCACCGTCGTCGTGAATTTTGCCGTGAATACCGCGTGAAAGTGAAAGTCGGTGAACACTGGCGTAATGCTTATGGCACAGCCTGTCGGAAACCAGATGGCTCTTGGCGTATTAAAAACTAAGTCGCTCTGTATTGCTTCCCATCCGCCTGCCCTTAACCGGCGGGTAGGGGGCTAATTATTAACGACCATCAGTTGATTCATGCCTTCGTATAGCGGCTTTCGATAAGTGTGCCAAAGCTTGAGATTTGACATGACCAAGGGGTATACTCCGAGTCCTGATTTATGGAGAGTTTGAATGTTTAAGAAAAGATCACCTAATATTGTGTTTCGCCCTCGTAGGCTAAGGCGAAGCCCTGCGTGCCGTGAATTGGTGGCAGAAACGACTTTATCGCCTAGCGATTTTATTTATCCGTTGTTTGTGAAAGAAGGTTTATCGGATCCGATTCCTATTCCTACCTTACCTGGTCAGCGGCAGTGGAATGTGCGAGGGGCTGTGCTTGAGGCTAGGCGAGCTTATTCACTAGGTATTCCCGCTGTTTTGTTGTTTGGCATTCCTCTTAAAAAAGATGCCGAGGGTTCTTCTGCTTTTGGAAAAAACATTATCACAGATACTCTGATGGCGATTAAAGAATCTGTGCCAGAGTTAGTGGTTTTTACTGATTTGTGTTTTTGTGAGTACACGGATCATGGTCATTGTGGCGTGTTAGATAAAGACGGCGATTTAGATAATGATAAAACTTTAGACTTGTTGGTTAAGCAAGGTATTTCTCATGCCAGAGCAGGTGTGGATATGGTAGCGCCTAGCGGTATGTTAGATGGCATGGTCTCTGCACTTCGACACGGCTTGGATGACGCAGGTTTTCCTTCTGTTGGTATATTGAGTTACGCTGTGAAATACGCTTCTGCCTTTTATGGTCCGTTTCGTGCAGCGGTTGAAGGCTCTTTATTACAGGGTGATCGTCGCTCTGCACAAATGGATCCTCGTAATCGACATGAAGCTTTACTCGAAGCCAGGTTAGATGTCGAGCAAGGAGCCGATATGTTGATGGTGAAGCCCGCAAATACTTATCTGGATGTGATTTCAGATATATCGAGAGAGTTTCCAGAGCATCCTTTGGTGGCTTATCAGGTTAGTGGTGAATACGCCATGATTGCAGCGGCTTCGGAAGCAGGCTTACTGCCTTGGCATGAAGCCATGGAAGAATCATTGATTGCTATGAAGCGAGCAGGGGCTAATTGCATTATCAGTTATTATGCCTTGATGTACGCGGAGTATATTAATCAAGCATAAAAAAGTATCCAGGAGGAACAAGCATGACGGTAAAAGAAAAAACAATTTACACTTGCCAAGACTGTGCGGCGCAATACCCGCAATGGCAAGGGCAATGTCGGCAATGTCAAGGGTGGAATAGTTTGCAAGAAGAAGTGAAGGCTTCAAGCGGACCCGTAAAAAGGCAAGGGTATGCTGGAGAAATAGCAAAATTGCAGCGTCTTTCGGAGGTTAATTTGTCTCTGACGCATCGTATACCAACGGGTGTGAGTGAGTTTGATCATGTGCTTGGTGGCGGCTTAGTGGCTGGGTCAGTAATCTTAATTGGCGGCGATCCTGGCATTGGTAAGTCAACCTTGTTATTGCAAGTGATTGCTGCTTTGGCTGCTAAGCAATCGGTTTTGTATGTGACAGGTGAAGAGTCGAGTCAGCAAGTGGCTATGCGAGCTAAACGTTTAGGGGTGGAATCGGTTGATTTACCATTGCTAACTGAAACATGTGTTGAGGCTATTTTATCTCAAGCTAATAAGTTGAAGCCGCAAGTCGTTGTGATTGATTCTGTGCAAACCATGTGGACTGAATCCGTTGCCTCTGCTCCAGGAAGCGTGAGTCAGGTGAGGGAGTCCGCAGCGCGTTTGGTTGCTTATGCTAAAACAAAAGGAGTCGCGCTATTTTTGGCGGGTCATGTCACAAAAGAAGGAGCAATTGCAGGCCCTCGTGTGTTAGAGCACATGGTTGATGCGGTACTTTATTTTGAAGGGCAGAGTGATCAGCGTTATCGAGTGATTCGTGCTGTGAAAAATCGTTTTGGCGCCGTGAATGAAATTGGCGTGTTTGCCATGACAGATAAAGGTTTAAAGCAAGTTAGCAATCCGTCCGCCATTTTTTTATCGAAAGATATCTCAGCTATGCCTGGTTCTGTGGTGATGGTTACTTGGGAAGGCTCCAGACCTTTGTTGGTCGAAGTGCAGGCTTTGGTGGATACATCGCATGCAGGTAACCCGAGACGGGTGACGGTTGGTTTAGAGCAAAATCGACTGGCCATGTTGTTAGCTATTTTGCATCGTCATGGGGGAGTGCCAACGTACGATCAAGATGTATTTGTGAATGTAGTAGGTGGTTTGCGTGTGTTGGAAACGGGTGCTGATTTGCCTTTGCTATTGGCGGTTCGGTCTAGTTTGACGAATCAGGTTTTTCCAGCTGATTGCATAGCATTTGGTGAGGTGGGCTTGGCCGGTGAGCTTCGGCCTGTTCCTGGCGGCCTCGAGCGTATCAAAGAAGCGGCCAAACATGGCTTTAAGCGTGCGATTGTACCAGCAGGAAATGCGCCTAAAAAGCCGATTCCAGGCATAACGGTTACCGCTGTAGGGCGACTATCGGAAGCTTTGAGTTTGGTTTGACTTTAGCTAAAAAAATTGATTTTATGCGTTTTAACGATGCAGCTTAAGGGCACTTTTCACCTTGGTAAAACTGAGAGGCAGCCCAAAGCGAAAACACAGCTAAAAGCGCGCCAGCGATTACGTCTACCAAGAAATGAAACCCTAAGCTTAAGGTCGATAAAATTAACGTTATGTTTAAGATGCTCAGACAAATACTTAAAACCAGCAACAAAGGGCGATTTTTAGTGGCTGTTTTGAAACACCACCATAAGCACAAGCCATTTAGCATTGCTTGGTTGACATGAAAGGATGGAAAAGCAATTAAGCCATCAGAGCCGCGAACCACATAAGGAAGGTATTGATGGATGTTATAAAAGCGGTCGATGAGTTGATAAGAGCTTATCTTAAAATAACCACTGATCAAGTGAGCGGCGGGTGGTAGACTTGGCAGGCAATAATAAAGAAAGCCGCCAATTAAAAAGCTGATTAAAGCGCTTAGCATCCATAGGCGGGTGATGCGTTTGTTGCCGAAACACCCTAACAGTAAAGCAACAATAACAACTTGAAACGACCAAGAGTTATAAGCCAAAGAGAACACGCGCATAAGCCAAGGGAAGCTGTTTACAAAATGCAACCAAGCCACTTGGTTAAAGCCCAGCCACTGATCCCATTGCAATAAAGTAGGGTCGATTAAATTTTGATTGAGAGGGGTGGCCAGCAGTGAGGCGCAGCCAACAGCCATGGAAGCCCAATAGAGAGAAGCGAAGCCAATGCTTAGTACAATGCTTCCACCTCGCGGATGGCGTTTTTCCATCATGAGACCGGTGATATAAAATAAAGTAGGGCCCATAATTAAGCCAACATGAGCAGCGTTGAAGACCTCAAGTTCATAGTGAAAAAAGACACTATTAGAGATGCCAGCGAGAATACTGCCAAAGAAAATAAGTGCCATCAGCTTCAGCACATAGACGTCACCTTGAGTGGCTTGAGAGCGAACAGTGTCAAAAATCCAGCGTGCGATATCGGTTTTGGCAAGAAATTCGAGGCCACGTTCATAGCGCTGTTTGAGGCTTGCTAGCATGAAAGCATCCTGCTTAATAGTAAAAACACAAGCATAGCTTATTTTTAAGGTCCTCGACATGCTCCAAATGCGTCTTTTTTTGTAGTAGACTATGCATCGTTCTTTGACAGTTTAAGGGGCCGCCCATGAGTGACCACAGATCCGTAGAAGCCTTCGATCCAGCTTTATTTGAGGCTTGGACCCAAGAAAGACGTCGCCAAGAAGAGCATATTGAGTTAATCGCTTCAGAAAACTACGCTTCGCCTCGTGTTTTGTCCTTACAAGGCTCTGTTTTAACTAATAAATATGCAGAAGGGTATCCGGGGCGTCGTTATTACGGCGGTTGTGAGTATGTTGATAAAATTGAGCAATTAGCTATCGATAGGGCGTGTGAATTGTTTGGCGCAGATTATGCCAATGTTCAGCCTCATTCCGGCTCTCAAGCTAATGCTGCTGTCTATCAGGCGTTGATGTCACCTGGCGAT
Organism: Gammaproteobacteria bacterium; assembly: GCA_024279495.1. Taxonomy (GTDB): domain Bacteria; phylum Pseudomonadota; class Gammaproteobacteria; order JAJRRL01; family JAJRRL01; genus JAJRRL01. The sequence continues at coordinate 6,266 of JAJRRL010000014.1, read as the reverse complement.
ACCTTTTTGGCTATGGATTTGAATGCTGGTGGGCATCTGACGCATGGCAGCCCAGTTAATTTTTCAGGCAAGGTGTATCATCCCATTGCTTATGGTTTAAATGAAGCAGGCGAAATCGATTACGAAGCAGCTGAAAGGCTGGCTAAAGAGCATAAGCCCAAACTCATTGTCGCTGGGTTTTCGGCCTATTCAGGCATTGTTGATTGGCAACGCTTTCGTGATATCGCTGATGAGGTTGGCGCTTATTTTATGGTGGATATGGCTCATGTGGCAGGTCTTGTGGCTGCAGGTTTGTACCCATCGCCTGTGCCGATTGCCGATGTTGTAACAAGCACTACTCACAAAACCTTGCGTGGCCCTCGTTCGGGTTTGATTTTGGCGAAAGCTAATCCAGCCCTTGAGAAGAAGTTTAATTCTGCTGTGTTTCCAGGCATGCAGGGCGGTCCGCTAATGCATGTGATCGCAGCTAAAGCCATGGCTTTTCATGAAGCATCTTTACCAGAGTTTCATCAGTATCAAAAGCAAGTATTGGAAAACGCACAAGTAATGGCAAACACCTTAATTGAGCGAGGTCACCGTATTGTTTCTGGTGGAACGCAAAATCATTTGTTTTTGCTGGATCTGCGGGAGCATGCGCTTACCGGTAAAGAGGCTGAAGCGGTTTTGGGTCGGGTCAATATCACCGTGAATAAAAATAGCGTTCCTAACGATCATCGCTCACCGTTTATTACCAGTGGTATTCGAGTGGGAACACCAGCGGTGACAACGCGAGGTTTTGGTACCGACATCGTTGCTAAGTTGGCACATTTTATGGCAGATGTGTTGGCGGAGCCTGATAATGAGCAGCGTATGGAAGCTATTCGTTCTGCTATTGTTGACATCACAGCGGCTCACCCAGTTTATTCATCAGATGTTTTGTAAGGAGTGATAAATGCATTGTCCATTTTGTGACGCCATTGATACTCGAGTGATTGATTCACGCTTGTCCGGAGAAGGTGTTCAGGTTCGACGCAGAAGGGAGTGTGATCAGTGCCAGGCTCGTTTTACTACCTATGAGGTTGCCGATATTACCTTGCCTCGTGTCATTAAGCGAGATGGTACGCGTGTGAGTTTCGATACAGAGAAGTTACGTTCTGGGATGCTGCGTGCTTTAGAAAAGCGCCCTGTTCCTGTAGAAAAAGTAGATGAGGCGGTGCAGTCCATATTGCACCTACTTCATCTGAAAGGAGAGCGTGAGATTGCTGCCTCATTGTTGGGGGAGTGGGTTATGGATGCTTTGAAAGGCTTGGACGATGTGGCTTATGTGCGTTTTGCATCGGTCTATCGTCGCTTTCAGGATGTAAATGCTTTTCATCAAGAAATACAACGCATGTTAATGCCAGAGACATCCGGAGATGATCATGACAACTAAATTAAGCCCGCGCCAGTTGGCTCGCCAATACGCGGTTAAAGGTTTGTATCAGTGGGCTATAAACCACACAAAACCCGAGGTAATTGTGGCTTTTCAGGCCGAAAGTGCAAAAATAGAAGGTGACGCTGTTGATGAAGCTTACTTAGCTGATTTACTACAGGGGGCCATCAAGGATCGGTCTTCTTTGGATGAAGGTCTATCCATGGGTTTAGACCGAGATATCAAGGAAGTAGACCCTGTTGAGTTATCGATTTTGCGTTTGGCGGCTTATGAGATGAAGCATGAGTTATCAGTGCCTTATCGAGTTATTTTAAATGAAGCCATTGAGTTAGCTAAATGTTTTTCCGGTGCGAAAAGTTACCAATTTATCAATGGTGTACTGGATAAAAGTGGTCGAGGGTGGAGGCCAACTTTGGACTAAAGTGCCCACTTAGAGTCAGAAAACTCTAAGTGACCTGGAATCGTTTTTACTCACTATGCTATAGTGAAATTTGGGCTATATTGACCAATTATTGCCATCGATGTGTGTGAGGTCACTTATGAGCGATCAAGCGAATCCAACTCAGGTATCCGTACCTTGGTTGCCCGTTCGTCTTCTGATCGTCGAAGATAACACCACGGTGGCGATGTGTGTGAGCACTCAGTTAATGCGACATGGCTGTGAGGTTCATCATGCCAGTAATGGAGCAGAGGCTTTGCATGCTCTTCAACGCTCCTCTTACGGTTTGATTTTTATGGACATTGGCCTTCCTGATATGAGTGGCTTTGAGTTGGCAGAAAAGGTTCGTGCCTTGCCGGACACTAAGCTTTCATCTATTCCTATTATTGCGTTGACAGGTCATCAGTCTGAAAATGAACACTGTCTTAAAGTCGGTATGCAAGATGTGCTACTGAAACCAGCTGAAAGTGAGACTCTAGTGGCGATTGTAGAAAAACACGCACTCCCTCAATCCCTTGCAAATGCAGGCGAAGATACGAGTATTATCGATTGGGCAACCTGTGTGGCTATGTGTGGCGGCATTGAAGACGATGCACGAGAAATTTTGGGTTTGTGTGCGACGGATTTAAATAAGACGCGTACTATTTTAGATGAAGCGTTTAGAACGTCTGATAGCCAAAGCTTATGCGATGAGTTGCATCGTGTGTCAGGCGGCGTGTGTTATTTAAAATTACCAGAGCTAGAAAAAGCATTGGACGTGTTTCATCAAGTTGTTGGAAAAGACTCTGCAAAGATGGATGACATGAACGAAACTTATGACGACTTGAAGCAAGCGATTGCGCATTTTCAAGAGTTGTGTGCAGCTAAAGGCTTGCTTTAAAAATATAAATTTATAAAGATCCTTAGTCCGTGTTTCGCACGAACTGGATCGAAGCTAGCCCCAACCATTTGTCATCCGAAGGCAATGTAATGACGAGCCTGTGCCCAGCGAAGGCGGGTAGGGACCCAGGCTTCGATCCGCTGTTACGAAGTAACAACTAGCGATCTTTTATAATTCAGTCCTAGCACTATTGGTGGTGACAACGGATGAGAGGCTATTTAATTTTTCAGCAGCAGATCGTATCTTAGCAGCAGTAAAAAAGCTCCTATGATCCACTCCCAGTTTGTGTCTTCCCTGTGCCTTGGATCTAACTACCTCAATAGACATGACCTTAGCAAAAGAGAATACGCCTGCCGCAAGAGCAATCACAGCAGCGGCTATTGTAAAACCCAGAGCAAGAGGTGAGAGTGGTGCATAAGCAGCAGTAAGGGATAAAGAAATACAAGCTAAAACACCCACTGCAAGAGGGAGAGGGATTTTTGCTATGCTTCTTAAATTTTGCATTTGGTGGGGTGATAAACAGCAGTGTCGAGAAAAAAGACGAAGCTGAAGTTCATTTTTTCCTTCTTCTGGTTCTTCCTCATTGTTGCTGCTAGCTAAGACTTTCTTCCAAGCATCAAAAACGCCCGCTGTATTAATGTCTAGATTATCGCATTGAAGGCTAAAAAACTGCTTATCAGCAAAATCAAACTCCGGGCAAGCAATGATTTTTCCTAGTAAGGTGTCAACAGTATCTTGATCGCTTAATTCTATTGTTACTTTGCTGCCATCAGAATTGACCACTATTACCAACATAACTTGTCCTAATCTATATTAAATATAAAATTAAGCATATTAAAGAAAGTCAGTTTAGTCAAGGAAGAGGGAATTTCTTGAGGCAATAAAAAACCCAAGGGCTTGACTAAAAGCGCCTTGGGCTTGTTTAGTTGGAATCTCTTACCAGGAGTAAGTTATAGAGTTGGTGAGGGTTGCTGAAGCCGTATAAGATGCATAATCGCCTGTGTTTTTATAGGTAACAGAGTAGTGTTTGTCGTTTCGGTAAGAGGGAGACACTGTAAATGATGAGAAGAAAGAAACTAAGCCTACCCCCTCATTCGCTTCGGCACAGATTTGACCAATCGATTGGCTGTCATCAGTGCTAAGTTCCATTTCCCAGCCAACGGCTATCTGAAAGACGCCATAGCGTAGGCATGGTGTGTGCAGGTCTTTGATAGCGAATGTTTTGTCGCCAACAGTGATCGTAGCTGTGTCGCCGGTAATGTTTTTGTTTATTAGTGTGGTTCCAGCGGCAATGGAGGTGCCGTCTACAGTCATGCTGGTGAGCAGTTGCGCGTCTTGGGCTGTATTGTTGGTGTAGCTAATGGTTGAGGTGGCATAAGACGAACAGCTTAGGGCTGAAGCAATAGCGATGGGTAAAAGTTGTTTAATCATGGGGATTATCCTTATTTGATTGATTGGAATCTGTAACAGATTATATTAAGAAAACGATGATTGCAATAAAAAAACCCTTCAGGGCACAAAGAGTCACTGAAGGGTTTGGTCTTTTTTGCAGTCTACTGTTTTGTTACATCTCAACAACAACGGTGGTGGATGTGTCTGCACCTGCTTCTAGGTCTTTCTTTGCTCGATTGAAAACTCCACCTTCTTTAAAGGCCAAGCTTTTATCGTTTTTTGATTGCAAAACAGAGCCAGTAATCAAAGCGGCGGCTGTCAGTGCCAAAAAGGCAAGAGCAACGCCAGCTAAGACAGGGTTAGCTTGTAGTGCTGAAGCAAAGCTAGTCGTAGCGTTCATGCTCATCAAGATTGGAAGAGCAGTCATGGCAGATGCGACAAAAGCAGTTGGAGTAACACTCCAGGAAGCTGTGGCTAAGTGCTGAAACAGAGCTATTGAAGCATTAGCAGGTAGAGCAGATGTCAGCGCTTTACCTCGCTGAGGAGCAGTTCGTTTTAGGTCACCTCCCGTAAGGACATCTAGGGCTTGACTGGCAGGAGCGGCACGTTCAAGGCTCTCGTTACTTGAATTGCGACGTGGAATAATGTCGGTTCGGAATTGAGAAGCACTTGTTAAGAAAGCCTCTTTTTTATTACCGGCAGCAAGTTCAACGTTTACATTTTCAAGCAACAATTCTAAGATCTCTTGTTGGAATACTACGGTATCTGCTTGCCCTATAACTGCAGCGCAGACTGCTTCCGGGTCAGCAGAATCAACTAAGTTATTGGCGAGGTGCGCGTTAACCAAACTAGCAATATGTTTAGTAACAGCGGCTGTCCAAGAGGTAGAAATCACTAGGCCAGTGTTGGTCACAAAATTAATACCAGGGTTGCTGCTACCAGGTTCTGTTAGAATAAAACGAGCTCTGCCAGCTACTGATTGATTCAAGCCTAGCTTAGTATAGGCTTTGTTCCAAAGAGCTTTGTGTTCGCTAGAGTTTGAATCCAGCAGTTCAGCGAGCACTAAGTTAAGCGCATAACCTTTTGCTGCTTTGTCATTTAGTTTTCCATTTCTTGTTGCGAGCCCAGCTACTTCGAATGTGTCAGCTTTTTTGTTGCGTATGCTATTGAATCGGCCAGAAGCAACAACTGTTGCGATGTCAGCGGTTTGATTGTCTAGGGCTAGCGTTTCAAGTTGGCCTTTTGCTTCAGGGTTACACTTTAGAAGTGACTCTAATCGCCAAAGACCGGCTAGATCTTGATTTTCGAGAAAGAGTCGAATATTCATTTCTGTAGCTGCTTCTGAACCCTCGCTCGAATCCCGACCTTTGGCTGCGCCACCTGTTTCCGCGGCAGGTTTGGCTTGGTTAACAAGGAGGTTTATAGTTTGTTGAAATTCGCTTGTAAGAGATTTAAATTTAGGGTGCAGATCTACGCCATTTTTAGCAAGAAATTCGCCGCCAAATTGAAAAAGAACTTGTGTTGCGCTTGCAAGGTCCACCTTAACTGCCCATGCGTTTATAAATAGTTCCATCGCGGCTTTGGTGGCTGCCTCAGTAGTGCCTGCATTATCATCTCGATATGCTTTCCAAGCGTCTAGGAAGTCACCATAGGCTCTGCCTAATTCGCCTGCTCCGGCTTTGTGTTCATGAATGCCTTGAGCAGCTTTACCTTCGTTCGCGCCTTCTGCTTGTCGTTCTGTGGGGTCTGCGTTGGTTATGTTAAGCAGTTTTAAAGCACCACTACCAAGATCGCCGCCAATGGTGGGGATCAGTTTTCCCTGCTCGCTATAGATATTTTTCACAAGCTCATTGGCTCGTACGGCATCTTTTTTCTTTAGGTTTCCGATTCTGTAGGTATCGATTGCGAAGTATGGAATAGCCATGATTTTTTCCTCTAAAAATTAATGTGTAGAGGCCCATTCTAAGTAAAAAAAAGGTTAATGCAAGGATTTTACAGATATTCTTCCGCTGTGAGCCATGGAGAGCCGAAGGCGCAGGCGAATAGTCCGCGATAGCCACGGATTTTCTATCGAGCGTAAGCGAACATAGAAAATCTTTACGTGGCGTTGAGTCACTTGAGAGACCACAGCGTAGTCAAGCCGT
>JAJRRL010000013.1 GCA_024279495.1 Gammaproteobacteria bacterium | reverse complement strand
TAACGGCTTGACTACGCTGTGGTCTCTCAAGTGACTCAACGCCACGTAAAGATTTTCTATGTTCGCTTACGCTCGATAGAAAATCCGTGGCTATCGCGGACTATTCGCCTGCGCCTTCGGCTCTCCATGGCTCACAGCGGATGATACCATTCCCTATCCCAAGCATATTTCCATAAGGAATACATGGATCGCCTAGTGTATAACACGTTGAAAAACCAGGCTCCCAGTGAGTGGATTCTGTTAGTTTTTCATCATCACTAAATGTATCAATATTCTGATAAAAAAACTCATTCCATTCATAATTTGAGTCAAGATGTATTCGTGATAAATCTGAACAAATGTTGAGATATGAAAAAATAGCTAGATCAAAACAGTCGCTCAAAGGCCGGCAGATTTCTTTAACTTCTGGAAATTTTAGGCTCTCAAGGTTGAAGTTTTTCATTCCACCTCCAAGTCAACTACTGGTATAGTGAGGTCACCAGCCAAGTTAAGTGACACTAACTTACATCTAAGGTTCTCTAAACTTTACGGGCTAATTATGCAAAATACCAGTCCGTTGCGCAAGATGGAGACACTAAATTACCCTGATCGTAACACCTGACTTCAAGCTCAAGTGACATTCCAAATCGTTTCTGAACTGATTGTCGGATTTTTTGGATGAAATGCCAAAACACTTGGCCATCTGCATCACCGTGATGAACAACGACCAATGCATGCTTACTGAAAGTGCCAACGCCATTGTCGGACTGCCCCTTCAAGCCACAGGCCTGAATCAAGTAAGCTGCTGATAACTTTTCTCCATTGGGCTGAGGATAATGCGGTAAGGAGGAATCCTCTTTAAGCAGCTCAGCTAATCGTTCATCTGAGATCACAGGATTTTTAAAAAAACTTCCTGCGTTTGGTAATGCTTTAGGATCAGGTAAACGGCTTTGCCGAATAGCTATCACTGCTTGGCTAATCAGATCACCTGTCAGTTGATCTGAGCGATAAGCTAACAGCGCTTTTTTTAAAGGTTCGTACGAAAGATTCCATTGATGATTCTGGCATCGCAAACGTAATCTGACCGACACAATGACATAGTCTTTCCACTTGTCTTGTTTAAAGCAACTGCTACGATACCCAAACTCACACTCTGCGTTTGATAAAACAGATACTTCTCCTGTTTGGCAGGAGATGACTGACACACTCTCACAAACATTCGAAAACTCTGTACCGTACGCTCCAATGTTTTGCACAGGCGCTGCGCCAACTGTTCCTGGAATCAAGGCTAAATTTTCGATGCCGCTATAAGTCCACTCATTGCATCGCATCACTAATTCATGCCACGACTGACCAGCGGCAACATCAAGAATAACGTGATCATTCGTTTTCTCAATGACCTCACAGCCTTTTAGCTGATTGAGTATTACCGTACCTGGAAAATCATTTAAAAATACCACATTACTGCCTTCGCCCAAAATCAAATAAGGCGAATCAGCTTTAAATTTATCAGAAGATAGGGTGTTTTTAACATCATCCATCGAACGCCACTTAATAAGTGCGTCTGCTTTTGCTGGAAGCTGCATGCTGTGATGGTTTTGAAGGGAGCTTGGCATAAAAAACTTACGACTGTGAGTAACTTGCTTCATGGTAGCATAGGCTTCTCATGGTTGAGAACACCCACATCTAGGTGTGTATTTTTTAGGCTTTCTTCGTCCAATTTCAAATGACTTATAGTAAATACTACACTTACCTTGCCAACTATTTGATTTTTAAGAAAAATACTATTTTCAACCTGAAGAGCTGTACTCGCGGTAGGGTAATATATGACTACGTTGAATCTATTGTGATGCTTCTAAAAGCAATCTGCAGATTTGAGCTCACGGTAGGGTTAGGTCCCCGACGTCACGCTGTTCCTGGGGATGACAAGAGGTTAAGGCTATTTTAGAATCAAATCTTTAAAGATCCTTAGTCCGCATTTCATGCGAACAAGATCAAGTCTGGGTCCCCGACGTCACAAAAGTTCCTGGGGATGACAAAAGTAGAGATAGCAACTCCTTCACGAGTCTTAGAGATGGATCCACGCCTTCGCGAGGACGTTCGCAAGTGAACTTGCTTCGCTTGAGCATTTTGAAGAGATTTTTCGTTTAAGATTGGCCAAAAATGGGAATTTCGACTTCTAATAGTTGCGCTTGGCTTGGACGACTACTGCTAACACCTGATCCCCAGCCAACTTCTTAACCACTTTTTCTTGATCAAAGGCCGGGTTCAAGGATTTGTAGTAATGCTCTGAACCGTCAAACACAATACGACGCAGACAGGCTATTTGAGAGTCTCCCAAACGCACTATCACAAAATCACCATCTTGTGCCGTTCTTTCTGGATCAACCACCAAAACGGTACCTAAAGGAAACAAAGGCTCAAGCGAGCATGATTCCACTGAAAGAGCATAAGAGCAGGTTCCCACGTCAGCATCTGTTGCTATATGGGAGGAGGAAACTGATTGCTCATAGAAAAAATCCAACCTATGGGCCACTGCTTCTTGCCAAGATAAAATAGGCACACGCTTCCAAGATCGACACTCTTGAGGCTGGTTTCCTCTGTCGTCAACGGATAATGGCAGCTCACCCAGAAGGTGGCTGATGGTGACTGTAAAATAACGAGCAATTGGAGATATCGTAGCAATCTTAGGGTTTACATTTTTGCCCGTTGAAAGGCGATGAACAATAGGTTGTGCGATATCCGTACGTCTTGCAAGCTCACTAACCGTGATTTTTTGCTGATCCATAAGGCGTTTTAAATTACTGCTGAGTGCTGTCATGATGCTCCCCTTGGCTTCTGTTGAACAAGCCGCGGCATGTTTCCATACGTGTCGCGCATATGAGTGGCAAGGCTTTGTTTGTTCTAATTATTTTTTCCCAACCATCAGGTGGGGTCGAGTATATTTATTCAGCCTACACAAGACAATCCTTCAATCACTTTATGTCATACTTAATCGTATCTTAATAAATACACGGGGGTAATCAACTTGACAGAATAACGCTGTAAAACTTAGATTATATCCTTCACCGAATATCTCTGGGTTATAACAGGACGCCCAACACCGGCTACAGCAGCCGACAGGGCCTTGCACACATAAGGAAGTTGCCATGACACTAAGGGTAGCCACTCCGCGAAACCCACTTTTAGCATCGAAGCTCTCAAACGCGTATTTTGCGTATACCAAAGCTCCGCCTTAACTTTCATGATCATTTTCACTCTCAGCCAACACCATACAGGAGTACTATGAACATTGATCGTATCTTTTGGCAAACCTTTTCCGAGCAACACACACGTACCCACGACTCTTTTCCGATCAGCGAGACACTGACATCGCCTCCCGAAGAAGAACCACAACCCGTCAATCGCAGACACTATTACTTAGGCTCCCCCTACGAAGGCCAATACCTCACTCGGCGAGAGGCAGAGTGCTTGCTACTCATGCTGCGAGGCTATACTAACCAAGAGGCGGCTCATACCTTAACTCTATCGTCTCGCACCGTGGAATATTACCTCAAGAACATTCGAAACAAACTTGACTGTTATAGTAAGATACATTTACTCTGCCAAATTCAAAAAACGAACTTCTTAGACCTTATCGATTTTGATATACCTCCTCTCTGATCTTGTATAGAATGGCCGCTTTAAACTCTTCTGCTTGGAGACACAATGGCTCTATCTAAATCGGAAATTCACAAGTGCGTTTGGAGTAACCCAATCGATTTCGTCGCTTGTGGCTTTGGTATCGGAACACTACCCTTAATGCCTGGCACTTATGCAACTGTAGCTGGTGTTGGTGTCTACTTACTTATCGCCAAGCTGCCCTTACTTGCTTTTATTGGCATCATGCTAGCTCTCGGCCTGGCAGGCATCTTCCTCTGCGGCAAAGCCAACGAGCATTTCGGCACAGACGATCACCCAGCCGCTGTTTGGGATGAGCTAGCCACTTTCGCTTGGTCAATGATTGGCCTCCCTTGCCAATGGCCATACATCATTGCTGCTTTTGCGCTCTTTCGTTTCTTTGATATCTGCAAACCTGGCCCCATTGGCTGGATAGATAAAAACATACACGGTGGGTTCGGTGTAATGCTAGACGATGTTGTTGCTGCCCTTGCCACAGCAGCCTGTTTACATGCTGTTCACTATTGCTTATCAATTTGGTAAGATCGCTAGTGCTAAAAACAGAAATCGGGGCTCAAAGTGATCCTTTTGATCTTTTTTTGATCCATTTCGTGCCTGCATTAAGCTATTTATTTGCTTTGACTCGATGAATCGCTATCAACATGATAAAATAGTATTGTCAGTGTCACCTTATGGCCCTGTCTGCGGTTGCAAAATCGTAGCATTAGCAATGGAGTGCTCATGAAAAAGACGGAACCTGTGCCGATAGATTTTAATCGGCTAAAAAAGCTAACGGACAACAATCAACCACTCGCCAACGAACTGCTTGATATGTTTGTGACAGAGCTTCCTTCAATGAAAAACGCCATTCATGATGCCTTCAAAAACAACCATCTTGACGAGCTACAACGAGTTATCCACAAGCTCCATGGCTCTTGCTGTTACTGCGCAGCCAATAAGCTCCAAAGACTTGCCCAAGAGGCTGAATCTCAGCTCCAAAGAGGCAATCAAACATCTATTTCACGGCTTATCCTTGCCATTGATCGAGAAATTGTTAACATTCTCCATTACCTTGGCAACATAAGAGCCTCTAAATATGGTGATGAATGACAAATCTTCTGACCAGGAGATAAACCAATTCAATCAGCTTGCTGATCGCTGGTGGGACCCCAATGGTCCCATGAAGCCTCTGCATCGACTGAACCCCTTACGTACAAGCTATATCAACACCCGCCACCCCTTGGCTGGAAAAAAGGTGCTTGATGTGGGATGTGGTGGTGGCTTACTCAGCGAAGCCATGGCACAAGCCGGCGCTTCTGTGACCGGAATAGATCTCAGCTTTGATCTCATCGCCGCAGCTTCTGGGCACGCAAAAGAGCAAGGCTTAACTATCGACTATCATCAACGTCGTGTCTCTGAACAAGCCAGTCAAGACACTCGCTTTGATGTTGTCACTTGTCTCGAATTACTTGAACACGTCAATGACCCAAAGACTATCATTGAACAATGTGCGCAATGTTTAAAACCCGGCGGATCCCTGTTTGTGTCCACTTTAAATAGACATCCCCGCGCTTTTCTTTTGGGCATTATCGCTGCTGAATATGTTTTAAATCTTGTGCCTAAGGGAACACATCACTACAAGCAATTCATCAAGCCTTCCGAATTAAATCATTACGCTGAAGACGCTGGCTTAGAAAGAGAAGATATCAAAGGCTTTCAATATCATGTAAGCACACAGGATTTTTCTATCGATGGTGATTTGCGCGTTAATTACATCGCTCATTTTGTTCGACCAAAGGAGCATGCATGACATTAAGCGGTATGCTATTTGATCTCGACGGCACCTTAATCGATTCAGGCAAAGATCTCGCTTTTGCTTATAATGCGTTGCGAAAAAAACACGGTCTTCCTCCTCTGGCAATGGAGACCCTCAAACCTGCCGTCGCCTATGGCATTAATCCGCTTATCTGCCGCGACTTTCAAGTCACACAAAACCACCCTGACTTTGCTAAATACCGGCGAGAGTTCACCGTCATATACACAGAAAACCTAACTAAACATACGGTCTTGTTTGCTGGGGTTGCAGACCTACTAAACCACTTAAACGAAACAGGCATTCCATGGGGAATTGTCACTAACAAACCAAAACGTTTTGCTATACCAACCGTTGAGTTTTTTCCAGAATTTTCAAAAGCTGCCTGTATGATTGCTGGCGATACGTTATCTTATGCAAAACCTCACCCCTATCCTTTGCAACACGCCTGTAGCATCTTAAACACTGCTCCAGCTAAAACAGGTATGGTGGGTGATACAGAAGTTGACATTCAAGCCGCACAAGCTGCTGGTTGCCCTTCTTTTGCTGTGACTTACGGCTACCAACTGCAATCAAGCATTCCAAGCTGGAATGCAACCGCCATTATCGACCATCCACTTGATATGGTCTCCTGGCTAACTAAAAAGGAGTTGTCATGACCACACCTCGCTCTCTACTTGTTTTAAGCTCTGGTGGCGACGCACCTGGAATGAATGCAGGCATTCGCTCTGTCGTTCGATCTGCCCATCAATTAGGAATAACAGCCTATGGCGTTCACGGTGGCTATGAAGGTCTAATCGACCATAACATCATTGAGCTAAAACCCGCCGATGTCGCCAACTGCTTGCAACGAGGCGGTACCATCTTAAAAACCACTCGCTCCGGGCGTTTTTTTGATGCAGACACACGAGCAATGGTTCGAAAACGCTTGGCTGAAAAAAACATTGATGCCGTGATTGTTCTTGGCGGTAATGGCAGCCTTGCCGGTGCTTCATTGATGCAAGCTGAAGGTGGCCTTGCCGTTATCGGTATTCCATGCACTATCGACAATGACATCATGGGAACAGACTATTGCATCGGTTTTGATACTGCTTGCAATACCGCACTCAAAGCCATCGACAATATTCGTGACACAGCTTGAAGCTTAGAACGTCGGTTTATTGTGGAAGTCATGGGTCGAACCAGTGGTTTCATCGCGCAGCATGTTGGTATTGCCGGTGGCGCAGAAATCATTCTCACTCCTGAATTTCCACTCTCAACCAACGACATTATCACTCGTCTTGCTAGCGCTCCTAGAAAAAAATTGACATCCATTATTGTTGCCGCAGAATCAGATACGCCAGGCTGGACAGTTAACTTAGCAAACGAGCTGACAGAGAAGACTGGGGGAACCTACAAAACCTGCATTCTTGGCCATATTCAACGTGGTGGCAGCCCAAGCGTTTATGATAGGCTCACTGCAACACAAATGGGTTATGCTGCTGTGAACGCTCTGCTTCAAGGGAAACAAGCTGGCATGATTGCCGTGATCGACAAACAGATTTGCTTGCAAGACTTTCCTCAAAACAATACACCGCGTCAATTAACCGATAAAACGCTACTGAATATTAATGACTGCGTGTCTGGCTGTTAATAAGCTAGGACTAAATCTTAAAAGATCACTAGCTGTTACGTCGTAACAACGGATCAAGCCTGGATCCCCTACGTCATTTTATTCCTGGGGATGACAAAAGGCTGTGGCTACTTTATTTTAGGACTAAATCTTGAAAGATCACTAGCTGTTACGTCGTAACAACGGACCATGCGGACGAAGAATCTTTATAACTTATAAAAACCATAAAAAAAAGCAGGTGGGAGACCTGCTTTTCTCGAACTCGTTTCTGTTACCAACCTATATTACCAACATCAACCAGTCACTTCATTACCTTGATACTTTTACTATAGTCACTGAAAGTTAAGGCTAGCTTAAAAAAATGAGCCTTTTCCTTTAGTTTTCCTTAGGAAAAGCATAAGGCTAAGTCTTTGATTCTCTTTTGCTCTCACAGCATTGCCTACACCGGCGAAAACCGCTGTCACCCCCAACACATTCAATCAACAGCTCTTACTGGCAATCTCATACCAATCACCCAAGATACCCGGCGTGTTTGCCATGTCCTTTAATACCTGTCGCATTTTGGTTTGACGAGCCTCATCCATTGATTGCCAATTAGCCAGACACCTGCCAATATCTAGATCACAATGACCTCTGGATGGGGATAGGATTGTTAGCAATTAACAATTGCGTGTCTGGATATTGAACCGATCCATTAAAGCTTAACAGACCTGATAAGTTAGCAAAAAAAAACCGGCGAAAAATACGCCGGTTTTTTTCTTTATCCGAAAAAATTAAGACACCATTGCTGATGCGCCAGCTTCTTCCTCTTCTTTTACCTTTTCCGCAGTATCCATCGCTACTTTAACGGCTGCAAGTCGCTCAGCTAATGATGAGTCATCCACCCTACGATAATGCACATCCCCAATCGCCGTGTTTTCAATAGCAACTGGCTCTGGTTTAGCTTTAGCTCCACCAGCGGCAGGAGCAGCGGCAGCAACTCCTCCGGCTGCAAACATGGAACTAAGCATAAGAGGCACTGTTCCCGCAGAAGAAACCACCGCAATACCTTTGGCTCGGAATTGAGTGAGCAAAGCCTTGCTCCAGATGCCTTTTTCTTTCTCTGACCACGCTTTTTGAGCACCAACCAATTCAAGCATTTTGCTTGCAACTTCTGAAAAGCTAACCAGCTCGGGAGCTGTTTGACGAAGAGCAGCTAAGAAAATATTACTCATTCGCTTGCCTGCACGAAACAATGTTTCCGGAGGATCAAAGCGATCTGGATCGAAAGTGCTTCGATAAACCTCCGCAATCGTTCTGTAAAACGCGCCAGTAAAGACATTTGAAAGATCATGCACTTCCGCAATGTCTCGGCTATCCATGGTTAGCGTATTATTAGCATGCCGCAATGCCCCGTCTTGTTGGTTAAGCGCTGTTCCAAACTGCTCAGCCAACTGAGTAAAGAACGAATCCGACAGCAGGTCTCCTTTTGTATCCGCAATAATGGCTTCACACACATCCATTTGGGCAATCATTAATAAGATGCAAGTGATGTCTCCAAAAGCTTCGTGCAAAGCACCCGTCTGTAAATCACGGCTAGTCACTTTATTGCGATCAATTGCTTTCCATAACTCATTCCAAATACGAGGACCCCCTTGGTTTTGCAAGAAGAGCTTCGCAAAAGCGTTGTTTACATCAATGCGTTTACCGTCAGGGTGTTCATCGCAGTAAGCGGTTAGATCATCGCTATACATAGGACCATACGTGATCAACACACTTCTAGCATCCCTACCATTAGCATGATTGTCTTTCCATCCAGCAATGGCTGCTCCAGTTTCAGAATCACCAACAAGGGCCGGAATCATCGATGCAACTGTGAAATATCCTGGCTTAATCGCATCAAGCACAGCATGCCCTGTTTCATGAGCGACAACATCAAAAGAACGAGCTGTGAGAACGGGCCCTCTATTAGCGTTAGCTGGCATAGTCAGAAACTTAAGACAGCGCTCTTCTCTGCTATAAAAAGCATTAGGCCCTTCTCCGGCATAAGGAAAAACTTGCAGTTGACCGTCAAAAAGCCATCTCACTTTATACACATCACCTTCTACTCTAGTCAGGGCTCGTTGATACATATCAATAACGCGTCTTACCACAGCAAACGTGTGAACGGCATCAAATTCCTTAGGCTGGCTATTCTGATCAAACAAAAAGTCACCGTTCCTTGGCTGAATAGCGTCCAAGCCTTCCATAGCAACAACAATCTGTTGGTCTTCAATAACGCGATCGTAGGTAACTGCTCGACCTTTCTCAAAATTTCCCGTAGATCTATTTAAAGCCACCGTATGCCCTTTAATGGGATGTGCCGAATCACCTGGGTGAATCTCAGACGGAATAAACATTGTTCTTATCCCAACTTCATCAACAGTTGGGTCTTGTTTCCAAGTTTTAACTTTAGGCATGACAGTCCCTCCTATAGGCATGTGGTGCAACCGCTAATACAATAGCGCACAAGACATCAGTGTAAGGAGGCAAAATTTAAAAAACAACAAGACACCTGGTCTCTAGCCCCAGGTGTCTCGCTAAAAAAAACACTATTAAAGAATAGCTTCACACATTCAACTAGCAGCTTTTACTAGCGATTTCATATAAGTCACCCGAAATACCCGGCGTGCTTGCCATGTCTTTCAATACCTGACGCATCTTTTGCTGACGATCTTTATCCATGGACTGCCAATTCGCCAAACTGCGCGCCACACGAGAGGCCACTTGCGGGTTGGTTTTATCCAAACGTAAAGCCACGTCTTTTACCAACGCATAACCCCGCCCTTCTGCATCATGAAAACCAAGCCAACTTGTCGTAAAGCCACCTAGCAAGCCTCGCACAATATTTGGATTCAACCAATCAAAAAGATCACCCTCTGTGATCTCACGAACACGATCAATAGTATCCGAGCGCTCAACAGCACCTTGCAATGACAACCACTTACAAAGCACTAATGGTTCGTTTTTCCATTTTTCAAGAAAATCAGCCATCAATGCTTCACGCACAGAATCGCCAGAATGATTAATCGCTGATAAAACAGACATCACGTCTGTCATGTTGTCGGCGCTGTGATACGCCTCCTCCATACGAGTCATCACCGCGTCAACATCGGCAGCAACCAAGTATTGATATACGCAAGAACGAATAGCTCTCTCACCTTGTGCCTTCACAGAATACTCGTACGTTTGCACCGGATGTCTTAGCAGCAATGCATCAAAAGCCTTCGCACATGCTTTCCCAATTTCTTTGCGTAAGTGTGTCAAAGCTGGTTGAATATAGTCGATAGAGTAATTCGACAAGCTCTGAACCAAATAAGACTTCTCAGGCAAACTAATTAATTTAGCAAGCACACACACATTCTCTTCTTTTTCTGTTAATGCTTGAACAGTACTAAAGATATCGGGGGAAACAGTTAAGTCTTCTCCACGTTTCGCTTGATCGGCTAAACGCGCAACGGTTGAAGTTAGCAGTTGCTTTTTAGCAGCATTCCTCGTGTAAGTGTCTGTATCATGCAGCCACAAACAATGTAGAGATGCATCGTCATAGTCGTAATGACATCTCACTGGCGCAGACAAGCGTCGCAGTAAAGAAGGAATTGGTTTTTCCGTCACACTTTTGAATGTCCACGATTGTTTTTGCTCACTCACGGTCAGAATACGTGTTCCCGACACAGCTTCAGACTCATCTTCAAGTTGTGTGTCAACATGAGAACCATCAGAATGAAGAAAACCTATAGCCAAAGGAAAATAAAATGGCTTCTTATTTTCTGTTTCTGGTGTGTCTCGACAACTTTGCTCAACAGTTAGAGTATATGTTTTTTTGCTCGCATCGTAATAATCACTGACATTTAACACAGGCGTTCCTGCTTGCTGATACCATCTCGAAAAACGCTCATCGTCTAATGCCGGATAGACCTCTTTCATGATTCCTAAAAAGTGCTCCGTTGTGACAGCCTGTCCATCGTATCTGTCAAAATAACGATCCGTACCTTCTCTAAAGAGGTCTTCCCCCATAAAGGTTTGCATCATTCGAATGATTTCGGCACCCTTCTGATACACTGTTGTTGTGTAGAAATTGTTTATCTCTATATAACTCGCCGGACGAATAGGATGAGCAAGAGGGCTACCGTCTTCTGCAAATTGACGCGTTTCAATGCCATCAGCTTCCATCAAGCGACAATGATCACTTTGAAGCATGTCTTCTGTAAATGCTTGATCACGAAACACTGTTAAGCCTTCTTTTAAAGTAAGCTGAAACCAATCGCGAAGTGTTATGCGGTTGCCAGACCAATTGTGAAAATACTCGTGCCCTACTACTTTTTCGACATACACATAATCAGCATCCGTGGCTGTTTGTTGGTCTAGCAAAACACAGCTTGTGTTAAATACATTTAGCCCTTTGTTTTCCATCGCGCCGAAGTTGAAATCACTCACAGCAACAATCATGTAAATATCTAAATCGTACTCTCTTCCAAAAGTCTGCTCATCCCAAAGCATGGCACGCTTTAGAGAATCAAGCGCAAATTGCGACTTTGCCCCATAACCACGTTCCACAAACATGCGAAGCGCTACATCTTTACCTGACATGGTGGTAAATGTATCTTTCAATGTGTCAAAATCACCAGCCACCAAAGCAAACAGATAGGCCGACTTCAATGAGGGGTCTTCCCAACGAACCCAATGGCGCCCATTGTCTGAATCACCAGAATCAATCAAATTACCATTCGAGAGAAGCACTGGGTATTTTGCTTTATCGGCTTCGATCCTCGTGGTGAAATAAGTCATCACATCAGGTCTATCAAGAAAATACGTGATTCGTCTAAAACCATGTGGCTCACATTGAGTGCACATGTTTCCGTTAGAAGCATAAAGCCCCATGAGGCAGGTATTCTCCTCTGGCTTAAGGTGAACGGTTGTTTCTATTTCACAACGATCGCCCACTCCATTCAAGCTTAGCTGGCTATCGGTCAACTCATACTCCGAAGCCGAGAGAACCGTGCCATTGAGAGAGACCTGCTGCAAGGCCATGTCTTCACCAAACAATATTAAAGGTGTATTGGGTGACACATTTGAAGCACGATTAAACACCATCGATGCAGTCACCGCCGTATGGTCTGAGTGAATATCAAATCGAAGGTGCATGTATTCAACAGAAAACTCCGGCGATGTGTAGTCCTTTAGGTAAATGGTGGGCTTAGATTCGGTGGCTGAAGACTGAAGATTCATTCGTCACTCCTAGTGTCTGGTGATGATCAAGGACTTATGGTACCGGAAAAAAGAGGTAGGCTAAAGCACCATCCCTCCCTCCGGGGTACTAGGTCAACAAGGCTGTTTAAAAGTTGCCATACTAAGATTTCCACCAAATCTCGGGCAAATGGCTTACAATAAAAGGTGACAAATCAAGCACTTAGACTTTTTTTGATCATCTTAAGAAACCGTCAAAAAATACGCTTAAGTATCTGTTTTACATAAGAAAATTTTAGTCGCTAAGGCTCTCATCAGAATTTGAAACAAAAAAGTTCGCTTTGTTCTTGTGTTGAACTGAAATAGTGATATAATGAACCAACTTATGACTTGAAGAGTAAACCCTTTAGGTCGTGCGTGAAACCAACTTCGGACATAGGAGCAAGACTTTGGAAGGAATCGCAACAACACTAGAAACATCAGCTGCACCTCAAGTAGAACTATCTACTGAAACCAGTGATTATTCATTGGCAGCTGCCGTACAACGCTCACTTCAAAATTATTTCGCTAATTTGGGTGATCAACAACCTGCTAATTTGTATAACATGGTCCAAGCAGAAGTCGAAGTACCTCTCTTGAAAATGGTCATGCGTTACACGAATAACAACCAGAGCCGTGCTGCCAAAATTCTTGGTATCAGCCGAGGTACACTTCGTAAAAAATTAGCTATCTACAAAATTGGACAAATGAGCGAAGCTGCCGCTTAAAGCGCAGTCGTTTAGTCCGATGCATTGGAACCTTGGTCTGCTTTGCAAACCAAGGTTTTTTTATGCGCCCGTGCCAGCTTCTTCTAGCAACACATCAGGCCACAACTGAAACGACGCCAGCACATCAGGCTCGTAAGGATTAGTGGCTTGATCCGCCCTAAGCTGGACTGGTATTTGATGTGCTCCAAGAGACCAGATGAGCTCGTAAGTCTTTGGGTCTTTCGTCACCTTCAACTTGCCAACGCCGACCAGTCGTAACCACGCCCAAGGGCCTTTCTTCCGCAAGATAAGCGTGTTTCCATCTTTGGAAAAAACCTGCAAACGCGCATAATCATCACCTCTGTTCGGCCATTGTGCGTCAAAAGCTTCTCGCTGAGTTGGATATAAAGTGGCTTCCTGACCCGCCACATCAAAATGAAGAAACTGTATGGCCTCACTCACTTTTTCTGGCAGAACAGAAAACTTTACTATCTCTTTTTTGTGATCGTTTTGATAAAACATTTTCTGAATGGTCGATGAGCGCAAAATCATATCCAAACGATCTTGAGATAAACTCAAGCTTGTATCAGCACGTTTTTTCAAACTCCAACTCGCGTCTTCCACATTCACAAAGGGCAATAAGTACGCTTCAAAGAAGTGTTGCATCGTACCGCCTGGCGCAAAGAAATGATCGAAGTCCCCACGCTTAATATCCGGAGATGAAGCAGGAGCCAGAGGATAACGTCCTTGCAATTTATCACTGTATTCAGTGTATACCTGTTTCTGCCACTGTTCGCTGATGTATTGCCCTGACAAATCAAACATCGACTGCCAAATACGATGAGACAGGGTTTGAAACCAATGCTGCAATGGATCAGCCATCATACCCGCCAAGGTATTCATTAAGGTGACAGGATCTTTTATTGATCCATCTCCAAGCTGAGCCTTGGCTTGCTGGAAAGTAGCTTCTGGCGACCCACAAGCACTCAAGAGGGTATCTACTTTCGACGCTATTGAGCTGAACAATTCTTGCTGCTCACCTGAAGCGGTAAATGCTCGCAGCTGATTCCAAAAACTAACATGTGACATAGAATCGTGTGATTGATCGAGAACACTCATTAACTGATTAAGCCAAACCCAAAGGGGAGAATGCGTATCGGTTAAGTCATGCAATTGCAAACGCAGCATCGGCAACTGATTGGCTTCCAAAAGAGGCGTTGCTCGCAATCGCTCATACCAATAAGCATCTAAAGCACGCAAATAATACTGATAAACAGCATCAATCATCACCACATCCGAATCCTCTTCAGAGAGAAATAAGGCTTTCCCTAGAACAGTTTCTTCTCTTGCTAACTCTTCAATGGCTTTAGGAATCAAGCTTTGCTTTACCTGCTTGCTTTCGCTAGGAAGAAATAAACGATTAATGGCTGATATATTAAAAGTATTACCCAAGGCTTTTGTCATTAAAGCATCGCTATCCATAAATTGTGAACGAACCACCATCCATGCCACTTCTTCTCTTGGAAGAGATAACAATACATTTTTCGCCTCTTGCAACACATGCTGATCGCCAAATGAATTCGGCATCGCAGCAAGCAAGGCCTTTACATGCGGAATAAAAGCTTGCTTTTGATCAAGCGACCAATGCAAACGATCCCACACTAACTCTAAATAATGAAACCGCTTATCGCTATCGTGTGATGGCAAAGACAACCACTGTTCGTACATGCTTAAATCATGAAACAGCCTCGGATCAATAGGTGATGCTTCCCAGTCCTTACGAATCACTTGCTCAAACAAACCAGATAAATGCGGTAACAAATACACTTTCAACGCTGATTGATACCGTTGATTCGCTGTTTGGATTAACTCTTCCCCTTCAGAATACCCCAACCATCGATAGCGTATGAGACGATGACTCAGCAAGGCTTCTTTCACATGGCTTAATGCTTTCAGCTGAGGTAACCAAGCAGGCCCAGAGCTGGCTTTCTTCTCCGCCGGTTGAGCTAAAATAGCCTTTGCTTCTTCTATAGCAAGCTGCGTTTTAACAAAACCCTGATGCAAGAAAAAAACGCCTGTCAAAATAACGGCAGATCCAATTAAAATGTGATAGACCGTCCAATGCCAGCGCACAGCAGACCCCAAATGATGCGGCCCCCTTTTCACTAAGTTAGCAAACAACTCTCTCACAAAATAAGGCCTAGACCCTACAATAGGCTCTTCATCCAGCACTAAAGCAGATCCAATTGTATGGTCTTCACTAGGATCTTGCTGCTCGGAGCTGGTTAGGTAAATACCCATAACCGACCCTTGAACTTGACCCGGCATCGCTTCGACAAGGGTTGTAAATTCTTCGACAAACATCGCTAAACGTTGAGGAAAGGCTCGCAACAAATCACGCCTCAAAACGTTCTGCTCTTGATGCAAACGGTTGATGGTCAAACGATCAATGCGCTGCAACAATGATTTCAACGAATTCGTAATGGATTTCAAAGCAGCTTGCCCTTTCACTGACGTAACAGAGACTCCACATAATTGCTGCCTTTCTTCTAATGACAAAAGAGAAAAGAAAGCACTAAAGCCCAGCAAAGAATCCGCTTTTGATAGAACAAACGTAAAATGAACATTCGGAATAATAGACTGAATCACCTGGCATTGACGACTTAACTTGCCCACATACTCACGCCACGCTTTTTTATCGTGCCTTTGTATGGATGCACAATCCAAAACAACCACCGCGGTAGTATGAGCTTTTTTAGATCGAAAACACTGCCATCTCTTTAATACGTTACGCCACATTTGCTGTGTCACACTGTTTTTTTCACCCCAACACCACTGACCACTTACATCAGCCAATAGAACTCGATCACCCACCCAAAAATCAACAGAAGAGGTTGGAAGTGCTGACTTTAACGTGCTATCTCCAATCGCTTCCAATGCAAGACCAGCATTAGCTAACAATGAAGTTTTACCAGCTCCCTGAGCTCCTACCAATATAATCCAAGGACATTGATTCAAAAACAAACTCTTCCAAACACCATATTGTTTTTTAATAACAGCCATAGCCTTCGCACAATCACTCATCACTGGCTCAATCAAAGGCCATGTGCCATCTGTTTGCAATGCATTCCAAATAAGATTATGTTGCCGCCACGCTAGAAACACCCACAGACAACTCAAAGACATCACTCCTGTGATGCCAATTTGCCAAAACAAACGATACGCTTGCTTCTGAATAATGGTTTGCATTGGAAGAGCAACCCAAACGAGCAAGCACACAAGCAAAGCAACAAATAAAGAAGAAATAAACGGAAAGGCTTGTTTTTTATGCATCATGACGGCGAACCCTGTTGCAGGTTAAAGGTGGTTTGACTTTGTAAGCTCTGATGAACGGGAATAGCCAATTGACGCAAGTGATAACGATACGGAACGTAAAGTAACAACAGAAACAAAGCGACAATCAACCAAATCACACCCATAGCGCGTGCTCGAAAAAACTTAGAGAACAAGGATCTTTTTTTACGAATATGAGGCTTTTCACCCCAAAAGAAAGACGCTTTAGGCTCACCACGAAAAAGTGTGACAATACGATAAAGACGATCTCGCATTTGAGCTAACTGCTGAGTTCCACCTGCTTGATACCGATAATCAGCCATAAAACCCAAACTTAAGCAGTAATAGCCAAGCTCCAGTAAATCCAGGTATGTATCAGGACCTTCACAACATCGTCTTAGTACCTGAAAAAAACGACCCGACGCAATGGGTTCTTGATCAAACTCTTGAAGCAAACCATCTTCTATCCAATACTTAGCAATTGCCCATGAGGACTGTGAGATTAAATCATCCAACAATGCAGACACCAAATAACGCGCTGCCATAATTTCATAGGGTTCATACCCACTGGATCTGAGTTGAGTCATGAAATGATTAATTGCCTCAACTAACTTTGTTTTAATCTGAGATTCAGGAATAGGAGGTACATCACCTCGACACGAAGAAGCAAAAGACAAAAGCAACTGAGCCGATGTCACCAAGGTATTGGGTTTCTGATAGCGCCTTTGATCTATTTTAAGTAAAGACAGTGCTTTTTCATTTTCGGCAGACACCAAAGGTGAACGCCGTGATAAGGTATCCGTTACAGGCTCAAGAGCCTGAGCTGGTCGCTCAAGCAAACATTGTTCCGTCATGAATCAGCTACTCCTCGCTGGTGCAATCCAGCCCCTAGTTTAGGGCACAGAGCACCCAATCTCAACAGATCTAATTGCGCTTGTATAAGCTGTGATGATATATTGATCGCTTCCAATAAAACAAAAAGGAATTGGTATGCATTTCTCCCGTATTCGCTCATTATATGTGCTGATTGCCATGCTATTCACTATCCCTGTCACACTGTTTGCTAATGACCAAGCCTCTTCTTCTAATCAAATTAAAACGCTCACCCTACATCCACCGATCCTTACATCAACCAACCAAGATATTCGTTACGAAAAACTTCCTCATCACATCGATCCACCGGGTGAAAATGTGTTTATTTTTAGCCCTAAACAATTAGCCTGGACAGCCTATGACAAATACGGTTATGAAGTCGCTCATGGCGTTGGTAATGGTGGCGCTGACTTTTGCGACGAAATCAATGAACCCTGCCGTACTCCCATTGGGCATTTCAAAATCACCCGAAAAGGCAGCTCAAAGTGCAAATCCAGCCAATTCCCTGTTGGCGTAGGTGGCTCACCGATGCCCTATTGCATGTTTTTCAAAAACGGTTGTGCCATTCATGGATCTCCATATGTCTCGCCTAATAACACCTCTCACGGCTGCATACGTGTCTTAACACCAGCTGCCAAATGGCTTTATAAGCACTTTTTGAAGCATGGTACTACCGTCATCGTTCTACCATACGAATAACCTCAACCTTTTGCCTGCGCCTTTGAAAAACGATGTCACCTCCAGGAACATAGTGACGCCGGAGGCCCAGGCTTGATCCGTTGTTACAAGATAACAACTAGCTATCTTTTAAGATCTAACCCTAAGCTCAATATCTTCATTCTCTTTTCTTGCCCGAGCATGATGCTTTGAGGGAGGAACATAAGTAGAGACTCTCGAGTGGTGAGCTGTGCTTTGAGCATCCCGAATGGCCCTGCATCGAGCGCGGCCATGGATCGCCATGATGACCGCATACAGAGGAAGCGGTAGAAGAGTAGCCACCCCTAAAGCCACACACAAATAACCCGCTGCCTTTAGCTCACGCCTACTGACAACAAAAGGCGCATCAGAAGAGCAAGCAACACTTAGCTCTGCGTTGGCCTCAAGAATCGAGAGCCACTGCCCCAAAGTAAGCACAGCCAGCACAAACGAAGGAATCGATAAGATAGCAAACACAGCCGGAACCAGCCAAGATTTCGGTGGAAATTGAGGCTGATCACACCTGCTGTTGCGACAAGACAAGAAACGCTGAGTTAATTCTTTTTTGAAGCCAAGCGATGCAAAGTTGACACAAGCAATCAGAATA
The DNA here is from genome assembly GCA_024279495.1 of Gammaproteobacteria bacterium. Taxonomy (GTDB): domain Bacteria; phylum Pseudomonadota; class Gammaproteobacteria; order JAJRRL01; family JAJRRL01; genus JAJRRL01. The sequence continues at coordinate 2,378 of JAJRRL010000013.1, read as the reverse complement.
CTGACTTGACAAACCAAAACAAACCAACTCGATCCAATGTCTTGCAAATCAGCTCTTTCAGGATAGAGATCATCACATTCTAATACGCAAGTCAGCTTTGAAATATTTTGAGCGTAAACATAATTTGAATAATTAGCACAAGACAGTGCTGAATCGATGGCATCGATTAAATTGATAGTAAAAGGAATAGATCCAACAGCTAACAACAAGAAGATTAAGCTTGCTGTAGGCGCTTCTATTTTAAAATCAGTTGGCGATGAAGAAGTTGGGGCAGTTATTAGAGCACCAAAGGCAGTGCCTTCCACATCTGCTCCAAAAGAGGCTTTTATAATTGGATTTTCATTTTTAGGCTTGGCCATATAGGCATCATACTGTTTTTGAGCAGCCGTACGCTTTCCTTCCTCAGTTTCTTGCCTAGAAAGAGCCGATAAAAAATCGCTATTCTCCAATAGAGTTGCATCATCGAGATAAGGCCTTTTCCTGTATTTTTCAGCTTCTTGGCTAGCCTGACTCGCCAACTCATTCGCTTCTTCCATCAGGTGTCTAATTTCATCACTCACACAAGCAGCTTCATCAGCTTGCTGTTTTGAGTCATCCTGTGCAAACGCATCAGCAATCGTTTTGAGCGTATCTTCAAGTTCAACAAAGACTCTCTCTGCTTCGGCAAGAGCTGTTTTGGCTACAGAAACACCTTCGTCTGCTCTAATCGCCGTCTGCTTTGCCTTGGCAGCATCATCGCTTGCTTTAATAACATCATTGTCTGCTTCTTTTTCTTCATGGATTAAGTGATCCGACCTTGATTGACTGTCAGCGGCAATGAGCTTTACTTTTGCTTCTTTATCTCCTGCTTCAACAACATTCCTTGCTAAGCGGGCAAACGCATCCGCTTGATTGGCTTGTCGCCTCGTTTGAGCAGCCCGCCTTCTTGCTTCACGCAAAGCGTTCTCTATTTCATTGGCGTGTTCTTTTGCTTGTTCAGACTCAGAAGATAGGCGATCAAAAGATACTTGAGCTAGTCCACGAGAACGTTTAGCGTCCTCAAAGCTCACAAGGGCACTGATGTATTCGCCTTTTTTCTCTTTGCCCAGGTGATGTTTAGCGCAAGCCAGATGATGTGTATTAGCAGCAAGCTCAATGAGTGTTGTAGCGGCGCAAATGGCCTTGCTTGCTTCTTTGCTTGCCTCAGTAGCGCTTTTAACAGTACATTGATGAGCAAGACGAATAGCCAGCTCATAAGCCTTATCTGCCTTAGCAGCTTCATCCTTAGCCTTTTGGGCATGAGGGTTCACAGCCGAGACTGTTTCAGAAGAAGATGCTTTCTTTGAAGTCGTGAAATACTCGAATAGCTCATTAAGGTGATGGCCGCCCATGGAACTTCGTAATAAAATAGCATCAACATCCTCTCCCTTTAAATCACCGATATTGTATTTTGTGTCAGTCACCTCTTCATCATTTGCATCATCTGCCTGCAACACCAGCTGATAGTCACCATTGCTTGCTGATTTAGGATGTTGCGCAGCGATGTAAGTCATCTGCGCTACTGTGAGTGCACATCGCTTTTTAGGCGATTTTAGTGTGTGCTTAATCTCATGCGGAAGCTTGCTGGCTGATAGCTGATAAAACGAATAAAACACTCGTACAAAAGCAAGCATAGCAGCAAAAATCAAGGGATCATCCGAGTAATAATAGTAAAACATGACTCTATCAATCGGCTGTTCATGAGTGATAACGTTTAAATAGGTCTCGTGAAAGAACGCCCAAGATTCCATCACTTCCATGATAGGCTCATACAGCAATTCAAAAGGCTCGTTATTCTTTGCTAAGATGTTAGCGCAATAACTCATGGCAATAATCGCAACATAACTCAGTATTTGCATGTAGTCTTTCGATCCCACCGTGATGGTCATGGTGGAAAATGTTTTCAAAAAAGAAGCACTCACCACTGGAGCGAGTAAAGAAGTGAGCAACAAATGAATGTGAGTGTAAACATGGTTGACATAATCATGCCGATAATCATTTTTTGGTGCTTTATTTTTTAGTAAATAACATCCTTCAATCAGCCGGGAATCCCGAAAGGCCTTAATAAACGAAACAAGCCCCATAAGGGTAGCCCCAACAATGGCTTGAGGAAAGCTGTCCGTATGGCCAAACTCGCTATGATAAAATTCCAAGGTAAGTGTAAACATGGAAAATGCTCTCAAACCCGTGTAGAGAAACTGAAAGAAAGCATTATTAATACAAGTGTATCGCACCGCTCGAGATAGATTAACGCCATCCTAGCGCAAATCGACTCGCGAAGGCGATCGTTATCTGTGCCGCGACTCGTCCTCGTCACCCACGCTACGCAACCTAACGGCTTGACTACGCTGTGGTCTCTC
>JAJRRL010000012.1 GCA_024279495.1 Gammaproteobacteria bacterium | reverse complement strand
CTTGACTACGCTGTGGTCTCTCAAGTGACTCAACGCCACGTAAAGATTTTCTATGTTCGCTTACGCTCGATAGAAAATCCGTGGCTATCGCGGACTATTCGCCTGCGCCTTCGGCTCTCCATGGCTCACAGCGAAGGTAAGAGATATTTGTTAGACCTTTAGCGTGTGCTGCTTGAGCAAGCGCAACACCTCGAGCAGTACCCTTGCAGGTTGAATGAATCACATCACCTTCTTTAATTTCTCTCCCTGCTTCCTCAAGATCTTGATCCCTAGTGATAAAAACGATGCGCTTAAAACGCAAGGCGTGATCGTTACTTTTCTGGATCTGAGTAAACATAGCGATCAAGGCTCGAAGACCTGGGCCTTTCTTAAACGAATCGCGCGGGGACCAATATAATGTTTTCGTCATACCACGAGAAGAAGCTGCGGGAGTATTGATGACGTTAGCGTTATTCATAAGAAACCTACTTTAATATGTACAAGAAAAGAGTATTTTGCCAGGGTGGATACAAAAAAGATAAGATGAGACACTAGTGCTCCTTCGCTTAAGCAAAAGAGCCAGTATAAGCTATCTTGCCATCCTGAAGAAGCCTAAGGCTATTTTCTATTAGGCAAAAGGATTAGGCTCATCCACTCCATCATGGTCACTGTCATCATCATAGTCATTGTCTAGCTTAGACTGGACCGCAGTGACATCAGTAGGAATGGGTGCCCAGATACCTCTACCAATTTTTAAAGAAACATCTCCAGACTGCCTTTCAGTGGCACTAGAAGCTCCCGTAGCTTGATTGTTGCCCTGCTCCGGAGGTTGCATCTGAACAAACTCCGGATCATACCAGTCTTCATCGCCTAAAACGGTATCACCACCGGCATTATCAAATTCCTGGCCTTCTTCTTCCCCTTCTTGACTCACTGAGCTGTACTCAGTACTGTGTGCATAAGTAATAGCTGCATCAGATGCAAAATGAGCGCCAGCTTTTCCAGTAGAAAAGGCGCCTTCCACTAAAAGAGGCTTCTTTTTATTATTTTTGGCTATCATAAAACAAACTACCGCTATAGCGATACATAATACAGGAAGCGCTACCATGGCAGCCACACTTCCACCTTGGGCCGCCATATTGAGCTGTGAAAAATTAATCACTTTAGCTGCCATTAACGCGCCAACAACAATATCGGAAACCACAAACATACCACCAATTCCTGCTGCAGAAAAGAAGGTGCTTTCAAGCGTCTTGCCTGTTTTTCTTGAATATTGATATTCACTTCTTTTTAGAGGACGAGGATCCGCATGAGAAACACTTTCACCGCCTGGGTGACCATGAGGAACTACTCGGCTACCCTCTGGCTCTTGATGACGATGCACTCGGCCCTGAGGCTTATCATACTCATCTTCATACTTGTTGCCTTCTTCATTATTCCCTAAATCATCAGCCAGTTTTTGCACAAACGCCGGCTGCACTTGGTCAAGCTTCATCGTTGTGCCCTGTAGTGGGTTGTACGATTGACCTAGTCTCGGGTAGCCAAATGATAAAACCTTACCTGGATTCGGGTTGGTAGCAGCGCATAGAAGCTCTGTAAAGAAGCTAATATTAAACGCAAATTGATTGTCTTTATCTGTCACAATATCGCCTACGACTACATCAGGCGAAGCGCTATCGCTTTTTAAATGCCCTACCGTCACATCCTTATAAAGGGTAACACCCCCTTCTAAGACGGGGCTCATAACAGCAGAAGCACCCACCTGATAAGTCTTATTAAGAGTCTCAGCACTACCACGAGGCAAGGTGGTTGGCTCTCTGGTGTTAAGACCATCCTTACGGCCTTCATAGCGCATAATATCCATGAACTGATCAAGGCCAGCATTTTTTGCCTCGTCAATCCAGTTTGTATGAGCTCTTGCTCCATCCGAGCTCAGCTGTGGATTATCTGAAATCACGTATACCGGGTTCTTAACGCAACCCACAAGTGGTTTCAGAAGATTTGCATTCGGGCTATGAAGGGCAAGGTAAGAGATATTTTTCAAACCTTTAGCATGTGCTGCTTGAGCAAGCTCAACACCTCGAACAGTACCTGCGCAGGTTGAATGAATCACATCACCAGATTTAATGTTTTTCTTTGCTTCCTCAAGATCTTGGTCGCTAGTGATAAAAACAATACGGTTAAAGCTCAGCGCCAGTCCCGAATTTTCCTGGATCTGAGTAAACATGGCGATCAAGGCTCGAAGACCTGGGCCTTCCTGAAACAAACCGCGCGGGGACCAATATAATGTTTTCGTCATACCACGAAAAGAAGCTCCGTGAGTATCGATGACGTTAGCGTTTTTCATAAGAAACCTACTTTAATATGTACAAGAAAAGGACATTTTAACAGAGTAGACAAATAAACACAATTTAAAATAAATAGGTGCAATAACCCTTTACTCAATATAAACAATGTAAATCAAGTGCAAATGATCAATAACAAACCGCTTTGCAAACAAGAGCATACCTAGGTACAATACGTGCTCGAAAATGCACTAAATCATAGCAAACGGCACTGGGGGATCCACCCCAAGACGGACAGCCAATTGCGTAAATTCTCAAAAAGGGGACCTTATGGGAGCTCAGCATACCTACAAACGAGGCATTGGCCCAATTGGCCTTATGATGTCGGCCATTAGCGCCATGATCGGCTCTGGTTTCCTTTTCAGCGCTCTCTACGTTGGCAGACTTGCCGGCCCCGCCTCTATTCTTGCTTGGGTTTTTGGTGGCTTACTTGTCATCATGGTTGCCCTCACTTATGCCGAAGTCACCACCATGCTACCCATCACAGGTGGTAGTACACGATTCCCTCAACTCACCCATGGCACCTTTAACAGCTTGTTCTTCGGCTGGATTACCTGGTTTGCGGTAATGACAGCTCCCGCCATCGAAACCCAAGCCATGCTGCAGTACGCTGCCAACTTCTGGCCAAACTTGCTCACTCACTCACACGCAAACAGCGATACTCTAAGCGGCCAAGGCTTAATAGCTGCCTTATGCTTAATGGCTGTTTTCTCTGTCGTGAACACTTACTCCATCCGCCTAATCACCCGAATCAATAACTGGTTTTCTTTCTGGAAAATCATGATCCCAATTGCCACAGCTATCGTCTTACTCGTCATAGCCTACCACCCTCAGAACTTTCACAACCCTAAAGTAGGCGGCTTCCTACCTCATGGCTGGCACGGTGTTTTTGCGGCAATCGCAAGCGGCGGCATCATCTTTGCTTTCAATGGCTTCAAACAAGCTGTTGAACTTGCCGGTGAAACCAAAAACCCTAGCAAAAGCATTTTAATTGGTATTGTCGGCAGCTTAGTGGTTGTCCTTATCATCTACCTAATGCTGCAAGTTAGCTTTATCAGCGCTCTACCTGGGGACTCCATGAATCACGGCTGGTCGAACCTACACTTTACCGGCGATGCAGGGCCTCTAGCTGGCTTACTTACCCATTATCACAGCCAATGGATGACAGACCTTCTCTACGTCGGCGCCCTGATTTCCACAGCTGCTGCTGCCTTGGTCTATAGCACTAGTGCTTCTCGTATCCTTTACGGAATGAGCACCAACCGACAACTTCCTAAATTTCTCTCAGAGGTCAACCCCCACGGCATGCCCGCTAAAGCTGTGTTGGTAAACTTTATTGTTGGCATGTCTTTCTTCTTGCCTTTTCATGGTTGGTTAGCCATGGCTGAGTTTATGTCTTCTATTATTGCACTCTCTTATGTAACCGGCCCGATCTGTTGCTTGACCTTGCGTTACCAACTCCCTAATCGCGAGCGTGTTTTTCGTCTACCAGCCATTAAACTCTGGAGCTTTTTGGCTTTCTACGTCTGCACTTTGATTGTGTATTGGACTGGTTGGGCCATTGTCTCAAAACTAGGCCTATGCCTTTTCTTAAGCCTGCTCTTGTTTATCATCTACCGAATCTTCTCAGAACGCCCTCGTGAAATCCACATGAACTGGCGAGCCTCCACCTGGATATGGCCTTACATCATAGGTTTAACCTTCATCTCCTATTACGGCTCTTTTGGTGGCGGAAAAGATAAACTACCTCCGGGTTTTGATTTTCTACTGATCGCCATCTTGTCGGTAATCAGCCTATACCTTGCTGTTCGCTTCAGAGCTCGTGATCTACACGTGAAGAACACCCTAGAGCGCTTAGAGTATGAAATTAAAACAGGCACTCCAATGGATGTCCCCGATGAAGACATGGAAAGTGCTCTTTACTAGCAATGACGGACTCTCTCAGCTTCGATTCTCTCATTGTTGGAGCCGGCCCTGCCGGCTTAAGCGCTGCCATTCGATTAGCCCAACTCAATCCAGAACGACGCATTGCTGTTTTAGAAAAAGGCGCACAAGTAGGATCACACTTACTCTCTGGCGCTCTTTTTGACCCAAGCCTCTTAGATGTTTTATTACCTCATTGGCAAAAAGCCGCTGGCTTTCCCTTCACTCCTATCAAGCATGAACGTTTTGTTTACTTAAGCAAAAACCATAGCCTGCCACTACCTACGCCAAAGCATTTATCACACGATGGCTGTGGGATCATTAGCATCGGCCAACTCTGCCAATACCTAGCAAAAGAAGCTGAATCCTTAGGTGTAAGCATCATCACAGGTTTTGCAGCCACGGCCCTTTTATGGGAAGACAACAAAACCAAGGTCTTGGGCGTGCAAATCAATGATGAAGCAAACTCTTCTATTTTTTCCTCTCACACTTTTTTAGCCGAAGGCTGTCGGGGCTATCTGTCTGAGCAAGCCATCGCTGCTTTTTCATTGAGAGAAGAGTGCGATACACAACGCTATGGATTAGGCGTTAAAGAAAAATGGCGAGTGGACCCTAGCTTGCATCATGCAGGCCAAGTAACACATAGCCTTGGGTGGCCTTTGCAAAGCAGCCCTTTTGGCGGTGGGTTTTTATATCACGCCGAAGCACCTTACATCGTTGTTGGTTTTGTTAGCTCGCTTAACTACACAGACCCTCAGTTTAGCCCTTTTGAGCAGCTTCAACGCTATAAAGCACACCCTTCGCATAAAGCCCTATTTGAATCCGGCCAATGCGTTGGCTATGGCGCAAGAGCCATTAACCAGGGTGGATGGCAAAGCATTCCACGCTGCGATTTTCCTGGCGGCTACCTAATTGGATGCAGCGCAGGCTTTGTCGACTCAGGCAAGCTTCAAGGCATTCACCATGCCATGCAAACAGCCATACTGTGCGCAGAACACAGCCTGGCAAACAATAAACGCAACCTGAGCAAACACATTAAGCAATCTCCAACAGGGGAAGCACTCTATCGATCACGAAACATTAAACCCTCGTATCGCTTTGGGAATTATTTAGGTCTGCTAATAACTGGCATTGATCAATGGCTTTTTCGAGGAAAAGCGCCTTGGACCTTAACTCTTCCGCCGCCAGATCACACAAGACTTAGAAAAAAGAAAATAACAAAACCATGGAAGGCCGATCAAGTCATCAGCTTTGATCGACTCACGCAGGTGTCACTCAGCAATACCCATCACGCTAAAGGCTCTTCGCATTTGCAGGTCGATAATCGTGAGCTGACTCTCAACGTAAACCTCGTACAATTTGGTGGACCAGAACAACACTACTGCCCTGCTCATGTGTATGAGTACGTAGAAAAAGAAGGCAAACCCTGGCTACAAATCAATGCCGAAAATTGTCTACACTGCAAAGCCTGTAGCATCAAAGACCCTATGCAAAATATTTACTGGACGCCGCCTAACAAAGAAGGCGGCCCTAATTACATAGACATGTAGGGCAAATTTCCATTTTTGGCCAATCTTAATCGAAAAATCTTTTCAAAATGCTCATGTACTCGCATGTACACTCCGCTTTTTCATCAATTTTTAGATTAACCTTGTCTTAAAACTGAAAATTTGTTGCACTCCATTTTTGGCCAATCTTAGTCGAAACGCTTGCTTTAAGTAGTTTTGTAGCTCACTTGTGAAAAGCGGATCACTACGTTGTCACCCCCAGGAACAACGTGACGTCGGGGGCCCAGTTATGATTTCGTTTTTGCTAAAGCAAAAGCTAGAAATCTTTATAATTAGCCCTAACTTTATATCAAAACTGAAAATGTGATACTTCCCATTGTTAGAGTCTATTACAGATTGACTTTTCCTGAGCTAAGCTTACTATTTGTTTTTAAAACAGGACAAAGGATTTGCCATGTTAGAACTCTATCAATTCCCACCCATCTGGTCTTTATCATCAGGCAGTACTTTTTGCACGAAGGTTGAAGCCTACTTGCGTATTAAAGGCATTCCCTATACCAATGTGTATCAAATGGACCCCAGGAAAGCCCCCAGAAAACAAATGCCTTATTTGATAGATACCGGCAAACACCACACGATCTCTGATAGCGAATGCATCTTCGATTACTTGGATGAAATAAGCCCGGATACTGGCTCTCCACTAGATAGCAAAGAAAAAGGTGAAGCTCTTGCATGGGTCAGGTGCTTTGATCATCACTATCACTGGTGTTTGACCTATACACGCTGGATGATGCCTGAGAACTGGGAAATCACCAAACCTATCTACTTTGCCACCATACCAAAAATACTCCGTAACACGATTGCCAATAGCGTGAAAAAAGGTGTGATCAAGACTCTCTACGAACATGGTCTGGGTCGTCATGATGAGAAAAGTATTCTCGCTCGAGGCGTACAAGACATTAATGCTTTAGCAGCCTACCTTGGCAATCGAAGCACTTTAATTGGGAATAGAGTCACTCGCTATGACATGAGCATTTACGCCATGCTTGTTCACACGATACGACCACCCATTGAATCGCCGCTTAAAGACGCTGTACTCTCTCACGACAATTTGTGCCAGTACGTTCAACTGATGGATGATTTGCTACGTGAATAATACTGCAAAAAAAGTGGTGGGAGCTTTTTATTTTGGGGTTAAATCTCATAAATAATGGCTTAGATTAACAGCCTCAGGTGAGCTGATTCCCTGATTCAGGGCCTCCTTGAGATGTATTATGTGGTAGACATCCTCCAAGAAACGAGAGCCTCCTGCTTGTCTTTTTTCCACCCCGAATAGGGTTTCTATTTTCACCACTTACTCCGCATTCTTTTTTTGTCTCCAAATAAGAAATACCTAACGCATCAAGTGCAGTCTCACAAGCATCGGGCCTTGTAAAAAAGGCTCTTCTACGCTTTTTATGATATTCCATTAACTGATGATTAGATGCCGAACTCTCTTCCATATACTGAACAAGCTGCGGCACATATTGCTGATCACCGCGCTCAAGACATAGAGAAGCCTGAGCATGGAGCCTCTGTTTATCACCTGCTTCAACTTTATATTCCTTTAAATGATTGTACTTGCCTGAGCCATGAATGAAAGGCCTACCAGCTGACTCACATATTTCCCTGGAATTACACCCTTCAATAATGGGAGGTAACGTTGTTCCCTGTAACATAAGGTAATCGAAAACTGTCAGTTGAAGGCGCCCAGTATAAGCCACTACAACATCAGTAGCGTTGTATGCTCCTGCATCTAAATCACCCCTTGTAAGATCAGCAAAGTAAATATTGCCAGCCCTACCTTTTACTTTCCTTATAAAATCAACATTCAATGCGATGTCTTGAGGAAGTAACAATACAGAAAGCTTAGCTGTTTTCTGGCTAAGTAAAAGATGGGCTTCTACGATTCGCTGCATTTCTGTAGCTTCGTCCAAATGACCACTCTCTTTCATGCCACCACAGTTACTAGCGTAATGCTTTCCAGGATACAAACCATAAACAAGTTGGCTATTAATAGCAGCATCCCTAGTAATACCTATAATTCTTCGCTCTGTTTCTGATAGGCGGATAGACGATATATCAGACAATTGGTAGGCAGCTTCAGATGACAAGCGCAGTGTGGATGCGTTAGGAAGTTGTGTGACAACACCGTCCGAATCTGTCACAAAGCATGAACCTTTATGCCAGTCAGTTGGTTCCAAGCCAATATAACATACTGCATTAAATGTTTTTGCTTTCGTATCTTTCCTCTGAATAGGATCATCTTCTGCAGCACAAACAGCAAGGTCAGCTTTAGAAAATCCAAGATCACCTCTACTGGAATAAGCATGAGGCAAAGATGATATTTTTACTGCACCTAACCCGGCAACAGTTCTGACTCCTTCTCTGCTAGGGCTTGATAGCTCAAATCCTGGGATCATACTTACTAATTGTCGACTTGCCAAAAGTTCTTCATTTTTATACTCTTTCACTCTTCCAGCTTTAGTGCTCTGAAGGTTTGCACCAAGCTTATCATTACATTGAATATCAAAAACTCCTTTAAAACCCATTTCACGGAACTTCTGCATTAAAGTAATAGCAGCACGCTGATGGCCAAAACCCCTACCGACATCTACCAGTACCCTTATTAAAAGCATGTCAGCAATCGGTTTTTGTGCCTTTTTTTTAGCTAACAGATAGGCTTCTAAAAACGTAGTTGTGTCTCTATCTGACTTCCCTCTAAGCATTTCAAAAGCATCAAGCGAGGACAACTCTTCGGTTCTTTTTTGCATATCTTTAATAGCACTAATTGTATGAGCACCGAAGTTCGGCGCTAACACCTGCGCACAAGCTAGACCTAGTTCGAGCATCGCTTGAATTTCAATATTATTCCGATTACGATACTTTTCAAAAGCATCTTCTAATAGTACTCCTTTTTGCATCTCCGCTTTAATAGCTCTCATTGTATGATAACCGAAGTTCAGTGCTAACACTTGCGAACGAGTTAGACCTAGTTGGGTCATCCCTTAAATTTCAACACTATTCCGATGACGATACTTTTCAAAAGCATCTTTTAACAATGTTCCATTTTTTATCTCTGCTTTAATAGCCTTCACTGTATGATCACCGAAATTCGGTACTAACACCTGTGCACAAGTCAGACCTAGTTCGAGCATCGCTTGAATTTCAATATTATTCCGATTACGATACTTTTCAAAAGCATCTTCTCGCGATGCTCCTTTTTTCATCTCCGCTTTAATAGCACTAATTGTATGATAACCGAAGTTCGGCGCCATCACCTGCGCACGAATTAGACCTAGTTCGGTCATCGCTCGAGTTTCAATATTATTCAGATCACGATACTTTTCAAAAGCATCTTCTAGCAATGCTCCTTTTTTCATCTCCGCTTTAATAGCACTAATTGTATGAGCGCCGAAGTTCGGCGCCATCACCTGCGCATGACTTAAACCCAGTCGAACACCACAAGCTTGTTGATGGCTGTTTGGGAGATCTTGATATCTCATAGCACTCTTTCCTCAATAAAATATAGCAATTCCTGCCTTGTTAATTATTATCAGACATTACTTAACAAAACACTACTTAAATGAAAAGCCCCCTACGTCATTACATGACTGGGGATGACACCGTTTTTCAACGGTGCAGGCAACTTAAGTGAGAATAGTAAATTAACCACCAACCCGGTTAGCCATCATGAAAACCATCACGCACAAACAAATAGTAGAGGCAATCACCGCTGCAAGCCAACGATAATAATAAGACGACAATGACTCCATGCAGTTTGATCTCAAAGCTCTACCTCTTGCTGAACGCCAAGAAGACAGGGAGTAAACCGATACGCTCCAAAAAAACAAAAAACCTAAAAAAGAAACAAACGACCAACGCACCCAAAGCAGTGAGGGACTATACGATTGAACAGCTATGATCGAAGAACCCAGCATCATTTGAAGCATAACTAATGGTATCACGGCAAATAACGATAAAAACAATGAACGCTTTAACGTACGCTTCTGCCAATCAGTTGGATAGAAACGAGTACCATACACAACGGGAGCAACCACTCCAATCATGGTTGCAATTAACAAGCAACCGAGCATTACATGAGCTATTTTTAAAACCGCGTACATCATCCCAACACCAACCATGTTGTTTTAGTCACTGCATCTCTAGCTATCACAACAATAATCAAAAAATGAATGCATGCGTCATGTGATAAAAAAACCACAACCGGATTCGCCTTGCTTGATTACTGATAAGCGAATGCAACAGCCGATATTTACAAAACAAACTTACTACCCATAATAATGAAGAAACGCCCATAAAAAGAAGAGCCGCTTGTATCCAGGGCGTTGTTATCGTGTACCCTTTTGGGTAAACCAAAGCTAAGCCAAACAAAAGGCTCAAACACCAAGCAATGAAAAAAGCAGTATCAAAATTCTGATGAAGGTATTTTAATATCTCTGGATCAAAAAAGCGCTTCACTACGGAACGAACAAAATGGATATATGAAAAAACGAACAAGCCCACGGCAGACAATAAAGCAGCCATATGTATGAATTTTAAAAGCTCCGTCATACTAACCTCACCTTGCCTTAATCATGTATTGGATAGCCGATTTCAGTTGATCATCGGAACACTCAAAACAACCACCTCTAGCAGGCATAGCTGCGACACCTTGGATGGTCATAGCAAGCAATTTATCGATTCCCAAACGCTCCAGGCCAGACCAAACACGGCGATCACCAATCCGTGGAGCAGATAAAGGTATTTTAGGCGTCCTACCATGACAAGTAATGCAATAACTTCGGAATACTATCCTACCGACATCTTTCCGCCCCTTCAATTGTTTCGACCACTGAGCAGGGTAATGATAGGTTCGCATATTGGCAGCTCCCGATGGAAGCTCTCGCCCATCAAAGTCGTTCCGATGCGACCAAAGTGACACAATGACACCTAACACAGCAGCCAAAAGAAAGATCATGGCCCAAACCCATTTATTTTTCACCCCAGTACCCCTCTTGATTGCTCAATACGATGCCGCGAAAACGCACACAACACAGCAACAACCGACCATAACAGAGCAGCTGCGGTGAGATTATGTGCCATCGCAAAAAATAACGGTCGGGCATACAGTGCATTCATGACCCCTAAAACAATCTGAAAAAGTAACAAAACAAGTGAAACAGACGCGAAACGAAGCAAGCGTAAACTGGGCCTCTTCATGATCGTAATAGCCTGAACAACTAGTAGAAAGGAGCCAATAAAAAAAGCGCCAAAACGATGCATGACCTGAATGCTTCTGCGCACTGCTTCAAGAAGAATAGGGTGAGCATCCAGCGAGCCAAGGTGGCGAGATAAGTGTAAGGCATCGCCCCACTGAAAAGACCATGAGTGCAAAGAACAGATAGGGAAATTAGGGCACGCAATAGCCGCATAATTGGTCGATGTCCAAACTCCTAAAGCAATTTGCACAGCAAGAGCAAACAAAGCAATAAGCCATAAGTGAGGTAAAAAAGCGGTATCTCGATTCAATGTGACGACCTGATCTTGAGAAAGAGCTGCGTAGTGATACCAGAGCAATGCCATCAAACTAAAGCCACACAACAAATGCTGACTCACAATCGCAGGATAGAGCTTATCAATCACCGTCATCGCACCCAACCAAGGCTGATAACACAAAACTAGTAGCATAATAGACGTGGCCCAACGAGATACGCGATGCATCTTGTCGAAACGAAAAATCCCGATAGACAAAAACAAAATACCTAGCACCAAAAGGCCCGCCACATAGCGATGAGCCATCTCATACCAACCTTGGGCAACGTGGTATAAACCCGCTGCATCCATGTGTTGAGGGGCTCCGATGTGACCGTAACAAAAGGGCCAGTCTGGGCAACTTAAACCTGCATTGTTTAAGCGAGTCCATGCTCCCATGGCAATGACCAGCCAAGAAAACAGGAACAAAGCAAAGCTTAAGCGAGTAAGGGTATGTCTAGACACCAGATGTCCTTTGTTATGCACTATGGGATATTGTACTCAAGACTTAGCCAATGTCTATCCGCCCAATGCCTGAAGGCAGGCCATTTTTTTTCAAACGATCGGATACATCAAATAAAGTGTAAGACAATGTAATCGCTTGGGTCCTTTTGGGAAGCTTCGGATCAACAAAAAAATAAACTGGCATATCCGCTTTTTCGCCTTTGAAAAAATATTGCTGAGTAAAACAAAAACACTGCGTCTTTTTAAAATACTTTGCCGTATAGTCTGGAGTGATGCTCGGAATCGCCTGGACCGTGACCTCTTTTCCTGTGTGATTTTGAGCAAAATAATAAATGAGCTTAACTTCCCCTGGGTGCACCTGCACATGCTTTATTAAAGGTTTAAAAACAAAGCCTATGCCTCCATGGACTGTCGCTGTAAAACTGACATCAATAGTTCGAGATGTATCGACTTTCATGTGAGACAGTAAGCGAGTGGCTTTATTCACTCCTCGACCATTAATACCTAGCTGCTTACAAATCAAACTATACAGGGGCACTAAAAGGTACGCAAATCCAAACATGAATAATACGCCCAAACACAAATAGAGTATGGTCTTCTTTCTCTTTTTTGGAATTTCTTTTTTCTCTTTCTTATCTGTCATAACTCTTCTCTCTATCAGGACTAGAAAAAACTGCAACAAAAACAGAACTGATCAAGTGTGACCAGCCTCTGCTTTTTTGCTTAACAGCTTTAGTAAGAACTAGTCTTCGTACCCATGCAACTCATCAGGAGCTTCTTCAAAAGTATGGTAAGGCATTGGTGAGGGTAGTGTCCATTCAAGCCCTTTAGCGCCATCCCAAGGTCTTTGAGGAGCTTCTTTACCACGCTTAACTGTTCGAATCAGGTTATATAAGAAAAGTAACTGTGAAAGGCCCATGACAATTGCACCAATCGTCGAGACTTGGTTTAGGTCAGTAAATTGAAGCGGATAATCTGGAACCCGCCTTGGCATACCAGCTAAACCAATAAAATGCTGCGGGAAAAAAGTAACGTTCACAGAAATCACAGTCAACCAAAAATGCCATTTTCCCATGGCTTCGCTATACATTTTACCGCACCACTTTGGCAACCAAAAATAAACAGCGGCCATAATAGCCATAACAGCGGAAAGCAGCGGGTAATGAAAATGAGCGACTACAAAGTAACTACCACGATATTGATAATCCGAGGGTACAAGTGCACACATGATTCCAGTTACGCCACCAATGGTGAAGATAACCAAAAAACCTATCGCAAACAACATAGGTGTTTCAAAGGACAAGGACCCTTTATGCATGGTAGCCATCCAGTTAAAGAGCTTCACCCCTGTCGGTACTGCAATCACCATCGTGCTATACATAAAGAAAAGCTGAGACTCAATCGGCGCACCTGTTGTAAACATGTGATGCATCCAAACAAGGAATCCTAAAAAGGCAATGATAATTGTTGCGTAAACCATCATGTGATAACCAAACAGTTTTTTCCGAGAAAAAGCTGGAATGATTTCAGAGATAACACCAAACGCAGGCACTACCAAAACATACACTTCTGGATGACCAAAAAACCAAAAAATATGCTGGAATAAGATTGGATCGCCTCCACCAGCAGCTTCGAAAAAAGCTGTGTGAAAGTTTCTATCCATGAGCATCATGGTAACGCCACCGGCCAACACAGGCATGATAGCCAATAAGATAAGTGCCGTAATAAACCAACTCCACACAAACACCGGCATTTTCATCCAGGTCATTTTAGGAGCGCGCATATTAATGATAGTAACCGCAATATTCAAAGCGGCTAAAATGGAAGAAAGACCCAACATATGAATGGTAAAGATAAAGAAGTCCGTGCTCTTAGGCCCAAATGTGGTCGATAATGGAGCGTAGAATGTCCAACCAAAATCAGGCATAGGGCCACTCATGAACATAGTGGATAGTGCTATGGAAAAAGCAAAAGGAAGTAACCAGAAACTCCAGTTATTCAAACGCGGCAAAGCCATATCTGGCGCACCTATCATGGGTGGAATCATCCAGTTTGCTAAGCCCGCAGCTGCAGGCATCACCACACCAAAAATCATGATAATCCCATGCATGGTAATCATTTCGTTATAAAACTGTGGCTGAATAAACACATGTTCGGGACGGAATAATTCAATCCTAAAAATCAAAGACATTCCGCCGGCCACAAAAAACATGATCAAAGCGAAAACCAGATACATAGTACCGATGTCTTTATGATTGGTCGTATAAAGCCATCGTTTGATCCCTTTAGGGTGATGGTGACCTACTCCTGCGTGACTCATGAGCCGCTCTCCTCTATTTCTTTCTTAACAATGTCCGCTGCGTGTACTAACACAGGATGACCCGCCTTCTTGTTGAGTTCAGCATTACCCCAAGCCTGCCGCTCGTAGGTAATAACAGCAGCTATCTCACTTGGAGAGAGTTGCTCCGAAAAGGCTTGCATTGCTGTGCCTTTCTTACCATGAAGAACAATATTAATGTGTCCCTCTAATGCGCCTGTCGCAATTGGAGAAGCAACAAGACCGGGGAATGTCGGTGGCAAACCTTTACCATTTGTCTGATGGCAAACAGCGCAGTTTTTCCCGTAAACAGTTTTACCTAACGTTAGCAATTCTGACTCTGTCATTGGCTTGGCAGGTGCTTTAGGCTTCGTTGGAGTCAAACCATTACTAACAGTTTTCTGTTTAGCAACCCACTGCTTAAACGCCGCGGGAGACACCGCTTTTACAACAATAGGCATAAAACCGTGATAAGTTCCGCATAACTCAGCACACTCACCACGATAAGTGCCCACTTTTTCTATTTTTGTCCAAGTTTCATTCACGTAACCTGGGATGGCGTCTTGTTTAACACCCAAATCAGGTACCCACCAATCGTGAATCACATCATTGGATGTAATTAGAAAGCGAATTTTTTCTCCCACCGGAAGTACCAACGGATGATCCACCTCTAGAAGGTAATTGGGGCCAGGAGGGCGTTCATTATTAATTTCAGCTTGAGAAGTCGCCAAATTACTGAAGAAACGAATGCCTTGATCAAGGTATTCATAATTCCACTTCCACTGATAGCCCGTTACTTTGACCGACATGGCTGGTTTTTCATCGTCATGAATTTTTATGAGAATTTTAGTAGCAGGAATAGCTAAAATAACAAGAAGAATAATTGGAATGACTGTCCAAACAATTTCAACGCCCATGTGCTCATGAACATTACCTGGAATAGCACCCTTAGAATGACGGTATCGAACAAAAATCCAAATCATCCACAGAAAAATAAAACTAGAAATGACAACGCCAACCCAAAAGGCCACCATGTGTAGATGGTAAATACCGTGACTCACGGGAGTCACGCCTCTAGGCATGTTCCAATACGAGGAAAAGGCCTGAGCAAGAGCTTGCCAACACAAGGCCCCTATGAAAATAGCAAGCTGACATAAGCGTTTTGAAAAACGACGCAAATAGCAGACTGCAGAAGCAAATCCAAGCATATCCTATTCCTTAAAAGGGTCCAATCATAGACACAAGACGAGCAGCCTGTTGCGACCTTAGAGTCGCTAAGCCAGTCAAAATTCTACACTCTTAGTACCCGTAAACGCAAGTGTAGCGTTCATCGATATTCCAAGGAATGCAATGATTCCAAAGTAAGGTACTAAGGAGCCCAGGCATCCGTAAACACCTCTCCCCCATTAGGCGCGACACTCGCAAAACTCACCTTATCGGCTGTCACATAAACGGCTATATCGGCCAGCAAAAAATCCATACCCACACACAGCTCATAAGAGCTAAGCGAAACCGCTGAATCACTTTTCCCTGCTGGCATACGTTCAATTCGTGCTTTCCAACCATATTGGCAAGGTTCGCGCAAATCAGAAACTCGATACTTTCGCTCTTTCCCTGCACACACAAAACCAAAGGTATCGGAATGAATGTCATTGTCATACACAATTACTGGGGTGATGCTAACAGGCTCAGTATCCAATGAAGATTTATCGTTAAACAGAAAAAGCGGCCGCTCACAGCTGGTAGCATCAATTTCTGGAAACACCCACATCGCAGAAGAAGCTTGTGAGGCAAAGGAAAAAAACACTGACAAAAGCAGTGCTCTGCGTGGTAAAATCATGGGCCCTCCTAAACTAGTGAATGTCTACACTAACAGACTTCCAGTTAGATGGCACATAAGTTGAACTGGCAATGCGGTTGTTTTCTTCGCAATAATGCCCTGTCTGAAAGGTAAGCCTTGTGCTTGACCCAGACTTTACCACCTGAACATACAATTTAGGCTCTTGCCCGATAGCGTCGTTACGATCACACAGGTAGTCAGTTTTCCCATCATGCTGAATCGATACCCACCAAGCTCTAGAAATGGGAATACCTAAAAAAGCATAAGAGCGACAACACTCCTGATTTGTTTGATGAGCAATCACTCGATTATGATCAACTGAGTGCGGCAAAAGAGTATTTGAATCATTGGCTTTATTAGCAGTTAACTCAAAAAGAGCGTCATCATTAAAAGACGTTGCCGAAGAATTATCTCTGTAATCTGCGTATACAGATAACGTTGAAAGCGCGTCTTCAGGCCACAACAACAACTGAGTATCCGCATAAGAAGAAAAAGTCAAAAAGCAGGTAAGAAAAAAAGACACCGAACGCAACAAACGAATCATTAAAAACCACCTAGAAAAACAAATCTAATAACTATCAGGTTTTTTGACTGTACTCAGCAAGCTCTCTCGTGTCAAGCCAAAACTAATGGCCAAAGAACCCGCGACATAAATAGATGAATAGGTGCCGATAACAATACCTATCAACAAGGCTAGGGAAAATCCAAAGAGATAATCTCCACCAAAAATTAGCAACGAAATAACCACAAAACAAGTCAACCCTGATGTCATTATTGTTCGAGACAATGTCTGGTTAATGGACTTATCCATGACAACAGTTGGCTTATCGTGCCTTAACTTTTTAAAGTTTTCACGCACACGATCATAGACCACAATGGTATCGTTTAAGGAGTAGCCAATCACAGTCATCACGGCGGCTAAAACAATGAGGTTAAATTCTAAATGAAAAGCTGAAAACACACCTAAAATCAAAATTGGATCATGCAAGAGCGCAATCGCTGCACTCAAAGCAAAGCGGTATTCAAATCGTAACGCGATGTAAACAACAGTCGCTAAAAGCGCTACCACCACTGCCAAAATACCATTGGTCATGAGCTGCTTACCCACTTGAGGGCCGATGTAATTTATCGCCTGCATGGTTGCTCCAGGCAATAAACGGAGCAAACGTACTTTCAGCTTCTCTTGACTCATTTCTTTATGAACACCAATGCGAATAGCTAGATGATGAGAATCATACGCCTGAATCACTGCTTCTGGAAAATCAGAATCCTGAAAATCTTGGCGAACTTGAGCAGCATTGACAGATTGCTTGAAGCTCACTTCTGCTTTTGTGCCACCAGTAAAATCCAAGCCTAAATTCAAGCCATTAACACATAAAAAGCACAAAGACGCGAGCATGATTAAAATGGAAAAAGCTCCAGCGTAACGACGCTGTCGCATGAATGGGATGCTGGTGTTTGATTTGAAAAACTCCATATTATGCCTCTTCTTGCTTGTCGTTTTTTAGACGGATACCAATAGAAAGACGCTTTACTGGACGGTCGCCATACACCAAATTGATAATCGCTCGAGTGAAGAAAATAGCCGAGACCATTGAGGTCAACAAACCAATAATCAAGGTGATTGAAAAGTTTTTTACTGGGCCAGAACCTATGCCAAATAGGATGACTGCCACAATAAGCGTTGTGACGTTAGCATCGATAATCGTTGAAAATGCTCTTGCATAACCTGAATGAATGCTGCCTTGAACCGACATTCCCCCGCGCAACTCTTCTCTGATACGCTCATTAATAAGAACATTAGCATCGACCGCCATACCAATAGTTAAGACAATACCGGCAATACCTGGCAGGGTTAGGGTTGCATCGAGCAGTGACAAAATAGAAAAAATAAACAAAATATTCAGCACTAACGCGCAATTGGCTACAAATCCAAAGAAGCGATAGTAAAGCATCATGAAAATAGCAATCAGAATGAGGCCGATGATAGTGGATCGTTCACCTTTGAGAATGTTTTCTTTACCCATACTAGGGCCAACCACCTGTTCAGAAACAAACTTAATGGGTGTTGAGTAAGCTCCTGACCGTAAGAATAACGCCAAATTCTGCGCTTCTTGCATAGATGAAAGGCCTGTAATATTAAAGCTAGAACCCAAGGCCGAATTAATAGTAGCAAGGTTGATAATCTTGGCTTCTCTTTTTTGAGTTTCTTTAACTTCGTCGCCAACCATATGCCTAACAGATTTGGTTTCCACATAAACCACACCCATTTTATTACCCACATTCCGTCCTGTGATTCGATTAAAAGACGCAACATCAGGGCCGCTAAGTTGAATACGGACCGATGGTCTACCATCTTGACCAATAGCTGCTAAAGCATTCACGATCGCAGATCCCGTTAGAACTGGTTGAGCATTAAGCAAAACAGGGTACCCGTGCATCATGTAGAGCTTGGAACCATAAGGAACAACACCACTACTCTCTGCTGAAAGAGCATCGTGCTTGGTATCCATGATATGCATGGATAAAGTAGCCACGGTACCAATAATTTTTTTCGCACGTGCCGTATCTTGGACACCAGGTAAATCAACACTTATGTAATTCTTACCTTGCTGCTGCACGATAGGCTCTGCAACACCCAGCTGATTAATACGATTACGCAGGATGGTGATGTTTTGTGTCACCGCTGACTGCTCAAATTGCTGTATAGCTTGCAGCCCCATTCTTGCTGTTAAGGTAAACACACCCTCTTGATGATTAATGGTAAACAAATAAGCCGGATTATCTGCATGTAAAAAAGACTCTGCTCGACTTGCTTCAGCATCTTCAGAAAAGTTGAGACTCAAACCATTGTTGGTTGTATGAAAACCTGTGTAACGGATGTTTTTATCACGCAGAGCAGCCAACATGCTATGCATATCAGCATCTAGTTTTGTTTTAACCCCACTTTTTACATCGACCTGCATGAGAAAGTGAATACCTCCCCGCAAATCCAAACCAAGCTTCATCGGTTTAGCGCCAATAGCTAAAAGCCAGCTAGGTGTTTTAGCTGCCAAGTTTAAAGCAACGCTGAAACCAGAACCCAATGTGGCACCGATAATATCTTGAGCTTTCAGTTGATCTGCCGTATCGGCGAAACGATACAAGATCTGGTGCCTATCATCAGCTACCGTTTTTGCTATCGGATGAATGCCCGCCTTCTGTAAAACGGCATCTATCGATTGCAGTTGATCAAGCTTCACAGATTTAGCGTTAGACGCAGAAATCTGAACAGCTGGGTCTTCCCCATACAAATTTGGAATAGCGTAAATAACGCCTACGACCAACAAAACGGCAATGAGAACATAACGCCAAAGTGGGTATCGATTCATCCGTGCTACCTTAGCTATTGCTCTTATTTAATCGACTCAATGGTTCCTTTGGGCAACACTGTTGCCAAAGCTGACTTTTGGAAAGTTAATTCGGCACCATCAGCAACCGATAAGACAACGTAAGCATCTGACAAACGTGTGACTGCACCGATCAAACCTGCTGTTGTAACCACTTCGTCACCCACACCAATATCACCAATCAATTGACGATGCGCTTTGGCTCGTTTGGTTTGAGGACGGATCATTAAGAAGTAAAAAGCAACGATAAGTAATAGCATGATCAGCATCATGGAAGAATTACCGCCATGCTTCATGTGATCGCCAGCTGCCTGTTTAGCAGCAGAAGGTGCGGCATCAGCTGCAAATGTTGACGCAGCAACACATAAGGAAGCAACACCTGCAACAGCAGTTTGCTTTAAACGAGATGTAAAATGTTTGATTGATTTCATGAAGGCTCCTACTTGGTTTCAGCGTAAAAGGACGCAATAAACTGCTCTAATGTACCGTTTTCAATAGCCGAACGCAAACCTTGCATCAGTGTCTGATAATAAGTCAAATTATGTATTGTATTAAGCCTAGAAGCTAACAACTCCTTGGCTTTATAAAGATGATGAAGGTATGCTCTTGTGTAATTCTTGCAGGTATAACATGCGCACTTTTCATCCAGAGGCAAAGTGGACGAACGATGCGCACTGTTTTTAATTCTCACCACACCTGAGCTGGTAAATAGATGCCCATTTCTAGCATTCCTCGTTGGCATCACACAATCGAACATATCGACCCCTCGACGAACCCCTTCCACCAAGTCAGACGGCGTACCCACACCCATCAGATAACGAGGTTTATCTTCGGGCATGATCGGACCCAAGCCATCGAGCACTCGCCACATGTCTTCTTTAGGCTCACCAACAGACAAACCGCCAATGGCATACCCATCAAAACCAATAGCCGTCAGTTCAGCCAAAGACTGCTCTCGTAAATCGGTATACATCCCACCTTGAATAATGCCAAACAACGCCGCATCGTGATCGCCGTGAGCCTCTTTGCATCGTTTAGCCCAACGCATACTTAAAGCCATGGAATCAGCGGCTTCTTTTTTGGTAGCTGGGTGAGGCGTGCATTCATCAAAGGCCATGACAATATCGGAATCTAAAACCTGCTGCATTTTCATGGACTCTTCGGGTGTGAGGCTAATCCAAGAACCATTAATGGGAGATCTAAAACGCACACCTTCTTCCGTTAACTTTCTTAAGTCACGCAAACTAAAGACCTGAAAGCCACCTGAGTCCGTGAGGATAGGCCCCTTCCAACTCATAAACTCATGTAAGGAACCATGCAACTTAATGACCTCAGGACCAGGCCTTAGCATGAGATGAAAAGTGTTACCCAAAATAATTTCTGCACCAATGGGGTCGGCCACTTCATGAGGGGTCATGGACTTAACTGTTCCGCAAGTACCAACTGGCATAAAAGCTGGGGTATTCACCACCCCTCTTGGAAAAATTAACTGCCCTCGTCTTGCCGAGCCATCTGTGGCTAAGCGCTTGAATATAAGTCGCGACATCACTATCCCCTTTTGTTAGGGCTTGTTTAGAGGCGTGATCATAGCAGGATTAAACTATTTTGACACGTACTACGCTTAGCGAGGCTTTTCTTCTGAGGCAGCTCTTTTGAAAGCATCTGCTTTACCTGCTCGGTTAAAAAAACCTTAGCCAAAACGAAAAGACAAAAGCTTGATTTTAAAGGAAAATTACCCGGAAACTCCTCCAGACTTGACAGGATCCTTGGCTTCTATAGACTGGCTGTATGCCTAATACACCCTCTAAAAAACCCGCCATCACCGTCGGCTTATCCGGTGGCGTGGATTCAGCTGTCACTGCCGCTTTGCTCAAAGAAGCAGGTTTCGACGTGTCTGCTATTTTTATGCAGAACTGGCCTAGCGACGATCCACAGTGCACCGCGTCTGCCGATTTAAGCGACGCACAAAGTGTTGCCGATCATTTAGGAATTTCGCTGTCAGTCTTAAACCTCTGCGATGACTACCGCCAACGTGTCTTCGATCACTGCCTCGATGACTTCGCCGCAGGCAACACACCCAACCCTGATGTGTGGTGCAATAAAGAAATTAAATTCGGCGTCTTTCTCTCGCACATTCAAAACACCTTACAAACGCCATTAGCCACAGGCCATTATGCTAAGATCATTCAAAAGGGTGATTGCGTCGAGCTTCATAAAGGCGCCGATACCAATAAAGACCAAAGTTATTTTCTCTATTGGTTAAACCAACACCAACTCTCTCAAGCACAGTTTCCTTTGGGTGATTACGACAAACCCAGCATCCGACAAAAAGCAAAAGAGTTAAAACTACCAAACGCCACTAAAAAAGACAGCACCGGTATTTGCTTTATTGGTGAACGTCGTTTTAAGCCTTTTTTACAGAGCTTTTTGCTCGCAAAGCCAGGCATCATTCGCACTGACTCAGGCAAAGCCATTGGCGAACACGATGGCGTTATCTTCTACACCTTAGGCCAACGCAAAGGCCTGCACATCGGTGGCCAAAAAGAAGCGTCTGAGGCTCCTTGGTATGTGGTTCACAAAGACATCAAGCAAAACGAACTCATTGTGGCACAAGAACACAATCACCCACTCATCATGCGGCATCACTGCTACCTAAAAGACGTGCATTGGATATCAGGTAACGCTCCCAAGTTACCACTAACATGTCATGGCAAAACACGCTATCGCCAAGCAGACCAAGCCTGCCAAATAGATAGGCTCGACGGCTCACTGTATCGCATCGATTTCGATGTATCTCAACGTGCCTTAACGCCAGGCCAGTCTGTCGTTTTTTATTTAGGAACGCAGTGTTTGGGCGGCGGCATTATTCAACTACCCTAACTGAGAATGTATCATGAAAAAAACAGTGCAAGCTATTGCTCATCCCGATAAAAACGAATGGTATCACCCTTCTTTTAGTTATTTACTGCTTACTCTTGCAGATACATTACAAGAACGTGATGGGATCACTGCGATCATTGCCAATGATGCGCAACAAGCCAATGAAATCAAACGTTTGCTTAAGAGCGTTCTCTCAGACAGCACTCCTATTTTACATTTACCCAGCTGGGAAACACTCCCTTACGATCATTTTTCTCCGCATCGCGACATTGTCTCTGACCGAATGACGACGCTAAATCAACTGCAGCAACTCACTCAAGGTGTTTTAATCACCGATATTGCAACAGCCATGACTCGCCTGGTTCCAACCGATTATTTAGCTCAACACGTGTTTTCCATGCGCCTTGGCGATAAGATAGATTCTTCTACGTTCACTCAGCGCTTATCTCAAACAGGATACCGGCACGCAAGCCAAGTATACGAGCACGGTGATTTTTGTGTGCGTGGAGACATCATCGATTTATTCCCTATGGGGAGTCAGTTTCCTATTCGCTTGTCTTTGCTTGACGATGAGGTCGACTGCATTAAGACTTTCGATCCAGATTCTCAGTTATCAATAAAAAGCAAAACTAGTATTTCACTGTTACCTGCTGAAGAATACCCACTCACTGAAAAAGGAATCATGCATTTCAGGCAGCATTGGCGACAATCGTTTTCAGGAAACCCAAATGATTGCGGGCTTTATAAAAGCATCTCTGAAGGCCGACCCTCTCCTGGCGCTGAATATTATCTTCCTCTATTTTTTAGCGAAACAGCTACTCTTTTCGATTATTTACCCAAAGAAGCCCTGCTTGTTTCTATCGACAAACAAGACGAACAAATCACCCACTTTTGGGGTTTAATAACCAGACGACACGAACAGTATCGGCATGACACTCACAAACCGATTTGTGATCCAGAATCATGCTTTATCAGTCCTGATGTATGGCGTGCAAGCACAAAGCCATTTACTCGCCTACGACTTAACAAAGAAAAGCGTCACTCCTATGGCCTTGGCTTTTCTGCTACTGCTTTACCAGCCATTACCAAAACTACCCCTCGAAGCCACCCTTTCGATCGCCTGAAAAAATGGCTTTCAACGCAAGAAAAGTCCACTCGCCTTGTTTTTTGTGCAGAATCAAATGGTCGCCGAGAAGTATTAAAAGACTATTGCATTAATGAAGGCTGGGTTGCCGTTGAAAAAATCGATTTAGCAGACGCCTATTACAGTGAGAACTCAGTGAGTCTAGTCATCTCCCCACTGCTTCATGGGTTCTATCTACCAGATGAAAAAACAGCTTTTATCACCGAGGCTGACTTACTGGGCCATTCCACTTTCACTCAAAAGAGAAAACGGAAAAAAGAAGCCCATTTTCTAGAAGAACAACTGATTCGTGATCTCTCTGAATTAAAGGCTCATGATCGACTATGCCATCGTGATCATGGTGTTTGCGAATACGAAGGTTTGGAAGTGATCAATGCTGATGGCTGCGACCAAGAGTTCATGCGTTTACGCTTCGACAATAACGATACCCTATATTTACCCATCACCGCCTTAGATCGCGTTGGCCGTTACATTGGTCAAAGCAGCGAAGCCATCAGCTTGTCACGTTTAGGCAGCAAGCAGTGGGACAAAAAGAAAGAAGCGGCTAAAAAGAAAGTAGAAGACATGGCAAGTTCCCTTTTGGATATTTATGCCAAACGAGAAATGGCTAAGCGACCTCCAGCCAAACCACCTAACGACGAATTTAAAACCTTTAAAGCTGAATTCCCTTTCCATGAGACTGAAGATCAAAGCAGCGCCATCCAAGCGATTGTACTTGATATGTCGAAAGAACGAAGCATGGATAGATTAATTTGTGGCGATGTGGGCTTTGGAAAAACAGAAGTGGCCATGCAAGCTGCTTTTCATGCCATCCAACAAAACAGGCAAGTGATTTTTTTAGCGCCCACTACGCTTCTAGCCTCTCAGCACCACACTACTTGCCTAAATCGTTTTGCAAATTGGCCGATTCGTATTGAATTATTCACTCGAGGCATCACAACAAAAGAAACCCAAGCCACACTCGATGGATTGGCTAATGGTTCTGTGGATTGTGTGATTGCCACCCATAAAATTTTACATGGTGATATTCGCTTTAAAAATCTAGGCCTCCTAATTGTCGATGAAGAACATCGTTTTGGCGTGGCACACAAAGAAAAAATAAAAGCACTTAAAGCATCGGTAGACATGCTTGCCATGACCGCAACCCCAATTCCAAGAACCTTAAACTTATCGCTCTCTAAAATGCGTGATTTATCGATCATTTCCACTCCCCCAGCTAAACGACTCTCTGTTAAAACTTTTCTAGAACCCTACGGGAAAACACTGATTGAAGAGGCGATTTTAAGAGAATACAACCGTGGTGGCCAGGTGTTTTTCTTGCACAATGATATTGCCAGCATGAGCGGCATTGCTGAATTCATCCAAGAAAGCATGCCTCAAATAACCACGCGTATTGCTCATGGTAAAATGACTAAAAACCAACTTGAGCGGATCATGGCTGATTTCCAACATCAGCAGTTTCATGTATTGATCGCCACAACCATTATTGAATCGGGGATTGATGTGCCCAATGCCAATACCATTATCATTAATAATGCTGATCGTTTTGGCTTGGCCCAACTTCACCAATGCCGAGGAAGGGTTGGTCGCTCTCACCATCAAGCGTATGCTTATTTGCTCTATGATCGACACAAAAAACTCACCAAAGAAGCCAACTTGCGTTTGAAAGCACTGACTGAAAACAGTGAACTAGGCGCTGGCTTTCAATTAGCAATGCAAGATCTCGATATCCGTGGTGCAGGTGAACTGCTTGGTAAAGAACAAAGCGGTCAGATGGAAGGCGTCGGCTATGGTTTGTACTTAGAAATGCTAGAAGAAGCGATCGCCATGCAAAAAGGGGAGAAACCAAGGCGAGAACAGCAAAAACCCATCGACATTGATTTCGGCGTCTCAGCGCTACTTCCAAAAAACTACATCGCCGATATTCCCACTCGCTTATCGCTCTATAAAGAATTAAGCGATTTGGAAACGAACGATGAAATCGAACACTTTAAAGCAACGCTTTTCGATCGCTTTGGCTCTCCTCCGGAAGAAACAAAACTATTACTAGAATCTCATCGTTACCAACTGACAGCACGAAAAATGGGAATCAAAAGCATACGTTTAAGTACTAAGAGTGCCTCGTGTCAATTTACCAGCGACCCCAACATTGATGTGTCCGCTTTATTTAAACTGATTCAAAACCAACATTCTGGCTGCAAGTTAATCGACAAAACTCGATTAAGCATTCGCTTTGAAGACGGTTGGGATATTCATGCGAGGCTTAAAAAGCTCAAAGAAACGTTAGGGTTCTTGAGCTTAGGGTGAAAAACTTGCTGCTAGAAAACAACAAAAGACGCTGCCTCATAAACACTCGACTGCGTTTCAATGGAGTCTATAATGTTCCCAGTTGGAGCAAAGACAAGGGAAGCGCCTGTAAGAAAGCCAACCCTAAGAACCTTATCGGCCTCATCATTCCCTGTGAACACTGAACCAACAACCAACAAAGTAGCAATCGCCACACCGAGACCTTCCATACCAAGAGATAAAAGACAAAGCGACATGAAACATTGAAATGATTTTCTATCTTTAAGCTCTGGACTTTTACCTAAGCGATAGGGCTTACTTTTTTCAACCCACTCCTCATGAGCCTCAGCATAACCTATCACAGCAAGCGCAACGCTTACCAAGAAAAAAGCACACTCTGCCGTTATAATGCCTATTTTAGCTACAGACGTACCAGTAAGAGGAGAAGGTTCTGGAGTAATAGTTGTCCCATTGCCAGAGGCGCATATGCATTCCTCGGCGGGATTAGAAAAATCAATCTCCCCAACAATAGCAAGAATAAAACTAGCAAGGTTACATGCATACGACACCGAAACATTTAAATTGCAAACGCTACTCTTGGCAATTTTTCTAGCACGCTCTGTCACAGGCCCCGGGTAAAACAACTGAAGGTACTCTGCGGCGGTATTCTTATTGATATCTTTTCTTTCCCGAAGCTCTTTCCCACTCTTTCCATTAATATCTCGCTTTTCAAAGGAACCTCTATTCTTAAGCCTTTCACCAAGAAAAAAGGATGTACTTATGTTATTAAGAACATGTGCTTTAAAATAAGGTGTTCGCTTCGTATTATCTTCTCCCCACACTGCTTCTTCATAAGGGACCCATCCATTAGTAGCAGTCTCGGTTGAATAATAATCACATGTCACATCCCGCAAATGAAGCATACACTCCCCACTTTTCTCTGCAATCTCTATCACATTATCAATGGCATCGAAACGGAGTCGCAGTAGCATTGCCATGAAGACATCTGCGTTTTTTTCTATTTTTGCAACTTCATGCAAAGCATTATCGCCAATGGTGTTTGGCTTTTCCAATTTGACCTGTTTCGTTTCCAGCATGGCCACCACCACCCTCATTCGAACACCTATCGATGATGGAATTCCTGAACGAATGGCAAGATGAAACGGTGTATCTTTCTCTTCAAAATTATTTCGCTGACACATTAACGGAAGAGACCCAGCATGAACCCGCCTTGAAACAGAAAGACGATCATTTAAAATTCTAAAAATCTCTCGATGTTGCTCCACCCTGATTTCTTGATGTCGCTCCTCTTTACTCTTCTGATTCTGCCCCACTCTAAGGTTTTGATTCCTCCCCAAACCAGTAGCACGATAAACCTTTATAAAAGCCCTCTCAATCACAGGAAATTCTTTCTCTTTAGACTGCCTCCATAATTCATCTAAAGTACGATTCTTTTCCATTTCAAGGTTGCTCAAAAGGCCTCTTAAATCCGATCTCTTTTGCTCTTTAAAATCATTAAACCTTTCAGACGAATCGAGATTATCAGACAGTGACCGGAGCAACAAAATATCTTGTACAAGCAACCAAAGTTCAAGATCAATAGCTGCTTTAATAAGCGCTCTTGATCGCGGAGCCAACTCCTTATCGCCCACACGTGCTGCACCTTTTATCACTCGCCTAGGGTCAAACAAAAAAGCTCTTCTTTTCTGGCGCAAAAGGTTAACTCTCTTTTTAATTTCTACCCCGTACCTTCCTATTGCCTTACAAAAATCACGCTCCTTTTTCGTCATAGGCTTACTCACATAAGGCAAGAACAAACTATCTTCTTGCCACCTGGTCTCAACTTCCCCCAGCTTTGGACGCTGATGGCACTGAGTAATGCCTGGGAAAAAAGGCTCTAGTACTTCAGCTTCGAGATCACCATCAAATGTCGACATGACACGCCAAAACAATAATTCAGAAAGAGAGTCCGATTTTATTTTTGCAAGATTTCGACATTTCCCTAAGTATTTTTCTAACTTTAAACGCCCCTTTTCATCTCGCTCATCTCTTTTTTGCTCATCTTCATTTGCTGGTACATTTTGATTTTTCCCTGATTTATCAGCAACTGCCGCCTTTACTTTTACTCCACCTCCAGCTGCTGGTACATGTTGATTTTTTCCTGTTTGATCAACAACTGCTGCCTTTACTTTTACTCCACCTCCGGTTGCTGACGCATTTTGATTATCTACAACCACCTGGTCTAAGCTAACAGCTGCAGCCGGACTTTGATTACCAGAAGTCTTAGCCTCTTCTTCTTCTTTTTCTTCACCTGCAGCTGCTACTTGATCGCCAACAGCAGCCGGCTCTATTTCTTCTTCACCCACATCTACTGGTGCACTTTGATTGCCAGGTACCTTAGCCTCTTCTTCTTCTTTTTCTTCACCCCCATCTACTGGTGCACTTTGATTGACAGACATCCTTGCCTCTGGTGGAACAGCATCTGCACTCGCACTCGCATTATTTCTAGACATAAAGCACCTCCTCAAACAGGGAAATTTGCTACTATATCACTGCCCAAAAAGAAAAATCAAACCATAAAAAAAGCCCCAACGATAATTGGGGCTCTAAGTGTTTAGGAGATAACTCTTACTTCGCCATCACTTTCTCTTTCTTCTCCACGCTGAAAGAAATCTTGTTGTCTTGGTAATCCACCGCAACAGAAGCGATCTCTTCCTCGTTAGTTTGCTCTAATAACAGCCTTGCAATCGGCAAGCGCACTTTGTCTTGAATGACTCGAGCCATTGGACGAGCACCCATCAAGCGATCGTAACCTTCTTTCGCAAGGTACTTCTTACACGATGCCGACACATTAAGTTTTATTTTCTTAGCCTTAAGTTGCTTTTTCAAGTCAGATAAGAATTTATCAACCACTTTGACAATCACTTTATCATCAAGGTAGTTAAACAAAATGGTTTCATCCAATCTATTTCTAAACTCAGGCGTAAACACATGCTTCACAGCTTCTTCAACACCACTAGCATCACTGTTTTTTGACGTAAAGCCAATGGAGTTTCTCTCAAGAGAATCGGCACCCACATTACTTGTCATGGAAACCACCACATGCCTGAAGTCAACTTCTTGGCCATTACTGTCAGTCAGATGGCCGTAATCCATGACCTGCAGTAAGATATTGTAAATATCTGAATGAGCCTTCTCGATTTCATCAAGCAATAACACAGCGTGCGGATGCTTGCGAACAGCTTCTGTTAACAAGCCACCTTCATCGTAACCTACATACCCTGGAGGAGCACCAATCAGTCGTGAAACAGAGTGTTTTTCCATGTACTCAGACATATCAAAACGAATAAATTCTACTTTCAACTGCTCACTAACCGCTTTCATCAAAGCTGTTTTACCCACACCTGTAGGACCTACTAACAAGAAAGAACCCACAGGTTTATCTTGCTGCCCTAAGCCCATTCGTGATAATTGAATGGAATCACAAATAGATTGAATCGCATGCTCTTGACCGTAAATCACTTTCTTAAGGTCTTTAGCCATACCTGCAATTTTCTTTTTATCGGAGTTTTGCAAATCTTCAATAGGGATCCTAGCCATTCTTGCAAATGTCTTATCAATCAACTCTTTAGTGATCACATCCACACGCTTTTTCTCTGGGAGAGTATGTTGTGACGCTCCTGCTTCATCAATCAAGTCCAAAGCCATGTCTGGCAAATGACGATCGGGAAGATACCGCGCAGACAATTCAGCTGCTCGTTTCAATGCTTCATCAGTGTAATCTAAGTTATGATACGCCTGATAACGCCCTTTTACGCCTCGCAAAATATTTGCAGTCTCATCTTCTGTTGGCTCTGCAATATCCACTTTTTGGAATCGTCTAGAAAGAGCAGCATCTTTTTGAAAATGCTTCCTGTACTCTTCATAAGTCGTCGCACCCATGCATCGTAAATCACCACTAGAAAGTAATGGCTTAATTAAGTTAGATGCATCCATAGTTCCACCTGTTGCCGCACCTGCGCCAATCAAATTATGAATCTCATCAATAAAGACAATCGCACCTGAGTGCTTATTCAACGATTTCAAGGTAGACTTAAAGCGTTTTTCAAAATCACCACGGTATTTTGTTCCTGCAAGCAAAGAACCCATATCCAAAGAATAGACCGTGCAGTTTCTCATCGCCTCTGGCACCTTACCATCCACAATCAACTGCGCCATTCCCTCTGCAACAGCTGTTTTACCAACACCTGCTTCACCTACAAACAAAGGATTATTCTTGTTACGTCGACACAAGATTTGCAAAGCACGATTCAGTTCATGATCTCTACCAATCAAAGGATCAATCATCCCACGCTTGGCTTTCTCGTTAAGATTTGTTGTGTAAAGATCAATAATATTCTCTTCTTGCGGAGCTGGAGGCATTTGCATGAAGTCCTCATCTGTACCAAATTCTTGATGGAAACCAAACTCATTTTCTTTAGGGGTTTGCAGTCCTGGCACTTGTGGAGCTGCAGCACTAGGTGAGTTTAATCCGGTCTTCTTACCTTTACCTTCTCCGTCTTTATCTTTATTCAAAAATTCCTGAGCCTTTTCAAAGGTAAGCTTTTCTTGATTGAGGAAATAAACAGCTTGAGAATCAGTTTCTCGTAACATAGCCATTAGCACATCAATGCCTTTTACTTCCGCGCCATCTTCTCGGCTTACTGTTTCAATCGCATTTAGCATCACCAACTGAAAGAGCAAGTTAGGCCGGATATCAACCATTTCATTGGGAAGCAGGTAAATAGTATTCTCTTCTATATAGATGCTTAAACCTGCCCTCAGGCGATCAATATCCACATCACACTCAACGAAGAGCTTTCTAGTCTCTGTGTTATCCAAAAGAGCTAAAAGCAAATGCTCTAATGTCACAAAACGATGTCTTTTCATGCGGGCCAACTCAAACACTTCGCTTAAGTTATGCTCCAACGATCGACTAAACATCCCGCCCTCCTTAGCGCTTCACGATCAAGTCATCCATTGACGAGAAAAATAATGATAAAGACAAAAAAGTGCTTCCCTAAAGAAGTTCTCTCTCTGTCTCGGTTTACTCAAAAGATAGACTAAAAACCGATCCTTTTCCGCCTATTTACTTACCCACAGGAAGTAAAATCAATGACTTACAATGCCCTCCTAAGAAAATAGATTGGAAGTTCAGTCGCTTATAAAAAACACATTTTTTTTAACTTTTTTTACAAAACCCCAAAAATCACTTCTCCAGCAAGCAAGCCAAAAGAAACTATAGTCAATCTCTCACACAACTATGAGACTTATTTTACCCAGCTCTTAAGGTTAGCTTAATTTTCAGGCCCTACACTGGACCCATAACAGTTAAACGCTATCTGTACATCACAAGGAGTTTCTCATGGCTATACAATCTCGTTTTTTTCGGCCCATCACGACCGCTCATTCAAGCCGCTCTAACTTTTTAAAGCATGACCTTCTCTCTGAACCAACCAACCGACAAGAGGCTATCAGGCTTTTACAGCACGGCGACCTTCTTCTTCGTCAAGAAATGGCCTTGCTTGAAGAAACCCCAGATGAAGTAGAGACGCCAAGCTTTTCTCTCTAAGTTTTTTAAGACAACAAAAGACATTCAAGTAGATCAATCATCTAAAGCTTTACCACCTGCCTAACGAGGCGTTGCGCTTATATGGTTTTGGGTAAAGGCTGATCGCAACTCCAAACTTTTCTTGCACCTTTAAAAACAGTGTCACCTAGCTTTGCTGGGCTGTTGTGCACACATTTGCTGAGCCGACACCTGCTTGGGCCGGCCGATCAGTCAAAAACAATGGGCTTCGCATGGCAGCTACTTGACGCGTAGTTCTTCTTGGGGTGGATCTGCTTTCTGCATTAAGCATGCGCTGTAATCGAGGGAGACGTCGGAGGAAAGAATGTATGGAACGCAGACCGCTCAAAACGCGCCTTACACTTCCTGGACTTCCTAAATTCCCTCCATAATACTCAGCCGACACACTACGATAAACGCCACAAAATAAGGAATATGCCTTAGCTAGTCGATTATTTGCATGGGGATAGTCGTCCCTTTCTTCCCACTGCTGCTTGATAGCCTCACTCATTCGAAAAAGCGATCCTAGAAACAGAAAATTTTCCGGATTCGTAAAACGCCTTGCAAAGGATTTAAAATGAACTCTCTTTTTAACCGCAAGAGAAAGCATGCTCATGATCAATGGCTCCATGCGCTGATACCACGCCCGCTTATCAGCCTCACTTGTTACATCACCCCAACTAGAAAAAGCAGAGCTTAATGTATGAGCGATATCATTCGATTTTTGACGTTTTTGAGCAGCCGAGCCCCTAAAATGCTGCCTAACAAAGCGATCTAAATGTCGGCGGTGACCAAACAGAGGCAAGTACTCTGCTTGGATCTCAGGAGAGCCTCCCAAAAAAAGTCTTCTTTCACGGGCTGTTAGGTTTTGAATACACGCCAACTCACCTAACTGATGGTGCAAATAGTTTTGGATGGTTTTAGGTAACGCATGCCACTTATAACGTTCAAAGACAATCGACAACTCTTCTCTTCGAGAATAAGGCAAATCGTTCAAGCGCTGCAACAAACGCATGCGCTTTGAAAAACGAATGCGATAGACTAACAAACAAATCCCCAAGGTTAAGACCATCAGCCACACAGACCTGCTTGCGTAGGAACGAGTATAGTAATGAATCCTTGGATTATAATACCTATTATATGATCGGTTGAATGACAACCTGCACTCAACAGGCTGAAGACCCTGGCTCCATAGAGAACGCCAATAATCAATATCAATGACTGGATACCCTTCTTCTCGCCAGTACCTCGTACGTTGATCGTAGTCGATTTCGTGCTCATGCCTAACAACAAAACTAGGGTTAGGATCAGCTACTTTAATAGCCGATATTGGCACCAGATATTCAGCAAGAAATCCGCCTCTTAAATCCAGGTTCTCTGTGACAACAAAGTCTCTTAAGGTTGGATGGCTTCTTATCAAACATCTCCAGCTTGGCATCCCCGGTTCATACATGTCTGGCTTCTTCAAATTACTCCTCAAGGACCAAAACCACCACCTACTGCTGAATGTCAACTCACTAGAGGAAAGCAAATACGATTTGGACTGCCCGGAAAAGAATGACGAATCTATTCCCATCAAATTAACTCGCCCCGTGAACAAATACTTCCTTGCATCTATTTGTTCATCAACCTTTTGGCAAGAACGCCCCTCAAATGTTCGCCGAAACTGCTCAGGACTCATGGTTTCCAGCGCCTTAAATTGATTAGGTGGTATGCACTGCTCGTGCTTTAAACCTATCAATATCACCTGACCTGGCTCTATTTTCAGCTTGGCTGGTATCTCATGGGTGTCTGATGTCACCAATACCACCGATAAACAGGTATCGATCTCACAGCCTAACAAATCGATGTGTGTGTTTGGGGGTACCGTTAACCAGATCACATCTCCTTTGGGCTTTGGCAGGCGATCTTGAGTAGCAACAAAGTGCCACCGCTCTGCTGCTTGTAAAAGCAGGCTAGACGAATCTTCTTTCGTTTCAAACACTCGAATAGGAAACTCGCTTTCATTAAGAAGTGGATCGCACGCATCGCCTTTGGTCTCCAACTCGGGAGACAGCAATCGAGCATCGGTGATGATCCGTACTTTATTTTGCCCCACCCACCCGTTCTCTGAAATCTTTATCTCCGCTAATTTAGACCACTCCGACACTTCTGAAAATAGCCGCACCACCGGCCTAACTCCTCGAATCAAGTCATTCAACAAGCAGTCGAGCAGCAGTGAGACATTCGTGAAATCTTCCGTGGGATCGTCTTCCGGCCGATAATCGTCATACCTACCTTTTGGGGGAGGCAAGCGATCCGTGATTGTTTTTAAGGTCTCACGTTGAGCCTTTAGCGCCGATGTTTCTTCTAGTGACTCACTCAATGAGCGCTCTCCATCGACCGCCTTATCCAACACATTCTGCATAGACAACTTAAGCAACGTCAGTATGCGAGCGCCGTCGTGGTGATCGCCACCAATCAGTCTCTCCCAACTGTCCCAGTAAGTCACGCCAGGGCAAGCTCCGCTTTCAACGGCATGATAGGTCATCGCCCAGGCTTGCCTGGCCTCTTTAGGCAAGGAGCCATCAAACAATGCGCTGAAAACAGGCTTGCAACCCAAATGAATCACCTGCTTAAGCAAAGGCATCACTTGCTCATGAAAAAGAAGCTCTCGCCCCACTAGCGACTGATAATGCTCGAAGCAACCCATCAGGTGCACACGAATCTCTGAGCGTGAGCAGTCTTGATCAAGGTCTGGAGCAAGCACAGCCGACGCACCACCTCGACGTATCATGGCCATTTTACCCAAAATAAAATCGACCATACCAATCTGCTCGTCAGCAGCAACTAATTGCAAACACTCTTTTGCAAAGCAAACCGCTTTGATTTGTACTGATTCTGTCGTACTGCTTAGCCCTATTCGTTGACCCAGTGGATCAATCACCGAATCAGCAAACATAAACCGCAGAGCAGCTACCAGTTGAGTGCATGCCAAGCCGTGCCCTCGCCCAGGTATGTATTGTGCGCGTAACAGGTTGTTTTTTGGTTCACACAGCGCCTCAACGTCTGTTTTATCCAAAAGAGGTAGCAAACGCTCTCGAGCACGTGCCACCAAGGTGGGATACACTGTGCTTCGCCCATACTGAATAATCTCTCGATTGGTGTGGTGCTCCAGGCCATGCTTTTCTTTTAAGCGAACAAAAACATCGAAGTAGGGGTCCACACGACCATCACCAGCACCCACACGCCTCAACTCGAAAGCCGGAACCCGCTTTTGCATTTTAGCAACCAATGTCTCTATCTGTGGTTCATCACGCATATGACCTCCTAACTCACCTTTATCCTCACAACCTTACCATAGAAAGCGCCCTAGCGGCACTTCGGCCCTCTCGATATAAGGCATTCCCCACATCTGTTCGGGTTGACACATTACGACGATCACGCTGCGAAGCAAAGAAACGCCCAGATATTAGGTTAAATGTTCCTTTCCCATAATTTCCTCCTCGAACCCGAAGACTATCTGAAAAACACTGCAAAGTCCGAAAGGTGAATAACACGCGGCAAGCTGAGTTAAGGTATCCTCTAGCGCTTACGTTAGTGCTCCTGCTATCAAACCCGCTCCTTAATGTCCTCAAACCATCAGAAAACTCCCTCCCCCTCCAGAGAGGCAATAGGGTGGAAAGCTTGGCAATATCTGGAGAAATGACTATTTTGGAATTTTTTTTACTCTTTTCTAGCAGAGTTATCTCATCATTCAACTTTTTCGCCGCACTCAGTAACACATGCAAGTAATACCGGTTAGCAGGCTGCAATAACAATTTTACAAATTTCCTGCCTGATTTAGCAATGTAAACAGGCCTCTCTGGAGTAGCAATATAACGAGATTCTCGATGAGATCCCGACTTATCCAATGCCTCTAACAATAGCTCTTCTAATTTTTGATTGCTTGATACTCCTCCTGGTAACTTAGCTTCTGGATCCAGCTCTAGCCGTCGAATCAAAGCTCTCACTTGATACAGTGAATAAAAAACATCATCACGCTTCTCTCGCTTTCGTCTTCCCCACCAACCAATAGACCACCAATAAGCCCTCTCACTTCTTACAATCGGCAATTGAGTATTGAGGTCTGGAAGAGGTATTTCTCCTCTCAATGCAATGCTACCACCAGCAGCATTTGGGACAGGTCGCCTGGCTTGTCGTGAAACAAGAGTTGTGGCTGCTCTCGTGCTGCGTTGTTCCGGTTTTGCTCCACCACCACTGACTACTTGGTCAGGATCTCCTGTTTTACCTTCTTCGGCACCATCAGAAGAACCAGCACCTCCATTTGAATCGCTATCAAACGAAGTGGAACGTGATCTATCTTCCCGCGCAGTGGCAGTTGAAGAAATAGTGTCTGCACCTGTCAACGCGCTAGTAGCTCTGCTGATAGTATTCCCATCGGGATGACCTAGCGCAAAAACCACAGAAAAATCATCATTCGATGCTGCACTTGCTGCGATCTTTTTTCTCAGCTTATTCAGATCTTTCAAAAACATTACTTTTTCGCGACTATAAGGCATTCCCGACAACCTAACCGCTAAGTGCCTTATTTCTTTTTCCGCCTTATAAGCATTGCTCTTCTTGAAAATAAGCCTTTCTTTTAGAACCAATTCAATGCTTGAGCCATTTTTAGGTATAATGACATCCAAATGACCTGCTGCAATATCTTTAGATATCATATCTTTTATCCGAGCCAACATGCTTTTATTAAAAGTTCTTTTCCTGCTCATGGCTTCCATCGGATCTTCAGTCTTACTGAGCACCGACTCAATAATGGCTTTTTGTACAATTTGATTAAACTCAAGTAACTGTTTCTTTAAGATGAAAATCGTATTTGTCTTCTCTTCATCTGTCAGTCTTGGTTCATCAGCAGTAAATAAAACACTACCTCTAGCGGAGTTTGAATTATCAGATTGTCCTATTTCACCTAAACTTTTCCCAATATCCTCTCGCGTCACAGCTTTTAAATCAAGAGTATCTCCACCTCCATTAAGGTGAGCTTCCGCTTTGCTTGCATCAACACTTCTAGCGTGTTGATCTTGATGGT
Organism: Gammaproteobacteria bacterium; assembly: GCA_024279495.1. Lineage (GTDB taxonomy): Bacteria > Pseudomonadota > Gammaproteobacteria > JAJRRL01 > JAJRRL01 > JAJRRL01. The sequence continues at coordinate 15,356 of JAJRRL010000012.1, read as the reverse complement.
ACCTCTCTCTTTCAACAACCTCCTGGCTTAAATACAAAAGATGATGTAAACCTACAAAAGGATTTTCTTTTCCTATGCGGAGTGATTGAAGCAGCTTAGTTATACTCTCTAGAGCACTTTCTGCTGCAGAAAAATGTTCCCGCAATCGCAGTTTGTCGTCATCCAGTAGCAACAACGATGTGCTTTCATCATCATTCACTTTAAAGTACAGTGGATCAGACTCACTTAATAATCGACTAAACTCTGCTTTTATCTGATCATAAACCCACTTTTTCTTAAATTGTTTATTTCTCGATCCTGTGTTGGCAACTTTAATCACTATTTGCGCATGAAACGCCATCAGTCGACCCAGCAAGTGCTCTCTCTTTTGCTGGCGATCACTTACCAGCTCAGCAAGGTAGGCATCCATAGAAGGCATTTCTTTAGAGCCCCCTATTTGCTTGAGCATTTTTTTGTAAAGATCTCTAAATTTTTGAGGGAGAAGAAAATCCGAATAGTGCTCTGAGGCGAAAAAAACACAAAGATCCAAAACATGACGAACTGAGCTATGCAGATCGTTACGCCCTAAGCTAATGCCTGAGGGGGCTGTTTTTTGAAAAATAGCTTTCAAAGCGCTCAACGCATTATCATGTCTTTGCATAGAAGCTATGACTTGCCGAATGACTTCTTGGCAAAAAGAAACCGGCAGCTCATGAGCTTGATTCATCAGGCGACACAAAGAGTCATTCTTAACCTTATAAACAGCATTATCACCTGTTTTTAGCGGCAAGCGAACCGTCATTTCTTCTCGTTTAGCTGAGCTTCTTTCGGAAAAAGCATCTGCCACCACAGCAGACCACTGCGCATAATAAGGCAACTCAAAAAGATTTGAAAAAGCTTCTTGCAGGTATTCTCTAGCCACATCAAGATGAAAAACAAACAACGATACCAATGAACTTCCCATGCCACGATTCCCGTTATGCTTGCGGGTTTCCTGAATAGCGTCTGTCAATGATGCCATAAATAATTGAATAAATGTTATTTCTCTCAAAAGGGTCATTACTCGGTTCGCCTTCGGAGGATCTATCTTTTTCAATGGCCCTATTAGGTCAACACCTGGCAATCCTCGCGAAGTAAATGGTGAGGTATATAACGATTCAGGATTCTTAGGAAGTGAATTAAAAAAATCAACCTCCTTCTCTAACAGTACGTTTTTTATGGGCACATTATAGTCGCGATTTAAGGCTGTTGCGGTACCTGATAACATCACATAAGCCAAGCGCTCTATTTGTTTTTGAGCGCAAACCTGAGACCACAACAAGCCCTCCAAAACAGAGGGCAACTTTTCCATATTTCTCTGCTTTAATATCGATTTTTTCATTGCAGGATGTGCCTCAACTGCCTTTTGTCGAAGTATTTTCGCTCTTTTCACCCTTTCTGAGTCAATCTTAAAAACACCTCTGAAGAAATTTAATACCGGGTTCTCACCGTCTTGCATGGTGCGTCTTGAATTATCAACAAAACCAGTCACATAACTCAAATAGCGTTGCGCTCTTTTTTCTAGAATTTCTGAGTCATCTTCTTTCCCTTGGCTAAGGGAAACAAAAGCATCTGAGAGTGTTTTTAAAAAAGACTCATAAATACCCATGACCACATTTAAAAACACTGTCATGACCGCTGACCCATGATCAAAGGCCACACCATCAATCCGCTTAATATTGGATGATGCCGTACAATATTCAAGAACACCTTTCTTAAACAAATACCCCAACGCTATGCCGCATACATCATTAAGACCTTCAATTGTATGTACTAAAACATCAAGACCTTTTCGACCATCAATCAGAGAAAACATGGTGTTATATGTCTGAGCGAAACTAAACTCCGTTGTGGCATTCTTAAAACCTTCAATTGAGTCGTCTGACTGAGCCACCTCTTTAAACAAGACAATGTTATCCATGATCTCAGCAAAGGTAGCCTTATCAGCAGCATCCACATCCATTGCTATGTGAAGCGCCCCTTTGAATTGTTGCTCAATTTGATGATAGTTTTTATGCGATTTAATAGCTGACAAAGAATCTTCTGTGGTTTTTTTAGCCCACTTATAAGCTAATGCACCCCCTGTCAATGCCCCACCCACAAACCCGGCGCCAGCAGAAGCGCCCGCAGCAGTCCCTGGATTACTGAATGCTGTCTTAAGCTTAGAAACAGCGCCTCCTCCATACTTGGCAAGCATTGTTAAAAAAGACATCGTGCACCTCCTTACAAATCCAATGTAAAAACCCGACTACCCTTTGGGTAACCAGCATATCCTTTTTAGTATGCTGTAACGGTTTCTTAACCGCTAACCCCTTAAATCAACACACTAATTGCTCATGAGAGCCTGTTTTTTTATTCACAGAAGAATCATCCTACAGCAATATACATAAAAAGACACTTTCGGATCTCTTAGAGGCATCTTTCAAGAAGAAGCCTTAATAAAGATAGATCCCTACCTTCGCGGAATGACTCTCATAAAAAATAAGAGCGCTAAAATACTGCGTTTATTTTTTTCAAGAATTAACTTCATCAACAAAGCGATCAATCTCGATCAACAAAGCCTGATAGGTAATCGTCATTTTTTCCGCATCTTGAGGCTCTTCTTTAACCGCTGTATGAAACGATTCTAAGCCATGCATTAAGGCCGGCGCTTTGATATAACACACGCCGCCTTTCATGTAATGAAGAAGGTCTCTTAGCTTTTGAGTGTTCTTTTCTTTAAAACTATTGATGAGCTCATCTTTATGATCTCTCAAATCATCCGCGCAGGTTTTAATAACAGACCTAGCTGTTTCTTCACTGCCTAAGGAAGCAATGGTTTCTTTTAAATCCAAAACAAGTCGCTCATCAACCGGCTTGCCAGAAGAGACCACATAAGTCATCACCATTCTTTCTATGTCATCTAATTTAGCAGGTTTATTTAACAAATCTTGCATGCCCGCATCCAAACACACGCCGCGCTTATCCACATGACCTGTCAAAGCTACAATAGGTACTTTTCGTCTTTTAAGATGATCGAGCTGACGAATAGACACTGTGGCATCAATACCCGTCATGTCTGGCAAGCCGACATCCATTAACACGAGCTTATAATTATTTTGAGAGGCTAAATCGATAGCCTCTTGCCCTGTTTTGGCATGATCAGACTGATACCCCAAGCGACTCAGCATACCTTGAACGACCATGGCTGCTGGTATGTTGTCTTCTACGACAAGAATTCTAGCTCCAGCAGACAATGAAGCAATAACCGGCGGGTTCACTGCTGTCTTATTTGGCTGGATAGGTTCTTCTAAAGCAAGGTCCGAGCTATCATTACTTAGATCCTGATCGGAAACCTCAAATGGAAGATCAACAATAAAAGTAGAACCCTTCCCCTCTTCACTTTCCACACGAATCTCACCACTCATGGCTTCAATGTATCGCTTAACAGCATAAAGACCTAAACCGCTGCCCTTGTAGACGCCACGATAAGAAGAGGTTAAACGAGAAAAGTTTTCAAAAATTTCTCCGAACTTATCTTTAGGAATACCAATGCCGGTATCTGTAACACAAATCCGAATTTTTACATGCTTCTTGGGATGAGCCAACGGTTGGTCAATACACGAAGCAGACACCGTGACCGAACCCTCTTTAGTAAACTTCAAAGCGTTACTGATTAAGTTAAGTAAAATGCGATCTAGCAAGCGTTTCAAACCAAAGAGAGCTGCTGGAAGGTCATCATTTATATTTACAAACAAATCAAGGTGATTGTCTACCGCTGTGGCCTTCAATAAATTAACTTGCTTATTAAGTGCAGACGACAAGCTGAAATGCTCAGGCTCCGCATCCACTTTTCCAGAGTCTAAGCGAATGGTTTCTAAGATATCGTTAAACATTTCCAATAAGACATCTGTTGACTCTTTAGCAACCGAAACACATTGCGTTGTATGACTCACAACACCACCGAGTCGCCTCAAAGCCTCTGGTTTATCCGCTAAGGATTTCCGAATATCTTCTTCCAAATAAGACAATTCCTCCAACATCCCCATCACACCTGTCATGGGTGTCCGCAAATCATGTGACATGTTGGCGATAAATTCATCTTTTACTTTGTTGGCTCGTTCTAAATTCTTTTCCAGATTTTTTTGATAACTTATATCAATCGTACAGCCAACAACACCTAGCAAGCTCCCATCATCATTTATCAGAGGCTTTTTAACTGAAACATGATGAATCTCTTCGCCAGATGCAAGAGTAACGGACTCTTCTTTTGAAGAAACTGAACGTGTCTCCATAACTTCTACGTCATTTTTCCTATATTGTTTGGCAGTTTCCTCTGGAAACAATTCAAGATCATGCATCCCTTTCAGCTCTGCCTCTATAGGCAAAAAACCCATTCCTTCCAGGGTTTCTCTTCCGGAAGAATTCATTCCCAAATAAAATCCATTAAAATCTTTCCAGTAGACGATAATGGGAATCTCATCAATCACCATTGATAACCTTTGAGCTTCTAAAGTTTTTTCATAAAGAGACTGGCGTAATTCGCGAATCAGCATGTCTTTATTTTTATCATTTCCTTCGATCAAAGACATGTCCTTTTAAAAAAAACCCATCAGGCTAAAGTATAGATGAGTTGTCGCTCCTTGTACAGCATTTCAGCCTGGCAAACCTCCCTTCTCCTGCAAACAATTGCCTAATATTTCCCAAAAAAAAGAAGAGCCAACCCTAAAACTCTCAGCCTTTCAGCCCATCTTTGAGAGAGTGGAAGCAACCCTAAGAGTGTCATTCCGGCAAGTGAAGTAGAGGTATTTTTGGCCTTTATGACCTCACTCTATGCGCAATAGAATTTAAGGTAAGGTATGTTTAGGGGCGCAATGTTACCATGGCAAGATAATTCCATCGTAACTAAGGAACGTCCCGCTGTCCTTTAGGTTAAGCTTAGAAATCAATTCAACAATGTTCTGAATTGCTTTTTCGACAGAAAGAATAGCATTCTCCCCTCCAAGTCGAGTCTTAACCCAGCCTGGATGAATAGCAACTACGGATATTAAATCTTTCTTATAGGCGTTTGACAAAGACTTAGTTAGAGAATTTAATGCACATTTACTTGCTCTATAGATATCATAACCCTCTAAATTATTGTTAGAAATGCTGCCCATGTCGCTGCTAACATTAACAATTAATTTATCTTTACTGCTTTTTATTTTATTGAAAAAAATTTTTGCCACCAGGTATGGCCCTATTGCATTTGTTTGGAATACATTGATTAGCTCGGTAGGATCAATTCCATCACGACAGTTGCTATCTATTGGGCCTAGGATACCAGCGTTATTGATCAATATATCAATTGAAGGGCCTATTTTATTCTTAGCCTCAATAATAGAAGTGGGGCTAAGAACGTCTAACATGATAAGCGTTATTTTATTTTTAAATTTCGTTTGCTGTAAAAGCATCCGTAGATCACCACTTGAGTCTAGTGATCGCACGCACGCATACACGTGATACTTATCTAACTGAGCATAAAATTTAGTAAGGCCAAGCCCTATTCCACGTGACGCTCCAGTAATTAGCACGTTAGGCATGACACCTCCTCCTTATACATACTTAACCATAATTCAGCAACCAGTTTTTCATAATTCATAGGTAGATTTTGCAATCCCGAAGAAAACTTATTCGGCTCTGACCATAAAGCAATAGTTGCTGCAATTTGTGCTGCATCTGTGAGAAATATACTGCTTGAAGCAGCGCCAGCTCTTAGTAATGTGTTTGGTGCATTACCATTGGCGACTAACAGCAGATTCCGACCTGTCAATTCCACCTTGTATGTACTAATAGATTCATCAGAATTTTTTTTAGTGAGAGTGCTACTCTCCAAAAGGTTTTCTAAACCAAGCTCATCATCAGAGGAAGTGGCGGTTAGTAATAGTGCATTATTTTTCATTAAATAATAATGCTTTGGTTGTATAGCTCGCACACCTGTTGCTGACAAAATTATATCACACTCTCCACAAATAAAATCGATTGTTTCTGGGATTATCCCGTTATTGCTCGGCAAAATTAACTGGAGAGGATTCTCGTCAGCACAATATACTTTTGAGGCCCCTAATTTAACACATTGATAGCCAAATGAGCTACCCATCACGCCGCAACCAATAACACCTATTTTTAAATTACTGTTCTTGATTTTTGTTCCAAAATAATTACGGAGCATATGATCCAACATATGCGCTATACTTTCTGCACATTCAGAATCCGATGCTTTTTTTAAAGATGAATTTGCTATGGAAATAATTGGCTTATTTTTTACATCAACCCGCTTATATCTGCGGTAGCCATTTAGCGTATGCTCGGTAAAACCAAGGAACTGTTCACGTGGAAATGAGTTCACTATTTCTTGTGAGCTAGGAGCAAAGTAACCGCCATGATCCATAATTAGAAATTGCTCTTCAAGAATAATTTTACTCAGTAAGTGAACAGCTTGCCTGGGATTGCTTAAAAAACCCTTATCAATACCACGAAGTACATGCAGGCCTTTATCCTCAAGAAAACCCAGAACATCAGGATTGGCAGATAGAGTAGATCTTTTGGGTATGAAAAATACGTTCTTGCAAATTTCTTTCATTGCCAATGCCAATGGTACACTGGTTTCATAAACGTGCGATGGCAATATTACCGAAAACTTTCTTCCACCCTTTTTTACGAGAGTATTAACAACTCGCTTTAAGAATTTAATGGCACTGCTTTGAGAAGCAATTAAATAATTTTTCATCATACATCTCAGAAAAGATTAACTGTTATTACTGCATCCTTGCTGCTATGTGTTTGTGTCAGTGACTATGTCCGACCCTATGTTACTAAAAACCTAGTTGGAGGGTAGCCAGCTTAAATGAAAAACCTACCACCCTCTTCAAAGGATGATAAACAAAAACCATCAATGTCTCTCTAAAAGAGGACGAAAAAGAAAAATGTTGATTTACATATGAAACGACTTCGTTAAGAGCTGAACAACTGTGTGGGCAATCTGTCTGCTCAGCGGATAAGAGTTCTACACGACCTCTCTCCTTAGAGGCCTGAAACTCCGCCTGAATTGTCTGAATATCGACTTTCATCCCCCCCCCTTAAAGGAAAATGCTTGGTTTGGATAATACAATGTTTTTAATATTTTTCATATACTGAGGTTGATTTAAAATTTAACTCTGACTCCTCCTGCTTTAAAGAGGTCGATCAAAAAAACCGCAAAATCAAATTAAATGATTTAAAGCAATAACTTAAAGGCTCCCGGATTATTCTGATCTCCCCCACCAAGCTCAGAAAAAGCAACCTGCGTGACCACATTAGACCTAGATGATTTCAAAAACTTCCCCCCAAGTCTACACTTAGCAGGACACCTCCAGGTTGGGAGCCCTTTCTCCCAAACGACAAGCAAATAAAGAAAATAACCTGTTGCACAAGACCCTCTGGATACGAAAACACCTGAAGCCCCAAGGTCTGTGAGATTTATGAGAGCATAGGCAAGCCCTAAACAAACAAGACTCTGAGTGATATTTGCAATCATAGGGTCTCTTGTTTTGAAACTCCCCCAAAAAGCGCCTGTGTAGATACTTGCCAGACCTCCTGTGGAAGTAGAAATCGTCAAGGCCCAAAGAACTGATGCAGCAACATCTACAATTTCAGCATTAATTGCTTCAAGCTTTGATGCGTTAAAATCACTTGAAGAGTTAGGATTAATAAAAAAACCTGTTAATTTTTCTGCAAAAGGATTTAAAAGAGCAATGAAAGCCGCAGACACCGAAAGGGAAGTGAAAATACCTAATCTCATGAGCTCTTGAATAACTTTGGGGTTAGACTCATACTTAGCAATTAAGATACTTAAGGCTTGAGAAACACCAATCATAACAACAATAGGTATGGCAGCATAGCGGCATGCTATCTCAACTGCAGATATGCTCTCTTCACTAATTTGTCCCGTCATCTGGATTAACCATGCCAAAATAGCAAGATCAAATCCCCTGTGAAGTGATATCTGCCATCCACTTTTAGCAATTTCTTTTGGCCAATAACTCGCGTATTGCTTCAAAGCTAATCGCCCGGGGTAAGAAAACTTTTTTCTCGCCTTCAGATAAACCAAAAAAAGAATAAATGCAGCAACAGAAGCCCCCGAGTAAGAGTGGCCTATATTTGATGCCCCTGAAAAATCGGAGGCATTCTCAACATTCAAAAAAAAGTATGCTGCTGTCAGCGCCAAAGCCTTCTGAGTAACTTGAAATAAAAATGTCGCCAGCCATTCGCCTTTAGCAACGGCATATAAACCCAATACAAAAAAAGATGTATCAGCCCAGCAACCCCAAGTATATGAGGAGAACAAATGCCCTGCTATTTTAGATGCATTTGTATCTTGACCTATCGCAAGAAAATACTTTTCTGAAAGAGGATACCAAACAAGCATAGGAATAGAAGCAACAACCGATAGGAGTAGAGCATAAAATAAAAGTGAAGATGACTTCTCTTCACTTCGATCTTTCATGTTAGCCTCGAGCGAACCCACAAGAAAAAAGAAACTTGCTATAAACCCTTGCAATAAAAGTTGAAGTGAAGAAAACAAACCACCTGCAGCAACCCCATCTTCCGCATACTGAAGAGACAATATATATGTATTTACAAAATCAGTTGCTGCAAAAACTGAACTCATTGCTATTGCTGGCAGAGAAGTCTTGAAAAATTCAGATGTTATCGACTGACCTGCTCCTACTACTAATTGACCCTCTTTATCAGGCATAATTCCCTCTTGGCTAATTAAAAAGAACAGCGCTTACCAGCGCCACAGAAATAATACCACAAATCCAAAGGAGTCTAGAGAATTACAAGCATCAGACTGTAACGACAAACCTGTGGATGAAATACAGCAGCAAAAATAAGAGAAAAGCTAAGATATTTTATACCCATTATTGAAAGCCTTGTCTAGCTAGTGTCTAAGGCTTCTCTGTGGGGCGCTAGGAATCCTAGAGAGAAACGCTAAGTTTTTCTCTCTGAGTTTTTTAAGACAACAACAAAAAACCCAGTCATCTTACGATGCTGGGTTTTTTAGTACATAAAGCTAACAATAAAAGCTTACATGTGTTTAATCACAGCCTTACCGAACTCAGAGCAGCTCACCTCTATTGCTGTTGGGCCCATCAGTCGAGCAAAATCATAAGTCACTGTTTTTGCTTGAATCGCGGCAGATAGACCTTGAATCACCAAGCTAGCAGCCTCAGTCCAACCCAAATGCTCCAACATCATTTCTGCTGACAAAATCAAAGAACCTGGATTCACTTTATCTTGGCCTGTGTATTTTGGCGCTGTTCCGTGGGTTGCCTCAAACAAAGCCAACTCATCGTTCAGGTTCGCACCTGGAGCAATACCAATACCACCTACTTGAGCAGCCAAAGCATCAGAGATGTAATCGCCATTCAAGTTCATGGTAGCTACCACATCATATTCAGCAGGACGCAATAAAATCTGTTGCAAGAAAGCATCCGCGATAACATCTTTCAAGATAATGTTATTGCCGTTGTTTGGGTTTACAAATACATGCCAAGGACCGCCATCAAGTGGCTCTGCACCAAACTCTTCAATCGCCAATTCATAACCCCACTCTTTAAAAGCACCTTCGGTAAATTTCATGATATTGCCTTTATGAACCAAAGTCACAGAATCACGGTTATGGTCAATGGCGTATTGCAACGCTCTTCTTACCAAACGAGTCGTTCCTTCTTTTGACACAGGTTTAATTCCACAAGCTGTGCTTTCTGGAAAACGTATTTTCGCACCCAGTTCATCTTTCAAGAAATCAAGTAGTTTTTGATTCTCAGGGCTTCCAGCGCGCCATTCGATTCCGGCGTAAATTCCTTCTGAGTTTTCACGAACAATCACCATGTCGACTTTTTCAGGTGATTTCACAGGGCTAGGCACGCCTGCAAAATAACGAATAGGACGCAAGCAAGTATAAAGATCTAAGCGCTGACGTAAAGCCACATTGAGAGAACGAAAGCCACCGCCTACAGGTGTGGTTAAAGGCCCCTTAATTGCGACTTTATATTTGCTTATGGCATCAATAGTTTCTTCTGGTAACCACTCATTCTCGCCGTAGACTTTGGTTGCTAATTCACCAGCATAAATCTCTGTCCAAGCAATCTTTTTAGCGCCTGCATAAGCTTTTTCAACAGCCGCATTGATCACGTCAAGCATCACAGGCGTGATGTCTGTACCGATTCCGTCGCCTCTAATAAAAGGGATAATGGGGTTGTTGGGCACTTGAAGTACACCATTTGTATCGTAAGTGATCTCTTGGCCATTTTCTGGAATGGAAATGTGCTGATAGCTCATAGACTGCCTCCTTTAGGTAAGTCGGACCAAGAATAATCGAAGTACAGCCCAATTTCAAACCACCTCAAGCTTCAAGCACACATCAAATGTCCAACCTCGTGCGTAGGCCATCCCCATATCCCCTGCTTATGTGGTCGATAAAAAATGGTTATTTGTGTGTCATTAGCATCTTGCCGTACAATGAAATAAGTCAGCTAAACTTACTTGGAGGCATCATGTCAATCAATACAATCGGTATCCCTACGGATCAACTCACTTTAAGCAAAACAACACTTGAGACCTTGCTTGCAGAAGAATACAAACTCTACCAAAAAACCTTGGCTTATCATTGGAATGTGAAGGGCCCCCATTTTTCAATGTTACACGCCTTGTTTGAAGAGCATTATAACTGGCTATCATCTCTACAAGATGAGCTTGCCGAGCGCTTAAAAATGCTAGGCTTTAATGCAGCTTTCCCTCATACAGAAAACCCATCAGATTCATCAAAAAAGTCTGGCGATGCGATGCTTGCAGATTTACTTGAAAACCATCAGCGCATGGCTATTAGTATTCGAGCCGCTTTGAAAGAAATCAACGAAACAGATGATTTCGTGACTCAAGACCTGCTCACGACCACTTTGGCAGAACATGAAAAACACTGCTGGGTGTTGAGTAGTCACTTGGAAGGCTAATATGTCTGTTTTAGAAAGATCCTTAGTTCGTACTTCGCACGAACAGGATCAAAGCTAGGCCCCCGACGTCACTTCGTTCCTGGGGGTGACATGTGTGTGGCCACGTTGCTCCTGCGGTAACATATGTGTGGGGCCACGCTGCTCCTGCAGTAACATATGTGTGGGGCCACGTTGCTCCTGCAGTGACATGTGTGGGGCCACGTTGCTCCTGCAGTGACATGTGTGGGGCCACGTTGCTCCTGCGGTAACATATGTGTGGGGCCACGTTACTCCTGCAGTGACATGTGTGGGGCCACGTTGCTCCTGCGGTAACATATGTGTGGGGCCACGTTGCTCCTGCGGTAACATATGTGTGGGGCCACGTTGCTCCTGGGGTAACATATGTGTGGATCCACGTTGCTCCTGCGGCAACATATGTGTGGGGCCACGTTGCTCTTCCTAAGCTACTGGCAGCCACATAGCATCACCGTAACTGAAAAAGCGATATTGCTCTTTAATGGCTTCACTATACAGTGAGAAAATAAAAGCATAACCCGCAAGTGCACTGACTAACATCAGTAAGCTCGATTGTGGCAGATGAAAATTTGTTAACAACACATCTGTCACTCTCGCTTTTTTTCCAGGGTAAAGAAACAAGTTGGTATAACCGCGGTAGGGAGTTATTTCTCCTGAATCAGAGGCTGCTTCTAGTGAACGAACCGATGTCGTTCCAACAGCAATCACTCGCCCACCTCGTACTTTGCAAGCTTTCACAGCATCACATACTGCTTCACTCACCTCTATCCATTCTTGATGCATCACATGCTCGCGAATATCATCACAACGCACCGGCTGAAACGTTCCTGCGCCTACATGCAAAGTCACCTCCGCCATCGCAACACCTTTCTCTTTCAATGATTGCAATAAAGCTTCATCAAAATGCAAACCCGCTGTTGGCGCTGCACATGCCCCCACTTGACTGGCGTAAACGGTTTGGTAACGTGACTCATCTTCTTTATCAGCAGGGCGCGTAATATAAGGCGGAAGCGGAATTTCGCCATGCGCGTAAAACACCTCATGCACATGATCATCGCTTAAAAAAACCAAATAAAAGAGTCCTCCATCACGCTCCAGCACTTCTGCCTGAACCGCTCCATCAGCAAACAACAAGCGACTACCACTTTTTGGGGCCTTACTTGCTTTTACATGCACCCACGCTCGCTGATCGCTTACCACTCGTTCCAACAAGCATTCGATTTTTCCACCTGTCTCTTTGCACCCAAATAGACGAGCAGGCAAAACACGCGTGTTATTAAAGACTAGTAAGTCTTTAGGAGTGACTAAATCCAAAACATCCGTAAACACCCCATGACGATAAGTCTGATGTTCAGTCTCGGCAATCAATAATCGGCTGCTGGTTCGCTCCTGCAGAGGATGCTGTGCAATAAGGGAGCTTGGGAGCTCATAATCGTAGTCAGTTAACTGGTAAGGGTGAGTCACAATCTTAGGCCTTTTCTAAATCCGAATTCGGATTTTCTAAAAAAGGACCATTTTCCATCAGATACTGATGGTATTCAAGCTAAACAAGCATAATTAATGGTCAACTTTGACGATTTTGATACTGTCTACCATAATGTTCCAAGTCTACCACACCCCGAGGACCCATCATGTCTGTTAGAAAGCAATTTTATCTCATTAGCTTAGGTGCTTTTCTCTTTGTTGCCCTAATAGCCCTGATCTGGAATCCCATTTTATGGGCCTTGGTGATATTGGTACCCCTTTTCTTGCTGGGCATCTCCGATATCTTGCAACACAAGAAAAATATTCTGCGTAACTACCCTGTCTGGGGCCATTGGCGATACATCCTACTTTCCATTCGTCCGATGATTCAGCAATACTTTATCAACACCGACCAAAGCGGCCGACCATTCAACGCCGCTACACGTGATTTAGTCTATGCCCGCTCTATGGGGCAGCTAGACATGCAACCGTTTGGCACACAGCTCGATGTGCACGCTCCTGGCTTTGAGTGGGTCAACCACTCCATGATGCCTAGCGAGCCAAGCCCCGACTGTGCTCGTATCAACATCGGTGGTCCCGATTGCCTACAACCCTACTCCGCTTCTATCTACAACATCTCTGCCATGAGTTTTGGCGCTTTAAGCCCAGAAGCCATACGCGCTTTAAATCGCGGCGCAAAAATCGGAAACTTTTATCACAACACCGGCGAGGGTGGCGCAAGTAAACATCACTTATCTGAAGGCGGTGATGTAGTCTGGCAAATTGGAACTGGCTATTTTGGTTGCCGCGCAGAAGATGGCAATTTCGATGAAGAAAAATTCATTGCCACAGCCAAAAACCCCAACATTAAAATGGTCGAGATTAAACTCTCTCAAGGAGCAAAACCAGCTCATGGTGCGATTCTTCCTGCAGAGAAAGTCACCGAAGAAATCGCAGAAGCACGAGGCGTTCCTGTTGGTGTAACAGTCGACTCACCTGCTAAACATCGAGCCTTTTCAACACCACTCGAGTTATGTCATTTCATCAAAAAACTACGCGATACCTCTGGCGGAAAACCTGTTGGTTTTAAACTGTGTTTAGGGAACCGCGCCGAATTTATGTCTGTCTGTAAAGCTATGCTGGAAACAAAAATCTACCCTGACTTTATCACCATCGATGGCTCTGAAGGTGGAACAGGAGCCGCTCCTCCAGAATTCACTGACCACATCGGTGTCCCTTTAAATGAAGGCATTATCTTCATTCACAACACCTTAATGGGTTGCGGCATCAGAAAGCACATTCGCCTAATCGGTAGTGGTAAAATCATCACAGGATTTGATCTAATCACCAAACTTTCTTTGGGAGCTGATCTGTGTAACTCAGCACGCGGCATGATGTTTTCTTTAGGTTGCGTGCAATCTCGACGATGCCATGCCAACACATGTCCTACTGGTGTTGCAACACAAGATCCAGCCTTGCGTTATGCGCTTAACGTCGATGATAAAAGTAAACGTGTCGCCCACTTCCATACTGAAACCATTCTCAGTTTCTTGCAGGTCTTAGGCGCGACAGGATTATCAGATACCAGCGAACTGCATCCTGGTTTAATTCAGCGACGAATCAGCGAACGTAGAGCCATGTCCTACGGTGATATTTTCCTTTATCTAAATGAGGACGACATCATCAATGGCAAAGCAGCCCCTGAATTTCAGCAATTATGGATGGCGTCCACCTCTGAAGCGTTTATCCCTAAGAGGAAATCAGTCCTCCGAGCTTGATCATCCTGGCCTAAAAGTGTACAATACGCATCTTATTTAAACCAAATTCATAGGGTTAGAAGATGCCTAAGCCAATTTTTAGCAATGACGAACAAAAGCAGCAGGAATGGGACTTCGCCATAGCGCAATTAACAAACCCTGATGGCACGATTAAGCCCAACGGCACAAAACTGCGCCGTAAAGATCATCCAAATGAAATCACACATTCTTTTATGGTCTTCGATAATCAGATTTTAGTAGTCAGCCGAGAAAGCCTGGGGGATGGGGATTTTGGTTCTGTTAAATTAGCGGCCAACAAAGAAGGTAAACTTTATGCGCCAAAAAAATGGATATTTAAACAGTCTACCAACACCTTTGAGACTGGAATCTCTGCCTGGAAAAGAGAAAGTCAAATCGCTCAAGACTTAAATATTGAAGGTGAGTTAACTAGCAGAAACACCCTAAGCCAAACGCATAATGCTAAAATAAAATGCTATATGGCTTACCACTACCTGGGCATTAGTTTTTTTGAATTTATCGATAACCAGCAACTAAACGATCGCGATATTTGGTCCCTTACATTTCAAACCCTACTTCCAATTTATCGACTCAATCATGGGAAAGCATCGAAAACTGGTAAAAAATACTCCCATGACGATATGCATGTAGGCAATGTCGTGATAGATCGCAAAACACAGCGAGTATCATTAGTTGATTATGGTAAATCCTCTGAAAGAAACTATGTTGTGGATAATGACTGCAGAGGCATGTTATTGAATAAAGGTCCAGGACTTCGCTCTCTAATTGAAGGCTTGCTTGGGCATTACGAAACTCAAGTCTTATCACCAGGAAAGCATGATCATACACTTAAAGAACTAAGAGAAAAATATAAAGGTAGATTCGACATTGATAGCAAACCAAACATCACCCTCTACTTCAAAAAAGAAGATAACAAGTGTATCGCACCGCTCGAGATAGATTAACGCCATCCTAGCGCAAATCGACTCGCGAAGGCGATCGTTATCTGTGCCGCGACTCGTCCTCGTCACCCACGCTACGCAACCTAACGGCTTGACTACGCTGTGGT